>JAFWIE010000129.1 GCA_017533825.1 Atopobiaceae bacterium | reverse complement strand
GGCCAGGCATCGCTCGAGCGTGCGAGCGCCGTCCACGCGCGCGAGGTCGCCCGCAGGGAGAAGGCCCGGATCGAGCGCGAGGCCATTCGCCGCCGCGAGGAGGCGTCCCGCTCGGCGGGAAAGCGCAGCCTCAAGGGCGTGGGCAAGCACGACAGCGACGCTCGCTGCAAGAAGCGCATCGCCGTGGTCTCCGGCCAGGACGGCAAAGCGGGAAGGCTGTCGTCGAGGATGGAGGCCAGGCTTGCGACGGCCGAGGCAAGACTTGCGGCAACGCATGTGGAGAAGCGCTACGACGCCGACGTGTGGCTCGACGCCGCACCCAGCAGGCGAAGGGTGCTCCTGCGCATGGAACCGCAGACGCTGGCCCTCGGCGACGCCACCTTGAGCGTGCCCGCGTTGCACATCGGCAATACCGACCACATCGGACTCGTCGGCGACAACGGCACCGGCAAGACGACGCTCATCAAGCAGGTCGTCGGCCGCCTTCCAGACGGAACGAGGACGCTCTACATCCCCCAGGAACCCAGCGAGGCGGACAAGCGCGCCGCCCTCGCCACCCTGAGTGACCTTCCGGACGTCCGCCGAGGCCGCGCACTCTCCATCGTGGCACAGCTCAACTCGGAGCCCGAACGCATCCTGGAGGGTGACACCATAAGTCCCGGGGAGATGCGCAAGCTCATGCTCGCCCTGGGCATCCTTGACAGGCCCGAGCTCATCGTGATGGACGAGCCTACGAATCACCTTGACCTCGGCTCGACCGTAGCCCTGGAACGTATGCTCGCCGCGTACCCCGCCGCGCTCCTGCTCGTGTCACATGACGCCAAGCTGGTGGCGGCCGCGACGAGAATCACGTGGCACATTTCCGGGGCCGGCGATGAGTTTTGCCTCCTAGTTCGGTAGACAGCCGGTCATGCCGCCGTCAGGTACCCCGTCTGTCCAGCCCGGTCGATCCTCATGTACGTGTACCCGACGTTCGAGCTCGACCATGCGGTTCCGTTCCCCCCGACAAGCGCCCGGCAGCTATAAAAGCACTGAGAGCCCGTGATCCCGCTCGAAGGTAGCGCCCAGGTCGCGTCCGCGTAGATCGTCGTCATGTGCGAGCATCCCGAGAACGTGTAGCGCATGGAGCGCACGCCCGACAGGTTGCCCAGGCCGGAGACGCTTGTCAGGTTCGTGCAGCTGTAGAACAGGTAGTTCAGGTTCAGGTACGAGAACGTGGCCATGTCCGAGGCGAACGTCGCGCTCGTGAGGTACTGCCGGTGCGTCGGACCCGTCATGCCGTCCCAGGGCGTGAAGCCCAGGCCGACGTACTTGCCGATCGCGCAGATGTGCCCGCTCGCGACGAGTTCGCGCGTGGCATCCGGCGTGGAGGCGGCTGTAAGCACGCCCTCGCCGTCGGCGTAGTAGCGCGCCCAGAACCAGGTGCGGGCGTCGTTGTTCGGGTCCGTGAGCACGCCGCCCGCGCCAAGCTTGCACACCGATGCGCCGCTGGTCTGGGACGGCACGAAGCCGTCCGTCCCGCCGACGAGCCTGGTGCAACCGGTGAACATGAGCGAGCCCGAGAGCCCCGAGTTGCTGAAAGAGGTAGCGTAGATCGTCTCCAGGGAGGTGCAGCTGGAGAACATCTGGTTCGCACTAGCCATGTCACTGAGGTTCTCGAATCCTCGCACCTCGGTGCAGTTCGAGAATGCGTTGAACCAGTAGTTGCAGTTGGTTATGCCAAGGCCCGCGATGGTGCTGTCGATGTAGACCTTCTTCACCAGCAGCTTGATGGAGTCGTAGGAGCGTGCGCTCGCGGACGAGTGGCCGGCGGGTCCCTGAAGTGTTCTGGTAAACAACAACACTAGCAGCTGTCCGCACGAGTGTCAAAGAGGCCGTGTGGTGTCGTTCTTGGCCTGTGAAACCGCTGTTACTGTTCACGGGCTGGCCGGAATACACTGACCCATCAACCGAGGACACCTATTGAGGCCCGTCGTCACGGTGTGTGGGCGTGCGAGTTCGCCCAAGCGTTCGGGAGCGACCATGGTGCGCAGGGCGCTGGGCGGACAATCGTCGCATTAGGGCTCATACGGACCGTACGATTTACGCTTTTCTCATTTTTTCCTACAAAGTCGAAATACGAAGCAACGCCACAATGGACACGCGGCCCGATGGCGGGGCATGCACGCCACGTTACCCGTTACCGACACGCCCCACGCAGCGTGCGTGGGGGTTCACGACGCGAACCTTCCGTCACGATCGGGTCGCTGAGGAACGGTAACGGGTAACAGGGAGGCATAACTGGCAGGCCAGAGGCCATGTTCGCGTGTTACCCGACCCCATGGGTGGCGTGGCTTCGGGTAACGCGGCGAGGCCCACAGCGTGGGCCGTCATTCAGAACGCGCATCCCCGCACGCGCGGCACGGCCCCCTCCCACATCCCGTCCCGCCGCGCCGGCGCAGCGCCCGCCATGCCCGACCGTGGCGCCCCGCCTCGTGCGGGGACCTGCGTCC
>JAFWIE010000077.1 GCA_017533825.1 Atopobiaceae bacterium | reverse complement strand
TGCCAGCGAGGCCTTGCCGTACCCCTGCTCGATCAGTCTCACAGCCTTCTCGCGCTTTTCCAAACCGTGCTTCTTCAAAACAAACTGCACCTCCCGAACTCGGACCTTCATTTCTCAGTCCAAATTCGGGGGTGCAGTTCACTATGCCGTCGCGGCCTCGATTTTGTAGAGTCTGAACCCGCCGATGGGTTGGACCAGCTCGAACCGCACCTTGTCCGTGCTCCATGCCGCCAGGTCGCTTGAGGAGAGCCAGTAGGTCGCGCCGAGCTTGAGGGCGTCTTCGGGGGTGATGGTGACGTTCAACGTGTCGCGCGTCGGATTCTCGAAGCTGGTGGCGAGTCCGGGCGTGAGGGAGATGTGAGCAAAGCGATTGTAGTTCTCCTCATAGGTGCCGTTCGGATCGAGTGTGCGCCAACGCTCGAGGTCGGGATACACGTTAACGCTATTGATGGTGGGTGCCCCCACGCTTACGCATGCCTGGCCGAGCGTTGCGTTGTCTGTGATCCAAAGAGCGTCCGGATTCTCCTGTGTGATGCGGCTAACCTCACGAAGCATCGAGCTCTGGAGCAAGGCGTCGGCGCCGCGTTGCCAAGGGTTGACGCACAGGCCGGCGACGAGCACGATGGTCGCGCTTGCCATGAGCCAAGCATCCTGTGTGCGCATGGAAGCGTCGAGCGTATCGGGTTGTGTCTTGCAATCGCGCTCGTAGAAGTGACGGGGGAGCAAGAGGGGTACGAAGCAGGTGGTGAGGACAAGCCAGAGGTAGAGGGCCTCACGAGCTCCCATGAGGTTGGGCCTGCTCTGGCAGGCGGCAAACGCGAGCACTCCGGCGAGCAGGCACGATGTGCCGAGGGCGGCAAGCGAGCTCCAACGGGGTGGACGTTGCGGGGTGTTGAGGTGCCGAGCACGCGCGAATGCGGCGTGCTCCTTGGGATGTCCGGCGATGCAGACGATGCGCACGAGGAGGGCGACGTCAAGGTAGCCGAGCGCCATGGGCAACCGGCCCGTCTGCACGCGGTTGAGGAGCGTGAGCTTGCCGAGCAGGGGCGGAAGGCCCCATATACCGTGCCAGATGAGGATTCCGTAGGCACAGGTGAGGGCGAGGAGGCACCCATCGACCTGGTGCGTGCGTGCCTGACGGGCGAGCAACGCAAGTGCGCCGAGGATGCCTAGCGGGAACAAGGAGAAGAACGCCGATGCCTCGCTCACATTGGGAGAGAACTGGTCGGGCAACAGGGCGCATAACAAGGTGGTGCTGGTGTTTGCATACCATTGTAGAAGGCCCCCTCCCGACTGCATGAAGTTGCCGGGATACACCGTCTGCGCCACCGCCTGCAGGGCATCCCATGCCCCCACGACCGAGGCGGAGACGCCCGCGACGGTTACAACGAGGGAGGTGCAAACGGGTGGCAGGAGCGCTCGCAGCTGCGTGCCAAGAGCCCCTCGGTTCTCGCGTACCCACTTCGTCACGTCCCACACCCCGAGAGCGCCGAACGTGTAGGCGAGGGGTACCTGCCAGGCAGGATACACGATGAGCGCGTAGCAGCCGAGCAGCCATGCGAGCAAGGCGGAGAGCCCCCAGCGCTTCGGTGCTGAGTCACTCCGTAGGAGGTAGTGCAACGTCAACACCAGTCCTTGTCCAAAGATGAAGAGCTCTGCCGTACCGTTCACTGCGAACCACCACTCCACGATGGGTGAGAATCCCACGAGGATTGCGCCATAGGCCGCGAGCCGGCGCCGGCCGTCGGCGACGAGCTTCAGGCACTCGAAGCTCACCATGACGAGCAGCACGGCACGCGCGCTCCAAAAGAACGAGAGGCCGCGTGAGGCGCCCAGTACCAAGTACCCCCATAGGAACGGGCGGAACGCGGTCGCGATGCACCATGCAGGTTGGGCATGTACCATGGTGACGTCGGTGGCGGTTCCGCGTATGACGTCCGAGACGGCATGCGCTCCCGTGGCGACTTGCGAGAACGAGAACGGCGTGAGCAGGAGCCACTCATCGCTGCGAATGCCCCGAGGGACGCCGAGGAGCGTGCCTTGGTAAGGAGTCTCGCCGAGCGTGGCCCCCCACATCGCGAGGGAGGACCCGCTCATCTCGGCAAGGACGAGAAGGCAGATGAGCCCAAGCGCCAGGGGCCATCGGAATCGATAGACCAACGGAAGGAAGCGTCTGCTCCGCGCCATCAGCACGAGCGCGCAGGTGAGTGCCAAGGTGCCAAGGGCGAGGCGTACGGCTGATCCCAGCGTGATCTGCCCATAGAACACGCCCACGGCGATTCCCGTCCGCTCTGTCATTGACGCCTCGTATGCGCACTCCGCATACAGGCAGGCGAGCAGCGAGGTTAGTGCGCAGAATGCTGGTGTAGCCCCTTGCCTTGCCCTTTTCACGCGGCTCCCTCCAGACGTGCAGGGCGAAGCGAACGGGCCGACGCGCCGCGAGCACGGGCGTTCCGATCACCCACATCTACGAAACGAACACTCTGAGCATACCAGAACGCGCAAACTACGCCCCGACGTGTCATAATGGCTTTTGTACTGATGTCAAGCTTCCAGAGAGGTCTTTCATGAAGGGCATCATCCTCGCCGGCGGTTCCGGTACTCGGCTTTACCCGCTTACTACCGTCACTAGCAAGCAGCTGCTGCCGGTGTATGACAAGCCCATGGTCTACTACCCGCTTTCCACACTCATGCTCGCGGGCATCCGCGACATCTTGCTCATCTCCACTCCGCAGGACCTGCCCAACTTCGAGCGCCTCCTCGGTGACGGCACCGACTTCGGCGTGAGCATCTCGTATGCGGTGCAACCCTCGCCGGATGGCCTCGCACAGGCATTCGTGATCGGGGAGGAATTCGTGGGTGACGGTCCCTGTGCCATGGTCCTCGGCGACAACATCTTCTATGGCAACGGCCTTGGCAAGCGCCTGAGGTCTGCGACAAAGGCTGCCGACATGGGTCGGGCGACGGTATTTGGATACCACGTGGACGATCCCGAGCGCTTTGGCGTGGTGGAGTTCGATGAGGACTTCAATGCGATTTCCATTGAGGAGAAGCCGGCTCAACCAAAGAGCAACTATGCCGTCACCGGTCTGTACTTCTACCCCGCAGGTGTCGTGTCGGAGGCGAAGGCGGTCAAACCGTCCGCGCGTGGCGAATACGAAATCACCGACCTTAACGCGCGCTACCTCAGCCGTGGTGAGCTTGACGTCATCACGCTGGGCCGCGGCTTTGCCTGGCTCGATACCGGGACGATGGAGAGCCTCTTTGAGGCGTCGCAGTTCGTGCGCACGGTTGAGCGCGCGCAAGACCTGCCCGTCTCGGTACCCGAGGAGATTGCGTTCGGCAACGGCTGGGTCTCGCGCGAGAGGCTCCTTGAGTGCGCAGACCGCTACGGCAAGAGCGATTACGGCGCGCACCTGCGCAAGGTCGCCGAAGGACGGTTTGTGCCCGAGAAGAGCTTCGAGTTGTAAAGGACTGCGAGCATGCGTGTTTTGGTAACGGGATGCAACGGACAGCTTGGACGAGCGCTCAGGGCGGAGCTCGGACCGGATGGGGCCGATTGGGTCGACCTCGCGGACCTCGACATCAGTGATGCGGCGTCGGTCGACGCTTGGTTTGCAGCGCATGGCCCCTATGAGGTTGTCTACAACTGTGCGGCGTTCACGAACGTGGACGGCTGCGAGACGGACTTCCCTGCGGCGTTTGCCGCGAACGCCCTCGGTCCCATGAACCTCGCACGTGCCTGCGCCGCCTGTGGTGCGACGCTGGTGCATGTCTCGACGGACTACGTGTTTCCTGGCAACGAACCCGGCGAGCGCGTGGAGACAGACGTGCCTGCGCCTATCTCTGCCTATGGTCGCTCGAAGCTCGCAGGGGAAGGGCTTGCCCTTGCGGCAAACCTGCACACGCACGTGGTGCGCACGGCGTGGCTCTATGGCGAAGGCAAGAACTTCGTGCGCACGATGCTCTCGCTCGCAGACCGCTTCGACGAGGTGACGGTGGTGGACGACCAACTGGGCAACCCCACCTCTGCGACCGACCTCGCGCGTCAGCTGCTGCGGATTGCCCAAAGCGAGGAATACGGGGTGTGGCACTGCACCAATGAGGGGACCTGCTCGTGGGCAGACCTCGCTCAGGCGGCGTTTGAGCTCGCTGGTGCTTCGTGTACGGTGAAGCGCTGCACCTCGGCGGACTGGAAGCGTATGCATCCCGAGTCGGCGGATCGCCCGGCGTTCTCGTCGTTGCGCAACGCACGGCTGGAAGCGACCATCGGAAACGGCATGCGTCCATGGCGTGAGGCGCTCGCGGAATATCTGGACGGCTGCTAGCATGCAAGGTCCCGAAGAGACAAATGCGGGTGTTGAGTGCGCCGGCGACTCCTTGCCCCAAGGTACCATCGCCGTGCTCATTCCCTGCTACAACGAGGAACTCACTATCGGCAAAGTCGTGGATGACTTCCGCAGGGTGCTGCCCACGGCGGAAGTGTGGGTGTACGACAACAACAGCTCCGATCGCACTGCGGAGGTGGCGCGTTCGCATGGCGCGTTCGTGCGGGACGAGCCTCGTCAGGGCAAGGGCAACGTGGTGCGGCAGATGTTGCGCGACATTGACGCAGACTGCTACCTCATGGTGGACGGCGACGATACCTACCCCGCAGAGGCGGCGCCCGACCTCGTCCGCCCGGTGCTGGAAGGCAGAGCGGACCACGTGGTAGGGGACCGGCTCTCCAACGGTACGTATGGGGCCGAGAACAAGCGGCAGTTCCATGGCTTTGGCAACGGGTTGGTGCGGTGGCTCATCAAGGTGCTGTATGGCTTCGAATATGCCGACGTCATGACGGGCTATCGGGCTATGAGCCGACCTTTCGTGCGCACGTATCCGGTCCTCTCACCGGGATTCGAACTCGAGACCGAGCTCTCCATCCACGCTGTCGACAAGCGCTGGCGCATCGAGCAGGTTCCCATCACCTACCGGGACCGTCCAGAGGGAAGCGTCTCGAAGCTCAATACCGTCTCGGACGGACTCAAGGTGCTGCGCATGATCGCCTCGCTCTTCAAGGACTATCGCCCGCTACCGTTCTTCCTACTTCTGGCGACGGTCTTCCTTGTCATCTGCCTTGCGCTTGGTCTGCCGGTGGTGTATGAGTTTCGGCACACGGGACTCGTCGCCCGCTTCCCCACGGCGTTTCTCGCCATGGGCTTCGGAATCCTGGCGGCGCTTTTCGTCGCCGTGGGTATCATTCTCGACACCGAGGTCAAGGCGGGTCGACGTGCCTGGGAGCTGGAGTGCGCAAAGGCCTTCGCGGAGGATCGGGCGCGCCGATCGTCGTAGCCCGCCGAAGCGTGCTGTTTGTTCCATGGATTCACCCGGCCTTGCGGCTCGGCGCGTAAACTAGCTAAGAATTGTTTCTCAACCCATGCGAGGAGTCTGTATGGCAACCTATCTCGTGACCGGCGGCGCCGGGTTCATCGGCTCGAACTTCGTTCTCTACGTGCTGCGCAAGCATGCCGACGCGCAGGTCATCAACGTGGACGCGCTGACCTATGCGGGCAACCTCGAGAATCTGCGCGACGTGGAGGGCGACCCGCGCTACACCTTCGTGCATGCGGACATCCGGGATGCCGAGGCGATGGCTAAGGTGATCGCCGAGCACGATCCCGACTACGTGATCAACTTTGCGGCCGAAAGCCACGTGGACCGCTCGATCGAGAACCCGGGCATCTTTGCCGATACGAACGTGATGGGTACCGTGAATCTCCTCAACTGCTGCCGTGCCGCATGGGACGACGGTGAGGGTGGTTTCGGAGCGCATCGGTATCTGCAGGTGGGTACGGATGAGGTGTATGGCTCGCTGGCCATCCCCGAAGCGCTCAACGCCAACGGCAGCCCTGCCGATCCCGCGCACACGGACTATTTCCGCGAGGACACGCCGCTCAACCCGCACAGTCCCTACAGTGCGTCGAAGACCTCAGCCGACCTCTTCGTCAAGGCGTATCACGACACCTATGGCTTCCCTGCGGTCATCACGCGCTGCTCGAACAACTATGGTCCCTACCAGTTCCCCGAGAAGCTCATCCCGCTCATGATCAACAACGCCCTGCACCATAAGGCGCTCCCCGTCTACGGAGATGGCCTCAACGTGCGCGACTGGCTGTATGTGGATGACCACTGCAAGGCCATCGACATGGTGGTGCGCGACGGTCGCCTCGGCGAGGTGTACAACGTGGGTGGCCACAACGAGCGCGCGAACATCTACATCGTCAAGACCATCATCGCGCAGGTGCGGGAGGTGACGGGTGACGAGGACGTCAACGAGGGTCTCATCACCTACGTCACTGACCGCGCGGGACACGATCGCCGTTACGGCATGGCCCCGGACAAGATTCGCGCTGAGCTCGGTTGGTATCCCGAGACCCCCTATGAGGAGGGCATCGTCAAGACCATCCGCTGGTACCTCGACAATCCCGCATGGGTGGAGCACGTCACGAGCGGTGCGTATCAGGATTACTACGAGCGGATGTACGCCGATCGCTAACGCGGCACGTCCGTCCGGCCCATCGCCGTGGTATGCTCATACGACGCGGTGACGAGTCGATGGGGGCGAAGCGATGGATACCGGTCCCAAGCACATGAGGCGGGTCGAGGGCTCGCGCCAAGAGTCCGTGTCGACGGGCGCTCGTGTGGTGCAGCTCGCGCTCCTGATCGTCGCGTCTTGTGTCGTCGCGCTCGCGATATGTTTCGTTGCCGGGCACGTGCGTGGGTCCTTTAGCTCGGGTGGCTGGTTCAATCGCTTCTGGTTCGCTTTCTTCGCGGTCACATGCTTCCTGGGGGGCATGTTCGTCGTGTGTCGCGACTGGTTGGCCACCAAGCCGGAGCGTCTCTATCTGGTGGTCGTCCTGTGCGTCACCGCACTCTTCTCGTGGTCCTTCTCGGTGCGTGAGGTGGGGTGGGACGTCGGTGTCCACTACCGCAACATCGCGCGCATCGCGGACTGGGAGGGACCCGTCGAGACGAGCTCTTCCGATCAGGCGATCATCGCCACCGAGCCGTTCGAGGTCGATGACGGTCGTATGCTTGCCGCGATCGATGCGCGCGAGGACGCGCTCGACGTTCGCGACGGGCAGGAGGCGGGCACCATAGAGCGGCCTAAGAGTCCGCTGACGTATCTCACCGGCATCGAGTACGTGCCCTATGCATTGGTGATGGCGGCATGCGGCGCCTTGGGGTTCTCATTCTCGCGTACGCTACTGCTCATGCGCCTGACGGGTGGCCTCTTCTATTCCGTCGTGACGTACCTCGGCATGCGCAAGCTGCGAGGGGGCAAGATGCTCTATGGGGTCATCGCGCTGCTGCCGACGTCGGTCTTCCTTGCGGCGGAGCTCGGATACTCGTACTGGCTGCTCTCGCTATGCCTCTATGGGTTCGCCTCGTTGGTGGGGATGATGCAGGGGAGCGTCAAGGTCGGTGCTGCGTCCCTGCTGCGGATGCTCGGGGCGCTCTTCGTCGGGATGCTGCCCCGCGTGGTGTACTTCCCGCTTATGTTCCTGTGCCTCCTCATACCTGACGCGCGCTTCCCAAGCAGGCGCTTTGCCCGCGCATATCGCGCCGTCATTGTTGTCTCGGCCCTCGCGACGCTAGGCGTGTGGCTGGTGCCCCGGCTCATGTCGGGGATGGGGACCGGGGACGCTCGCGGCGGAGAAGTCGATCCTGGAGCACAGGTAGCCTACATCCTCTCGCATCCCTTGGAGTACGCCCAGACGTTCGCGCGGTTTGTCCTGCCGCCCCTCGCCATGGAGGGCGGCGCGCCTGACGTCGAGGGCCACAACCTCGTGAGCGGGTTCCTCTCCGTGGAGGCGTCGCCGGGGCTCCTGACGAGCTATGGTTACCTGCCGCGTGCGCCTTGGCCCTTCACGGCGGTGATCTGGGCGCTGCTTGCCCTCACGACGCTCACCGACAAGGACTCCGAGCAACAATTGGGCATCGTGCCGGGCGTCGTGAGCTTCATCCTGTGCTCCGGCGTCTTCGTGATGATCGTCACGGCCCTCTACTTCGAGTTCACGCCCGTCGGCCTTGCGGAGATACACGGCGTGCAGCGCCGTTATCTGCTGCCGATGATCTACCCGCTGCTGGCGTTTGTGGGTCCGAGTCGATGGGGGCTCATGGGCGAGCGGCCGCGCGTCAGTGCTTTGTGGTACAACTGTGCGATTCTGGTTTGCATGGTGGTCGTGTTGCTGGGCAGCTTTTGGTGTTCGTGCGTCTCGGCCATTGTGTAGGCACGTATGTGATAGGAGGAAATCCTTATGGCAACATATGCCGTCATCATAGCAGGTGGGTCTGGGTCGCGCATGGGGCAGGACATCCCCAAGCAGTTCATCAACGTGCATGACAAGCCCGTGCTCGTCTACACGTTGGAGAGCTTCCAGCGCCAGCCAGAGATTGACCACATCGTGGTCGTGTGCATCGAGGGGTGGTTCGAGGTCGTCAACGTATATGCGCGCCAGTTTGGCATCGACAAGCTCATGGACGTGGTGCCGGGCGGCTCAACGGGCCAGGAGTCCATCCGCAACGGCGTGTACCGTCTTGAGGGTGTCGCGGCGCCTGACGACCTCGTCGTCATCCACGATGGGATTCGGCCACTCGTGGAGCCGCGTGTGCTCTCGGACGTCTTGCGCGTTGCTCGCGAGCACGGCAATGCGGTCACGTCGTTGCCCTACAACGAGCAGATATTCGTCGTGTCGTCCGATGACCCGCAAACCACGACCCAGTTCATCCCGCGCGAGACGCTCCGGCGCGTTTCCACGCCGCAGGCGTACCGCTTCGACCTTCTCGACAGCGCGTACCACGAGGCCTTCGAGCGCGAGGTCGGCATTTACGGCTCGCATTACACGAACACCATGATGGTGGAGCTGGGACATCGGCTGTACTTCGCCGACGGCTCCGACAAGAACATCAAGCTCACCACGAAGGATGACCTGGAGATGTTCAAGGCGTATCTTGCGCAGGACGAGGACTCATGGCTCAAGTAGGAGGCGGCATGGACAGGCTGAGAAGCGAGGCGTATCTGGAGGACCTCGATCGGGTGGCGGACCAGGCCGACTGGTCGTGTCTTGATGGCGCGACGATCGCCGTGGCGGGGGCTACGGGCATGATCGGGACCTTTCTCGTTGACGTGCTCATGCACGCCCGTGCGCGCCGCCTCGTGGACGCGCGCGTGCTGGCCTTGGGTCGAAGTGAGCGAAAGGCGCGCGAGCGGTTGCCGTACTTCGAGGACACCGCGTTCTCGTTCGAGGAGCTCGACGTGGGCGTGCCGGGAAGCAAACCGGCAGAACAGGCCGACGTTGTGGTTCACTTGGCGAGCACGACCCACCCCCGCGCGTATGCGACCGAACCCGTGGGAACGGTCGCGTCCAACGTCATCGGCCTCATGAACTTGCTGGAGTATGCCTGCGCACGGCCGGAGGAGCCCGCACGGTTCGTCTTCGCTTCCTCGGTGGAGGTCTACGGAGAGAATCGCGGCGACGTGGAGCGCTTCTCGGAGGATTACTGCGGCTATCTGGACTGCAACACGCTGCGAGCTGGCTATCCGGAGTCGAAGCGCTGCGGTGAGGCACTGTGCCAGGCGTATGCCGCCGAGCGTGGCGTAAGTGTTTATCTGCCGCGCCTTCCCCGCACCTACGGTCCTACGCTGCTGGCGTCAGACACGAAGGCCATCTCGCAGTTCATCCACCGGGGAGTGGAAGCGCACGACATCGTGCTCAAGAGCGAGGGCACCCAGACGTATTCGTACCTCTACGTCGCGGACGTGGTCGCGGGACTCCTGCATGTCTTGGCTCATGGCGAACCGGGCGTGGCGTACAACCTAGCTGACGAGCGCTCGGACGTGGCGCTGGCAGACCTTGCGCGGACGATTGCGGGCATTGCGGGGACGCAGGTGACGTTCGAGCTGCCCGACGAGACGGAGCGCAAGGGGTATTCCACGGCGACGAAGGCCCTGCTCGATGCCTCCCGCGTGCGTCAGACGGGCTGGGAGGCGCGCTACGACCTGCGGGAAGGTCTCGCCCGGACGATTGCGATACTGCAAGGGTGATGTTGTCCCCGCGCATCGTGGCGCACTCGATGGGCGCCGACCCGATAGGCGCCCGACTCCCGGTGGCTACGCGTGGGGCAGATGATCCTTCATAAAGCGGATGGTGCGCTCGGTCGCGTGTCCGTCGCAGCTGGCCATGAAGCGGTCCCTAAACGCCTGAACGGCGTTCGCGTCGAAGCGCTCGTCCACGTGCAACACATAATCGACGAGTTCGGCCGTACTCTTGCACACGGGACCGGGGGTCAGTTCGTCGTACGGATAATACAGCCCGCGTTGGTCTAGGTACTCGTCGAGGTCGTAGGCAAAGAAGGCGATTGGCTTGAGCAGCAACGAGTACTCGTAGATGAGCGAAGAATAGTCCGTGACGCAGATGTCGGCTGCGCACATGAGCTCGTCGATGACCAGGTCGTCGGACACGTCGAAGGCGAAGTCGCGACAGCCCTCGGGTATGGCGGGTCGCTCCTTGATGAACGGATGATGCTTGATGAGGAGTGCATAGTCGCCACTCAGGCACTTGCAGAGAGCCTCGACGTCCAGCTCGCGGGGCGGGACGGGTCGGTCCGGCTCTCCGCGAAACGTCGGTGCGTAGAGCAGGATCTTCCGTTCCCCGATGCCCGGAACGGCTTGTGCCACGCGCTCGCGCGCCGACTCGAGAAAGGCCTCGTCGTAGAAGCGGTCGGTGCGACTCACGCCGAGGGCAAGCACCACGCTTTGCGGGTCCTGGATGTCCATGGCCTCGGCGTAGGCCCAGCGCACCTCTTCGCTGCTGATCGGCACGAGGGTGGTGTTGCCAAAGATGGGGAAGCGCTTCCGGTCGCGCCGCGCCGCCTCGTCCATGACATCGAGGAGGCTCGAGCCGAATCGCTTAAAGGCACCACAGCCATGCCATACCTGTATGAGCTGGGTTTCCCTTCGCATCGGAAGGCCGCTGAGAAGCGACGAGCCGTGGCGAAGGAAGACCGCGCTCGCCGTGGCGCAGCGGTGGCTAAAGGCGATGTTGCGGACGAGAAGCTCGAGTGGGCTCACGCTTCCTTGTCCCAATGAGTAGAACGAGACTTCAATCGAGTCGTCTGCCTCAAGCTGCTCGTAGAGAAGGGTAAAGCTGTCGGGCATGGTCTCATAGTATTGGTCAAAGAAGATGACCTTCCGCGGATTCAGCGGCGCGAGTGCCGAGAGGCGATACACGGTGGGGCACAATGCCTTCAGCATGACCCAGCGCGTGGCCTGCGCGAGCGTCCCTTCGAACGAGAGCATTTCTTTGAGCGAGAGCATCCCTTCTCCTTACTCCTTGCCTTGCGCATGTGGGCGAATCCGTGCGGTCAGCCGTTGGACGAGCGTGTCGCCGGTCGCGACAAGCGTCAGCCCGTAGACCACGACAAGCGCGAAGCCCATGACGAAGAACGACCAGATGGACGGACCGAGGAGTCGCCGGAGAAGCAGGTGACATCCGACCATGAGGGCGAGTCCGAGGATGGTGGCGAGGGCGCTGGGAAGCAGCGTGCGTATCAGTGCGCGGTAGTCGACGAGCGATCGCCCATAACCGAGTGCCGAGACGAGCACGATGGTTTCGGCGATGGCCGTGGTGACGGCTGCGCCAGCGGCGCCCCACAGCGGGATTGCCGCAAGGTTGAGCACGGTGTTTGCGATGGCCCCAGCGACGGTCGAGCGCAGCACCAGCGCGTCGCCCTTATGGGGTAGCAGGATGGAGTTCGTCGCGAAGGTCGCCAGGATGGCGGGCGGCAGGGCGAAGCAGAGTATTTGCAGGAGCACGACCGCGTCCATGAAGGACTCTCCCGCGATGATGAGAATGACGTAGTCCGCAAGGAGGGCAAGCAGCAACACGGCGGGAAGCACCGTGATAAGTAGGCCGTGCGCGACGTTCGCGAGCAGGTCCAGGTACTCGCGATCCTTGCCGTTGGCCTTGTAGTACGAAAGGCGCGGGAGCGACACCGTGACGACCGCATACAGGAACTGCTTCACCATCTTATACACCTTGACGGCGGTCCCGTAGATGCCCACCTCGTAGTCGGTGCGCAGGGCGCTGAGGAACGTGATGTCGATGTTGACGTACACGGTGACCGCGAGGGCGTTGCCAAAGAGGATGAGCATGGGCACGAGATGTGGCCGCGGGTCGAAGTGCCAGACGAGGCGCACGCGTACGTATCTGCGCGAACGGATGAGGTTGAAGATGTTTGCACCCGTGCTCTGGATGGCGAGTACCGCCGCGTAGAGGGGGTAGTCCTCAGGTCTCCTCACGGCCACAAAGAGGAATACGCCCGCGATGACTTGGACGAGGACAGTTCGGACGGTGATGTAGCCATAATCCTCCTCCACGTTGTAGAGCCACTCCATGCCGATGGTGTTGCCGATGATGGTGACGGACTGGATGGCGATGAGTGCGGCGTATCCGTGCAGGTGGGGCCACGCGATGACGCTGATGACGAGCAGCAGGTAAGCAAGGACGGTGGAGGCGCAGTTGATGGTGAGGACCTCCGAGGCGAACCGATTCAACCGATGCTGGTCGTCGCGCAGTCCGGCGCCTTCCCTCGTCGCGTAGTTCGTGATGCCGAGCGCTGCGATGAGCGAGAAGTACGACACGAACGACACCGCGAAGTCTACCTTGCCCAGATTCTCGGCGAGAAGCACGCGCGTCACATACGGGAACGTGATGAGGGGGAACAGCATGTTGGAGAGCGTTCGGATGCTGTTGTAGACGGTGTTCTTCGCGACAGACTTCGACAACGTGCGCTCCTTGTGTGAGCGGTCAACGGGGGGAGGGGCAAGGGTATCATGGGTGGAGCAGAAGTAACCTTACACCAAACGAACGGGACGTGACCGCATGGCATGGAGTCGTACGGACAAAAACAATCTCCCCCGGGTCCTGGTCATGATGGCCACGTACAACGGTGCCGCGTGGGTGCGCGACCAGATCGAGAGCATTCTCGACCAGGAGGATGTGGACGTGACGCTGCGCATCTGCGACGACCGCTCGAATGACGGCACCTACGAGCTGTGCGCGCGCTATGCCGATGCGTTCGACAGCGTCATCGTCACCTGCAACCGCGCAAATGTGGGTGTGGCACAGAACTTCATGCAGATGGTGTACGAGGACGAGGCGGTGGGCTTCGACTACTACGCGTTTGCGGACCAAGATGACGTCTGGGCACAGGATAAGCTTGCCCGGGCGGTGCGCCGCATCGAGCAGGAGCCTGCGAGCGCTCCCGTCCTCTACTACTCTGACGTGCTCAACATCGACGAGAATGGCGGCTCGTACGAGATTTCCCAGTTTAGGGGTTGCGAGCGCCATAAGGCGACGGTGCTGGTGCGCAACGTGGTCAACGGCTGCGCGATGGTGTGGAACGCGGCGCTCAACGACATCGTGCGATCGTATCGGCCGGCCACGTTCCCGCGCCTGCACGACGTGTGGCTGCATATGGCAGGGTGCTTCTGCGGCGAGGTGGTGGATGACTACGACAGCGTCTCGGTATACCGGCGCATCACTGGCAAGAACGTCGTCGGGAGGAACCAGACGGACGTGCGGGACGCGGCAGGGCTGAAGGCGCTCGCTCGCCTTGCGCTCTCGCGCTACGAACGGGCGTCAAGTGCTGCCGCCAGGCTCTTCTATGACGGCTACCGTGCGCACCTTACCGACGAGGGGGAGCAGATCCTTCGGGAGTTCGTGGGCTATCGCTCATCGCTGCCCGCGCGGGTGCGCATCGCGTGCAGCGGGCGGTACTGGTTGCCGACTCCCCAGATGCGGCTGCGCATGCGCGTGGGGTTTCTTCTCGGCTTCTACTGATGTATGTGGCCGGCGCGAGAAGACGGGCGCTCGGCGTGAAAGGACACGACTATGGCAGTGGGACCATATCCAGGAGATGCCCTCCGCAGGCTGCAGGAAGCCGAGTTCGAGGTGCTGCTCGCGATTGACGACGTCTGCGCCAAGGCAGGCATCTCCTACTTCCTGGATGGCGGCACATGCTTGGGCGCGGTTCGTCACGGGGGGTTCATCCCCTGGGATGACGATGTGGACGTGGGCATGCCTTACGACGACTATCTGCGCTTCGTTGCCGAGGCTCCGGGACTCTTGCCCGAAGGATACTCCCTGCACTCGTCGCTCAACACGCAGGCCTATGCGCCACTCTGGGTCAAGGTCTACAAGGACGGCACGCGCTTCATCGACCGCGATGCCGCGGAAGCGGGGCTTGAGCAGGCGATATTCGTGGACGTCTTTCCGTATCGGCAGCTGTCCGCACGGCCGCGCGTCGCGCGACGGCAAATCCGATGGGGAACGATCTGGCAGCGTGTCTCGTTCCTGCGGCATACCGCGCACCCAAAGATTCCCCCCGACACGCCCCTGCGCTCCGTTGCGGTGGCAGGCTGCGTCGCGGCACACGCCGTTCTGAAGCGCGTCGTGCCGCAGCGTACCGTCGTGCGCATGTTCGAGAAGGTATGGGACGTGCCCGACCCGGGCAATCGCTGGGTTGACGCCTGCTATCCGTGGCGCGATGCCTGCGCGTACGACACCCTCTTCCCTCTGGGGAGCATCGAGTTCGAGGGAAGGACGTTTCCGGCCCCGCGTGATCCCGACCGGTTCCTCAGCGACCTGTACGGCGACTACCGCACGCTGCCGCCGGAGCACGAGCGCTACCCGCACCTGCCGTTGGTCCTGGACTTTGGAGACGGTGTTGACGTGATGCGGGGTGGTGTAGCTTGAGTGAGCACATCGTCATAGTCTCGCCGTTCTACCCGCCCCATCTGGGTGGTGTGGAGCAGTTCAGCCAAGGGTTGGCGCGTACGCTGATCCGTATGGGCCATCGGGCGACGGTGGTGACCAGCAGCGAGGCCGGGGAAGAGCCGCGCAGGCGAGAGGACGACGGGGTCGAGGTCGTGCGACTACCCACAACGCCGCTTCTGGGTGGCAGGTTTCCGCTGGTCGGGAGGCGCGAGTCCCTCGCCACGCTCGTGCCGCTGATCGAGAGCGCGGGAATCAGCGGCATGCTGGCAAACACGCGCTTCTTCTCCACGACTGCATGCGCCCTTGAGGCGGCGCACAGAGTTGGGATGCGCGCGGTGGTGCTCGACCACGGGTCTTCCTATATCGGCTTCGGCATACCGGCGGTGGACTGGGCCGTGCGGGCGTACGAGCGCGGCGTGACGCGTGTGGTGCGGCACTACGACCCAGACTTCTATGGCATCTCGCAGATGAGTGCCGACTGGCTCGCGCACTTTGGTATCGCGGCCCGTGGCACCATCCATAATGCGCTCGACGCGGATGCCTTCGTGGCCGGATCGTCGGGGCGCGATTTCCGCGCGGAGCTTGGCATCGGGGAGCAGACCATGCTCGTGACGTTCTCCGGACGGCTGGTGGCCGCAAAGGGAGTGCCCCACCTCCTGACGACCTCGTCGCTGCTCAAGGGCATGAACTGTGATGTGCGCTTTGCCGTGGCCGGGGATGGCCCCGAGCGTCAGCGACTCCTGGCATGCGATGACGGGCGCGTCATCTCGCTCGGACGCCTCGGCCGTGCGGACGTTACTGCGCTGCTTTGCCAGTCGGACCTCTTCTTCTTTCCCAGCGAATACCCGGAAGGTATGCCCACCTCGATTCTGGAGGCTTTGGCCTGTGGCGTGCCCACGCTGGCGACGGCAGTGGGCGGGGTGCGCGAGCTCATCCCCGACGAGGACCATGGCATGGTCTTCGAGCGGGTGGACTGCTTGGGCTTTGCCAAGCAGATACGCTGGTGTAACGAACATCGGGACGCCTTGTGCGAGATGGGACGACGAAGCGCCGAGCATGTGCGGGAGCACTTCTCGTGGGAGGGCACGGCGCGATTGGTCATCGAGGCGTGCCGGGTGGCAAACACCTAGGCGCGATTCCGTCTAGACGTGATTCGATTGCCGATTGCCGTCGTCATCTCGGTGTAGCTCCTCCACATCGCTGCTGAGGAGCGCTTCCTCCTGGGCAAGCTCGTTGACGCGGCTCTTCAGCGCCGAGACCTCCGTGGAGAGCGTGAAGAGCTTGATGAGCAAGATGGCTATGACGGCGAGGAACACGAAGTTGCTTGGGGCCTGGAATCCCAGAAGCCGCGAGAGTATCGTTGCGATGTTGGGGAAGACTGCGACGATAACGAGTCCCAGCGACATGGCGACCCAGAAGATGGCGTCGTCCATGCGCATGCGCGAGCGACGGATGCTGTTGGTGACGATGAGGAACGTGGCGGCGGCGCCGACGATGCAGAGCACGCGAAGCGAGAGCGACATGAACGGCTCCTATCTGAACCACTGGAAGAGAAGGATGGAGACGCAGGTGCGCGCCATGTAGCGGATGACGTGGGACAGGTCGAGGTAGCTCTGTCCGCCCTGCCGCTCCTGCATGTGTGCGGGAACCTCCACGATGATGCCGCCTTTGCGGGCGATCAAGGCGATGGTGTCGGGCTCGGGCGTGAGGTCATAGCCTTCTGCGAAGAGCCGTATCATGCGTGCACTATACATACGCATGCCTGAAGTGGGGTCGGTGAGGCGCACACCCCCGGTAAGGTGGATGAGCGAGCTGATGAGCCGTGAGCCGATGCCGCGCGCTCCGCCCAAGCGTTCCCCGGCCAGAACGCGTGAGGCGATGGTGACGTCGGCGTCTCGCTCCTCCAGCGCGCGGGCCATCGTGGGGATGTACTCGGGAAGGTGCTGCCCGTCTGCGTCGAACTGCACCGCGGCATCGTAGCCGTGGCGGTGCGCATACTTCATGCCCGTCTGGAAGCCAGAGGCAAGCCCGGTGTTGATGGGCAGGTCCACGTGTGCGAGCGTCTGCTCGTCCAGAATGCGTCCGGTGCCATCGGTCGACCCGTCATTCACCACGAGGTAGTCGACGTCGGGGCACGTCTCGACAAGCGAACGCACCGTCTGCTCGATGCAGGCCTCCTCGTTGTAGGCGGGTATGATGGCCAGAATCCTCATGCCGTTTACATGCCCAGCTCGCGATAGGCCTTGCACACCTCGCGCGTGGGGCCCACCATTTGCATCTTGCCCTTCTCGATCCAGCATACGCGGTCGCAGATGCTCTCCACAAGGTCGATGCTGTGGCTCACGAGCAAGACCGTCACCTTGCCCGACGAGACGAGCTCCTGAATGCGGTTCTCGCACTTGCGCTGGAAGAGGAAGTCGCCGACGGAGAGGGTCTCGTCCACGATGAGGATATCGGGCTCCGTGACGGTGGCGATGGCGAAGGCGATGCGGGCGATCATGCCGCTCGAGTAGTTCTTGAGGGGCATGTCCATGAAGTTGCTGAGCTCGGCAAACTCCACGATGGAGTCAAACCGCTCGTCGATGAACTCTCGACGGTAGCCGAGCAGCGCGCCGTTGAGGTAGATGTTCTCCTTTGCCGTGAGCTCCATGTCGAAGCCCGCGCCGAGCTCGATGAGAGGTGCAATACTTCCCACGACGTCGCAGGTGCCCTCCGAGGCTTGCAGGACGCCCGCGATGATCTTGAGCATGGTGGACTTGCCCGAACCGTTGGTGCCAACGAGCCCGAACGCCTCGCCTCGATGGACCTCGAACGAGACGTGGTCGAGCGCGCGGAACGCCTTGAAGTTGAGCTCGTGACGGTTGAGTGCGATGAAGTATTCCTTGAGGGAGTTGTATTGCTCGGAGGCGATGTTGAAGACCATCGAGACGTCGCGTACCGCGATGGTCGTCTCGGCGTCGGGGGAGATGGTGCGCCGAACGAGGCTCTCCTGCGTGCCGCGCTTCCCGACGGGAAGGTTGCAGGTCAGGGACTTCATGGTGCCCTCGGGGTCAATGAACGTGCAGGTTACGATGAAGTTTGCCTCGAAGGGGATGATGAAGCCAAACACCGGCATGTAGGTGATGCCGGACGCCCAGAACCCCGAGCCATTGGCGAGCTGCCAAGAGTAGGCGTAGCGAAAGTCCGAGGCGTCGCACCCATCGACGTGCATGTAGAGGTCGACGTGTCCCTCGGACTCCCACTTCGACCAGTCAACGGTATAGGATGGCTCCCACGATTCCAAGCTCGACTCCTTCTCTCTAGCGAGCATCATACAGAATAGCCGAGCGGGAAGTCTTTTGCATGGCAAGGCCAAAATCTACCGACGGGAGTTCTGGCTTTCTGTTGCGGGCAGTTTCTGCGGGCAACATTGCGTACAATGGATGGCTGCAAGCGACGAAGAGGAGCAACTATGAACCTGCGCTTCGGCGAGACCACGCGTGGTCGCGGAAAGATCTTTATTCATCTGACAAGCACCGACATCGCGCCAGATGCGAGCCTTGAGGTGAGCTCGCGCACCAAGGAGGGGACACCGCTTCCCGCCTACGTGCTGCGCCTGCCCGATTTGGAGGGATGGGTACTGGTGCTGGCGGTCGTGCGAGTGACGCAGCTGGTGAGCGTGCGCGTGCGCGATGACGAGGGCACTTCGCGGGAGTTTACCAAGACTGTGGCGGCCTTCGTTGCAAAGATGCACTCCCGTGCAAACACCGCCCTGCATAACCCCGTCACCGAGAAGATTCGCAACTGCGACATTTGGACGCGTCCGCAGGGGGTGTTCGTCGACTTTACCGGGCTCGTGTGGAACCCCACGGGCGGCTGTGACATCTTCCGGGGTGTGGTGTCGATCAAGACGCGCGATCGTGGGGTCGCGGAGGCACCGCTGGAGCTGAGCTTCCTCGGCGCAGTGGGCCAGAATGTCACGCTGGGTGACTGGGTGGATATGGGCGACACGCTGCAATGCAGCGAGGGCATCTACGAGCGACGCCTGAGCTTTTCCGTGCGGATTCCCATGAGCGCACAGTCCGATTGGCTCATCGTGTGGGCACGGAGTCCGCAAACCGACCTCATGGACGGCTTCGTCGTCTACGAGGACTTCTTCTTGCGCGAGTGCGAGGCGGGCTGGCGCGATATGACGGTCGCTGCCGGTGCCGACTCGCAAAAGATCGTGGATGAACAGTACGAGAGGTGGTTCTTCGAGCGTCTGCGCACGTCCTCCAGGAACATCGAATTGCAGCGCGGCCATACCTTTGAGCAGGACGTGACCTTCTCCGTCATCGTACCGCTCTATCGTACCCCGCTCGTGTTCCTGCACGAGATGGTGCGCTCGGTGCTCAACCAGACGTACAGCAAGTTCGAGCTGCTGCTTCTCAACGCGAGTCCCGAGGATGCCGAGCTCTCGCAGGCCATCGCTTCCTATGCTGAGCAGGATGCCCGGGTGCGCGTGGTCACGCTTGAACGCAACGAGGGCATCACGGGCAACACGCTACGCGGCATCGCGGAGGCGACTGGCGACTTCGTCTCGTTCCTCGATCATGATGACGTGATCGAGCCGGACCTGCTGTATCGCTACATGGAGGGCATCGAGCGTTACCCGCAGACGGACCTGCTCTACTGTGACGAGGACAAGCTGTGCAACGGCCATTATCGCGATCCGTTCATGAAGCCCGACTGGAACCTCGACCTGCTGCGTTCCACCAACTGCGTGTGTCACATGCTCACCGTGCGCCGCACGATCGCGCTGCAGCTGCCCGAGGACTGTCGCCAGTGCGAGGGAACGCTTGACCACTACCTCTCGTTGTTTGCGGGGGAGCGGGCGCGCAACGTGTACCACGTGCGGAACGTGTTGTACCACTGGCGCATTCACGAGCAGTCGACCGCGGGCGGCGGAGAGGCAAAGGAGTACACGACCTCCTCGGGCGTGCGCTCGGTGCAGGCCCACCTCGATCGTTGCGGCATTCCGGCGCAGGTGACGGCGCGGCCAGAGACGCCCAATACCTATCGCGTGCACTACGACGTGGTGGGGGAGCCCTTGGTTTCCATCGTCATTCCCAATAAAGACATGGTGCCTGTGCTGCGTCGCTGCCTCGACTCCATTCGCGAGATGAGTACCTATCAGCGCTATGAGATTATCGTCGTGGAGAACAACAGCACGGAGGACGAGACGTTCGCCTACTACGACTCGTTGGCCACAGATGAGCGCATCAAGGTGGTGCGCCATGAGTCTGACGGTACGTTCAACTTCTCGAAGAGCGTCAACTATGGTGTGGCACAGTCGCACGGAGATTACGTGCTGCTGCTCAACAATGACGTCTCGATAATCACGCCCGATTGGCTCGAGCGCATGATCGGGCAATGCCAGCGAGCGGACGTTGGTTGCGTAGGCGTGAAGCTCATCTACCCGGACGACCTTATCCAGCACGCGGGCGTCTTCGTGCACCGGGGCATCTATGACCACATCGGGCGCAAGCTTGACCGCAACTCGCATGCGTACTTCGACTCCCTGCAGCTCACGCAGGACCTCTCTGCGGTGACGGCTGCCTGTTTGATGGTCGCGCGCGCGACCTTCGACGAGATGGGTGGACTCGACGAGAAGCTGCCCAACGACTTCAACGATACGGACTTCTGCCTGCGCCTGCGCAGTCAGGGCAAGCTCGTGGTGTATGAGCCGCAGGTGGAGCTGTATCACTATGAGTCGATATCGCGTGGTCCAAACGAAACGCCCGCCAAGCGGACGAACTCCGCCCATGCGCTCGGCATCATGATGCAGCGTTGGCCGAAGTACGTGGGCGAGGGGGATCCGTACTGGAATCCCCACCTCACGCCGGGACCCTACCGCACGCTCTATGTGGCCGAGATTCGCGTGCTCGACTAGGCGCGTCGCGAACGGAGGGTGGTATGAGGAAGGCCGCGAGCGGTCGCATCAGGATCGCCGGACGCTGCCGGGGTGAGGGCCTTGGCTACGTCGCACTCTGGTCGAAGGAGCGGATGCGCGAGCTTGATGCGTGCGCCCGCGTGGGTGACGTGCCGGTGCCGTGCGCGCTGCTGCCTGTCGAGGCTCCTTGGGAGATGGCGACCATAGACGCGCGCGCTCATGCGGCGTGGGTCCTGGTCGTGCCGTTGCTCGAGCGCTCGTGCGTCATAACGTTGCGCGTAGGGACCGTGACGGTGTGCGAGCTGACGTTTCCTCCCTTGGGTTCGAAGGTTTCTTCTCGGCTCCTGAGCGTGGCGCGGCCCGAGGTCGCAACGCTGCTCAGGGGATTCGAGCAGCGTCCGAATGCGGGGCGGGCGAAGGCTTGTGTACGCGATGTCTGGCCGTCAGACGAGGGCATGGTCGTGTGGCGCATCGTTGCGGAGTTTCCCGTTGGGTCTCCTGGGACTACGCCGGGCCTTGCGGTCTTCGATCAGCTTGCCCAGCGGGTGCCCGCCGAGGTCGTCGTCATGGAGGATCAAGTCGTACCCAGTGCGCATAATCCGCATGACCCATCACTGACGATGCGACTCGTGACGTTCTCGTGCATGCTTCCCGAAGGGGTGCGTTCGTTCTACGTCGAGGCATCGCTTGCGGGACATCGCTGCTTTACAGGCATGAACGCTCCTCGTGCGATTGGCATGCTTGAGGGTAGGCGGCGTCTCATCGCCGGTGCAGAAGGAGATGCGGGCTACGCTGCGTGGTTTGCGAGGCAAAGGGCGACGGATGTGGAGCTCGCTCGTCAGCAGGCGGCTTCCCGCGAGGATGGACCGCTCGTGAGCATCGTCGCCCCAGACGTGGCGGGCACTCTCGCCTCGTCGCTCGAGGCGCAGTCGTATACGCGTTGGGAGCTGGGCGACCATGGCGACTACGTGGCGTTCCTTCGTGCGGGGTGCGTGCTGGAACCCGATGCGCTCTGGCAATTCGTTAGCGCGATGCGTGCGCAGCCCGAGGCAGACGTGCTCTACTGCGACGAGGACGTGTGGGATGGTGCGGTCGTGCGGGAGCCGTGGCTCAAGAGCTTTCCCAACTATGGGAGCATGTACGCACGCAATGCAGTGGGCAATCTGTTGGTCGTGAGCGCTCAGGTCCTCGCAGATGCGCGACGTTATGGTGCGCTTGAGGAGGGTGCGGAGCTGTACGACCTTGCGCTGCGTGCTTTCGAGCTCGCTCGGAAAGTGGTGCATGTGCCGCGGGTGCTGTGCCACGCACCTGCAGAGGGGCGCCTCATGCAAGGGGAGACTTATGAGGCGGGGCGCCGCGCTCTCGAAGCGCACCTCGCGCGCCGAGGTATCGCCGCTACGGTGGGGGAGGGCGTGCTTGCGGGCACGTATCGCGTGCGCTACGAGCTGCCCGATCCGCGGCCGCTTGTGAGCATCGTCGTTCCCACGCGCGATCAAGCCGGGCTGCTCGACGCGTGCGTCTCGTCGATTCTCGAGCGCTCCACCTACGAGAACTTCGAGGTCGTGCTCGTGGAGAACAACAGCGTCGATGATCGGACCTTTGCGCTGTATGACGAGCTGCGTGCGCGCGACGAGCGCGTCAAGGTGGTTGTGTGGGAGCCGCCCGAACCGGGTGTCTTCAACTATTCCGCCCTCGTCAACTGTGGCGTGCGGCATTCTGCCGGGACGTACGTCGTTCTCCTCAACAACGACACCGAGGTCATCGAGCCCACGTGGCTGGAGGAGATGCTCGGTTGCCTCATGCGGCCCGAAGTGGGCATCGTGGGTGCGAAGCTGCTCTTCCGCGACGGGCTCATCCAACACGTCGGTATGGTGGCGAACCCGAACGGTGACAATTGCCACGTCTTCCAGAACCTCACGCGGACGGCGCCTGGATCGTGCTTGGCAGCGGTGATGCCCGGCGATTATTCCATGGTGACGGGCGCTTGCCAGATGGTCAGCCACGCGCTCTTTGACGAGCTGGGTGGGTATGACGAGGCTTTGGCGGTAGGCTTCAACGATACGGACTTCTGCCTGCGTGTGGGCGAGGCGGGCTATGCGGTGACAGTTGCCGCCTACGCCCTGCTGTACCACCGGGAGTTCTCGACGCGTGGGCGCGAGTCAACTGATGCACGTCAGCGCGCGCGTCTGCTGCGCGAGCGTGCCTACGTGATGGCCCGCCATGCAGAGTTCTACGCGCACGGTGATCCCGCTCTCAACCCAAACACCAATCCATTCGGCGCCTACGGCGAGCTTGCCTGGTGAACCTGGCCGATGAAGCTCGCCGCTGGTTGCGGGGACTTCTCGTGAGCTCGATTACGTATTAGGATGAAGTTGTCAGGCGTGACGGACGCGGTCGGTGCGAGGAGGGAATCATGATTGATAAAGTCACGGCGGTCATCGCCGACATCGATGGCACCATCAACATCAAGGGCAGCAAGCCACTTCCTCACACGCTCGCGGCCATGGAGGCGCTGCACGAACGGGGCATCCTCTTTGGTACGGCGTCGGGTCGCCCGCTGGACCAACGTTCGCTGGACAAGGCGCACGAATGGGGTCTCTCCTTTGAGTTCGACCTCGCCATCGGCATGAATGGTGGCGACCTCTGGGACAAGGACCATGAGGGCATCGAGCACATCATGCTGCTCAGCAAGGACTACATCGGCGAGATTCTCGAATTCATGTGGCCGCTCGACTGCAACGTCATCGTCTACGAGAACGCCTATGACCACGTGCTGGTCAAGCGGCTCGACCAGCATCTTAAGGACAGCGTCATCCGCAACAAGTCGAATTGGGAATACGCGACTCCCGAGGAGATGGCGCGCAAGGATACCGGCAAGATCGAGTGCCAGTACGAACCCACGCCCGAACTGGATAAGCTCATCATGGACGTGGTGCGTGCCCACCCCTCACCCAACTGGAGTTCCGTGCGCACCTTCCCAGGTACGGTGGAGTTCATGACACCAGGACTCGACAAGGGCGTGGCGCTGCGCCGCTACGCCGAGCGCAACGGCATTCCCACAAACGAGATTCTGGCCATCGGCGACATGGATAACGACATCCCCATGCTCGAGGCTGCGGGATGGGGTGTGTGCATGGCCAACGGCTGTGACGAGTGCAAGGCCGTGGCGGATGCCATAACGGAATACGGCGTACTCGAGGATGGCATGGGCCTCTACCTTGAACAGTACGTTCTCGCGTGACGAGGAGCGCTAGGGAACATGGGAAATCGCGCGATGCTCGACATCAGGCACTACTCAAAGTCCTATGGGGCGGGGAAGAAGGCTGCCGATGACGTTACGCTCAGCGTCATGGACGGCGACATCTACGGATTCATCGGTCACAACGGAGCGGGCAAGTCGACGACGATCCGTGCCGTGGTGGGCGTGCTGGACTTTACCGACGGAGAGATCTACATCGACGGCCATTCCGTCAAGGACGAGCCGATGGCGTGCAAGCGGGTCACTGCCTACATTCCCGACAACCCCGACCTCTACGAAAACCTCACCGGCATCCAGTATCTGAACTTTGTGGCGGACGTCTTTGGCCTTGGTTCCGCGGAACGCGAGCAGAGCATCCGTCAGTATGCCGACCTCTTCGAGATTACGGATGACCTGGGCGACCTCATCGGCGCTTACTCGCACGGCATGAGGCAAAAGCTCGCGATCATCTCGGCGCTCATCCACGATCCCAAGCTCCTGGTGCTGGATGAACCCTTTGTCGGACTCGATCCCAAGGCGACCTTCACCCTGAAGGAGGTCATGCGCGAGATGTGCGAACGTGGCGCAGCGGTCTTCTTCTCGACCCACGTGCTCGATGTGGCCGAGAAGCTCTGCAACAAGGTCGCCATCATCAAACAGGGCAGGATCATCGCCTCTGGCACCATGGAGGAGCTGACTGAGGGACACTCGTTGGAAGAGACCTTCTTGGAGGAGACGTTCTTGGAGGCAGATGGCGATGCATGACGGCATTGTGCTTCTGAAGGCGTTGCTTCTCTCGACGAGCCAGCGAAACATATACCGACACACCACAGATGGTCGGAAGCGGAGGCGCATCGTGGCGAACGCCGTGGGCTTCGCGTTCCTCTACCTGCTGATCATGGCCTACTGCGTGACCATGTGCGTTGGGTATGGAGTCCTTGGCATGGCGGAGGCCGTTCCCGCGCTGTGTGCGCTTACGCTGAGCGCGCTTGCCTTTGTGTTCACGTTATTCAAGACGAACGGATATCTGTTCAACTTCAAGGAATACGACATGCTGATGTCGCTTCCCTTCGAGGCGAGAACCGTGGCGGGGTGCAAGTTCCTATGCATGTACGTCAAGAGCCTGCTGTGGTATGCGAGCATTTCGCTGTCCATGATGGTAGGCTACGGGGTCTTTGCCCATCCGCCGGTGGTCGCGTATCTTGCGTGGACCGTTCTCTTCCTATTCTTGCCCATCATACCGATGCTGGCGGCTGCCCTTGTGGGGTTTCTCATTGCGAAGCTCAGCGCGGGGTTCAAGAAGACGAACATCGTCCAGACGGTGCTCATGTTCGCCTTTGTGCTTGCCTTCTTCTCGCTTCGCTTCGTCATGGACGACCTATTCCGGAACGATAAGGTGGAGCTTGTCCTCGGTCAGATGTCCGCGATGACCAACGATGCTGCGCGAAGCTACCCGCCCGCCGGATGGTTTGCCGACGCAATCACGAGGAGTGATGCATTGGGTGCCCTGCTCCTCGTCGGGGTGAGCGTCGCGCTTTTTGCCATTGTCTTCCGAATCGTCGGCCAATCCTATCGAAGCATCAACTCGGCGCTGAGGTCCCATGCGGCAAAGGGAAGGTACCACATGACCGCGCAGAGACGGCGGAGTGTGGTGGGGGCAATCGCCTTCAAGGAACTGAAGCGCATGACCGGATCCAGCACCTATATGGTCAACGGCGCGATGGGCGAGGTGCTTGCCGTCCTCCTCGGTGTCGCCACGCTCGTTATCGGCTTCGACAAAATCGTTGATACCGCCACGCAGGGAGCGCCGATTGACGTGGCCACACTGCGGCCCGCGATTCCCTTCATCGTCTACTTCCTCATCGGTATGGTTGCCACTACGGCGTTCTCGCCGTCGCTGGAAGGCAAGAACTACTGGATATTGCAGAGCCTGCCCATCGAGATGAGGACGGTGTACCAAGGCAAGATGCTCTTCAACCTGTGCCTGACCGTCCCGTTCATGGCGTTCGCGACGGTGTGCCTATGCGTGTCCGCGCAGGTGCCTGTGCTCGACACGGCCTTGTACCTCTTGCTGGGCTTGGCGCTTTGCGCGTTCTCGACGGCGTGGGGATGCGTCTGCGGCGTCCGACACATGCGGCTCGACTGGGAGAACGAGGTGGAGGTCATCAAACAGGGCACAGCCCTCGTCATCTACCTCTTCCCCAACATGTTCGTGACCATGGGACTCACCGTGCTGGTGGTCTTCCTCGGTATGCGCTTTGATTGCAGATTGGTGGCGCTCGCGTTCACGCTGCTCGCGACCGCATTGGCCGCCCTCAGCTACCTCTGGATTCTGCGCGCAACCCAAAGGGACCACTAAGGGGACTACTACAAAGGGGGAGACTTCCCAAGGGGACAAGGCCCTAGCGTTTGCGCCGAGCAAGCGCAGCGAGGTTGCGCGGGACGAACGTCAGGACTCTGCCGGCTTTGAACGACGTTGAGCCCATCACGCAGTCGAGGACGTGGCGCAGACCGGCCGCATCCTCCTCCGCGTGCGCTTGTCTCTCTTGGGCAAGGGTGACCTCCCGCTCGAGCTGCGCGACGTGTACCCGCGCATGCGACGCCGACGTGCAGGCGGCATCGAAGTCATTCCTGCATTGCGTGGCCAGACGAAAGAGCGCTTCCTGCGGATCTCCATTGACGAGGGGCTCGATTTGGTCGTAGCGGACAAGCATGTCGGACTTCTCGCGCGGGAACCCCCGAATGCCGAGTCGGTCGAACCCCTCCGTGCACATGGTCGCGGCGATTCGCTGATACGCCTCGTAGTTGCGGGCGACGCGCAGATTGAAGGCGACGCCGTCGATGGCCCAATTCACGAAGGAGTCGTGGTAGAGCTCCCAGGTGCCATGCTCCTCGAGTGACGCGCGCAGCGCCAAGAACGCCTCGTAGAAGTCGAGCGGGTACTGGTCGCTCGTCGCCATCGCGCTCTGGGCGTTGTTTACCCGATAGTGGTGGAGTGGCTCGTCGAGAAGGGCGACGAGGCCCGCCTCGGCGAGTGCGCGGCAGGTGAAGAGGAGGTCCGCCGTGCGATGCACGTGCTGCATGTGGAGGTCGTGTTCCCGCACGAACGAGCCCCGGAAGAGCTTGTTGTGCACCCAGTTCTGGAAGGAGTTGAACAGATGCGCGGGATGGTCCTGAGGTCGGAACGTGTCATCTTCGGTCCAGTCGCGCTGGAACGACCACGCGCAGAGGTACTCCTCGCCCGTCTGGTCATCGAGCATCATGGTACGGAACACCACCACGTCCGCGCCCGTCTGCTCTGCGCGGGCGATGGACGTCTCGAGCAGCTGGGGCATCATGAGGTCGTCGGCATCGAGGAAGTAAAGCCAATCGCCCGTTGCCTCGCAGAGGCCCCGGTCGCGCGCGACGCCCTCACCGCCGTTCTCCTGTACGATGACGCGCACGCGGGTGTCCTTCTCGGCGATGTTGCGGAGCAACTCGAGGGTGGCATCGGTGGAGCCGTCATCCACGCAGATGATCTCGATGTCGCGGACCGTCTGCTCCTGGGCACTTCGCACGGTTGCCTCGACGAACTTCGCTGCGTTGTAGCAAGGTATGACCACTGATGCCGTTGGCATGTTCGGCTCCTCTCCTCTTGCGTGCTTCTGGGGTGGGGGATGCGCGATGCGCGGGACTCATGCTCGAGCATCGTGAATACAACCCCTTTTGTGCCCTTCGTGTCATTCTACCTGAGTCTGTTATACTCGCTACTCGTAGACATGTGCGAACAGTTGGAGGGTTCCACGATTATGGTTGACTATCGCCTGTGCAACGTTTTGGTCAACGGACCGCATTTCGAGCAATACCCCGAGATGTACATCCGTCAGGGTTCGGTGGGGCTCGTCGATGGTGGGAGCGGCTCGCTCGTCTCTTCCGCGAACGTCCGCTATGACTTCGCCACGTACTTTAACGCGCTCTCGTTGGATAAGTGGCTGACGTACACCACCATCGATGCCGCGTCGCTGCGCATTGAGGCGAAGGGAAGCTATGAGGTCGTCTACACGGGGTATCGCATGACGAACAAGTACCCCATGCGCGTCGTGTTCTCGAGCGTCTCCTTCGACGACGAGGAGTTTGCGGTTCACGACTTCGCCTATCCCCAGACGGACTGCGCCCTCGTGGCGTTCGAGATCGTCGCCTCGGAGTCCTTCGAGCTGAGGGACGCCTACTACTTTGCAGAGGTTGACGAGGTGCAGATTCGTGACGTTGAGCTCGCGGTGTCCACGACGACCTTCCAGAAGGAAGAGTTCGTCATCCCCAACATCAAGAAGTACGAGTCGGAGATCCTGGGCTGCGATGAGCCGATTGCGAGCCACTTCACGCTGCACGTCGTGGACAACGGGAGGACGCTTGACGTCGATGCACTCTCCTCTGACCGCGTGAGGGTCCATCCGAATCCCAACGTCGGTGGTGCTGGTGGATTTGCGCGCGGCATGATGGAGGCAGTCGAGCAGGAGCCCAAGGCCACCCACGTTCTCCTCATGGATGACGACGTGCAGGTGTGCCCGGAGTCACTCAAGAGGACCTTCAATCTGCTCTCGCTGGTGAAGGACGAGTATGCGCGTTCGTTCGTCAGCGGCGCGATGCTCTCGCTCGAGAAGCCTGACGAGTTCCATGAGGACGTCGGGTTCGTCGATCCGGGTGGCGCCTTCGGCCCCACGAAGAAGCCTCGTCCCGGCACGGAATTCATTCGCGTCACAGACCTGTACGACGTCGTTATGCTCGAGACCAGGCGCTATCAGTTCGAGAATCGCTATGCGGCATGGTGGTACTGCGCGATTCCTATCCCGACCATCGAGGAGCGGGGTCTGTCCCTGCCCATCTTCATCCGCTGTGACGATGCGGAATACAGCAACCGTGCTGCGGACGGCATCCTCTCGATGAACGGCATCTGCATTTGGCACCTGCAGAGCACGGGCGTGTTCCGTGCGGCCCTGGAGCGCTACTATCCCATGCGCAACACATTCATCACGCAGGCCGCATCGGACATCTACGGGAATGTCGACTTCATGCTCTTCCTTAACCACTACTTCGGCATCGACATCAAGACCTTCAACTACGATGCCGCTGAGCTGTGCCTGATGGGCTTCGAGGACTTCCTCAAGGGTCCGGAGTACCTCAAGCACCTCCAGACCGACGAGCTCAACAGGCGTATCTCCCAGAAGAACGAGACGTTGCGCGACATGGACGAACTTCTCGCCGAGCTGCCTGCGGGCATCCAGTTCAATCCAAACGCGCTGTACGCACCGCAGGAGCGCAGCCTCAACGATCGCGTCTTTGACTTCGCCACGGCTAATGGGCAGCGCGGCCCCAAGTGGCTTGCGCGCGGCGGCCTCGCGATCATTCCCTTCGACGGATTCTATTACGCTCCTAACGAGGTGCGCGGCAAAGACACCGTGCTGGCCGTCACGCTCGACGGCACGAAGGGCGTGCTGCGTAGGAAGGACCGCGAGCGTGCGCAGGAGCTGCTGCGCAGGTATGACGGCCTCCGCAAGGAATACGAGAAGCGCAAGGACGAGGTTACGGCACAGTGGGCGCAGGCCCAGCACGAGTTGACGTCCCTCGACTTCTGGAAGTGGTACCTCAAGGATCAGGCGGAACACATGGGCATGGAGTTGGATCTGTAGTGTTTCTCAACGATCTGTACCACTCCCTCAATCCCATAGCCTTCTCCCTCGGTCCACTGGTGGTGCGCTGGTACGGCATCGCTTACCTCGCGGGATTTGTAGTGGCGGGTGTGCTGATGTACCGCATCTCCCGACGCTGGAAGCTTGACCTCACCCTTGATGACGTGCTCAACGTGATGACCGGCGTCTGTGTGGCAATCATCCTGGGCGGGCGCTTGGGCTACGTGCTGTTCTACGGTGCGGGGTACTATCTGAGAAATCCGCTCTCCATATTTGCGATCAACGAGGGCGGGATGAGCTTCCATGGCGGATTGGTCGGCGCCGTCGTAGGTGGCGTGCTCGTGTGCCGTAGCACCAAGGTGAGCGTCGCCACGATTTGTGACCTCTGTGCCTGCGGCGCGCCGTGGGGCCTCTGCTTCGGGCGCTTGGCCAACTTCGTGAATGGCGAGCTCTGGGGCAAGGAGTGCGACCTACCGTGGGGGGTCATGTTCGAGACGGGCGGCAATGTGTACCGACATCCCTCGCAGTTGTACGAGGCGTTCCTGGAGGGCGTGCTACTCTTTGCGGTGCTGTGGATTCTCTCGCGACGTGTGCCGCCACGGCCGCAGGGAACCTTTATGGGAACCTTCCTCGTCTGGTACGGGGTGTGCAGATTCCTCATCGAGTTCGTGCGCGTGCCTGACTCTCAGCTTGGCTATCTCTTTGGCTTCGTGACGATGGGCCAGCTGCTCTCGCTGCCGCTAGTCGGTGTGGGCGTGTGGTTGCTTGTGCGCGCCCACAAGGCTCCGCATCCGCAGATTGGCCACGTGGCATAGGCCCGAGCACGGGCATTGTTGCGCCATTCACGAGGTTTACGCGTTGGGCTACCCCTGCATGAGATTGCATGATCTCACGCAGGGGTAGCCCAACGCGTAAACCCTATGCGCGAAGCCTATCCCATGAGGTCGATGACGTCGTCAAAGCTGGTCGAGGACGCCTCGATTGCATCGCGTGGCCCAAAGACGCATATTGCCTTGGTTTGGGCGAGCTCGTCGAGGGAGTCTGCCAGCAAGCGAATGCCGTCTGCCGTAACGGCAAGCTCCTCTGCGCGTACCAGGTCGCGCCAGTCGGTGGAACGTCCCGAGAACCTGAGCAAGTCCTGTCGCCGCGCGACGGCACGAGGCTTGGTCGGCGCATCGTGACTTGCGATGGTCGAGACGATGTAGCCGGTGAGCTCGTCCTCGTCTGGTTGCCACGCGCGCAGCCATGCCGCCATGTCGTCGTAGCGTCGAAGCGTGGCATCGATGCCTGGGTCGCGGTATGACCAGCACTGCAGGATGCCGGTCTGCGTGCGACGGAAGCCGCTGCCGTACGCGCCGCCCTTGACACGTACCTCGTTCCACAGGTAGTCATACGAGAACGCGCGCTGGGCAACGCGCCATGCGGCAACTGCGGCAGCCGTCTGGTCGACCTGCTCGATGGCCGGCGCGATTCCCGCTGCAACGTAGCTCACGTTCGAGGGAATGACGAAGGCCTCGTTGCGCGGCTCGGGGACGGGGACTACGAGGGTGGCGTGTGCGTCGGCGAGCGGTGCAAGCCCGAGCGCACCGCCGCTCTTCCAGAAGCGTTCCCGATCGTCAGCGGTGCCCACAAAGGACGAGATGACGTTGCTCGACGTGAAGATGCGTTTCGCAAGGGCGCAGAGACGGTCACAGAGCTCGTCCTTTCGCTCCTCCCAGTGTCCGAGCAGGTCCTTGAGGAACGAGTAGTAGTCGATGCCGCCCAGTTGCCCGGCCACCTTGGAGGCCGCAGACCAGTACGTTGCCATGCGTGCTATCGCACTTGCATGTCCCGCATTGATGAAGTGCTGCTCAAGCATGATGCGGCGTTGCTGAAGGAGCGCAAGGATGCGGTCGGCGTCATCGTAGAGCGTCTCGTTCCAGACCTCCGCGGGAATGCGGGCCAGATCATCGACCTTCGTGGCGAGCGCGCTGGCACCGATGACGAGCGTGGGTCGCGCATCGAGTCGGTCGTCCGACCTACCGAACGTCTCGCAAAAGACGTCAAGCGTGCCGAGGTTGAGCTGCACGAGCGTGTCGAGGTCAGCGGCGCTGTGCTCCTTGGTTGCAAGCTTGCCGAGAAGGTCGCTAAGCAGTCCGACGTACGGCAGATCCTCGTAGGAGAGGTGCCGGAGGTCGAAGTAGTGGAAGACATAGTCGATGCCGCGCGTCTCGAGCTCGTGGGCGATGCAGGGCAGGGGAGCGTCGACGTCACGCGCCTGTCCTTCCGGTTTGGGCGGTTCGATGTCGGAGATGGAGAGACGCGGAAGCTTGGCGAGGTCTTCGGGCGAATCGGGAGCCTCCTGCTCGGCGCGCAATGCCTCGACTTCTCGGGCGATGCGTTGCAAGTCGTCGTCGCTCAGGCTCTCACGCACGTTGCGCAGCTCTTCTTCCTCCTGTGCGGCAGCTCCTTCCTGCACGGGCACGAGTTCGACCTCTGCGCTGTGTTTGCTTTCGCAGACAAGGTCGCGCAGCAGACGCTCGAAGTATCCCTCATCGAGCGACGCCTTGAGGGTCTCGAGTATGTCCTCGAAGCGCAGGAAGTCCACGGGGCGGGCATCGTCATAGAGCCAGCTCGCCATGGCCTGCATCGAGAGTGCAATGCCTGCCGGATAAGAGCCGAAGTCCTGCTCACGAAGGTGGAACTCCGCCTGCGCAAGTGATGCAGCCAATCGGTCGTGCCCAATGCCTTCCGTGCTCAGACGCGCACAGGTATCCTCAACAAGCGCGCGGAACCGCTCCGCAACACCTTCCTTGGCGCCCTTGAGCATAAGGACGAGGCGCGGTTGGAGTTCTCCGTCGGCGAGGATGGGCACGAAGTCGTCACCGAGTCCTTCCTCCAAGACGGCGCGCTTCAAGGGTGATTCGTTGGATCCTGCGATGGCATCGAGAAGCACGTCGGTGGCGAGCAGGCGCTCGCGTTGGGACGCGTCGCCCACCACGTAGGCGAGCGCGACGGCGGCATTCTCGGGTGCGGTGGCCATCTCGACGCGCGAGAGTCCCGCCACGACGGGATGCTGCATCTCGAGCGGATTGGGCATGCCAGCGTTGCGACGCTCGGCGCCTTGCAGGCGCTTGTCGATAAAGGCGAGCTCGCGCTCGATGTCCATGTTCCCGTAGAGGATGACATAGCTGTTCGCGAGGTCGTAGTGACGCGCGTGAGCATTGAGGAACTCCTCATAGCTCAGGGTGGGGATTGCCCGTGGGTCCCCGCCCGACTCGAAGCGATAGCAGGTGTCGGGGAAGAGTGCGCGGTCCACGCCCAGCATCAGAACGTCGTCGGGGTCGGAGGTCGCTCCCTTCATCTCGTTGAAGACCACGCCGTTGTATGCGAGACTGCCGTCATCGTTGGTCTCGAGATGCCACCCTTCCTGCTCAAAGATGCGCGGACGTTGGTAGATGGCCGGATGGAGAACGGCGTCCAGATACACATCCATGAGGTTCTCGAGGTCGGCGGTGCTGGTCGACGCGACGGGGTACATGGTCTTGTCGGAGAAGGTCAACGCATTGAGGAACGTTTGCATGGAGGTCTTGAGCAAGTTGACGAAAGGCTCCTTGACGGGGAAGCGGTCGGAGCCACAGAGCACGGAGTGCTCGAGGATGTGGAAGACTCCCGTGTCGTTGGCGGGAGGCGTCTTGAAGGCGATGGCGAAGGACTTGTTGGCATCGTCGCAGGCTATCCACAGCGTGCGGGCACCACTCGCGACGTGGCGCATGACGTATGCGGTGCCGGCAAGTTCGGGGAGCGGTTCGATTGCCGTCACCTCGAAGCCGGCGTGAGTCTCGCCCTCACGAAGGGTCGGATCGGAGAAATCGCTCATGTCTACCTCCTGTTCGCCGCCGGTATGAGGATGGCCCCCCGCAGCACTTGAGGCGCGGAGGGCCATTCCCCATCCAGCTTCGCTTATCTTGCTATATCTTGTCCATCTCGGAGAGGACGGTCGAGTACCACACGTCGTAGATATCGTTGCTGGCGTACATCTCGGCACCCTCGAGAGTAACGGTACTGCCGTAGATGTCGGAATATCCCTCGACGTAATCATTGATGGCCGTGTCCCAGTCGCTCCAGCTCTGGCTGCCCCAGCCCCAAGCGTTGTGGTCCTTAAAGGTCACCTGACCCCAACCGCTCTCTACGCCCGAAATGGCAGGCGCGATGCGCGGGTCTACGCCATAGTCAGAGGCGGCCTGTGCGAACTGCTGACCATAGCCCTCGAGCGCGGTTCCCTCGAGGTAGTTGTTGATGCGCGTCGCCCATTCGGAGACCTCGTCAGACGTGGTGTTGTTGACGATGGGGTCAGTGCTCGGGCTTGCCTCGGGCGCAACCTCTACGGTGGCGGTGTTGCCTGACGCCGTGGTGAAGGTGGCTTCGGGGGCGGCGGGTTCCGGAGCTGCAGGTTCCGGGGCCGGCTCTGGAGTCGGCGCGGGCGTTGCCGGTTGCTCGGCAGGCTGCTGTTCGGCAGGCTGAGCGGCAGGTTGCTGGGCGGCGGGCGTCTCGGGTGCGGGCGTCTCTGCTGGGGTCGCCGCCTGGTTGTTCGTCGTTTGGTTGGCTGCCGCGTCATTCTGGGCGTTGGCGGACCGCTCTGCCTGTTCGCGGGTCTGGGCGTCCTGCTGATTCGCAGTCGACGCAGAGAAGCCCGATGCAGGTGCGGCGGCGGTCGTCAATGCGGCGCCATCGACGATGCTCTGGGCTGCGGCAATCGCCTGGGCACGGGCATCAGCTTCCCGTACGGCCACGTCGTCTGCATGATGCGCGAGTGCCATGCGCGTGTTGCGGGCTGCTTCCAGAGCGACGCGTGCGTTCTCTTGTCGCGTGACGGCAGCGTCGCGCTCTGCCACGAGCGATGCCTGCGTCTGCACGAGTTCGTCCTGCAGGTCACTGAGCGCGCGAATCTCGGCGGTATTGCGCTCGGCGATGGAGTCGATGTAGTGCAGCGTGCTGACGAAGTCGTTGAAGTCCTCGGCAGAGCAGATGAGGTCGAGCAGACCTGGCGCGTTCTGCTGGAACTTGTAGAGCGTGCGAATAGAAGCCGCTGCGCGTGCGCGTTGCTCGGGAAGGCGCGTTTGGATTTCCGCCGCCTTCGCCTCATTCTCGGCAATCTGTGCGTTGAGGTTTTGGAGCGCCGTCTCGGCCTCCTGGTAGACGCGCGTCGTCTCTTCGACGCTTGCCATGAGGTCGCCCGATGCGTTCAGCGGCGCGATGGAGTCATTGCCGGCGGCGAGGGCGGGCGTGCCGGCGCCGACGGAGAGCACAAACGAGAGTGCGCACGCAACGGCGGCATGTCTATGGTTGAACGATTGTAGTTCCATTACAGTCCCCCTGTTTCGTCAACAGATGTTTCTCCATCATAGGCCATCATTGAGTTTGCCACGGGATATTCATTTGCCTTGAGCCGCGCCGAATTGCTTCTTGGTGTGCAAACGGCGCCGGATGAGAATACAAACCCCCAACGCGAGGTGCTTAGCCTTGCGCCGGGGGCATCCCGTGTCCAGGGGTTCTGAGGCGACGTCGCCTTAGGTCGCGGCGTTGCCGCTCGATGACAGTTCCGCTACTTGACTACGAGGGTGTCGCAGCCGGGTATGCGCGAGAGGAACGTCGAGGTAGATCCCATCAAGGCGTAGCGGAAGTTGGAGAGGCCCAAGGCTCCACAGATGATGAGGTCGGGCTTCACCTGATTGATCATGTCGTCGCGAAGCGTCTCGCGCACCTTGCCGATGCGTACCAGCAGCTCGACCTTGCGGATTTGCGGCTCCATCTCTGCCTCCGCGATTTGCGGAGCGATGCCCTCCCGGAAGCTCTTCTCGAGGGTGGGGAGAAGCTCCAGAGGATACGAACCCGCCGTCTCGAGCGTCGTTGCATCCACGACATGCCCGATGTAGAGCTCGGCGTTGTTGTTCGCTGCGATGATGATGGCGCGTTGAATGACCAGCTCCTGCTGCGGCGTTCCGTCGACTGCCACAAAGATGCGGTCATATCCCAGCGACTGATAATTAGGTGCGGGGATGTTCGTTGTTGCCATAATTACCTCCTCGTGACGTGTTGTACCAGTGTAGCCGCTCGGGTGCCGAGGACGTTCGAGGAATGCGCGCGCGGTTGTGCTCGTTTGGTGTGCGGTGGCGTACCCACGTTTGGGGAGTCCATCATGGGTTGTTACCTACGTACATACGACGCGAGATGCGTGACGCGATGGAGCTGGGAGGAACCGTGGATCTTGTCGAGATATTGAAGGCCGCCCTCTTTGGACTGGTTGAGGGCATTACCGAATGGCTGCCCGTGTCGAGCACGGGACACATGCTGTTGCTCAACGAGTTTGTGCGACTTGACGTGAGCCGTGACTTCTGGGATATGTTCCTGGTCGTCATTCAGCTCGGGGCGATTCTCGCCGTGCTCGTGCTGTTCTTCGATCGCCTCAATCCGTTCTCGCGAAACAAATCTGCTCATGAGCGGCGTGGCACATGGCGCCTGTGGGGGCAGGTCATCGTCGCCTGTCTACCTGCTGCCATCATTGGCATTCCCCTCGATGACTGGATGGAGGAGCACCTAGGAAGCCCCTTCGTGGTTGCCGCGGCATTGATCGTCTACGGCATCGCGTTCATCGTCATCGAGAATGCTCGCAATCGCGCGGTCACGGGGGCCCACTTCGCCAAGAGAGGCTCTGGTGGGCTGCAGCTCTCGTCCGACCGAGACGCACGCATTCAGTCCGTCTTCGACATGGACTGGGGTACCGCAATCGGCATTGGCCTGTTCCAGGTGCTCTCCATCATCCCCGGTACGTCTCGCTCGGGCTCGACGATCATCGGTGGTCTGCTTCTGGGGTGCTCGCGTGCGGTCGCGGCGGAGTTCACGTTCTTTCTTGCCATCCCCGTCATGGTGGGTGCGAGTGGTCTCAGGCTCGTGAAGTTCTTCCTCAAGGGAAATACCTTTGCGGCGCAGGAGCTTGCCATCCTCGGGGTGGGGTGCGTGGTCGCGTTCGTCGTCTCCATGCTCGCGATTCGCTTCCTGATGAACTTCGTGAAGAAGCATGACTTCAAACCATTCGGCTGGTATCGCATCGTCCTGGGCGTGGTCGTGATCGCCTACTTCCTGCTCACCCGCTAGACGACCCTCTCATCGTGCCTCGACCACCGGCACGTGACGATGCGGCTGTCCACCGACCATCGTCACGTGCCGGAAGTCGCCATCTCACTGGCTGCGCCCTCCGCGCCCGCTGCCGCCAGGTCTCACTGGCCGCGCCCTCCGCGCCCGCTGCCGCTAGACCTCGATTGTTACCAAACGGTAAACGACACATAATCGCTCTTTTTGACGGGCATTCTTGGTAAAACACCAGTTGGTATGCGAGGCGAGGCACAAAACTAAGCGATTATGTGTCGTTAACAAGATGGAAATAAAGCAAAGAATTGCAGAGAAGATTCAGTTATAAGATAGAAGAGATAAGATAGAAGAGATGGTTGGAGGCAACGATAGTGCCGTATGCGTTCTTGAGTCATGAATCTGCCTGTGAGGTGCTGCGCGAGAAGGGCGCGAGTGGTAGGCGATGGCCCACTGAGGGGCGCCTGCTGCCGATTTGGGGCGACTGCGTTGCGGGCCAGCGTCAGATGAAAACTTTGGAGCAGAGCGTGGACTTTGAGACGCTCGGCGTCGTCACGCGCCCGATTGATGTGATAGTGCCCACGAGTGGGTACCGGACTCGTGGCAAGTATATCCGTACGCATGTGTGGTCGAGTGCGATACCGGCCGGTTCGATGATGTGGGTGCACCCGAACGTCCTCGTGAGTGGTCCGGAGTTTACGTTGTTGCAGATGGCGCATGCGCACAACATGCATTGGCCTCAATACGAAGTGGTGGCGAAGAAGATCGTGGAAGAGAACGAGATGCTTCGTCGCTACGGATATGAGGGCAAGGCAAAGGGCGAGAAACCTTTGCTGTGGGAGCCCGTACGCTCCCTCGTGATGTTGGTCCGCCAGGCGATGGAGTTCTTGGGCACGTATCGGTTCGGCAAGTCCGGGGAAGAGGCGAAGTCCGACCAGCCGCAGCTCATGACGCTCGAATCGGGTCGTGACTTTGCGAAAGGCGTGCACAAGCGCAGAGCATCGACGCAGTTGCTGCGAGCGCTTGATTTGGCGCTTGAGAATTCGGCCTCTCCTCGCGAGACCGACTTGTCGCTTATGCTTACGCTTCCAGTCGAATTGGGGGGCTACGGGCTTACTCGGCCGGTGCTCAACAAGCGTATCGATGCGCCGGTTGATTGGTATGAGCTCATGGGTGAGCGACACATCAAGCCTGACCTGTTATGGGAGGATTGCCACGTGATCGTGGAATACTATGGCCACAAGGCGCATCGTGCGCTTGGGCAAAGCAAGACCGACCGGGACATCATGCGGGCAAACATGCTGCGCGCGATGGGGTATCGGGTGCTGGAGGTGACGCACGGAGTTGTGAGTACGGCAGCACGCATGGATTTCTTTGTGAATCAGGCTGCGACGCTTCTAGGGCAGCGTGTTCCAGAGGCGAACGAGGACGCGCGGACCGTAAGACGGCACCTGTACGAAGAGCTATTCTCGGTAGAGTGGGAGGCTTCGTAGGGTCGTGATTCGGTTCGGTGTTAGAATTGTTGCCATCGTGTAAACGACACCTATTGAGTATAAATGAAATCAACGTTGATGTGCCAACAGGGGATTTGACGTAGATTTGCAAAAGAGAAGCCCATTATGCGTTGTTTTGAGGTGGGCGCAGGCGAGAGGCGCAGGCGAGAGGCACGGGCGAGGGACGCGCCGGGGGTACGCCGACAAAGGCGGGGAGGAGACGGGCATGGCAAACGTGGAAGCGATTGAGGTGCGTGGCGCACGCGTGCACAACCTCAAGGACGTGGACGTCAGCATCCCGTTGGGCAAGGTCGTGGGCATTGCCGGCGTGAGCGGCTCGGGCAAGTCCAGTCTGGCGATGGGGGTGCTGTATGCCGAGGGCTCCCGGCGCTACATGGACGCCCTCTCTACGTACACTCGGCGTCGCATAAGCCAGACGGGGCGGGCAGACGTGGACGAGGTGCTGCACGTGCCAGCCGCCCTCGCACTTCGTCAGCGCCCGGGCATCGCGGGCGTGCGGTCGACGTTCGGCACCTCAACTGAGCTTCTCAACCACCTGCGCTTGTTGTTCAGCCGCTTGGGCAGTCACCGGTGTCCCAATGGCCACCATGTGCCGCCCACCATGAACGTGGCTCTTGAGCAGGAGATCGTGTGCCCCGAATGCGGTGCGACCTTCATGGGTCCCGGCGCAGAGATGCTCGCCTTTAACTCGGATGGCGCGTGCCCGGAGTGTGCGGGGACGGGCACCGTTCGGCGCATCGACGAGTCGACGCTCATACCAGATCCGAGTAAGACCATCGATGAGGGCGCGGTCATGCCGTGGGGACACCTCATGTGGTCGCTGATGAAGGACATCGCGCGGCAGGCGGGCGTGCGTACCGATGTGCCCTACCGCGACCTCACGGATGACGAGAAGGAATTCGTGCTGCACGGTGCGCCAGACAAGTACCACCTGCTGTACCATAACGAGAAGACCGGCACGGCGGGAGAGATGGACTTCACCTACTACAGCGCGGTCCACTCCGTCGAGAACGCCCTCGCGAAGGTCAAGGACGAGAAGGGCCTCAAGCGCGTTGCCCGCTACCTTGCGGAGGCGCCGTGCCCCGCATGTGGCGGCACGCGCCTCTCGGATGCGGCGCGGGCGCCGCTCGTACGCGGCATCAACCTTGCCGAGGCCACTGCAATGACCTTGGACGACCTCGCGGAATGGGTGATGGACGTGCCAGACTCATTGCCGGAGGACATGCGGCCCATGGCGCGCACCATCGTGGACAACATGGCCGAACCGATGGAACGGCTCCGCGAGCTGGGCTTGGGGTACCTCTCGCTCGATCGTGCCAGCTCGACTCTCTCGACAGGCGAGCGGCAGCGCGCGCAGCTGAGCCGTGCCGTACGCAACCGTACGACCGGGGTGCTCTACGTGTTGGACGAGCCGTCCATCGGCCTGCATCCCTCCAACGTGGACGGTCTCCTGCATGTGATGGACGACCTCGTGGAGGACGGCAACTCCGTGGTGGTGGTCGACCACGACGTGCAGGTGCTGCGCTCGGCAGATCACCTCGTTGAGGTCGGACCTGCCTCCGGTGCGGAAGGCGGGCGCATCGTATGCCAGGGAAGCGTGGCGGAGGTGGCGGGCAATCCCGCGTCGCGCATAGGCGGCTTTCTCAGTGGGGCGCGACAGGTGCGAGCGAGGCAACGCTGCGCATCGGACCAGGTATTCGAGGAGGGGGAGATACGCATCGAGTGTGGTGCCATCCACACGGTTCGTCCGCTGGCGGCGAGCTTTCCGCGGGGCCGCCTCACCTGCGTGACAGGTGTCTCGGGGTCAGGCAAGACGACGCTGGTGCTGGAGGGGCTTGTTCCCGCGCTCCGTGCGTATACGGCTCCTCCTGGTCAGGATGCGCCCCACATGCCCGCGCACGTTCGGGACGTCGAGGCAGAGGGTATCCGGCGCGTGAACCTCATTGATTCCACGCCCATCGGTGCGAACGTTCGCTCCACGGTGGCAACGTACTCGGGCGTCCTCGACGACCTGCGCCGTGCGTATGCGGCGACATCCGCTGCCAAGGAACGCGGCTTGCGCATGGGGGCGTTCTCGTACAACACCGGCTCTCTGCGGTGCCCTAGGTGTGATGGCACGGGCTCGATATCGCTTGACGTGCAGTTCTTGCCCGACGTTGACGTCGTGTGTCCCGATTGCCGGGGGTCCCGGTATGGGCGTGAGGCATACGAGGTGCTGCGAGCTCCGGGTCGGGGCTCGAGTGGCCCGGGACTCTCGCTGCCGAGTCTCATGGCGATGACGGTGGACGAGGCGCTTGACGCGACGCGCGGCCTGCGCAAGGCACACGACAAGCTGGCGACGCTCTCTGGTCTGGGGCTTGGCTACCTCACGTTGGGTGAGGCGACGCCGGCGCTGAGCGGTGGCGAGGCACAGCGGTTGAAGCTCGCGAGCGAGATGGGCCGGCGGCAGGAGGATGCGCTCTTCGTCTTTGATGAGCCAACCATCGGCCTGCATCCGCTCGACGTCGAGGTGCTACTGGGTGTGCTGGAGCGTCTCGTGCAGGCGGGGGCCACGGTGGTGGTTATCGAGCACGACTTGGACGTCATCGCGAACGCGGACTGGATCGTGGACATGGGCCCTGGCGGAGGCAATGCGGGTGGTCGCATCGTCTGTGCTGGTACGCCGGAGGATGTTGCCGGTTGTGAGCCGAGCATCACGGGACGCTACCTTCAGACGCACGGCATGTGACGGGCGTGCCTACCAGATCGGTGCGGTGTCAAGACGGCCGTGCGAACTGGTCCCGCTGTAGTTGGCACCGTCGGCATCGACCCGCCACAAGACATCGGAGCGGTCGTCTGGTTTGAAGGACCCGAGGTCGTGGAAATACCAGCCGGGGCCGCCGAGCAGCTCGCGGCGCTCGACGCGCGCAGGCTGGAGGGTAATGTCGCCAAGAGGCTTGCCATATCCGTCGAAGGTGTGTGCCACGCCGTTCTCGACGTGCCAGACGCTGCGATAGCGCAGGACGCCATTCTCGTCGGAATGGTTGCCGCCCATCTCGGCCCACCAGCCGTCAAGGGAGGCAATCATCGCTTCGGGGGTTTGGGATGCGGACGTTGCAGGCGACTCCTCAACGGAAGGTGCCGGCGTTTCGACTTCAGGTTCGGAGTACTCCAAAGTCGATTCGTTCGCGCTCGATTCGACGGACTCGTATGGTGTGGGCTCGGCTGATTCTGGCGCTATCGTTGTGGGCGGGTTCTTCGGTCGCAACTGAAGAACCACGATGAGTGCCGCCGCGATGCTTGCAAGTGCTATGGCGCCGATTACGAGACCTCGTGGCGATCCCTCGTGTCGCATCTCTTCTCGTGCGCGTACGGGCACCGGCTTCGGGGCAATGATTCGCTGCGAGTGACCCCGAGACGTAGAGACGGGCGTCCCGCAGGTGTCGCAGAACTGTGTACCTTCGGGCAGTGCCTTCTTGCAGACTGGGCACAACATGCATTTCTCCTTGTTGCAGTGTTGCATCATCGTAGCACATGGCCCGGCATAGGCGCGAATGGCGCATCTTTGGTAGGCTGTAGCCATGAGAAGAAGAAAGCACATCAGCAACGGCAACCGAACGAGCACGCACGGCCGGGCTGCTTGGCTGCTCGTGCTCCTCTGCCTTGTAGTCTGCGCCGCGGCGGCGGGATGGGTCTTGCTGCGCGCGATGGACACAGGCGCGACGAGCGGGGAGCGGGTCTCACAGGATGAGACGCGCGAATGGGACGAGACGGTCGCTCCCAACTACTATCAGGTCGTGGGGCCGGCATGCTTTGACGAGGTGCCAGAGGTGGGGGAGGTCATCTACGAGCCACTCGATGCGCTCGGTCGCGCAGGACGGGTGATCGCCTGCGTGGACTATGCCCTCATGGAGGTGGGACGTAGCCGCGAGCGCGAGCCGACGAACGACTTGCTGCCGTCCGGGTGGGGAGACAACGCCGAGGTCGAGGTCGAGCTTCCGAATGGCAATACGTATCACGGATACTTCTGGAACCGTTCACACCTGCTGGCAAAGTCGCTGGGTGGCGAGGAGGTCATCGAGAACCTCGTATGCGGCACGCGCGTGCAGAACGTGGGTGCCAACGTAGAGGGCGTCGAGGGCGGTATGGCCTATGCTGAGTCCCTCACGCGCGACTGGCTCGAGGAGAATCCCCGCGGCAGCGTGCTCTACGCCGCGCGACCGCTGTATCGGGGGAGCGAGCTGGTCTGTAGAAACGTCTTGGTGGACGTGCGTTCGTCGGATGGGGCGCTTAACTTCGAGGTGCTCGTCTTCAATGCGGCAAAGGGATACGAGATTGACTACGAGACGGGCGAGTTCCGGAGCGGGGAGCTCGGCCATGAGTGAGCACGGAGTTTGGTCGCTGCGAGCAAGGGGATGACCATATGGCACGACGCAACAAACAACACAAGACGACTTGGCCGCAGGGTCGGGAGGTGCATGAGGATGAGTTTCTGCCCATGACGCGTGCAGCCATGGAGCGTCGAGGCTGGGAGCAGTGCGACTTCGTCTACGTGTGCGGTGACGCCTATGTGGACCACCCCTCGTTTGGTCTGGCCATCATCAGTCGCGTGCTCGAAGCGCATGGCTTCAAGGTGGGGGTTATCAGTCAGCCGGACTGGCGCGATCCGGCGAGCGTGACGGTGCTCGGGGAGCCACGCCTGGCGTTCTTGGTCTCGTCGGGCAACATGGACTCGATGGTGAACCACTACACGGTGGCGAAGCGGCGGCGCGAGCATGATGCATACTCTCCGGGCGGTGCGATGGGCCTGCGGCCCGACCATGCGTGCGTCGTGTACGGCAACCTCATCCGGCGCACGTACAAGCATGTGCCCATCGTGCTAGGAGGAATCGAGGCGTCGCTGCGTCGGCTTGCTCACTACGACTACTGGGACGACAAGCTCAGGCGCTCCATCCTGCTCGACTCCGGTGCTGACCTCATTGGCTACGGCATGGGTGAGCGCTCCATCGTGGCAATCGCCGAGGCACTCGACTCTGGGCTTGACGTGCACGACCTGACGTTCATTCCGGGCACGGTGTATCGTGCGCGCACGACGGAGCAGTGCGACCGGCCCGTGGTGCTCCCCACGTGGGAGGAGCTGCAGACGGACAAGCGCGCCTATGCGCAGAGCTTCGGCATGCAGGTGCGCGGCCTCAATCCGTACCTCTCGCACCCCTTGGTGGAGGAGTACCCACACGGCGTGTACGTGATTCAGAATTCGCCGTCCGAGCCACTCACCACGCCCGAGCTCGATGCCGTGTATGAGCTGCCGTACGCGCGCGCCTATCATCCCCGCTACGAAGCGGATGGAGGGATTCCCGCGCTCAAGGAAGTGAAGTTCTCACTTGCGAGCAACCGAGGCTGCCTGGGCGAGTGCGCGTTCTGTGCGTTGAACTTCCATCAGGGACGCATCATCCAGTCGCGCAGCGACGAGTCGTTGCTTGCCGAGGCGGAGGCGATGACGCGCGATCCCGAGTTCAAGGGTTACATCCATGACGTGGGCGGACCGACGGCGAACTTCCGTGTGCCAGCTTGCCAGCAGCAGTTGTCGCGCGGGGCGTGCCTCGGCCGCAGATGCCTCTCGCCCGAGCCGTGCAAGCACCTCACCGTGACGCATACGGCCTACGTGCGGCTCCTGCGCAAGCTGCGTGCGCTGCCGGGGGTCAAGAAGGTCTTTGTACGCAGTGGCATTCGCTTCGACTATGCCCTGCTCGATGAGGACCACACCTTCATACGCGAGCTGGCCGAGCACCACACGTCCGGTCAGCTGCGTCTGGCGCCCGAGCACGTGTCGAACAACGTGCTGCGCGTCATGGGAAAGCCGTCCAACGAGGTGTACCAGCGCTTTTGCCGCGAGTTCGAGGAGGCATCGCGCAAGGCGGGCAAGGAGCAGTATGTGGTGCCCTATCTCATGAGCTCGCATCCCGGCTCGACGCTCGCCGAGGCCGTACACCTTGCGGAGTTCTGCCGTGACCTTGGGTACAATCCCGAGCAGGTGAGCGACTTCTATCCCACGCCGTCGACCGTCTCGACCTGTATCTACTACACCGGGCTCGACCCGCGCACCATGAAGCCCGTCTATTGTCCGACCGATCCGCACGAGAAGGCCCTGCAGCGTGCGCTCATCCAGTATCGCGACCCAAAGAACCGCAAGCTTGTGATGGAGGCACTACGTCGCGCGCACCGTACGGACCTCATCGGCTATGGCAAGAAGTGCCTCGTCCGACCCGAGGACGAACGGCGGGAGGGCGGCAAGACGCGACGTCGGCGGCGTAGCGGGTAGGCGGTCAAACCCATTTGTGGTGGGGTATGCTTGTGCAAGGTGCTTGGGCGGTTGCGTGGGAAGGCAGGGTCATGAAGCGGTTCATTGCATTTTGTATGAGCGTGGTGCTCGTGGCCGGTGCGTTGCCGACGTCTGCGTTCGGCGAGCCTGCGGGTACGCCGTGGAAGGACTGGTTCGTTCGGGGACGACTCACGGACGATGATTCCATCCGCCTGGAGGACGACTTCTTTGCGGCCGCGAACCGCGATGCGATTCTTGCGTACAACGCCGACCCGCTTGGTCCGGCTTCGGTAACTGAGGAGCGCGAAGACCAGATCATGGACCAGATGGCGGAGCTCATCGCTCCCGATGAGGAGGGCGCAGGTGGTGCGACCGCCGGCCAGTCGACGCACGACCTCGCCTGCTTGCGCACGTTGTACCAGCTGTATGCAGACCAGGACGCGCGCGACAGGGACGGCATCGAGCCGGTTGTAGGGATTCTCGACCGCCTGAACGACATTCGCACGCTTGATGAGTTGACGGATTGGTATTGCTCGGACGACGCACGCCTCTCGATGGCGTGGCATGCGGACCTGGACGATACGAGCTACGTTGCGCGGGGTCTCTCGCTGTTCGTGCTTTCGCCGTACAACAAGGTGGATGGGGAGGCTGCGGGCTCGTATGCGGTGGTGACCTATGCGCCGGAGTATGAGCTGGCGGCGTTTTGCTGGAGCGATTCCGCCGTGTACACGGACGGCAAGGTGGACGTCTGTCGACTTCAGGAGCTTCGCGATGCCGCGACGAACGTGGATGAGGCATATCTGGTGTTGCGGAGTCTGGGCTTCTCGAAGCGGGATGCGCACGATACCGCCTATGATGCCGCACTGCTGGAAGACCACATCGAGGCTGCTCTGGAAGAGGGGGCCACAGACGGTGGGGACGACGGGGCGTTCATCCACGACAGCGAGTCGTTGACGCATGCGGAGCTCAAGGCCCGCTGTAAGGGGGGATTCCCGCTCGACCGCATCATTGACGCCTATGGATATGCTGATGCCGACGCATACGCGATTGACGGTTCCTCGTGGCTCGATGCGATGAATGAGCTGTATGTTGAGGACAACCTCGACCTCTTCGTGTCTCATGCGCTGGTGAGCATCGCGCTAGGATGCTCGACGCTTCTGGACTCTGACGTATACGCAGCGGCTCAGGACGCCGACGGTGACCGTTACATCTCGGAGGAGTTGCTGGAAGCGTTGCCTGAGGAGGATGACGGTTCCGACGAGGTCAACTACGACGAGGCGACGGACGAGCAGCTGGCACTCTGGCTACGACGTGACGGGTGCACCTATGTGCGCGAGGTGGCTCCCACAAGCTATGCCAAGGTCTATGCCCAGAATTATTACGATGAGCAGACGTCGCGTGACGCAGAGACCATGGTGCGTTCATATCTGACGCACTACGAGAAGATGCTGGGAAGAGAAGACTGGCTCTCGCAGAAGACGCGTGCGGCCGCCATCGGGAAGCTCCGCGCGATGCGCGTTAAGGTGGGGCATCCTAAGGCGTGGCCAGACACCACACGGCTTGAGGTTCACTCGCGCGCCGAGGGGGGCACGCTCTTCTCCGAGACGCGCCGGCTTGCGGCGTATGACCTTGAGCAGGAGCTCTACCTGCTGCATCATCCCGACGAGGGAGAGTACTGGTATGACTGCATGGACGTTAACGCCCGCTATGACCCTGCCACGAATTCGGTGGTCATTGGCATGGGGATTTTGGGCGGGGCCTTCTGGCCGGAGGAAGGCTCATACGAGGAGCGGCTTGCGGGCTTGGGAACCACCGTCGGCCACGAGATAAGTCATGCGTTCGATGGCCAAGGTGCGTACTTCGACAAGAACGGCGGATTCGAACAGTGGTGGACGAGCACGGATCTGGAGGCGTTTCAAGACCGTGTTGAACGTGTGCGTGAATGCTTCCGTGGTATCGACCCCATCGGCAGCGGTTGCTACGACGGCGCGCAGGTGAGCGATGAGGCGATTGCCGACATGGGCGGCCTCAAGGTGACGATGCTGGTAGCAGGCGAGCGACCGTCGTTCGACTACGACGCGTTCTTCCGTGCCTACGCCAAAAGCTGGGTGAGCGTCATGAGCCTTGCCGATGCGACGGATCTGCTTGCCAACGACAGCCATCCGCTCGACAGGGACCGCGTCAACGTGCCCGTGCGCGAGCTGGATGAGTTCTCTACCACGTACGACGTGGAGAAGGGTGACGACATGTGGCTCGATCCCGCCAAGCGCGTATCGGTGTGGTAGCGCCCGTATCGGTGTGGTAGTGTCGCTTTCCGTCGCTATCGCTTCGGTTGCATGATGAACGCCAGCACGCGTGCTGCGCAGGCCTCAATCTCGGCGCGCGTGATGCCGTCGGGCTTGCCAAGCGATTCCAGCAGGCTGGGATGCGCGCGATACCCCCGTGCGACGCGCCCGATGTTGCCCGGCATGAGGACGTCGACGCCAGCGCGGACGCGATAGGCGTTGTCGCGCAAGGTCGGAAACTCCGGGCTGCGGGAGCGCTGCATCCACCAGTCGGTGATGACTACGCCCTCGAAGCCCCACTCTCCACGCAAGACGGTGGTCACGAGGTCGAAGCCGTAGTGCGCCCAGACGCCGTTGACCTTGTTGTAGCTTGTCATGATGAGCCGAGGTTTGGCGTCGCGCACGCATATCTGGAAGGGACGAAGATACAGCTCGCGCAGGGTCCGCTCGTCCACGCGCACGTCGAGCGTGTTGCGTCCACGTTCCTGGTTGTTGCAGGCAAAGTGCTTTGGGCACGCGTCAACACCTGCGGAGCGCAGCCCCTCCACGACGGCGCTGGCCATGTGGCCGGTGAGCACGGGGTCTTCGGAGAAGTACTCGAAGTTGCGCCCGCACAATGGGCTGCGGTGGAGGTTCATGCCGGGGGCGAGCAGCACGTCCACCCCGGCCTCGGCCACCTCGTGTCCCACGAGCGCGTAAAGGCTGCGCACGAGGTCTACATCCCAGGTGCTCGCCAGGGCGGTGGCGCAAGGAAGCAGGGAGCAACGTCGAGCGAGGCGTGCGCCTGACGGGCCGTCGGCACAGATGACGGGGGGAATGCCACGCGCCTGAAGCTCGGGTGTGATGCCGCCGAAGGCACCGGCGTTTCCCGTCGGGCCTGCCGAGACGTTCATGGTCCCCGCGCCGCGCGTAAGCGCCTCGAGCTCGGGCAGGGAGAGTGCGCTTGCGTCGGACTCGCTGCCTTCGAGTCGCTCCACATGCGAGAGAATCCGTGCGCGCAGGTCGACGTCTTCCGAGCAGATGGGCTTTAGATGCTCGAAGGCCACGTCATCGTCAAGCGCGACCTTGCCGAGGAGCATGTCGGACGCGCGGAAGAGATACGCACCGCGTTCGAGCACGAAGGCGCGGCGCGTCTCATCGAAGGAAGCGATGTCGCGCAGCTCGGCGATGAGCGTGACCTCCTCGCTCTCGCCCGGCTGCAGCTCGCCCGTCTTGCCAAAGGCGGCAACTACGGTCAAGGGCTTCTGGATGAGGCCGCGCGGGGCCTCGCACCATGCCACGATGGCATCGCGCCCGGCGCGCGGGCCGGTGTTCGTGACGTAAATCCGCAGGTAGATGCTCATGTCGTGTCGTTCGCACCCGAGCGGTTCGTAGGAGAAGCTCGTGTAGGAGAGGCCGTGTCCCAGGGGGAAGCGCATCTCGTTGGGGGCAAACGTGGAGAAGTGTCGGTGGCCGATGAAGATGCCCTCGGTATACTCCTGACGCTTCGTTTGGCCGAAGGTGGCGCTGCTCGGGTGATCGACCAGGTCGAGCGCGATGGCGTCGGTGAGTCGACCACAGGGGTTGACGCGCCCGTAGAGGACATCCGCGACGGCATTGCCGGCCTCCATGCCGCCGGCCCAGGCGATGAGAACGGCCGAAAGCTTCGGTGCGTAGAGGTCCATCCAGGAGAGGTCGATGATGTTGCACACGTCAAGCACGACCACCATGTGAGAGAAGTGCTCCGAGACCGTCTGTAGGAGCTCGTGTTCGTCGCTCGTGAGGTAGTAGCCGCCGGGCTCTGGCGCGAGGTCCTGGTCCTCGCCGGCCGTGCGGCCAATCACGACGAGAGCAACTTCGGCATCGGCTGCAGCTGCTCGGGCGAGTTCGTGCGATATGGTCATCTCGGGAAGGCAGTGCGGCCAGTGCCCCCAGAAGCCAGGGTCCTTCGCGTGCTTCGGGTCGGCACACCAGCTGCGATATAGCTCGGCGAGGACGTGGTCGTAGCGGGCGCCCACGTCCTCGAGGCCATCGAGCAGGTTGGTGAGGTAGGGAGGGTTCACGTCTCCTCCGCTACCGTTGCCCATGTGGGCCCAGTCGATTTGCCTGCGGCCAAAGACGGCGATGGGAGCGTCGGGTGAGAGGGGCAGCGTCGCATCGTTGGTGAGGAGCACGCATCCTTCCGCCGCGGCTTGGCGGGCAAGTGCGGGCATGCCTGGCGCGGTGTTCGCCTCGACCTCCGCCGCGACGGAGTCTTGTGCCAGATTGCTGCCCGTGAACGTCCTGATGACGGCACGTGCGGCACGGCCCACAAGCTTCTTTGCAGGAATCATGAAGTCTCCCCTCGAGTTGCCTCGCAACAGTATATCGGTCTCGAGCCGTTCCCGGGCGACTTCGAGGGGCTCGTTGCGGCTACGAGTTCGTGGCGATGCGTGCGACCTTCTTTGCCAGAGCCATGATGGTGAGGATGGGTGGGTTGCCAAGGGATCGTGGGAACAGCGTGGCGTCGGCGACGTAGAGGTTGGCGGGAAGTGCCGCGTGGTGCAGCGTATGGGCTTCGGCTCTTGAGAGGGGCAGGCATCCGCCGGGGTGGCCGGCGTTGAGCGTGCCGTAGAACGTGTTCTCGCGCGGTACGCCCATGGCCTCGAAGACCTCGTAGACTTTGTCTACGGCTCCCGCCATGACCTCCCAGTCCTTGTCGGCAAGTGGCTTGTCGAGGTGATGCCCGTCGAAGGAGCCCGCCGAGGTGTCGGCCATCTTGATCATGATGCTCATGATATCGCTCGAGGGCATCCGCCATTGCTTATTGAAGTAGAAGCTCAGCCAGTCGAAGTACGGCGAAAGGATGTAGTCGGGCTGCTCCGAGACGAACGGCATGGGCAGCTGCGTGTCGAGGTGTGCTCCTTCCCAGCGACAGGCGATGCAGAGCACGGGGTCGACGAAGAGGGTGGGGCGCGTTGGGATGCCCGACGCCTCAAGCACGACCGGCGTGCCCAGACCGCCAGCTGCGAGGATCACGAGGTCGGCGGGATGGGTCTCGCGACGGGGTCCGCGCTGCACGACCACACCTGTAGCCTTGCCGTTCTCCGTGATGACGCGCTCGACCTTGGCGCCTCGCTTGACGGTGACGCCGTCCAGTCCGACGAGCAACTGGTCGCAGGTCCACTTTGCCCCGTAGCGGCAGCCGAGCACGCACTTGCCGCAGGTGACGCAGCGTGTGGGGTCCTCCATGAATTTGGGCGTGACTTGTGGCGCAAGGCCAAGCTGCTCGAAGGTGGCGAAGAGGCGCTCGGTGAGTGCGGACCAGTTGGCGCGGTGTTCCGTCGTCTGGGGCACCTCGCGTTCGAGCTCGGCGAACTCCTCGTTGAGGTCAATGCCGAGATTCGTAAGGTAGCGATCGTAGCGCAGGGCGTTACCGGTTGCGAGTGTCGTCGTGCCCCCGACGGCACGGCCGGTCACGTGGACGAGGCCGACCTGGCCCTTCTGGATGCGCATGGCCGGGAAGAGCAGCTCGATCATGCGTTCGTCGAGAAAGAGCCCTGCCTTGCGGGCGAACTCAAGCCGCTGCAGGTCGAGCTCAAGTGGCCGGAAGTCGTGTCCTGCCTCGAACACCGTCACCTCGTATCCGCGCAGGGCAATCTCGCGCGCAGCCATGCAGCCGCCCGCACCGCTTCCCACGACGATTGCCTTCTTCATGCGTAACCTCCTTCTTTGGGTGGCACGGCCTACTTGGTGTTGGCGCGCCGCCTCGGCTTGCCGCTCCAGCTTGCCATCAACTCATCATGAAGTGCGCTTGGCAGCAAGGAGCTCCCTGCGTGAGCCTACACGAGAAGCTGAGTTCGGCATCTGGCATCCCCGAGACCCCGCGCATGAAGCCCTCATCGAACGCAGACATGAGCCAACAGTCTGCTGGTGTGTAGCGCTGTGCGAACGAGCACCGGACGAATCGAAGCTCGCCGGGCAAGGTTCCCTCGAGCTCGATGTCGATGCCGCGGTAGAAGAATGCGGCAGCAGAGAACGCGCGTGATGGCGTCACTCGAAGCGACTGCCGCACGAGCGTCCCGAGCCTGCGGGCCTCCTCGCTCAAGCGATGGCGAAAGATGGTGGCGAGGGGCGGACGCTCGAGTGCCAACTCCATACAAGCAGCCGTGAACTCGCGAAACACGTGCAGCGATTCTGCCGCCGTGAGGCCACGAAGTGACGGCGCCTCGACACCAAAGGCCCGAGAGAACGTGCGCATGAGTACCGCAATCTCCAGCTTGCGCATCCATGCGGGAGGCGGTGCCCCTGCTCTGTTCGCCGACCTCATCGTGCTGCTCCCGCATGCAGGATCTCCTCGCTCGCCGGGTTGTCCCAGGTGCCATAGAGTGTCTCGACGAGCTCGGCGCGCGTCTTGACCACTTGGTTGCGACGAACCTTGAGATTGGGTGTGAGCTCTCCTGCTGCGACCGTGAGCGGACGTGCCGCCACGATCCATCGCTTGACCTGTTCGGGATGCGAGAGAAGCTCGTTTGTCGTGACTACGGCGGTGTCAAGCGCGTCGAAGTCCGCGTTGGCCGCATCGTCTTCGAGCCAGAGGAGCGCGGTGGTGAAGGGGCGTCCGTCCGCAACGACCATGGCCTCGCTCACACCGTCGACGCCCTTGAGCAGCATCTCGATTCTCTGTGGTGCGATGTTCTTTCCGTACGAGGTGACGAGAATCTCCTTCTGGCGTCCGTTGAGGACGAGGCGACCGGCATCGGACCACGTGCCCAGGTCACCGGTGCAGAACCACCCGTCCTCGTCGGTGGCCGGCTCGTCCGTGCCATCATAGCGTTTGGTCACCTGTGGTCCGCGTACGTATACCAGGCCCTCTTTGTCGAGGCGGACCTCCGTCTGGGGTAGCAGCGCGCCCACGCTGCCCAGCTCGTTGTCGCCAAGAGGCGAGAGCGTGATGAGCGGCGCCTCCGTCACGCCGAAGGCGTTGTGAATCTCGACGCCGAGGGCACGGAACGACTCGAGAAGCTCCATTCCGATGGGCGCGGACCCCACGATGAGCTGTCGGCATCGGTCAAGCCCCGCCTTGCGAAGCACCACGATGCGCAGTGGGTGGGCCAAGAGGCGCTTGAGCAGACCGTCGGACAGGGCGATCCAGAACCTGCCCGCGCCGGTCGCGGCAAACTGGTTCCAGACCTTCTCGTAGAAGCGCGGCACCGAGAAGAACACGTTTGGTCGCACCTGAGGAAGCATCTGTGCGAGTTGCCCGAAGTCATTGAGGTAGTACATCTCCATGTTGGTGAGGAGGTAGTAGGGCGCGTAGGCCACGAGTATGCCCTCGACAACGTGGCTCATGGGCAGGAAGGAGAGGTAGCGCAGCCGTCGCGACGTGCGCGTCCGCCAGTCGAGCACCGCGGGCATGACCTCACCCATCCAACGGACCTGCTGCTGGTCGAAGACCACGCCCTTGGGCACGCCGGTGGTGCCGGACGTGCAGCGAATCGTGGCCGTGTGGGCCAGGTCCACGTAGGGGAGCGGCTGTGTGGCCTCCGTGCTCGCGCCGGAGAGGAAGTCCATCCAGTTGAGGATTCCCGGACGCAGGTCCTGCCGGTCGCTCATGGAGATGACTCGTGCTCCAATCCGTGCGAGATCGAGGTTATCGAGCATGCGGTCGGTGCCCGCGAAGAGCAGCGTCGCGTCGTTTGCCACAACGAGGCGATAGACGTCCTCGATGGAAGAGGTGTAGTACAGGGGCACGTTGATGGCGCCTACGAGGCCGAGTGCCGCATCGAGGGCGAAGTAACGTACGGAGTTGACGCCCAATGTCGCCACACGTGTGTCTTGGGTTACGCCAAGTGCCCTGAGCGCCTGGGCGATGAGCTCAATCTGCATGCGCACCTCGGTGCCTGCATGTCGCACGATGCCGTGGGCGCCTACGTCGAAGTAGTCAATGTGCGTCGAGGCATCTGGGCGAAGGCGCATCAGAATCTGCTCGTATACGGTTCGGTCGGTGTAGTTCAGGAAGCCACGCCGGACGGCATAACCCAAGAGGTTTGGGAGGTAGTCGTGCCAGCTGGGAAATGGGTCTGCGACGAGGGTACGCGCGTTTGCGACAGCATACGTGCGCTCCTCATAGAAATATGGTGCCAGGGCGAGCAGGTTGCGAAGGGGCGAACGGCGTTTCTCGCGTCTTGCGACGTACAGGTTGCGCGCCTTGCCAAGCAGGCCGAATGCCTTGGCAGGTGCGTAGATCGGTGCGGGAAGGCTGAGGTTGAGGTGCTCGCGTGCCCACGTGCGCACTGACTCCACGAGCTCGCCCAGCGTGGGCAGCTCGTCGGGGCGGCCGACGGCATGCACCACGCGCGGAGCATCGGGCTGTTCGAGAGCCCGGCACACCATGTGTGCGACGTAGTCCACGGGTACCATGTTGATGCGCAGGTCACGCGAGGCGGGAATGACGCGCAGCTTGCCGCGCAGGTATTGCTTGAGCGGGTAGTACAAGGTGTTGAAGGTCATCACGAAGCCGGTGTGCGAGTCGCCTACGATCTGTGACGGGCGAATGATGGTGTAGGGAAGCTCGTCGTAGGTGCTCACGAGGAGCTCCGCCTCATGCTTGCTTTGCTCGTAGAGGCTGTTGTACTGTGCGTCGCCGAAGAGCCGCTCGGGAATGTGGCCCCTTTGGCGCCCCGCGACATAGGCCGTGGAGAGGTGCACGAAGCGCTTGATGCCGCCACGTGCGTGTGCCTGGCGTGCGAGCCCGAGCATGTGGTACGTTCCCCGCACGTTCGCGTTCCAATAGCGGTCCCTCGTTTGGTTGACGCCGACCTCTGCCGCGGCGTGGACGATGGCGTCGACCTCGGCGGCGAGCTCCTCATAGCGGGTGCGTTCGAGGCTGATTAGCTCCCGTTCGACGTCTCCCTCAAGGACGGTGACGCGCGTTCCGAGTGCCTCGCGTAGTAGTGGTCTCTCGTACCACAGGGCGCGCAGGCGTTGCTCCCCCGTGCGGCCGGTGCGAGGACGAACGAGGGCGACCAGACGGGCATCCGTGGTACGAACGAGTTCCTCCGCGATGGCTGAGCCGACGAAGCCTGTGGCACCAGAAAGGAGTATGACGTTACCCATGTGTGTCTCCCGCTCCTATTGGAATTTCGTAGTAGTGCAATAATAAACGAATATATCGTGTGCGATTTGTATTTCTTGGTATTCCACGAACGGGCGCGTGCGCCACGTGAAGTCACGCTAGCATAGGCGGGCCAAACAACGACGACATGAGGAGATTCGTGTGACGAAGCGCAATGTGGGATTCGACGGTCTCGACTTGCCGCCGACGGCGCTTGCCGCGGTGGCCGAGCTGGGTTACGAAGAGCCGACTCCGGTGCAGGAGCAGGCGATTCCTGCGATACTCGCGGGACGCGACGTGATGGCGGCCGCACAGACGGGCACGGGCAAGACGGCGGCGTTTCTGCTGCCCGCGCTGGGTGGCTTGGGTCGCGTGGGGCGTGGGGAAGGGCCTCGTATGCTCGTGGTTACTCCCACGCGTGAGCTTGCCCAGCAGATTCAGGAGGTGGCCCGCGTCGTGTGTGCCCACACGCATCAACGTGCGACGAGCATCGTGGGTGGCGTGAGCTACGAGCCACAGCGAGAGGCGCTCAAGCGCGGATGCGACCTGCTCGTCGCCACGCCTGGACGGTTGCTCGACCTTATGGGCACGGGTGACTGCGATTTGGGCGGCGTCGAAGTGCTCGTGCTCGATGAGGCCGATCGCATGCTCGACATGGGCTTCCTGCCCGACATGCATCGCATCGTGGCCGCGTGTCCCAGCAAGCGCCAGACGCTGCTCTTCTCGGCGACGCTCTCTGAGGACGTGCTCAAGAACACGCGAGATCTCGTGCACGATCCCGTGCGGGTGGAGATTGCCCCCAAGGGAACGACGGCGGAGACCATCGAGCAGTACGTGCTGGGTGTCTCGGCCGAGGCCAAGAAGCGCGTGCTCGTGGAGGTCTTGCGTCGCGAGGGCGCTGAGCGCGTCATCATCTTCTCCCGAGGCAAGCACCGCGCCGATCACCTGTGCCGCATCCTGCGCAAGAAGGGCTTCAGTGCGGCTCCCATCCACGGAAACCGCAGCCAGAACCAGCGAGCCCGCGCCCTCGCGCAGTTTGCGTCGGGTGAGGTGGGCGTGCTCGTCGCCACGGACGTTCTTGCGCGCGGCATCGACATCTCCGAGGTGGCCTATGTGGTCAACGTGGATGTGCCTCATGAGTCCGAGAGCTACATCCACCGCATTGGGCGTACGGGTCGTGCCGGCGAGCATGGTTGGGCGCTCATGTTTGTGGACGCGGGCGAGCAGGAGGACCTGCGCGCCATCGAGAGGCTCATGGGCAAGGCCATCGCGACGTATCCGCGTGCGGACGGCCTCGACGTGGGGGAGCATCCTGCGACCCTTGAGGCGGGACGCATGCGGGACGACCAGATTCCCGGCAAGCGTCCACGCAGGCGCAGGCGCAGACGTTGCCCGACCGCACACTAGGAAGATGAGTCGCCTTGGGGCCGCCTTCCAGTGACCGACTGCTAGATCGTCTCCTCCCACAGGACCTTGTCCCCCACGGCCACGCGGCGCAGGCCGGGCTCCTTGCGCTTGTTGAAGTTGAAGGAGAGCATGTAGCCCACGTCGAGCCCGAAGCGCTCGAGGTAGCCGACCACCTGCCGCTCTCCCTCCTCGTTGTAGCGCGGGCCCCTCCAGACCTTGAGCTCCACCACGAACCGCTCGCCGAGGTAGTCCACGGTGACGTCGGTGCGCGTCTGGTCGCGGGTCTGGGCCTCCACGTAGTAGTTGCCGGTTCCGTTGATGATGGGTTTGAGGTACATCAGGAAGAGCTCGCGCCTGTCCTTCCCGCGGAAGCGGCCGCCTTCCTCGAGCGGGCCGTATACCTCGACGTACGTGCGCCGGAAGCCCTCCAGCACGGCGCGCATGTCGAGCCTGCCGCCGCGGACGAAGAGCTCCCGCTCGCGATCGCCGGCCCGGAAGAAGCCGTTGCCGGCGGCGCGCTCCTCTCCGATGAACTGGTCGTAGAGCAGCGTCTCGAAGATCCGGTTGGCGATGACGACCTTGCCACCGCGCTCGGCGACGAAGCCGTACATCCTGAGCTGCTTCTGAGTCTCGTCGTAGGGCAGGTACGCCATCTGCTCGCCCTCCATGAGGATTGAGCGCAGCTGCTCCTTGAGGGCGGGGTAGCTCTCGAGCTTTCCCGTGAGTGACTCGAAGAGGCTCACGTCGTCGTCCTTGAGCAGCAGCCGTACGGCCGCGTCCACGCCCGCGCGGTCCCACGGGAGCCCGTGCTCGTCAGCGAGCTGGCAGAGCCGGCTCACGAGGAAGGGGTAGCCGCCCGTCCAGGCCACGAGCTCCCCGGCGACGGCGGCCACGTCCATGCCGGTGGCGTGGTCGGCCTCGTAGTCCGCGAGCATGCCCGCGACGTCGTCGGCGGAGAAGCTCATCTCCACGCGGAAGTCCGCGGCGATGTTCCACGGGCTGTTGACCTTCGAGGCCTCGCCCGGGCGGATCCTCGCCTTGAGGTGCCTGACGTCGGTGACGCCGGCCAGCACCACCGAGCGGAACGCGGGGGAGGAGGGGTCGTCCTCGCGCTCCAGGTACTGCAGGCGCAGCTGAGCCAGGAAGTCCAGGAACACCTGGTCGTTCGTCGCGCTGTCCACCTCGTCGACGATGAGGACGACGGGGAGCCCAGACGCCTCGATCCAACGCCTCAGCGCGCGGAAGAGCGCCCGGAGGGTGAGCCCGGCGGGGTCGCGGTCAGCGAGGGCCTCCAGCGCGTCGCGCGCGGCGTCAGGCAGGTCGGGTCCGAGCCTGTCGAGGATCGCCTCGGAGAGCGCGACGACGAAGGCCCCCTCCGTGGCGAAGTCGGCGTGGCTGAGCGCCTGGAAGTCCAGGCTCGCGACCGCGAAGTCGCCCTCGAGCGCCCGCCTGAGCGCCGCAAGCGTCGTGGTCTTGCCGTACTGCCGCGCCCGGTTGATGCAGAAGTAGTCACCCCGCTCCACCATGGCGCGAATCTGCGCCACGCGCCCGGATATGTCCACCATGTAGTGCTTCCTGGGCACGCAAAGCCCCGTCGAGTTGAATTCGCGCATGGTGCACTCCTCCCGTTGTTGCCTTCGCGCATCATGATACACGCCGCATGGATAGAATTACTGGTTGAAGGCAGGAACCGAGGGCCACGGCAAGCGCTTTGAGGCCGTCCAGGTCGTGCTCAAAGCTAAGGGCAGCTCCGCCACGTCCGCGTCGTTCAAAGGTGCCAAGCGCACCACTCTGGCAAAGTTCATCGAGGCGTAGAAGCGGCATACCCAACTAGAAGCGGCACAGGCAACGTGGTTGTCTGTGCCGCTTCTACAGCATCGCCGCGACCCATCGCGTCCGGTCGATGTGCTCCACTATCCACGATTTGATGACGGTAAGATTGTCGAGCCGACCCTGCACTACGTTGGGTGCTCTAATCTGTATGGCAATCACGAGGACTTGTCCCCTATTGGTTGCGTGTGGGGAGGGGACAGGCCATTTCCATAAAAAGTCGCGTGCGGCGGGGAGCAAAGTGGCACAATAGAAGCATGATCCTAGTCAGACGGAACCCCAGGACAGGAGACAAGATGGCAGAGACAACCAAGCGTCGGCTTGTGACGCGCAGCGACTTTGATGGGCTCGTATGCGCGATGATTCTGAAGGAGCTCGACCTCATCGACGACATCAAGTTCGTGCACCCCAAGGACGTGCAGGACGGCAAGGTGGACATCACGTCCAACGACATTACTACGAATCTGCCGTTCGACCCGCGCGTGGGACTGGCGTTCGACCACCACGAATCCGAGCTGACGCGCAACAAGGACGTGGACTATGCGGGCCGCTACATCATCGATGGTGATGCGAAGAGCGCCGCGCGCGTGGTATATGACTACTACGGCGGCAAGGAGGCGCTGCCGCGCATCAGCGACGAGCTGATGCTGGCGGTGGACAAGGGCGACTCGGCCGACTTCACGCTGGAAGAGATCCTGAATCCCGAGGGCTGGGTGCTCATGAACTTCCTCATGGACGCGCGCACGGGCCTGGGGCGCTTCCGTGAGTTCCGCATCTCCAACTATCAGCTCATGATGAAGCTCATCGACGAGTGCCTCGAGCATAGCGTTGACGAGGTGCTTCAGGACCCCGACGTGCAGGAGCGCGTTGAGCTGTACTTCGACCAGCAGGAGCGCTTCAAGGCACAGGTCGAGCGGCTTGCGCGCGTCGAGGGGCGCGTCGTGGTGCTCGACCTGCGCGACGAGGAGACGATTTACGCGGGTAACCGCTTCATGGTGTACGCCATGTACCCGCAGGCGCAGATCTCCGTCCACGTTGCTTGGGGCTTCCGCAAGCAGAACACGGCCGTCATGATCGGCAAGTCCATCCTCGACAAGCGCAGCAAGGCGAACATCGGCGAGCTGTGCCTCACCTACGGCGGCGGCGGGCATGCCAACGCCGGAACGTGCCAGCTCGACAACGACAAGGTTGACGCGGCGCTGCCCGGCATCATCGCCGCTCTCAACGCGGACTGCACGCCGCTCGGAGAGTAGGGCTTGCGTTACTCCACATCACACTGATTCGCGCCCCGGCTTTCCGTCGGGGCGCGCGTGTATCACGGGGACGGGGCGTTGACACCGTCCTCTTTGCCTGTGCGCGTTGAGAGGCCGTTGTCCCTGGCCGTGGTTTATGAATCATGTTCCTGCAATTAGAGCCGCTGCAACGTCTGGCGGCAGCAAGATTCCAATCGCGGCAAGAGCCGCTCTGCGAGTTCGTCCACGCCGGAGAATCCGCGTCTACTTGTTTCCTCCACGACACGGGTGGAACTCGTGACGATTCGCTCGCAAAGATTCGCCATGAGGTTGAAGCATTCCTCCGTCTCGATCTGTGCCAGGGAGGCGAAGCGCGTCACGTGCTCGTCGTCCGGTAGGAGTCCCAAAAGGTAAGCGTCGACGACGCGCGTGCGGTACGTTCGATTTGCCACGGGCATGGAGAGCGACAGGGGAGGGCCGTCGTAGGTGGGCTCGTAGGAGAACGACCGTGCGCCGGTATCGTCCTGCGTTAGCGTGCCGGCACGTGTGCCGGCGATGTAGACCTCGAGCTCGCGCATCATCAGCGGCTTTCCTTCGCGCGTTCGAATAGCGTGGCGTCCAGCGAATACTCACTGGGGCACTCGTCCCATGCGGCCGGCGTCGGCTGCGTGGCGGGGGCCGCGGGGAGGAGGTGCCGCTCTGTGCCGCACCCGTTCTCCTCGAGAGGGGAAACGTCGAGCGCGCACCCCACTGCGCCGAGGATCGGGAGGAGCTTGTCAAGCGCGATGCCGGACGCCGTGCCGGTCTCCAGTCGGTTGACCAGCTGGCGGGACACCCCGGCGATCTGCGCGAGCTGCGACTGCGTAAGCCCCCTCGCCTTGCGAGCGGATGCGACCACCAGTCCGACCTGCCGCGGCAGTGTGATGCGGGCCATGGCGCCTCCTTGAGATGTCGCATATTTGTTACATGGGAAAAGGTACCAAATATGCGACATCACGGCAAGTCGCGTGGCCGATGGGTGCAGCCGTGTCACGGGGACGTTGACATCGTGAAGTGGCGTAAGTGTGACGTGCGTGCGCGCCGGAGGTGGCCCACCAGTGGACTCGCCCTCTCACGGGCCCGCCTTCGCTCCGCCGCCCTTGCCCCTCTCACGGGCCCGCCTACGCTCCGCCGCTCTCACCCCCGCACCTCTCGTCCCTGCATTTGCTGACTTCCGCGTTCGTGTGGAGTTGGTTGGTGAGAATAGACGTTGGTGAGGGTGCCTTTGGTTGGCTTCGTCGCTCGTGCGGCAGCTTTTGGAGGACTTTGACGCTCGTGCGACAATTAGAGCCGCACCAACGTCAATTCCGTCCGACGGCTCCGTACCAACGTCAATTCTCACCAACGCATTCCGCACCAACGGAAGGCAAAAAAGTTGCCAGGTACCTTTTGCACCAAGGGGAATGCCCCTGCGTGTTCTATGAGTTTAGCGCGATAATGTATACGATATGCTTTACACGGCATATTTGAGGCCAATTTTGCTGCCCAAAGCGTTTTTCGAGCTCAAAACGAGCATAGAGAGCAGCAATTCTACCTGCGGAAATGCCATTTTTCGGGAAAGATCGGGGTAATATCCGCAAAATTGCTGTCACCTGGCCCAAAAAAGATCCGCTCGTCACGAGATGCCGGTCGTATTCTTGAGTTCACGGCATAGTTCTTAGAAAGCATCCAAAGTCCATAACGTAAACGATACCGCCGAAGGGGGGAACCATGGCGCATACCACAACATGCTCAGATCGAGACGAACGGCTTCCGGAAGGCGCGTTTCGCGGAGATTCCCATCGAGCCAGACCTCACGATGCTGGGGGACGACGAGCGCAGATGACCCCCACCTCGATCGGCGCCGTGATAGACGACAAGTACGAGATCGTGGGTGAGGTCGGTCGTGGCGGCATGTCCATCGTGTGGCTGGCGCGCGACGTGCGCCTGGAGAAGATGTGGGCAGTCAAGGAGGTCAAGCCCAACGTCGGCGGCGAGCATGGGAGGCTCTTGCGTCAGGCGATCGTCGACGAGGCGAACTTCATGAAGCGCCTCGACCACCCCGCGATTCCGCGTGTGGTCGACATCATCGACACGGGTGCCGAGCTCTACGTGGTGATGGACTACGTGAACGGGCGCCCGCTCAGCCGCGTGCTTGCCCAGCGCGGACGACCGTTCTCCCAGGAAGAGGTCGTGCGTTGGGGCATACAGCTCTGCGACGTTCTCGAGTACCTGCATGGGTTCACGACGCCCGAGGGAGAACGGCATCAGATCGTCTACCGCGACCTCAAGCCAGCCAACGTGATGCTCAGAGACGACAACCAAGTGCGTCTGATTGACTTTGGCGTGAGTTGGGAGCGCACGGGCGGGGCCAACAACGATGGCAAAGTGGTGGGAACGCCCGGGTATGCGGCGCCCGAGCAAATCCCGGCGGGATCGGACGTCGCGTGTCTGCCTTCGGATGTGGTGATTGACGGTCGCACGGATGTCTACGCGCTCGGCGCGACGCTGTACAGCTTGGTGAGCGGCCACGTGCCCAAGGTCGTGAAGGGTGCGCACGGCACGAATGCGGTCTCGTTCGATATGCGGCCGATTCGAGCGTGGGATCCCACGCTCTCTGAGGGACTCGAGCACGTCTTGGAGAAGGCTACACGGCGCGAGCCCACGGAGCGCTACCAGACGATTGCGGAGATGCGCTATGACCTTGAGCATTACGAACGACTCACGTGTGCGTATCGCGCGGCTCAAGAGGCGAAGGTCGCGGGGTTTCGTCGCCGCCTGGTTGCCTCGCTTGGTTGCGTGGCATGTGGTGTCGCGTGCCTGGGGCTGAGCGCGCTTGCACAGATGACGAACTATGAGTCGCTGATGCAGGAGGCGAGCATTGCCTCGGTCGAACCCGCCGATGGGCACTCCGTCTCCATGGCAGAACAGCTCTACGCGCGTGCGATAGAGGCCGACCCTTCACGGGCCGAGTCCTTCGAGGCGCTCATCAGCAAGGTATACGAGCAGGATGGCGTATTCGACGAGGGCGAGGAGGAGCGCTGGAACAGCCTCTTCCGCCGCTACGAACACTTCCTGCGGCCGAGCGCAGGCTATGCACGGCTCTGCTTCGACGCGGGGGTCTGTTACCTGTGCTTCTATGGCGTCGTCGAGGGAGGGGGAGGTGGCGCCTCGCTCGGACAAGGTGCGCTGGTGAGTGCGGGGAAGGCTCGTTCGTGGTTTGAGCGGGTGGAGGCTGCCTGCAACGTCCGGAGTGCGGGAGAAGAGGCCGTCTCGACGCCTGCGGTGAGCTTCGACAAGGGCGCCCAGGACATCGATGACGCCGACGTGCGTGCTGCTCACGTCTATCTACAGATCGCCGAGTTCAACGACCTTAAGCAACGTGCGGCCAGGGAGGGACGGGCGGCAGGGGAGGCGTACCGAAGTTTCTGGAACGCCCTCAGGCAGGCGGTCTGTACGTCTTCCCTCTACATCGAGGGCGTACGCCTGCGCCTCTACCAGATTGCGTTCGAGGCGCTGGCCGCAGACGACGTGCTTGACGGCGTCTATCGCGTTGCCCTCGAGGACGGTTGCGTCGATGAGTTGCGCGGCGAGACACAGGGGCTGCTCGAGGCAATTGAGGAATTCGTCGGCAGCGAGGAGATGAAGCGATTCGCTGAGGCGCCGAGCAACCGAGACGTCTACGGACCGATGTATCGACAGATGGCCGACAACCTCGACCTGGCGCGGAAGAACATCGCGCGCACCTTCGAGAATCCCGTGGCGCGCACGGACAAACGGCTGACGTAGAGAAAGGAGATGCCATGAGCCCGTCTGCACAGCACTTGTTTCTGGTGGTCGCATTGCTTGCGTTTACGTCTGGGGCAGTCCTTGCCGGTGCCTCTCTCCGGTACTACGCGAAGCACGACATTCGCGGGGTTCGCGATGACCTCTCGGGTCGTGCACGCATGCGCGAGCTGAGAGCGTCTGGCGGCGTGGGGACGAGCCAATCCCTCGGTGCGCGTCAGGGTCTTGCGGACGGTCGCGTCATCTCGCCTGCGTTTGCTGCGGATGACGAGGACGAGGTCGCCACGACCGTCGAGGCATTCAAGGTCATCAAGGACGTACGTCTGGTACATGCGAAGGTAGGTGCGGAGTCATGATGCGGAGATTGGGTTTGTTTGACGGAAGCCGTGCCGCGGCAGAAGGCACGACCATGTGCGGGCCGAAGGCGGTCCTGGCGGGATTGCTCTCGGTGACGACGGCGGGTCTGCTGTTCCCGGTGGTGCCAACCCGTGTTGATGCCTCAGATGGGATGGGCGAGGTCGCCGGTCTCGAGAGCGAGGCTCCGGAGCCGCCGAGCGCTCAGTCACCAGATGAGGGAGCGGGACAGGCGCAGGACGGACTCCAGCTCGAAGAGGGCATTGTTCCCGAGTTGCTTGGTGTGCCGCGTCTGGGTGGAGAGGAACTTGTCTCGGGTACGGAGCTGAATCCTGCCGCGTACGAGAGTGGGGACTTGGCGTTCGCCTTCCGGGCTACGAGTCTGCCGGTGAGCGTGACCGTCTGCGCGGATGCGGAGCGTTGGGCCGTGGAGGACTGCGTGTGCGCGGACGCCGAGGACAGGTATGAGGCGGAGACCGAGCTCGAGGACGGCATGTATGACGCCATCACTCTGCGCATCGAGGACGGTTCCGGAGCCATCTGCGAGATGACGTTCGAGCACGTGATCGTGGATACGAGACCGCCCGTCTATGAGGTCGCGTGGAGCGAGCACGGGGTGACTTGGGTCTCTGATGGCCATGCATTCGTGAACGAGCCCTGTGAGCTTGTCATTTCCGTCGACGAGGCAAATCCCAGTGACGACCTTGCGGTCGTTCTCAATGGGATGCCACTCGAGTGTGCGAGCGAGGGAGCCGTGCGCACCTACGTCGTTTCCTGCGGGGAAGACGGAGAGTATGAGATTGGAGTCACTGGTACGGACGCCTTGGGGCGGACTCCTGTATGCGAGGGAGCGGGTTTGGAGCTTCCCCTTCACCTCGTGGTGGATGCGCATGGGCCAGTTGCACGTGTGCTCTACGATGGCGAGGAGCTTGGGCCGGAGGACCTCCAAAGGGGGACGCTGTTTGCGACCGCGCGGCCGCAGATCAGCATCGAAGTGAGCGACGACAACCTCGATGTCTCCTCGCTGCGCGTCGGTGGCGTCGTATACGAGACATGGCGGCCTACGGGATCGGGCGTGGCCTTGGAGTTGCCCGAGGTAGCCGATCTCTCTCGGCCCTTGGCCATAACGGGTGGCGACAAGGCGGGCAACACCCTCGGTGACGGGTTGTGCGTTGTGCCCGTCGTCGTGGATACCGATGCGCCTACGATCGAAGCGGAGCAAGTGAGTCCGGATGTCGTTGCCGTCAACGGCGACGGGGCGTCGCTCTTCTTTGCGGATGAGCTGGCGGTTCGGCTGACGATTCGAGACGAGCAGGGGATAGCAGAGGTTCGTGTCGAGCCGGATGGGTCGTGTGTCTGTGACGACGGGGGATTCGTGCCGGGCGATACCGAGGCGACGGTGACTCTGACTCCCGAGGAAGGTTGTGCGCTGACGAGCGAAATCACCGTCGTCGTGCGCGACCTTGCAGGCAACTGGAGAACGTGGAGCATCGCGGAAGAGGGCGTCGCGTGCGCGTCGGGGATCCAGGCACCGTCTGCCAACGCCGCACTCTATGCTGACGATGCCGACGAGCCGCGCTACCCGCTCATGCTGCTGCTCGATGCGACGGCACCGGGCATTGAGGTGCGCGGAGTCGAGGAGGGGTTCGCGTATGGCGGCGAGCAGGAGGTGACGGTCTCCATCGACGAGGCGGGGTTCTCCTACCTTCGAGCCTACGGCGGTGAGCGCTTTGCAGATCAACCGGTGCTTGTTGCCAGCATCGATGGCCCCAACGCCGGGGAGCGCGCCCTGGGTCCCACGCCGCTGCTCTACGTGCGTGACTTCGCCGTAAATGCGTTGAGCGGCAGATGGGAGGCTACGGCGCGACTTGTCCAGGACGGGTCGTACACGATGGAGTCTCAGCTGGTCGACGTCGCAGGCAACGCATCGGCCCGAATCACTCGCCATGTGGTGGTTGACGCAACTGTGCCGGAATGTGCCGTCTCCTTTGTGCGGGATGAGGACCATGCGGAGGAGCACGAAGGCTCGTACTATCGCACGCCGCGTAAGGCCGTTGTTCGCGTGAGGGAGCACAACTGGGAGGACCTGCGTGACTTCGACCTGCACTACACGACGGAGGACGGCAGGCAGCATGTGGTGGAGGCGACGCGCTTCGAGTCCGTGGGTGGCGACTGGCATTCGTGTGAGGTGGAGTTTGCGCAAGACGGCACCTATCAGCTGTGGCTGGACATGACCGACGTGGCGGGCAACCCGATGACGCCCTACCGTTCGGAGCAGTTCTCGATAGATGCGGTTGACCCCGAGATCTCGGTGACCTATGAGGGTGCGCATGCGGAGCATGATGGCTGCTGGGACGGAGCGCGCACCGCGGTCGTACGCATCGACGAGCGCAACTGGGGAGACGACGCGCGCTATGAGGTCGCCATCGATGTGGCGCATGCCTCGGCAGGAGACGAGCCGAAAGTCTCGGCGTGGCGCGTGCCCGATGCCTCCCATCCCAGCGTGCATGAGTGTACGGTCGAGGCCGTCCAGGACGGTAGCTATGTGCTCAAGGTCGGTGGCCGAGACCTTGCGGGGCGAGGTGCGGCATACCGGGGCAAGACAGGGTTTGTGGACTCGTTCGTCATCGATACCCAGGCGCCTGAGGTCCAGGTGGACTTTGCGCCGTCCTCGTATACGGAGCTCGACGGGGTCAAGTACCTCAACCATGCCATCGATGTTCCCGTGGTCATACGCGACCGCAATCTCGATTCTTCTCAGGTCACGCTTACGACCGATCACATACACGCAGTGGGTGACGAGCGCGTCAGGTGGGACGGCATCGAGACCGATGAGGCGGGGGTGGTCAGCCGCACCAAGGTCGTACCGTTTGGCCACGGGAGACACGTTTCCCCTTCGGTGACTGCACGTGACTTGGCAGGTCACGAGGCGCTGACGAAGGGAGAGCCGTTCGTCGTAGATCTTGAGGCTCCGGACATATCGTCGGTCTCCACGAGCGAGCCGTCGGTGGCGGGCTACGAGGACCAGTGGGAGGGTGCGTCAGGCGAGGTGCAGTTCTTCGACCGGCCGACGCGGTTGGAGTTCGTGGTGGAGGATGACCTGGCGCTCGAGGGCGCGCATCTCTACGACCCGGATGGTCAATACTCCCTGGAGTCAGACTTTGGGCGGGGGAGTTCAGCGGCGCGCGTCGCAGTGCAGCTGACGGAAGGGACGGGATCGCGTGCGGCAGACGCCTATGAGCGCAATGTCGTGCTGACGGTTGCGGATGTCGCGGGAAACACTCACAGCTGGACGTTGGACCGTCACGGAAACGTTGTGGCAGATGTGGTGCATGAGGGTGCCGATGTGACGCTTGGCAATGCGGGGACGGAGCCGCTGGCGCTCGTCCAAGACAGCGTTGCTCCGACGATAACCGTCGAGGGGGTCGTTCCCGGACAGGTGACGAACCAGTCGCTGGTTGCCCGCGTGAACGTGGGTGAGACGAACTTCTCGTATTTGAGGACGTTTCGTCCCGAAGAGCCCGTGGTGCGAATCTCTTCGCGCGAGGCCTCCGCCGCACGGACGCAGCGGGTGGAGGAGGTGAGCGCCGCAAGCTTCGAAGGGGAGGATCCCTCATGGACGTATGCCAAGGAGTTCGCCGTCGATGGTCACTATGCGGTCTCGGCCTTCGTGACCGACGTGGCAGGTCATCCCTCGAACCACGTCGAGCTCGGGGAGTTCACTATCGACAAGACGGCCCCGGTCATTCAGGTCGCGTGGGACCACGACGTGGACGAAGCGGTACGCGAGGAAGGTAAGTACTTCTTCAAGACGACGCGTCGGGCGACTGTCACCATTCGCGAGCACAACTTCAGGCCTGCTGACGTGACGATTGATGCTGGCACGGCTGGCACGATTGGTGCATGGCGCGACAACGGGGACGACACGCACACGTGCATGGTTGACTACCTCGTCGAGGCGAAGGAGTGCCACCTCGTGGTGAGCGCGAAGGACGAGGCGGGTAATGAGGCACGCCCGTATGAGCAGCGCGGATTCGTGATTGACCTCACCCCGCCGCGCGTGAGAATCCTCAACGTCCCGGGTCCCCATGGCGAGCGCGCCTTTGCGGACGAGGTGGTCCCTGCGATTGTCTTTGACGACGGTGACGATGGGAACTTCAACCCCGGTCTCGCAGGATGGTCGTATGAGCTGCGCGGGAAGCGTGAGGGGAACGCTGCCGGACGCGGCGAGCTTGGGCGCTTCGGCCAGGAGGAGTCGGTTGCGCCGGGCGGTGCGGAGGTCACGTTCGTCGACTTCGGACGGGATGCGCAGAGTGGCGTTGGCTACGACGTGGACTTCGATGACGTGTACACGCTTACGGCTCGCGTACGTGATCTGGCTGGCAATGAGGCCGAGACAGAGGAAGTGACCTTCTCCATCAACAGATTTGGCTCGAACTTCTTTGTCGAGAAGGTAGATGGCATGGGGGCGGAGGCGGCGGGAGGACGGGATGGCGCGGTGCGCCCTCTGCCGAAGGCGCCTCAGATCGTCGTGCACGAGGTGAACGTAAGCGGCGCGCTGAGCGAGATGGACCACAGTGTGGTACGCGACTACGCCAATGCGCCCCAGGAGCTCGTCCAGGATGCGGTGGGTTCGCATCCGAGGCGCGACGATGCGGGGTACAGCTTACAGGCGTCGAGCGACTCAAGCGACTACAACGACTATGCGGGCTGGTCGGAGTACGTCTATACCATACGGCGCGGCAACTTCGGCGCGCATGCGATTGAGGGAAGCGACGGGCAGGGGTTGTATCGCGTCAACGTGGCCTCCGTCGACGCCGCGAACAACGAGAACACCACCAGTCGATACTGGGCCTCCAACGCCGAGCGCTCAGATGCTGCCGACAAGAGCGCCACGGTCACGTTCACCTTGGACGAACTGCCTCCCCAGATAGACGACTTGGACCTTGTCTCGGGCTTTGCTGTGGGCAAGGAGTATCGGGCGACCTTCCACGTGACCGACGACATCAGCTGCGGCGACAAGGTGGAGGTGTTCGTCGACGGCGAGCCGGTCGAAGTGCTCTCCGCAGGGTCGGGACAGCCGGTCGACGCGAATGCCATCACGACGGGAACGTACGCATTCGTGGTGCCCGCCCGCCCCTTCGCCTCTCGGAGCGTGAGCGTACGGGTTACCGACTACGACGGGAGGGTTGCGACAAGTGGCGGCTCGATTCTCGTCACCACACTCGTGGCAGAAGTCGTTGCGGTAGCGCTCTTGGTCGGACTCGGCGCGGGCGCATTTGTGGTCGCACACCGTAGAAGAGAAGCGGCAGAACCCGCATATCCACATGCCATGTAGGGCGACACGGGGTTGCCCTCGGGATAGAAAGGAAGCGTTATGGCAGGACAGATCAGGATCACACCGGACCAGATGCGTACGCGGTCGAACTCGTATCGCACGCAAGCCGGCAACGTGGAGCGCGTCATCACGAAGATGGACCAGCTTCTCCGCGCACTGGAAGGCGAGTGGGAGGGAGAGGCGAGCCGCGCCTATTCCTCGCGCTTCGCGGAGCTGCGACCGGGATTCGTGAAGGCAAAGGAACTCATCGAGGAGATTGCGCGTGCACTCGACAACACGGCACGCACGCTCGAGGAGACTGACGCTCGCATCGCGGCGGCGATGTAGCACGTACGTGGGCGGGAGAGGCGCCCTACCCCTCCCGCCCTTCCGACTATGGCTTGGAAGGAGTGTCCGTGACACAGACCTTGCTCATCACCATGCGCGCGCAAGATGCTTGCCGCACGTTTTCGTTTGACGAGTCGACGCAGTCCGTGCTGTGGCTTACCCCTTGGGAGGGACGCTCTACGAGGTCCAGTGGGGTTTGTCTCGAGTCCATCGAGGGTGCGCTCGAGCTCAGAACGAGCGATGGCTGGATGATAACGATGGCAGAGGGTCAGGCAGTCCGGATGACGCACGTTCCCATTTCGGCCGCTCATGAGTGCATCTTCGTGCTCGAACGAGATGCGGAGGTTATGACCCTCCATGTGCGGGTGGTCGGGCAGGGAGCCAAGACGTTCGCCAAGCAGCGGTTTTTGCGCGATGTCGAGTTCGAGATCGGACGGGGCGACAGGTGCGAGATGTGTTACCGCAACGGGTTCGTCTCGGTGCATCATGCGCGGATGAGCGTGAGGGACGGTGCGTTCGCGATCATGGATTTGCAGAGTGCGAACGGAACCTACGTTAACGAGCGACGTCTGCCACATCGGCAGCCCTACCGGCTCATTCCAGGCGATGTGGTGCAGATCGTGGACCTCATCTTTGCGGTGGGATCCGGTTTCGTGAGCATCAATTCGCCTGATGGGCTTTTCCTGCGGAAGAGCTTGGGGATGGAGCCGCTGGTGCACTCCAAGACGTTTGTGGATGGGGCTGCGAGCGAGGTGGAGTGCGAGCATGCGCTCTTCTATCCTGCCCCGCGCCTCACCAAGTCCATCCACCCTCTGAGGTTGGTTGTCGATGGCCCGCCGGCTCGCCAAGACGAGCGGCAGCAGCCGGCGCTCATGCAGATGGGTCCGTCATTCCTGATGGGCATGACTTCGGTGCTCATGGCGGTGAGCGGCATCGCCCGCGTGGTGGGAGGCGATGACCTGCTCGCGGTGGCGCCATCGATTGGCATGGCAGTTGCCATGATCGGCGGGTCGTTCGTGTGGCCGCTCATCTCGCGGTCGCATCTGCGCAAGCGTCGCTGGAGGGGGGAGACGATCCGCACCCAGGCATACATGTCGTACCTCGATGGCATTGAGAATGCCATTGCCGCCGAGGTTGAGGAACAGGGCCAGGTTCTTCGCGACACGCGTCCCGCGGTATCTGAGCTTCTCGAACGCGCGGAGGCACTCTCACCGCTTCTGATGAATCGCACGAGCGCGCACGAGGACTTTCTGGCGCTTCGTGTCGGCTTGGGCAACGAGAAGGCCAAAGCAGACATTGGCTGGCCCGAGCGGCGATTCTCACTGAGCAGGGATCCCATGATCGACAAGGTGGGCGAACTCGCCGGCACGCCGCCGCTGCTGCGTGACGTGCCACTCGCGTTTGACCTCGCGCACCACTTCGTGGCGGGCGTGCTGGGTGAGCGCGCGTTGGTGTGGGAATTCGTGCGCGGACTTATCGTGCAGGCGTGTGCCCTATACAGCTACACAGACCTCAAGGTGGTCCTGCTGGCCTCTGAGGAAGAGCGCACGGAGTGGGACTTCCTCACGTCGCTCGGGCACTTCTACGGACGGGAAGACGGCCGACGCCTGGTGGCGCTTACCTTTGCGGGCATGGTGCAGCTGGACCTGTATCTCGAGCATGAGCTCGAGGGGCGTGCTGACGTGCAGGCGGATGTGCTCGGTGACTACGGATGCTACTACCTCGTCATCTGCGCACATGCGGCACTGTACGAGCGTTCGGAGGCGGTAGGACAGCTTGCGTGTCTTCGGCAGAACCTGGGGTTCTCCCTCGTCTTCTTGGGACACGACCTGAGTGACTTGCCGCGTGAATGCACGTATCTCGTGGACCTGACGCCGACCGACAACCTCGGAGCCGGTGCGAGCGAGATGCGAGGTGGATGGCTCGAGGGGCGAAGGAAGGCGCGCATGTTCGAGCGCTCGGACGTGTCGGGGACGCTCGTTTCCTTCGATCCCGATGTCTATGTCTGCGCATCCGAGGCGCGTGCCTTTGCGCTCAGCATGGCGCGAGCCCATCTAGACGTGCCTGGACAACGTGTGGGCATTCCCCGCGCGGTTGGGTTTCTGGAGATGTTCGAGGCGGGTTGCGTCACGCACCTCAACGTGGGAAAGCGATGGGCAGACAACGATGCCTCCCGTACGTTGCAAGTGCAGGTTGGCGTGGGGCCTCAGGGCGACCCTGCGTATCTTGACTTGCACGAGAGCGTCCATGGCCCTCACGGGCTCATTGCCGGGACGACGGGTTCGGGAAAATCCGAATTCATCATTACGTACGTCCTTTCGCTCAGTGTCTGCTTTGCGCCGGACGAGGTTGCCTTCGTACTGATCGATTACAAGGGCGGAGGACTTGCCGGTGCGTTCGAGAATGAGCGTCATCACCTGCCGCATCTTGCGGGGACCATTACCAATCTGGATGGAAGCGCCATCCGACGTTCGCTCATCTCCATACAGAGTGAGCTGCGCCGCAGGCAGCGGCTCTTCAACGAGGCGCGCGAGCGCACGGGGGAGTCAACCATGGACATATACCGGTACCTCTCCGCCTATCGTCAGGGCCTACTCGAGGATCCGCTGCCGCATCTGTTCATCGTTGCGGATGAGTTCGCGGAGCTCAAACAACAAGAGCCAGACTTTATGAACGAGCTTGTCTCGGCCGCGCGCATCGGCCGATCGCTGGGGATTCACCTGATATTGGCCACGCAGAAGCCGTCGGGTGTGGTGGACGATCAGATATGGTCCAACGCGCGCTTTAAGGTGGCGCTCAAGGTGTCGGACGTCGCAGACTCGCGCGAGATGATTCGGCGTGAGGATGCGGCGGAAATCGATCGGCCAGGTCGCTATTACCTGCTCGTGGGCTACAACGAGTCGTTCTCCGAAGGACAGGCTGCCTATGCGGGTGGTCCCTATGTGCCCAGCGATCACTTCGTCCGGAGGCGCGAGCAAGCTGTCGAGCTCATCGACGCACAAGGTCAGTTGATTGCCGCTCAACGTCCGCGCATACAGAAGAAGCGCGGGGATGTCTCGGAGCTCGATGCGGTCTTGAGCAAGCTTGAGGAGACTGCGAATGCCCTTGGCGTGAGGGCGCGCAGGCTGTGGCTCGATCCGCTGTCTGCCAGCATTACGCTCGATGACCTCGCTGAACGTTATGGCGGCTTGTCGCGTGAAGGCCTCACCTGCGTCGTGGGAGAGCTGGACGACCCCCGCCATCAGGAGCAGCGACGCTACGAGGTCGACCTTGTCCGAGTGGGTAACATCATGTTGTATGGTTCCCAGAATTCCGACGTCGATGGCCTCCTCCGCACGATAATCGTCTCGTTGACGCTGGCGCATACAGCTGACGAGCTATGGGTGTATGCCATCGACCTTGGGGCGGGCGAGCTGGCGCCGCTGCGAGTGCTGCCGCAGGTTGGTGGCGTGGTGACTGCGGGAGATGACGAGCGGACGAACAATCTCTTTCGCCTGCTTGAGGAAGAAGTCGAGCGCCGTCGGGATTCAGCGGCTGGGTGGAGCGCGGGTGACGACCCAAGAATCGTGGTGGGCATCGCCAACCTTGCGGCCTTCTACGAGCGCTTCGAGGCGTTGGAAGACCGGCTCTGTGCGCTCACGCGTGATGCGTCGCGCTACGGCATACACTTCCTCGTCACCTCCCCAACGGTTGGCACACCTCGGTTGCGCTTGCGTGCAAACTTTGGCTTCGCGCTGCCCACGATTCTGAACGATCCCAGCGACTACTCGATGCTTCTGGGCAGCTTGGAAGGCATGCCCGTTCCCCAGCGTGCGCGTGGGGGCATCGTCAAGGACGGCAAGCACGTCCTCGAATTCCAAGGCGCATGTCTGGGGCCGAATCCCATGGAGGAGCGTCGTTGGATTAAGCAGTTCGCCGGACGGGTCGGAACGGATACGGCCACACGGGCACGTGCGATTCCTGTCTTGCCCAAGCTGGTCAATGCGAGAGCGATGGAGGTGCCTGCACATGCCCTGCTCATGCCGGTGGGTTATTCGAGGTCGTGCGTCGCGCCCGTGTACTTTGACCTTGCCAAGTCGCGCGTCATGCTCGTGCTGGGCAACGACATCGACGACATTGCACGGTATCTACGAGGGCTTCGTGAGGCGTGCGCGCTCAGGCAAGACGTCACGTATCGCTTCGTGGATCCGCAGCGTGTGCTGGGGGACGTGCAGGATGACAACGTGCTGCAAGAGGATGAGCCGGTATGTGCCTTCGTCCAGTCGCTCGACCAGGGTGGTGCGGATGCGCGGATTGTGGTCTTTACCAGCATCGTGCAGACGATGAGCGCGTTGCCCGCGCGAGAAGGCGAACTGCTCGAGGAGTTCCTCTCCGAAGAGCGCAATGCACATGCGCACGCCCTGGTGGTTGCCACGGAACTCTGGCGTGCGAAGTCGATCTATCAGGACTGGTATCGGGTGGTCACTGCCTATGGCAACGGTGTGTGGGTGGGCGGGGGCTTCGCCGAGCAGACGGCATTCGGGTTCGCTCGCTCGCTTCCCGAGTATCGAAGGCCCGCCGCGCGCTCTGACGGCTTCCTTGTGATGCGCGGGCAGGTCGAGAGCGTTCGGCTGCTGGAGGCGACGTGACGCCTTCGATTTCGCTGTGGTGGGTCGTCCGCAAATGTCGATTCAAGTCGGGGAGGGGGTGTGCGGAGGAAAGGAAGGCACACGAGAAGGAACGTTGCCAGATGAGGAGAAGGGAAGGCACGTATGTTTGATCCGAGCAAAGACTGGATGCCCCTTGGGAGCGTCGTACGCCTAAGAGGGGCGGAGCGTCTCGTGATGGTCGCGGGATTCATGTCCATCGATGGGGAGAGCGGCCATGCCTGGGATTATGCCGGCTACCCATACCCGGAAGGAAAGCAAGATCCGGATGAGCTCTTCTTTGACCGGGCTGACGTCGAGGAGACCTATCAGTTCGGCTTCTGCGACGCGGAGGGAATGGCGTTCATGAGCAGACTTGCCTCCTTGGAGGACGAGTACCAAGAAGAGCGTGCGCGGCGGCGAGTTGAAGGGGGTGTGTGATGGCTGGTGGCACGATTCGCATGGACTACTCCGCAACCATGCAGGCGGCAAAGCGGCTCGGGAGCGTGAATGACCTCGTCGGTGATGCCCAGTCGAGACAGCATGCGGTCGTGAGCGACCTGAAGAGTTGGGAGGGCGCAGCGGCGAGCAAGGCAAAGGTGACGGTGGCAAAGGTGAGCGATGTGCTCAAGAGCTATCAGAGCGCTTATTGGCAGTTTGCACGCTTCTTTGTGAACGCTGCCGAGAAGCTCACTGGCTCCGATGAGGCGGCTGCGAAGTCGATGAATGCCAAGTGGGACTAGTACATGACAGAAGCGCTAGGGGTGAAGTGATGTTTAAGGTTGACGTTACGGCGCTTGCAAATGCGGCCAACGGGGTCCTGCGCGAGACGCAGGACATACGCTTGGCCCACGAGCGTACCAGCGCAGCGTTGAGCGCGGTCCTGCCCACTGCGGGTGGCCAATGGTACAAGACGGGAAGCCTCGCGACGAGTCAGTTCAAACGAGACTTGGGCGATCTTAAGAGTGGGCTCATCAGTCTCTCAGATGCGTTTGCTGCTGCGAGCAGCGAAGCGCGTGGGACGCTGCTCCCGCAGTATCGCATGGTGTTGAACGCAATGGGTGCGAGCGCCGTTGGGCTCACCAAGGCTTGCCTCGACGAGGACGTGGCGGTTGATTCGAGCTACCAGTATGCGTGCGATTCGATAGACGCCCTGCGCAACAAGATCGGTGAGGCTCGTGGGCTCTTGGCTGGGCTTGAAGGCTCGTGGGCGATTGGGCTTCAACTCGATGCCATGGACACGCTTGTGGGCGGGGCGCGGGGCAGAATTGACCAGACGCAGGGGGCCTTCGTCACATATCGCGCTTCGGTGCGCAGCTTCGAGGGTACCTATGCCACGAGGTTCGACCCTTCGACCTTCATGAAGAAGGACTACGCGACGCGAGCCAACAACAACGTAAAGGACGCAAAGAGCTTCTTTAGCATCCTCAAGCACGGCTTCTCGCTTGGGGGGACGTTTGGAAAGATTGCTTCCAACACGTGGGAGCCTTCGAAGACCAAGCCATTTGCCGAGGGATTCTCGGCAAAGATGGGCGACTGGGCACGGCCGGACAAATGGCGGGATTCGTGGCAGACGGCCAAGGGCATCTCGAATCCTGTGGCTGGAGTTGCAGACGACGTCGGCGAGGCGGTGTCGGACGTCGCGCGATGGAGCGACCGGGCGAATGCGATAGGCAAGCTCGCCGGATACGTCGGGGATGGGCTCTCGGTGTTTGGCATAGCTACCAGCACGGTGAAAAGCTTCAGCGAGACCGAGGGCGATGAGGCGGACAAGGCGGCAGCGGCGACGTACACGGCAGTGACGGGAGCCGCGAAGTTCGCAACGGGCAAAGCGGTGGGCGCTGCAGTTGGCACGATGGTTGGGGGACCCGTTGGGACGGCGGTCGGGTTCGTTGCCGGGTGCGCGGTTGACCTTGCATGGGACTACGCAAGCGACTGGATGGAGGAATCGGGTGCCAAGGACGCCATCCTCGAGACGGTCAGCGGTGCCTATCGCGAGGCGGGAAAGTTCATCACGAGTGGATTCGATTGGTTTGCGCACACGTTCTCGTTCGGTGGCCAGCCCCCAGGGATGGCTACGGCTCCCTGATGTCGGGGGCGTTCGAAGCGGTGCGTGATGGTTCTATGGCAGATTGACGACGATGGAGGTTGATGTCCGATGGGACGGGCGGAACTCGAGCAGGAGAAGTGGGAATGGCAGGCATGGGCAGACGCATACGACGCACAAGAGCGCGAACTCAATGACTTGGCGAGTTCGGTCGCCTTTCAGTTGGAACAGAAGAGTCAGCAACGAGAGTTGGCGCGCTTGGTCAAGGAGAAGTGTGATGCGGTGCGGATGGCGGAGCATGGTTTTGCGCGAGACGTGAAGACATATGGCTCAAAGATTGCGCGGGCGCTCGATGAGTCGGAGGCGAGCCGTGCGATGTCCTCGTCAATCCAAGGGGCCGACGGCTATGCGAGTGGTGCCGTGAGGGAGGCGGAGCAACTGCTGCAGAGGCTTGAGGCGGAGTGTGCGTCGCTGAGCGGTTCGGTTGCCGATTACCGAAGCAGGGCCGAATCCGCCGCATCGAGTGCGCGCGAGTGCTGGGATCGCGTCGCGTGCCTGCAGCAGGAGATCGACTGGTGCGAGGAATAGCGTCTGCGCAGGAGAAAGGTAGGTGTGCGATGGTACGCACAAAGGATTGGCTTCCGATTGGTTCCGTTGTCCACGTGGAGGGACGAAGCGGTTTGCTCATGACGATTGCCTGCATGGTGGGTGACGAGGAGACGGGCATGCTGTGGGACTACGCGGCGCTGCCATACCCTCAGGGTCTTACCGGCCCTGCCGGTAATGTGCTCTTCGACAAAGAGTCGATTGATGGAGTGTTTGGTTTGGGATTCCAGAACGAAGACGGCGAACACATGCAAGAGCTGTTGCTCCAGGCGCAGGAGGCGTTTGAAGAGGAGAAGCGGAAGGTGAGGATTGCATGAAGGACAAGATTTTGCTCAAGGTGTTGCTTCCCGCCAATCAGCAAACCTACGAGTTTCGCGTGCCCCTTGACTTGTCGGTGGCACAAGGAGCACAGCTCATGGCACGCATCGTAGCGGCGCAGGATGCCGCTCGCTATTGCGCGCCGCAGGAATGTGGCCTGATGTTCTGTGAAGGTCCTTCTTCGGGGGAGCTGCTTGAAGAGGGGGTCGCATTCGGCTTCCTGGCGGCAAGCGATCTGTTGGTCGACGGAATTTTGCTCGCCCTGATGTAGCGAGGGAAAGGTCTCGGCAACCGGCTTGGGGGGAGGTCTCCCAAAGCCGGTTGCCGTTGGAGGGGGTTCTCGTGAAGAAGAAGTACGTGAGAAACAGAAAGACTAAGCGACGAGAGCTCGTCATCTCACTCAAGCGGAGCGAGTCAGTGAGTTCTCGGAAGATGCGTTGGCTGGATGCGTGTGGACGAGCGATTCTTCTGCATTGCAAACGCGACTCTGCGCGACGAAAGCTCCGATATGACGTAGATGGCCTCACGAGCCTTGGGGGATTTGTGGCGCGCAACGAACTTACAGTGGACGCTCTTGCCAACATGCTCGTGGGTATCTCCGAGGTTCTCGCATTATGTACATCGGTCGATATTCCTTACTTCTATGTGCTACTCGATCCCGCACATGTGCTCATGACGGCCAGAAGCGAGCTTCGCTTCGTGTTTGTCCCGCTGGGAAGCTCGGCATCGCTGATCGAGAACACACCGCTCGCCCTCTTGGGGCTTATCTGTGATGCGCAGAAGGCTCGGTTCGCGACTCCCGAGGCGGCAGAACTGGCCAGGCGAATTGCCGACTTCGTCGTCCTTCAGGAGGAGGGGTTCTCCTCAAACGCATTGCGGAGGTTCGTCCACGCCGAATGTGGCGTGGACGTCTCGGCAGATGGGGTTGCTTCGTGGCCAGACGCCAACCCGGTAAGTGCGCTTTGCGATGCGGAAACCGGCTGGCGACTGCGTAGGGTCTCGACTGATGAGGCGTATCCTCTCCCGGAGGGACGTGTCATGCGGCTCGGGAGAGGTGCGGAGTGCGCGATACGCGTACTGAACAGCGAAGGCGTCAGCCGCGTGCACGCCTGTGTTCAACGTGAGGGGGATGAGGTGCTTCTGTGGGATGTGGGCTCGACGAATGGCACCACGGTTTCGGGGAGGCGACTTCAGACGGATGAGCGAGTTCACCTGAAGTCGGGCAAGAGCTTCTCGCTAGCATCCGAGCGCTTCGTAGTGGAAGGTCCATGAGGGACGGCGGGGAGGTCCTACCGTCCCAGCAGCCTACTTCCTCGCCCACGGAAAGTGACGCCTCGCCTGGCGACCTTGCTTGTTTGGAGTGCCCGCACCGTGCGGGTCACGTGCGGCGGCGTCGGCCATAGGCGCCGCGTTCCACGACGCGGTGGGTGCTCCCATGACGCGGGTCTCGCACTGAGCACGCGCGATGGCCTCGTAAGCGATCTGGCTGCCAGTGTCGTCGCTCACATAGCGGCTTGCACGGTTGGCTGCGATGCCGATGCGTCCCGCCTCAGCGGCGGCGTCGATGTTTGCGCCAAGGAACAGGAACTCCCATCCCTGCTCGCGCTGCTGCTCGATGAGGTGCTTCACCTCGCCGTAGCTGCGGCGACGGCTTGCGTTCTCCATGCCGTCGGTGATGATGACAAACATCACGTGCTCAGCACGATGGTCCTCGGGCAGGATCTGCTGCACCTTGGTGTGGTAACGTACAGCGTCGCCGACCGCGTCGAGCAGGGCGGTGCAGCCGCCTACCTGGTAGTCGTTCTGCGTAAGGTCGCGCACCTCCGTGAGCGGCTTGCGGTCGAGTAGCACCTCGCTCGTGTCGTCGAAGAGCACGATGGAGACGTTCGCCTCTCCGGGCAGGGCCCGGTTCTTCTTGAGTGTGGAGTTGAGCCCGCCGATGGTGTCTGCCTCCAGGCCACACATCGATCCGCTCTTGTCGACGATGAATACGAGCTCGGTAAGGTCCTTCTTCATGACTGCCTCCTTCTGGTTGCACTTCCTTGCGGTACAACAAGGAGTCTATGGGGTGGCCGGCATGTGAAGGTAACCTGTCAGGTGACATTTGGCAATCGCTTGTGGCAAGGGGACGTCCTTCGTCAGAAGCGATTGTCCACCCTTACGCGACCGAAAGAATCGCAACCGCTATGGCAGGAATCTGCGTGACGGGGTTGGTCCCGATGTGCCTCATCAGGCAGCGTGCGGTGGATCCGTCGGGCAGCTTCTCGTCAAAGAAGGTGCGACTTCCATTGTTGCCAAAGCACTCTCGTGCATGCAGCAAGAAGAAGGCCTCAGATGGAGCATAACGGTTGAGAAAGTCACGGTAGGTCTGGTTGGTACGGACGAACTGAACCGTGCGGCCCGTCAGCTCCATGATGGCCATGGGGACCATGTTGAAGGCATTCTGCAGCGTCTCTTCATCCTCATGGGCAATGGACGTCAGGTCGTGGAGGTTGATCTTGCCAATGCTCTCGAAGTAGTCGGACTCCTCCGGGTTCTCGTAGCCAATCTGGATGCCTCTTCGATACCGTTCGACAATCTCGTCAAACGGTATCGCCTTGCAATAGTAGTAGCCCTGAAGCTTGGAGCAGCCGATCTCGCGCAAGAAGCGTACTTGGTCCTCGGTTTCTACGCCCTCGCAGATGGTGTCCACGCCCATTGCGGTGGCCATGCGCATCAACTCGGTCAAGATTATCCTTCCGTTTTGACCCTCGTCGAGATTGCGCAGGAAGCTCATGTCGAATTTGATGAGGTCGAAATCGATGCTCTGGAGGAAGTCGAGCGACGAGTAGCCGCTGCCGAAGTCGTCAATCCACACCGGGAAGCCCAACCCCTGGAATCGCTCGATTTGCTCCTTGATGAAGTCGAAGTCCTTGCCGATGATGCTCTCGGTAATCTCGATGGTGATCAAATTGCGCGGGATTCCCGCCGCATCCACGCGCGTGCGAATCTCCTCAACGAGGTCGCAGGCATCGAAGTCGGATCGAGAAAGGTTGACGGAGTGTGGGACAGTGGTCAAACCAATCTCCGTTTGGAGCTTCATCTTCTCGAGCACGCGGTCGAGAACGTACAGGTCGACGCGGTAAATGAGGCCGGCCCCCTCAAGGGCGGGAATGAAGTCGCCCGGCGACAAGAAGCCCTTTCGGGGATCGATCCACCGCGAGAGGGCCTCCTCGTCGCAGACGTTGCCGTTGACCGATCGCACGATGGGCTGGTAATAGACCTGAATCCATCCATTCTCGAGAGCCTCGTCGAGGTGGTTGATAACATAGCGTGTGGTGTGAAGTTGACGTTGCATGGTTGAGTCGAAGTACGAAAAACCAGAGACGTAAGAACCGCGTCGCTGATCGCAGGCAAACTTTGCTCGGTCGCTGGCGACACTGACTTCGACATCCGCCATGCTGTGCCGATAGATTCCCACACTCAAAGGCAACGACTTGCCTCCGTTCGCCCGCTGGCATTCCTCAAAGACTTCGCCGAGGCGTTCTTCCAGGTGCTCCTCCTCGCTTACCGCTGCAAAGTGGTCCTGTCCGAAGCGACTCGTCAGTTGCTCTCCAAAGTGGCGGGAGATAATCTGCGCCACGTCGCATATGAGCTTGTCGCCCTCTGCAAAGCTGTATTGGCGGTTGTAGAGCTTCATGCCCACGAGGTTGAAGTAGAGCAGGACAGGCTTCTTGCCGCAGGCAATCAGCCGATTGCGTTCCGCGGCGGCAAGCTCGAAGAAGTAGCGCTGGTTGGGAAGTCCCGTGAGGGCGTCGGTGTGCACGCGGCGGTTCAGATCCTCGAAGTTCTCCTCAATTTGCGTGCGCATGCGTTGGAAGGCCGCTGTCAATACGCCGACTTCGTCCTTGCCCTTGTAGTCGAGCTCGACGTCGTAGTCCGCGTTGGCAAGGCGTTGCGATGCGGCGGTCAAGCGCTTCAGAGGGCCGGTAAGGTGCCCCATGGTGAGAAGCCCTATCAATGTGATGACGAGGACGACAGCAATTGCGATGGGCAAAATGGCGTGTGTAAGCAACGTTACCGATGCGTCTACCTCGCTGGTCGGTGCGACCACCACGAGTTTCATGCCAGTGGAGAGCGTCGTAAAGGACATCTGTCGCTGCTCGCCCGTTGCACTCGTATAGCGAATGAGCGTGCCGGTGCTGTCTTCCTGCTGGAGGATTTCCTTGTCAACCGGCGCAACGAGCGGGGTGCCCAACCCCTGCGCAGGATGATAGATTATGTTCCCGTTCGCATCCAGCAGGCAGGCGAAGCCCGTCTCGTAGATGTGAATGGAGCTCACGAGATTCTCGATTGTGCTGAGGGGGATGTCCATGCCGAGCAACCCTATGAAGGTGCCCGATTTGTAGATGGGGACCACATAGGAGCAAATCATCAGCTCATTGAGAGATGCTGCCGGAAATGGCCCAATCCACGACGGACGTCCGCGCTTGAGGGGTGTGAAATACCAACCGGAATGAGCCGGGTCATCGGGGTCGAGCTTGCGTTCGTCGAAAGGCTCTCGCTTGGCGAAGCCCGTTCGTCCCACGCGCGAATAGTAAAAGCCGTTCTCGGGGTTGGCGATATCGGGACTGATGGCGAAGTAATAGGTCTCCACGCCGTACGTATGCTCGGCGACTGCCGCGAACTCGGTCTTGATGTGGCGTGAGAAGTCGGCCAAATAGGCGTCGAGTTGAGCCGCCTGCTCAGGTTTTCGGCCGGTCTTCGTGGCATCGTCACCGATGGCGCCGTTGCGCGATAGCGTCACGCTATCCAGGGAATCGTTTGCCAGGTTGGCAACCATGTCGACGGAGCGAGCGATGCCCGTCGCGTATTCCTCGAAGGACTTACTGGTGTCCTGTACGAGCAAGTCCATCATCTCGACCGAACGTCGGTTGTTTTCGGCATGGATGATTGAGGAGCTTATGAAGTACACGCAAAAGATCGCGGTGAGGATTTCGACGACCGTTATCGCAATGACTTTGAAGCGAATCGAATGCACCGTCATCCTCACAATTGCTTTACTCAACAGACATCGTACGATACACGTTCTTGATTGACCCGTTCCACGCGTGCTGGAAACCCGCCAGCCGTTCCGACGTCACGTACAGGCGAGTTCGCGAGAAGAGCGGAACCCATGCAGCATCATCCTGCACTATCGTACGTTCCAAGTCATGATATTCTGCCAAGCGTTTGTCTGTGTCGGTAATCGTGCGTGCGTTGCGTACGCGACCCATGATGTCCGTCTTGGGGTAGCAAAGACTGCGGAACTCCGTGTTCTCGGGACTGCCGAAAAACGTGTAGATGTAGTTGTCGGGGTCGTTGTAGTCGGCGGTCCACGTTGCCGTGTAACAGGCGAGGTCACCGCTCTTGCGCAGGCTCATGAACTCGTCTTCGTTTACGACGTCGATTGACGCATTGACTCCTATGGCCTTCCACATCTCCACGGCGTGCTCTGCGAGTGTTATCTCCGCCTGCGTTGATGATGACTTCACAGAGAAGGTCAGGTCGAATCCATCGCCCAGGCCAGCTTCCTCGAGGAGCTTATGTGCTTGTTCCGTATCGTATGGAATCGCGGGGAGGCCGGGGTTGAAGCCATAGAGCCCGTGCGGGAAGATGCCGTTCTCCACCAACCCGCGCCCGCTATAAACGACGTCGAGCAGTGTGCTGCGGTCGAGTGATAGCTGCAGCGCCTTGCGCACGCGCACGTCATCGAGCGGAGCGACCTTCTCGTTGAGGGCGATGTAGCTGATGCCAATCTGCGGGACTTCTTGGATTCGACCCTGGTAGATGTCGCCGTGGATGAAGAACTCTGCCGCGCTTCCCTGATCATCAAGGTCGAGGATGTCCAGCTTGCCGTCCTCGAACATCATCCGGATTTCTTCCGGATCCGTGATGAAGCGCAAGTTCAGTCCCGCGCTTTTGGGGGCCTGGTCCCAGCAGCTGTCGTTTGCCACGAGCAGCATGCCTTTGCCAGGCTCCCACTGCTCTAGCACGAACGGGCCAGTTCCGATGGTGTGGGCTGCATCCGTGCCAAACAGGTCGCCGGCCTCAAGTGTCGTTTCCTTGTCCATGATGGAGGCACCCGGCATGGAGAGACAGGCCAAGAACGCCTCGAAGGGCTGCTCAAGAGTGATGGAGAAGTCTAGGTCGTCGAGCACCTTGAAGCCCTCGAGCTCATCCGTCTCGCCCGCCTCCAGAGCAGAAGCGCCGAGAATGATCTCTGCGATGTCTTGGTTGCAGGAGTCTGGATGCGTGAGCAGGCGCTTGAACGAGTACAGCACATCCGAAGACGTCAGCTCGGCTCCGTTGCTAAAGGTCACGCCCTCTCGCAGACGGAAGGTGTAGGTCCTGCCGTCCTTCGACTTCTTCCACGACTCGGCCAGGGAGGGCACGACCGTCACGTTGCCGTCGTCGTCGGTCCGCATCTCCAAGAGGCGATCGAACACGTTTGTGGCGATGGTATAGTGGATGGACGTACACTGGAAGTCCACAGTGTCCGGCTCCTCCTCGATGGCGACAAGGAAGCTGGAAGTGTCGAGTTCCTGCCCCGCGGCCTCGGTGGGCGTGGGAGTTGTCTTTTGGTTCCTACAGGCCGTACACAGGAAAACAAGAGCCAACAGCAACAACGCTGCCTTTCTTCGCAAATCACCCATCGCAAGCTCGTTTCTTGATATGAATGGCCCCGGCACCACTTTATTCTACGTGAGCAATAACACGAATTGCAACGTATAATGCCACGTGGAGCAAACAAGCACGCGAAGCGTGGCGTTTTCGCAGTACTATCGTCGTAGCCGAAAATGCATAGGCTGGGTTTGGTGAAGCAGCACTGATTGCGAATGATGAGGAGATGCACGTGGAAACCGAACGCATAGCCATCGAAGGCATGCACTGCGCCAATTGCTCGGCACTTATCCAGAAGATGGTGGGCAAGATGGATGGCGTCGAGTCGTGCGAGGTGAATCTCGCCGCAAATAACGGCACCGTCGAATTCGACCCCGAAGTTACCAACATGCCGGCCGTCATCGAGACGATCGTGGACCTTGGCTACGGTGCCACGGTCATACCGCGCGAGGGGCGTGCGGCCTTTGACGAGGAACGGCGAGCACGTGAGGCGGCGCAGCATGCGTATGACCTCAGGATGTTCGTGATGGCGCTCGTGCTCGCGGCGCTGGTGATGATCATCGGCATGACGCCACTCGGCATGACCCTCACGATGCCTCTGGCAAATGCCATCTTTGGGCCGGACCATACCCACGATCAGATGATGCTCGTCATGAACCTCGTGTGCATGGTGCTCACGATTCCCGTGCAGTTCGTGGCAGGGCGCCGCTTTTATCGTGGTGCGTGGGGTGCGCTCAAGGCTCGCTCGGCAAACATGGACACGCTTGTGGCGGTGGGCACGACCATCGCCTTCGCATACTCCCTCTACGTGACCTTCTCTCCTACAACGGCTGGCAAGATGGCGCCTTTCGAGACCAGCGCCATGCTCATCGCCTTCGTCTTGCTCGGCAAGATGCTCGAGGCGCGTGCGAAGGGGCGTGCGGGTGAGGCGGTCGAGTCCCTCATGAGCCTCGCGCCCAAGGTTGCCCACGTGCATCGTGGCGACGAACTGCTCGACGTCTCTACCGACGACTTGCGGGTGGGAGACGTGGTGGATGTGCGTCCCGGCGAGCGCGTCCCCGTCGACGGCGTCGTGGTGCAGGGCACCAGTTCGGTTGACGAGTCCATGCTCACGGGCGAACCGATGCCGCAAGAAAAGGCGCCGGGCGACGAGGTGACGGGCGCCACGATCAACGGCAACGGCACGCTTACGGTGCGTGCGACACGCGTGGGGGCAGAATCGACCCTCAGCCGCATCGTGGAGATGGTTGAGAAGGCACAAGGCTCGCGCCCGCAGATTCAGCAGCTCGCCGACCGCATTGCGGGGGTCTTTGTTCCCACGATCCTCTGCATAGGCCTTCTGACCTTCATCGGGTGGCTCATTGCCGCGGCGATGGGGGACGGCATCGACGCGGCGTCGTTCGAGCATGCGCTGATGGCTGGGGTATCGGTCGTGGTGGTCGCCTGTCCGTGCGCGCTCGGACTGGCAACGCCCACGGCCGTGATGGTCGGCACAGGCAGGGGGGCCGAGCAGGGCATTCTCATCAAGGACGGAGACGCCCTGCAGCAGGCGGGTCGCGTGCGCAAGGTTGTCTTCGACAAGACGGGCACGCTCACGCAAGGAATGCCCATGGTGGTGGCCATTGCGTGTGGTGATGACGCGAGCGAAGAGGACGTGGTGCGCTTTGCCGGCGCGCTTGAACGAGGGAGCGAGCATCCCCTTGCCCGTGCGGTTCTCATGTACGCGGCCGAACATGATGTGGCGATCCCGAACGGCATGGTGAGCGACTTCGAGGCCAGAACTGGTCGGGGTGTCGTGGGTTGCGTGGACGGCGAACGCTTCGGCTTTGGCAACGAGCTGCTCGTGCGGGAGTTAACGGGGGCCGAGCTGCCTGCTTGGTGCAGGGAGTTTGCGCAGGATGGCAAAGGTGCGCATGCGACGGTGATGTATCTGGTGTTTGAGGCGTACGGTGTGGCAGGAGCGATAGCAGCCGCGGACCAACCCAAACCGAGCGCTGCGGAAGGCGTGGCCATGTTGCGTGACCTCGGGTGTGACGTCTACTTGCTCACCGGAGACGCGCGTGGTCCCGCTAGTCACGCCGCTGCGGAGGTCGGTATCGACGAGGGGAACGTGCTTGCCGAGGTGCTCCCGGACCAGAAGGCGCAGACCGTTGCCACCTTGCTCGATCCTGCCCATGAGGAGCTGGTCGCGATGGTGGGTGACGGCATCAACGACACGCCAGCGCTGGCCACGGCAGACCTTGGCATTGCCATGGGGGCGGGTTCGGATGCCGCCCTTGAGGTGGGGCAGGTGGTGCTCATGCACGATGACGTGCGCGACGTGGCGCGTGCCATCCGGTTGAGTAGGGCGACGATGCGCAAGATTCGGCAGAACTTTGCGTGGGCGCTTGGCTACAACCTGCTGCTCATACCACTCGCGGCGTTCGGCATCCTCCCGCCCGAGCTCAGCTCCGCCTGCATGGCCCTCTCGAGCGTGAGTGTGGTGACCAATTCGTTGCTCCTGCGTCGCGTGCGCCTGTAGGCGGTCTAACGGATATCGAGCTTGTGGTAGGTGCCCACCCGGTCGCCTTACGGATATTGAGCTTGTGGCAGGTGCCCGCCCGGTCGCCTTACGGATATCGAGCTTGTGGCAGGGAGCCGCCCGGTCGCCTTACGGATATCGAGCTTGTGGCAGGTGCCCGCCCGGTCGCCTTACGGATATCGAGCTTGTGGCAGAGAATCTAACAAAAAGCGAGGTTGTGGCGTGCCGCAAGGTCCTTTTCCGTTAGAAGCCGTGCCACAAGCTCGGGTTTCGTTAGGAGGGTGCTCCCCGGCGTGCCACAAGCTCGGGTTTCGTTAGGGACAGACCAGCGGCTGACCATCAGCTTATGCCCATCGGCCATTGCGAACAGCCTGAAGGGCAATCGCGCAACGGTGCGATACTTGTGGTAACCTCATACCACTTGTGAGTCGATGGGGGATAACGATGGCCATTATTAGAAACGAGCGCTCCAAGCGCACTGGGAGCGAGACCGTCGAGGATGTCGAGCTCGAGGAAGAGATCGACTACACGTGGCACCCCAACGAGGACGAGTATGTCTCGCCGCTCACGGCCGCCCAATGGGCAGAGTTGCTGGGTGACGAATCCTTCGCACAAAGCGATGCGGGCAAGGCAGTCCGTTGTTTGCGCGAGTATGGGGAGCCGGCGACCTTCCAGCAGCTGAGCATCCGATACCGTGGAACTATGGGACGGTACCGTCGTTGGCTCTCGGAGGCTGCGCAGACTGCGGGCGAGCGATTTGGTGTTCCCGCGCCACAGCAGAACCAGTACGGAATGGACGAGTGGTGGCCACTGCTGTATCAGACGCGCAACGCGGGCAAGCCCGGTGCCGGCATCTTCGAGATGGCGCTGCGTCCCGAGGTCGAGGAAGCATTCCAACAGCTCGAAGAAGAGGAGCGCTTGGCAAAGCGTGCAGAGAATGCGCGCCAGCTGCAACGGATCGAGCAGCTGGAACGTGCACGCCAAGAGGAGCGCCGTCGCGCTGCCGACTCACGCACCGAAGCGGCTCCACAGCGCCCTGAGGAGCCTGCTGCCGTGCCAGAGCAGAAGTCCGAGCCCCCCGCACCTCAAGAGGTGAGTCAGAAGACGGTGCAACAGCCCGAGCAAAAGGCGCGTCCCGCATCAGTTCGGCCGGGGGTCGTCTCGGTGCCCATGAGCAGGCTCAAACCCTCTGAGGAATCAGCGACGGAAGCGGATCCGGAGCTCGTGGTTCAGGAGCAAGTCAAGGTCGATCTTCCTGCCACGCGTGCCTTCCTTCGGGCCGTTGAGACGTCTCCTGTGCGAGGCACGCGCTTTGTTCCTGGTGATGCCGCCAGCGAGGTTGGCGCAAGTGATGCTGCCGCTCCGGTGGATTATGCGTTGCGCTACGCAGAGCGGCTGCGTTATGCCATCACGCTCATGCGCAAGGCAACGCCCTCGCTGACGTTGGCCGCGATCGCGCGTGAGCTGGGCGACGAATCCGTTGCAACGCTCCAAGACATCATCAACGGACGTACGATTCCCCCGTTTTCCTACCTCGATGCGCTACGCGAGCGGGTTCTGATTGGCGTCGAGAGACTCGAGGCGCCCGATGGGATGGAGGACGCGCTTCCTGCCTTCGTTACTCTTCACGATGTGGCGGGGACTGATGGGGTCGAGGCGAGGCTCACGACCGAGACGCCGCTTGAGATTTCGTATGTGGTTGACGACTCGGCCGACCGTCGCACGGGTGTCATTCTGCGCTTTGGCGTTGCCTGCTGTGCGCTGCTTACGCGGAATGCCGTGCGCGGCGCGGCTCGAAGGGGAGACAATGCCGTGCTGGAGGCGTTCATCCGCATGGTGGACGAGTTGGATGACTATGCGCGCAGAAACGACGTCCTGCGCACGAGCAGACAGGTGTCGTCTGCCGAGTGGGAAGATCTCGCGGCAGGTCGCATCTGGCCGGGGTCGCTCCTCCGCTAATCTCTTTCGGTTGGCAGAGCCCCTTCCCACTCCTTTCCATACCATAGACACGGAAAAGTGCCCCGGCGCAAGGCGTCGGGGCACTTCGTGAATGCTATGAGAGGATAACGCCCTCAGGATGACGTCTGGAGATGACGCCCTCGGCGAGGATGCGCTCCTTACACGGCGGGCAGGACGCTGTGGTCCGGATAGGTGGTCTCGAGGTACTGGGCGAAGTCATCGGACTGCAGCGCCTCGACCAATGCCACGATTCGGGGATCGTTGAGCTTGTCGGGAGTGGTGCAGATGATGTTGGCGTATTGCTCGACCGCCTTGCCGTCGGTCGACTCGATAGCGACCGCATCCGTAATCTTGAGTCCCGCCTCGATGGCATAGTTGCCGTTGATCACCGCGTAGTCAACGTCGTCAAGCATGCGCGGCAGTGCGGCGGCCTCGACCTCCTGGAACTTGAGCTCATGGTCGTTGGTAGCGATGTCCTTGGGTGTGGCCTCGAGGTTGTCGGGGTCAGTGAGGGTGATGAGCCCCTCCTGCTGAAGCAGCAGCAGTGCGCGTCCCTCATTGGTGGGGTCATTCGGAATCGCAACCGACGCGCCGTCCTCGATGCTCGCGAGGTCATCGTGCTTGTTGGAGTACACGCCGAACGGCTCGTAGTGGATGGAGCCGGCGCTCGTGAGGTCGGTGCCGTTCTCGGCATTGTAGTTGTCAAGATAGTTGATGTGCTGGAAGTAGTTTGCGTCTACCTCGCCTTCGCTCGTGGCGACATTCGGCTGCACGTAGTCGGTGTACTCGCGCACTTCGAGGGTGATGCCCTGCTCGGCGAGCTTGGGCGCCGCGAAGCTTTCCAGAATCTCGGCGTGGGGTGCCGGAGTGGCGGCGACGATGAGCGTGCTGGCCTGTTCGGTCGTCGTGTCGGTAGATGCGGCGTCGGTCGAGCCGGAGTCCTGAGCGCCACCTCCGCAGGCGACGAGCGATCCGCTTAGTAGGATGCCGAGCGCGGCGGCTGCAAACTGCTTACGAGTAATCATGACCTTTCTCCTCCTTTGGTGGGGTCGGCGACCCCTATGTGACAAACCTATGCAAAGCCACCGTCATCGGTGGTCAATGCGCTTGGCGATGATGTCGCAGGCCGACTGGATGATTTGCACCAACACGATGAGCAGTATGACGGTCACCAGCATGACCTCATCTTCGTAGCGATAGTAGCCGTAGCGGATGGCGATGTCGCCAAGGCCGCCTGCGCCCACTGCGCCCGCGATGGCCGTGTATCCGAGTACCGAGATGAGCGTGATGGAGACACCTCGCACGATTGAGGGCAGCGCTTCGGGCAGTAACGCGCCCAGCACGATGCGAGGCATGCTCGCACCAAACGAGACGACTGACTCCAGCGTGTCGCGCGGGACCTCGGCCAGCGACTGTTCGATCATGCGGGCGACGAACGGTGTGGCACTCGCGACGAGCGGGGGCACGACGCCCACGACGCCCGTGGTGGTGTGGACGAGCATACGTGTGGTGGGCATGAGCGCCACGAGCAGAATGATGAAGGGTATGGAGCGTGCCATGTTGACAATCCAGCCGAGCACTGCATTGAAGACGGGCCGTGGCGTCAGGCCGATGGGGGAGGTGAGGTAGAGCACCACGCCCAGCACGATGCCGAAGAGGTAGGCGAGGGCCGTGGAGGCAAAGAGCATGGCAAGGGTGTCGGTGCAACCTTTGGTGAGCAGCGTGCCATATTCGGCGAAGAACGTGCCCCAATCGCTAGGCATTCCAATCCCCCCTTCCCAGGAGAGCTCGCGTCACGCTGTGCTGCGGGTTGGCGAAGACCTCCTCGGTGATGCCCTGTTCGACCACTTGGCCGTTCACGAGCACGCTCACATGCTTGCAGATGCGCTCGACGACCTCCATAGAGTGGGTGATGACGAGCATGGTTACGCCTGTCTCGCGGTTGATTCGGTCAAGCAGGTCGAGAACCTGAATTGTGCTTGCCGGATCCAGCGCCGAGGTCGCCTCGTCGCACAGAATGGTCGTGGGGTCGCAGGCCAGGGCGCGAGCGATGGCGACACGCTGCTTCTGCCCACCGGAGAGTTGCGCGGGATATGAGTCGGCCTTGTCGGCCAAGCCGACGCGATCAAGAAGCTCGATTCCCTTTTCGCGCGCCCCCTCGGGCATGCGACCGAGTCCGCTGCGCAGGGGGAAGCAGACGTTCTCTAGGGCCGTCTTCTGTGCGAGGAGCCCGAAGCCCTGGAAGATCATGGCCGTGCGGTGTCGGTACTCGCGCAACGCGGCCCCCGAGAGGGTGCATACGTCGGTGCCGTCAACCAGGATGCTGCCCGACGTCGGCCGCTCGAGCATGTTGACGCACCGCACGAGCGTGGACTTGCCGGCACCGCTGATGCCGATGATGCCATACACGTCGCCATCGGCGACCTCGATTGAGACGTCGCGCAGCGCATGGGTGCTTCCGGCTTTGCCATCAAACACTTTGCATATGTTGCGAATGGAAATCATGGGAAAAGATACTAACCTCTCGTGAACGATAAATCCAATGGCTTGTTCTGATAACTGCGTATCGATAAAACCGAAGATGTGCGATGACGTGCACAACTACGTCGTGGGAATGAGTTCTTGGCCGTAGGTGTCCTGAAGGAAGCGAGAGAACTCACTGGAGTGCAGGAGTTCCATGAGCGCAGCGATGCGAGCGTCGTCCTTCAAGCGGGACGCGGTGGCCATGACGCTGGCGTATTGGGTTGCTGCCAGCCCGTCGCTTGCCTCGATCACGATTGCGTCGGCGACGCTGAGCTCGCGTGTGCCTTTCTCGTTGGCGATAGCCTCGTTGGCGGCAGACTCCGTCATCGCGTCCTCTTCTGTGGCGTCGATCGTCGCGCTCGGATCGAAGATGACGTAGTCTACGTCTTCGAGCTGCTGGGGGAGTTCCGATGCATCGACTTCGCGGAACTGTATCGAGAGGGGGTTCTCGGCTATGTCGAAGGTGGAGACATCGAGCTTGTTGGGATCGTTGAGCTTGATGATGCCTTCTTGGAAGAGCAGCAGCAGGGCGCGTCCTTTGCCCACGACGTCAGCGGGAATGGCGATGGTCTCGTCCCGTGCTATCTCGCGCAGCGTATCGTGCTTTGTGGAGTAGACGCCATAGGGACGATAGAAGACGCCGCCCAAATAGGAGAGGCCCTTCGAGTTCTCGAGGTTGTAGGCGTTCAGCTCGTTGAGCTGCTGACAGAAGCAGGCATCCGCCTTGCCAGACTTGGCGACCTCGTTCGCCTCGTCTGCGCTCTTGCATCCCTTGATTTCGAGGGTGATTTCTTGTTCGGCGAAAGCCGGTACTGCGAAGTCCTCAAGAATCCGGGTGTATGGATCAGAGGTGGTTGCAACGATGAGCGTCGAACCCGCAAGGTCGACCACCTCGTCCGTCGCGGTGCCTGTGCCGTTCTCCTCAGCCGCCTCCTGTTGTGCGGCTTCTTCGCGAGCTTCCTGCTTCTTGGTGCTCATGGTGCCACCGGTGCATGCGGAGAGCAGGCACGAGGTGGTAGTGCTGAGAATGGCGGCAATGAACTGCTTTCGAGTTATCATACATGCCTCTCCTTCGCGATTGACCGTACCATAATAGCGTAAGGGAACGCAGGGGGACCGTCCCCGAATGTTCCAAACTCTGAGGCGTTGTGGGCGGTCTCCTAGTGCTCTTGCCTCGGTGCCCGGAATTCGCATCTGTGATACAGTAACCCAATGTGCCGCGTGATGAGGAGCATGTGACTTGACCAAACTACAGAGCCTGCTCAAAAGGGCCGAGGAGCCCGTGCCTCACGAGTGGATTGACCGCATGGTCTGCATCGCACTCATGGTGTGGACCTTTGGCGAGATTGTCTTCACGCATTCCCTCGTCGGCGATCTGGACGTTGTGAGGGCAAACGGTCTCGGTGTGCTTCATCAGGCTTTGACCGGAGGCCTCCTCATCGCCGCGCTCATCTGCAAGAAGCTCGACGTGGAGCGCCCGACCCTTGTGGTCTTGGGGTGCGCCCTCTTCTCGACGGTGGTCTTGTGGCGTGCAAAAGGCGATGCCGGACCGCTCGTGCTGGTGCTCATGCTGGTGGTGAGCGGTAGCGTTGACCTGCGTCTTCTGGCGCGGTGCTATGCGCTGAGCGCATTGGCAGGCATGCTCGTCGCGATGCTGTGTTCCTACTTGGGGATATCGGGAGCGCTCGATGCCTTGGTGGGCGCAGTCTTCGTTCCTACGTTCGGCTTCAAGGAGCAAGGTGTCTTTGGGTATCTCATTCTCTCCACATCTGTGGGTGTTGCGCTGGGGACGACTAATGCGCGCCTGCGGCTTGCTTTGGCAGTGGTTGATATCGTGGGGGCGGGCTTGCTCTTTGTGTTTGTGCGCGCAAAGATCGTCGCTCTCTTCGTCGCGGCCTTGAGCGGAGGAATCGTTCTGTGCGAACGCGTGCCGCGCTTGAGGTGGCTTAACGGCGTACATCGTAAGCTGTGCTGGGGCGTGGCTCTCGTACCTCTCGCGCTCTTCTGCCTCTCGAATGACGCTCCGGAGTTCCTCTCGCTCTCGATGTTCCAGGGATCCTACGGATCCCTTGTGGGGATGTATGGATACACGGTGCTGCTCTGCCTATACCTCTGCTATGTGTGCGGAGTGCTGCGATGCAGTTGCGCTCACTACGATTACCTCATGCTCTATGCATGCCTCCTCTTTGCGTTCTTGTTGACGCGCGGCACCCTTCCCATGGAGCTCGAGTTCAACTGCACGCTGTTGGTGCTCACGCGGGCCTTGAGCGGGCCCGCCATCTGGCGTGTGCCCTCAGAGGGGAGGGGTGGTGCGCATGCATCCGAGGCGTAAGGGTAATGGGGTGGATGCCGCCCAAGATGCAAGCCAGGGGCGACTTGAGGTTCTGATGCTCTCCCTGCTCGTTGCCGTTCTGATGATTGCGGGAGTTCTTTCTCTGCGGTCGGATCCGAGCGATGCGAGGGGATTCGAGGGTCTGCCCGTGCGCGTCAGCATTCAGAGAATGGCCTTTGTCGACTATCGCCAGAAGCTGGACAACGAGCTTCTCGGCAACGGGGTGAGCTATTCGTCCCTTGGCTTCGAACGGAAGAACGTCATTGCGACCGATTATGCGGGCAGATGTGATGACTGCTATGTGGTCAGCGTGGAGCGAATCGGCACCGACCTGACGCTGCGTGCGCAGGCAGTCTCGGAGGGGAGCAACTGGGACGCGCTCCTGCGGACCCCGGCCTCACGCGACTACGATCATCCCAGTGGCCTGTGGGCCCTCACCGTCATGCAGCGCAACGGCAGGAACGCCACGAGCGAGTGGGTTTGGTTCAACGACGACGGCACCGGTTGGCGGGGCGAGGGTGGCTACGACGCCTCGAGCGAGACCTTGGCATCGCTGCAGGAGAAGAGCGTTCCGTGCACATGGCATGTGGCGCAGGTTGAGGGCAGCCAGCTCGTCGTGCTCGACTATGAAGGTGGGCAGACCATCATCAAAGTGACCATATAACGGTCGCCCTCGCGTGGTACACTCTTCTCGCTGATTCTGTATGGATTGTTCCAGACGAGAAACGAGGGCCGCATGTTGCATCGTGACTACCTCCTTGAGGTAATCGAGCAGTTCGTGAGCACCGTGTCGCAGGCGCTGGCACGCGCCTTGCTGGAGAGGGACTTGGACTCTGCGCTTGAAGTCGAGGAGGCCATAGCCGAACTCGTGCAGCTCGACCCCGAGACCGCAATGTCGCTTGCCCCCGATTCGCTGGTGATCATGATGCAGCTTTCGGGCACGGGTGATGCGGTCGCGGGATATGCCGCCTATGCACTCAACCGCCTGAGCGATGCGTACGAGCGCATGGGCGATGTGGGGACTGCCAACATGCGACGCGACCAGGCCGAGGCAATCGCCGAGGCCTTCGGTGCCGATATCGATGAGGTGCCCGAGGAACTGCGCGACGTGGAGGCGCGCCTGCAGTGAGGGTCTTATGCGCAAGCCGTGTAGGTTTGACACTCACCAGACGTTTGATAAGATATTGAGAATCGCAGCATAAAGGAACACGCCGTACCTAGAGGGGGTTCGTGCATGTACATATGTAAGGCCTTCTCTGCTCGCATATTGGTGCGAAGGGTGCGGAAACCTTGGGAGGCGGCTCTGTGACTAAGAGAAGCACCAAGGGGCGCGTCGAAGCGCGCAGAGGCTGGTACCTGAACGGGGTCAAGCGAGCAGCTGACATCGGCACTTCCCTCGTAGCCATCGCTGCTGGTGCAATCCCCATAGCCATATCGAGTCTCGCGATTTGCGTTGAGTCGCATGGTGCGCCCATCTTTAGGCAGGAACGCGTCGGTAAGGATGGCGTTCCCTTTGGCATGTGGAAGCTTCGCACCATGTATGCGGATGCAGAAGCCAATGTCGAGAGCTATCTTACGGAAGAGCAGCAGGAGCAGTGGGAGCGCGAGCGCAAGGTGGATGACGACCCGCGCGTCACGAAGGTCGGCAATGTGCTGCGCAAGATTTCGGTCGATGAGTTGCCCCAGTTTATCAACGTGCTCGTGGGCGACATGAGCGTGGTCGGGCCGCGTCCCGTTACCGCCGACGAGCTCGAATGGTTCGGAGACGATGCGGCTGAGGTTCTCTCGGTTCGTCCCGGCGTCACCGGTTGGTGGCAGGCCTACGCGCGCAATGATGCCACGTGGGAAAGTGGCGAGCGCCAAAACATGGAGCTTTACTACGTGCGCAACATGAGTCTCCTTCTTGACCTGCGCATATTCTTCCATACGTTTGTCGCCGTGTTCAAGCTTACGGGGAGGTAAGCAATGGAACACGTGTGGGATCGGTGGGAGCAGGCGCTCCTCGCCGATGTGGAGCCTTGGGAAGTTGCGCGCGCAAAGCAGCCTTCGGAACGAGAGGACGCGGTCTCGCGCGATGTCTCGTTTGGTACGGGCGGCATTCGTGCGCTCATGGGCATTGGTCCCAATCGCCTCAATCGACTGACTGTGGCACGTGCTTCGGCTGGACTTGCAGCTTACCTTCTAGGTACGTGCGACCATCAGCCCAAGGTGGTCGTTGCCTACGATACACGGTGCCATTCTCTGGATTTCGCGCGCATTGCTGCCGGAGCGCTCGCTGCGGCAGGTGTCCATGCCTGTGTGTTTGCGGGGCCCTGTGCCACGCCGCTTCTGAGCTTCGCCGTACCGCGACTGGGTGCCGATGCCGGCGTCGTGATCACTGCCTCGCATAACCCCATGGAATACAACGGGTTCAAGGTTTATGGGAGCTCGGGGGACCAAGCGACCAATGAGCTTGCCCATGCTGTGCAGGTCGCCATCCGTGAGCAGGACCCCTTCCGTGTGCCGGTGGAACCCTTCGAGGAGGGCGTGAGCGCAGGTAGAATCTCGCAGGTCGATTCGTCGATGCAGGATGATTTCGTGCAGTCGGTGTTGGCACAGTCCACTGGCGTCTCGTGTTCCGACCTGCCCGTAGCATACTCTCCTCTCAACGGTTGTGGCTTGGGCCCTGTGTCGGCCACGCTTGATGCTCGTGGCGTGCGCTATGTGCTGGTAGAGGAGCAATGCGAACCTGACGGCACGTTTCGTACGTGTCCGCGGCCCAATCCTGAGCTGCCGGAGGCTATGAGCCGCACGATGGCATGTGCGCGGGCGCATGGCGCGGACCTCGCTCTCGCAAACGATCCGGACGTCGACCGTCTGGGTGTGGCCGTGATTCGTCCGGAGGAGACGCGACTGCTCACGGGCGATGAGGTTGGTCTGTTGCTGCTCGATTTTCTCTGCACTTCGGTGCGTCTGCCAGAGCATCCGATTGCCCTCGCCACCATCGTGTCCTCTCCGTTGCTCGATGCCATTGCGCAGGCTGCGGGTGTAGAGCTGCGCCGAACGCTCACGGGATTCAAGTACATCGGCGAACAGATAAACCTTTTGGAGTCGCAAGGCCGTGCCGACGACTTCGTGGTGGGTGTCGAGGAAAGCTGTGGGTATCTGCGGGGTACGTATCTGCGCGACAAGGACGGCGTGGTCGCACTCATGCTCGTGTGCGAGATGGCGGCATGGCATAAGGCACACGGTCGCGACCTTATCGACGCGCTCGAGCTGCTGTATGAGCGGTATGGCCACTTAGTATCTCGGCAGGTCTCCATCGAACTGCCCGGCATCGAGGGTCGGCACGAGATGGACGACCTCATGAGTCGTCTGCGCAGCAATCCGCCCACCGAGGTGGGAGGGATGCGCGTCGTCGCAACGTGTGACTACCTCAATGGGGCCCCCATGCCTGGCGACTCCTCGCAAACGCTGCCACCCGCAAATGTTGTACAGCAAGATCTTGTGGATGGTTGCCGACTTATTGTTCGTCCCAGTGGCACGGAACCCAAAGTCAAGGCATACTGTTTTGCACACGGTTCCACGAGGGCGCAGGCGCTCGAACGTCTCGCGTCGATGGAGGCTGATGCACACAAATTGGCTTGCGGCTAGAAAGGACGCCCATGCATAGCGATTCCGTACACGTTGTCCTGCTCTCGGGTGGGTCTGGTACGCGTCTTTGGCCGCTTTCCAACGCCGCGCGCTCCAAGCAATTCCTCAAGGTCTTGCGTGACGACGAGGGCAAGCCCGAGTCCATGGTGCAGCGGACCGTGCGCATGGTTCGGGAGCAGTGCCCAGAGGCGCGCATCACCGTTGCTACGAGCGCCGCTCAGGTGGATGCAATTCAGTACCAGCTCTCGGGTGAGTACGAGCTTTCGCTCGAGCCCGAACGACGCGATACGGCGCCTGCCATCATGCTCGCAGCAGCTCACGTCGCTTGGTCACAAGGGGCGGCTGACGACGCCACGGTGGTTGTCATGCCCATCGATACCTTCGCGGAGCCTGCCTACTATCAGCGTGTGCGTGGACTCGACGAAGCGGTGCGCTCGCGCGTGGCCGATCTGGTGCTTTTGGGCGTTGCGCCCACGTCACCGAGCTCGAAGTTTGGCTACATCGTGCCGACCAATGTCGCAGATGGCGCGGACGTGCGTGGCCCGCTGCCGGTGGAGCGCTTCGTGGAGAAGCCGACGCATGAGCTTGCGGAAGACCTCATCAGCAAAGGTGCCCTGTGGAACTGCGGCGTCTTTGCCTTCCGGTTGGGCTACCTGCTCGACATCGTAAGGCAGTACTCCGATGCCTCGAGCTATGAGGAGCTGCGTGACGGATATGGTGAGCTGCCCAAGAACAGCTTCGACTACGAGGTCGTCGAGAAGGCGCCTTCGGTGGCGGTGATTCGCTATACCGGGGCATGGAAAGACCTCGGGACGTGGGGCGCGCTCTGCGAGGAGCTTGACGAGTTGACTGCGGGTGATGCGTGGCTCGATGGCGAGACCGTCTCCGACGTGCACGTCGTCAACGAGTGTGCGATACCCGTCGTCGTGGCCGGCATCGAGCATGCCGTGGTCGTGGCAACGTCCGATGGCATTCTGGTCGCAGGGAAGAGCGCCGATGCCCGCGTGCGCGACCTCGTCAATCAGGCGGCGCTGTCCGCACCGATGTGCGAGCGCAAGCAGTGGGGTACGTATCGGGTGCTCGATGGAGCCGATTCGTCACGTGGAGGGTCTGAGGCCCAGACCCGGGAACTCGAGGTGTGTGCGGGCGAAAGGATCCAAGGTGTGCAGGACGTGCATCATGCCACTTCGTGGACGGTGACGAGCGGCAGCGGCGAGGTGACAATTGATGGGGCGGTACAGACGCTCAGCGCAGGCGATGTCGTGCGCATTGGTCCTGGCGTTGCGTTTGCCCTGCAAACATCATGCGGAATGCGCATCATAGAGGTTCGCTGCGATGTGTCCGGAGATGAGTAGCCATGGGTAAGGCGCTGCAAGACCTCAAGGTCGCTCTCGTTCACGATTGGCTCGTGGGGAATGCCGGAGGCGAGCGCGTGTTGCTCGACATGCATCGGCTCTGGCCCAACGCGCCGATTTATACGTTGGTATACGACGAGGAGCGCGCTCCCGCATGGACGCGGGAGTGTGACGTTCGTACGACTCAGCTGCAAAGGATTCCTGGCGCCAAGTCCCATCACAAGATGCTGCTCTCCCTCATGCCACGCGCATGGGAGGAGCTCGACCTCACCTCCTATGACTTGGTGGTCAGCTCCTGCATGAGCTGTTGCAAGGGCGTGATTACGCGGCCGGACGCCCTCCACGTCTGCTATTGCCACTCTCCCATTCGATACGTGTGGGACCTCTACCAAGACTATGCTCGTCATACCGATCCGGTGCGGCGCGCAGCCATGCGGCGCATTATCCCGCGCGTTCGGCAGTGGGACTTTGTGGCCGCCCAGCGCGTTGACTACTTCGTGGCAAACTCCGCCTACATCGCCAAGCGCATCAAGAAGTTCTATCGGCGCGAGGCGAAGGTCATACACCCTGCCTCGCCCGTGAGCGCCGCTGAGCCGCGTGAGCCGGACGACTACTATCTGGTTGTCTCGCGATTCGTGAGCTACAAGCGGGTGGACCTTGCCATCCAGGCATGCAACGCATTGGGCCGCAAGCTCAAAGTCGTGGGTTCGGGCGGCGAGATGGAGGAGCAGCTCCGCGAGATTGCTGGTCCCACGATCGAGTTCATGGGATATGTGACGGATGAGCAGATGGCCGACCTATATGCGGGCGCGCGGGCGTTTCTCTTCCCCGGCGTTGAGGACTTCGGTCTGACGCCGGTCGAGGCGATGAGCGCGGGAGTCCCGGTGCTTGCCCTTGGGCAGGGAGGTGCCCTCGAGACGGTGCAGGATGGGCGGACGGGACGCTTCTTCTACGAGCAGACGCCCGAGGCCATGGCGGCCTGCATTGAAGAGTTCGAGCGGGACGGCGTCAATGCTACGCGCGAGGAGATAGCTGCCTATGGCAGAACGTTCTCTCCCGAGCGCTTTAGAGAAGAGCTCGGTAGTTACGTGAGGGAGCTTCTCATACGAGAAGGAATTCTCTAGGTTCGTTGGGGGACGGTCCCTTGGTGCACAGGCGCGAAGGGACCGTCCTCGAATTTCGATTACGAGGAAGGAAACGGCAGATGCGCGTCACCATAAACGGGGCATACCTCTCATTTGCCATGCAGGGGGTCGTGCGTTATGCTCGCGAACTCGTGCAGGCGCTCGACGTCGTCCTGGACGAGGACGACGACATCGAGCTTGCGGTGCCGCGCGACGCGCATGATGTGCCCAACTTCAAGAAGATTCGCGTGTGCAGCGTAGGAAGGCTGACGGGCAAGGCGTGGGAGCAGATTGACCTCGCCGCGCACATGCTCATGCATCCCGACCGCGTGTTGCTCAACCTCTGCAACGTGGCGCCCCTCCTCGCGCGTCCGGGCGTCACGACGATTCACGACGTGATGTATCGCACTTGTCCGCAATCCTACACGACCGTGCGGAGCAAGGTCTCTCGTGCTTGGCATTGCATGCTGTACGAGCTGCTGACGCGACGAGAGCGCCTGATTCTGACGGTGAGCGAATACAGCAAGGCGGAAATAGCACAACTGTATCCGCATGCACAAGGGAAGTTGTGCGTCGTGCCCAACGCCTGGCAGCATGTGGAGGAGTATCGTGAGGCATCTGACTGGCGGAAACGGTATCCGCTTCTCGAGCCGGGCACGTACTTCTTCTCCATGGCGACACGTGCGTATCACAAGAACGGTCGCTGGGTATGTGAGGTGGCCAAGAGAAACCCGCGCCTGACGTTTGCCATTGCGGGGAGTAGCTACGATGCTGACGATCAGGACGTGCCGCCAAACGTGTGCCTCCTAGGGTTCGTGAGCGACGAGGACGCTTGTGCGCTCATCCGCAACTGTCGAGCCTTCCTGTACCCATCGCTCTACGAGGGCTTCGGTCTGCCGCCCTTGGAGGCGCTCGCGCTCGGGGCGCAGGTGGTGTCTAGCAATGCCACGAGTTTGCCCGAGGTGCTCGGCGATGCGGTACACTACATAGACCCCACCGACTACGACGTCGACCTCGAGCAGCTCCTCGCCCAGCCGGTGGCGCCTGCGCGGAATGCGTTGGATCGGTTCTCTTGGGAGGGCTCGGCGCGCACTCTGGCCGCATCGATCAATTAACACGTTGGGCGGCATCCCTCTGCGTGCCGGTTTGCCGGGGCGCCGACCCTCGTACCGAGAAGGAGGCGTGACCCCTCATGAAGGTGTGCATTGCCACGGGAAGCCTTGCTGGCCCCACGACGGGTATCGAGCGGTATTTGGGCGAGAACCTCGCGCGCTTGGATGGGCTCGCGCCTGAGTATGGACTCGACATCGAATGCGTGTATCCGCGCGACTCCGTGCCCGACCTCAGCTCCTTGCGCAATGCGCGCGGTGTGGCCATAGAGGCATCTGGTGCGCGCTATCTGCCGGCACTCAGGCATTACCTTCGTCGGGAGCGGGCGCTCTACGTCAACATGAGCGGTGGAATGGCGCTCGAACGCGGCATCGTCGTGTTTCACGACGCGCGACCTGCAGTCTTCTCGCAATTCGATTCGCGCAAGGCACGCCTTCGGTATCAGACGGCCCTCGCGTACGCGCGCAAGCAGGCGCGGCGTATCGTCACGGTTTCGGAGTTCTCTAAATACGAGCTGGTGACGAAGCTCGACATCGATCCGGACCGCATCGACGTCATTGGGAACGCGTGGCAGCACATGCGCGACATCGTTGCGGACGACGGTATCTTCGCCCGCCACCCTCGCATCGTTCCGGGAAGCTACTTCTATACCTTGGGTTCTCGCGCCCCACACAAGAATATGCGGTGGGTGGCCGAAGTCGCACGACGCCATCCCGAAGACCTCTTTGTGGTTGCTGGCAAGGTATGGGACGACACCGACGACGGTACGCCTACTGCCCCGAACCTTCTGTATGTGGGCTATGTGAGTGATGCTGAGAGCAAGGCGCTCATGAGTGCCTGCCGCGCCTTCCTGCACCCTTCGCTGTACGAGGGGTTCGGTATCCCGCCGCTGGAAGCCGCTAGTTGTGGTGCACCACTCATCGTATCGTCGACAAGCTCATTACCGGAGGTCTTTGGCAAGGATGCTGCCTACGTGAGTCCTTATTCATATGACGTGGACCTCGAGGAGCTGCTTGCCGAGACCTACGGCACCGATGTCGCCATCGGGTTTAAGCGTCCCAATTACGAACGACTGCTTGCACGCTACAGCTGGGATGACTCAGCGCGTCAGTGGGCGGAGCTTCTCGTGCGGTGCGGTGAGGGCGAGGAGGAGTCGCGGCGTCTCGGATTGGGCGTCGGGTTGAGGTCCGACGACGCGAGAGACGCGGAATCCCCGCACTTCATCCGCGAGGGTCAAGTGGACGACCGGGCTCGCTTCAATGCCGGATCCAAGGCGCGTGATGACGTGAACGAGATCCTGGACACCTGTGGCCTCATTCCTGAGGATGTCCACGTGCGTTTGGGTGCGCGCTCCGATCCAGCCTCAAAGGTCGCCAAGAATCTCTTCTCGTATGGTGCATGGCGCGCCGCCTTGGACAAGGCGGCGGGTGAGCTGGCGGTCGTGCAGTATCCTCCCACGGGACCTAGTCGCATGCTCACCCAGGACCTTCGTCGCGCGGTCAAGCGGGGTACGCGCATTGCGCTGCTCATCCATGACCTCGAGACGTTTCGACACGCTCGCCACGTCGGCGGAGGAGAAGGGCGTCGCGTGAGTGCGTCCGAGTTCGAGCATATCTCCATGGCATCCTATGTGATTGCACACAATGATGCCATGCGGGAAGAGGTCCTGCGTGCCTTCGGCGTGCCGGAGAAGCGAGTCGTGTCGCTGGAGATGTTCGACTACCTCACGCCCTTCGATCCGAGCACGCGCATTGCCTCACCCCGCTTGCCGCTGGTTGTGGCGGGCAACCTTGCCCGCGAGAAGTGCGGATTCTTGTATGACTTGCCCGAAGGTCTGCACATCAATTTGTATGGCATGGGTTTGGAAGACGACCCCGGTGATGCCTGCACGTATCTCGGTGCCGTCGAGCCGGGTGATCTGCCGCAAGTCATGGAGGGAAGCTTTGGGCTCGTGTGGTCCTCGAGCACTTCGGATACGTGTGACGGGGTGGAGGGGGAATACCTGCGCCTCAACAATCCCCATAAGACGTCGCTCTACCTCGCGGCCGGGCTGCCCGTCATAGTCTGGGACCAGGCTGCCGTCGCCTCGTTCGTGCGGCGTGAGCAGGTGGGGCTTGTCGTCTCGAGCCTGCATGAGGTCCCCGCGCTGATCGACGCCATGGACCAGGAGGCATACGACGAGCTGTGTGCCAACGTCTCACGCGTCTCCGAGCGGCTTCGTTCGGGGTTCTACACGAAGTGCGCCATCAAGCGGGTGCTCGAACTCGACGAGAGCTGAGGTCGGCGCTGGTATAGGAGCCCACGCGGGGTTGCTCCGAGGGATTGCTCCGAGGGGTTGCTCCCCCTTGGACCTGACCCGTGTGCCATGAGAGGTTGCCCCTTGGGCAGGTTTCGGACGAGCTGCCACCAGCCTATGTACGTTTTGCATGCAAATGGCGTTGCAAAGGGGCGATAGCCCCATGCGTTCTCCTACACTGAAAGGAGGAGGTGATGCTGTGAGCACGTCGGTCAAACGAAACTTTGCGTATCAGGCGTTTTACCAGATACTCGCCATTATCGTGCCACTTATCACCACGCCGTACCTTTCGCGTACGCTCGGGCCGCATGGGGTGGGTATCTACTCATATACCTTCTCGATTACCAACTACTTCGTGATGTTTGCGATGCTGGGTATGTCGCGCTATGGCATACGCGAGATCGCGCGCGTCTCGGGCGCAGACCAGCGCGAGGAGCGCACGCGCATCTTCTGGGGCGCCTATGCGGTGCAGATTATATCGAGCCTGCTTACCCTTGGCGTCTACCTGCTGTACATCCCCACGGTCTCGGAGGAGAACCTCGTCCCCTCGCTCATGTGGATTACCTGGGTCGTATCCGCGCTCTTCGATGTGTCGTGGCTTTGCTTTGGCATGGAAGAGTTCAGGGTTCCGACCACCATCAGCGGTCTTACGAAGCTGGGTACGCTGGTGCTCATCTTTGGTCTTGTGCGTGGGCCGGGGGATGCGTGGGTGTACTGCCTGGCGATTGGCGCCATGTACCTCGTCAACCAAGTGGCGCTGTGGCCGCTCGTCCATCGTTACGTGGACTTCCATCGTCCTACGTGGGCCGAGATTAAGCCGCACATCAAGCCGAATCTCGTGCTGTTCATTCCGGTGATCGCCATCAGCCTGTATATTTCCATGGACAAGGTCATGCTCGGTGCGATGAGCGGTATGGATCAAGTGGGCTACTACGAGTACTCCGAGAAGCTCTCCAAGCTGCCCCTCGCCGTGATCACGGCCCTCGGCACCGTCATGATGCCGCGCATGTCGGCGGCGCTTGCCGAGGGGAAGCGTGACGACGCGCTCAGTCTCCTGGAGTCCTCCATCTGGGCGATGCTTGCGATGGCATTCGCGCTTTCGTTCGGCATCGTGGGCATCGCGCCAGAGTTTGCGCGCGTGTTTCTCGGCGCGGAGTTCGCGCAATGCGACGTGCTGATGTGCGTGCTTGCCGTCGTGGTGCCAGTGATTTCCATCACCAACGTGCTGGGGGAACAGTACATGCTTCCTTCGGGCAAGGACAACCTGTTTACCATCTCGGTGTGTGTGGGTGCGGTGGTCAATGTGGTCCTCAACCTGTTCCTCATTCCGAATTATCAGGCCATGGGTGCAGCTATCTCGACGGTTGCCGCCGAGCTTGCGGTGATGGCGGTGCAGGGTTGGTCTGTGCGGGGCGAGTTGCCTTTGGGGACCTATGCGAAGAACGCGCTGCCGTTTGCGGTGATCGGTGCCATCATGGCGGTGGTCATTCGTACGTTCTCCTCTTGGCTTGATAGTCTGTGGGGCATGACGCCCGCCGGGCTGGCGATTGAGTTCTTGGTCGGCGCGACGACCTTCTCGGTCCTTGCGATCTTGTGGGTGGTGCTCAGCAAAGACAAGAACTTCGAGGCTGCCTTCGGACGATCGCTTCGCCGTAGTGCCTCGCGTGATGAGGCTGGCCAATCATGACGCTGATGGATCTTGTGCGTCGTTTGGGCAAACGCCTTGTGGTCGTGATGCTCGTAGCGCTCGCCTGCGCATTGGGCGGATTCCTTGTGGCGTCAATTCTGCCCACCCGCTATACGGCAGAGGCGGTCGTAACGGCAGGGGCCGACCTCGTCAACGTGGAAGACATCGTGCGTGAGGTGGAACAGTCTGAGGAGTTCGCGGACGAGGGTGTCGAGCTCACGCTCAACAAGAACGACGTGCGCAAGCAGATCCTGATTTGGGCTACCGGTCCCGATGCCGACGAGTGCGTTCGGGTGGCAAATGCCGTTGCCGTAGAGGCGTGCAACGTTGCGCACGAGACTATAGTGATTTCGAAGCAGGGTCCCACGAAGAATGCTTCGACGACCGAGCTTGCGGACTCTGCTCGCCTCTCTTCGCCGAAGAAGATTTGGTATGCCATGATGTGCGGCATCGTGGGCTTCGTGCTCGCGCTGCTTGTGTCGGTGTTGCTGGTGGCACGTGATGTTCCCGATGAGGGTGGTTTGTCTGGGATCGACGCGCCTAACCCGCTACCACGGCATGTCGAGACAGTGCTCTTCTACGCGCTGGCGGTGGGAATGGTCTTTACCTCGCATTCGCTGATGGGCTTTGTGGCGCCTTACGGATCGCTCTGCACACTGCTGATGCTCGCCTTGGTGGGGGCGAGTGTGGTGGTGTATTGGAGGGTCACGCCGTTGCGTGGGCGATTCATTGCGGCATGGCTGGCATGGTGTGCGCTTCTTGCTGTCACGTACGCACTGGTCGCGCTTTTCCACAACAAGTTTGGTAGCCATGGCATGCGCCTATTCTTGGGACTCTGGGCGCTGCTCCCCCTGTATCTGCATCTGTTGAGGGCGCACGGAAGTCTAGAGCGGCTGTTTGAGGCATACGTTAACGTTATGGCTTTCTTGGCGTTGGCATCCCTGGTGTTGTGGGTGCTCGGGCCGCTTACGCGTATTCTGCACGGTAATGTGCGGGTTTCGACAACTTGGACCGATTCAGGCGATCAAATCGATCGATGGGGATACTTCGGCCTGCTCTTCGTGACACAGACCTACGAATTATCAGGCGTTCTATTTGCACGCAATTCGGGCATCTTCACTGAGGCGCCGATGTATTCGTTCTCGTTGTGCTGCGCTGCCATCGTGGAGCTCTTCCTGAACAAGCGGGCGCGTCCTCTGGTCGTCGTGCTCTTCCTCGTGACGGTACTCAGCACTGTTTCGAGTTCGGGCATGATTCTCTTTGTCCTTGCGCTTGTTTTGTACGCTGCCGAGCGTGCCAACAAGCGGAGTGTCTACATCGTGCTGCCCGTGCTTGCTGTGCTTGCGGTCATTGCTGGCGGTATCATCCTCTACCGCAAGTTGAGTTCGCCTTCGGGCAACATTCGCCTCGATGATTATCGCGCGGGCATCATGGCTTGGCTGGAGCGACCGTTCATCGGACATGGATTCGACAACCTCACCCGTTATGAGGTGTACATGAGCGACTTCCGCAGCGGCAATGTGGGACTCAGCAACAGCGTCTCGCTGATCATCTCGAGCGGCGGCCTTACGTTTGCTCTGCCATATGCCGTCTCTCTGGTGAGCTTTGCCCTTCCGTTGGACAAGCGAGTCACCTCGTTTGGCATCTGCCTGCTCGCCTTGCTGCTTTTGGCCATCGTGCCGATGCTACCCGTCGTGGCCTTGCTGCTTTCGGTCGGTCTCGAGCATATGTTGAACGGGAAATTCGCTTAGCCCGTCCGTCTCGCTGCCGCTCACTGTACCGTGCCTTACGGTGTCGTGCCTTACGGTGTCGTGCCTTACGCTACCGCTCGCCGTACCGTGCCCTACCGTGCCCTACCGTTCAATGAGTGCGACGAGGGCTGCGCGGTCGTAGAGGCTTCGGGGGGACGCGACCTGAATGGCGGCGTCGACGCTGTGCTCCACGTCAAAGATGGAGCCGTTCTCCACGTAATTGAGCTGCATGTTGTTAGCGAATGCGAATGCCGAGCCAGAGGCGGTGAGCGCCGTCGTCGTCTGGAATGAACCGCCGCCGGTACAGGTGCCTACGAGCGTGACTCTGTGTGATGCCCTGAGTGCCTGTGCGAGGAGGTTGCCGCACTGGAACGTTGCAGGCGACACGAGACAATAGACATTGAGGCCGTCGAGCGTGTCGCTGCCGTCGAACTTATTGTCGAGATTGACATCGGCATAGTACGAGAGGACCTGTAGCCCATTGGTGAGGGTATTGGTGAGGGCAATGTTTGATTCTCCGAGCAGCCACGCGGTGAGGTACGCGACCGCACCGGTTGTGCCCTGGTCACACAACGAGAGATCGATCACGACGTTGCGGATGGGGCTTCCCTCGCGTGTGATGCGCTTGTGCGCGTATGCGACTGCCGAGAAGGAGTCGCCAAGCGTCGCGAGGTCGGCGTCCGAGACCGTGTGCAGGTCTTTGGTGGGGACAGAGAGTTCGTCAAGGGTGACGAACGCGGTGTTGCCTACCTCCTCGTAGGAGGGCGCACCGCTGGGATAACTTGCAGTTCGTGCGTTGAGGTATGCGGTGCGTGTCTGCTCGCGTGATGCACGCGACCTCGAGGCGGTCGTTGCGTCGACGGGAAACTCGTAGTCGGATCCGCAGAGATAGGAAGGGCAGAGGGGCGTGCTGCAGCCGTCGTCAAGCAGGTATGCGATAGACTTTGCGAGGGCGTTGTCAGCCTTCTGCGGATTGGTCCCTGCGAGGATTTTGTGGTACGAAAGCCCCGTGAAAGCCTTTGCGAAGGATGCGATCTCGTGTTGCTGCTTGGGCCCGTAGAAGGAGTCGAGCATGAGGCACAACTCGTTGTAGGTATACGATCCGAGCTTCTTGCTGCGGCTCCCCGCCGGAGCAGTGGATGCCGCTTGCGCAAGAGCTACGTCGTCGTTCCCCGCGAGGAGTGTTTCGCCGTTATACAGCAGGTGCGTGCCCGGCAAAACGGGGAACAGGTCGTTGGCGGTTTGGAGGGGGACGAGAAAGACGGATTGCTGACGCACGATGTCGATGCCGTACGAAGAGAGGTTAAAGCGGGCGTCGTTGCCTGTGCGCGTGTACGATCCTGGGGCTACCTTGAGATACGGGGTGACGGTGGAATCGGTCACCGAGCCGGGTACGATGGCGCCAAGAAATCGGGCGTAATTGCGGGCGACCAGCGTGTTTGTGGCTGCATTGAACGTCAGGCTGCTGCCGTTCTCGCGCTTGAGGGTCATTTTGTCGCCGTCCCTCGTGACGGAGATATTGTACTTGGGATTGGTCGTTTGGTGGGCTTGGTTCATGAGCGTGGCCCAGTCCTCGATCGACACATAAGGCAAATCGGCAACTCCGTCGATGAATTGCAGGTTGAGGGTGCTGGAATCGAGCCCGGCGTCGGCATCCAGCGCCTCTATGCTGAGCGTTTGCGCCCCGACTGATTCGGGTTCGGTTTGCGGTGCATCGGCTATTGCGCAAGAGGTGCAGGTCAGTAGCGTGATGGCCAGCAGGATGGTGAGAATGCCCCTCTTCATGTGTGCTCCTTGCGTGCGTGATAGCTGAACGCATTCCATGGTACACCTATAGGTTGGCTTCTTTTGGTGTGCGCGGGGGATTGTGACGGTGCGGGGGATTATGACGGTGCGCGGGACGGCTGGGAGAGACGCGAGTGCGATTTGATGCGTGTGAAAACGATAATGAATGAACATTAGTGCGGAAAAACGTCGTAGTGCCTTTGCACCAACAGGGATTTTACCGATTTTGATAACGATTTTCCGCAGTGGCTATTTTAGCCAGTGCGGAAAATCGTTATCAATAGTGGTAAAACACCAGTTAAGCGCATCGAGAGGCAACGATTTTCTGCACTTATGCACAAAAGGAATATTGTCGTAGTGTGATTTTCGCTCATGAGCTGCTTGCACGAGGGGTCAAGCTGGCAGAACGAGGGGGCAGGCTGGCAAAAAGACTGTCAGCGCAAATACGAAAAAGCGATAGATTGATGCAACGAACCAACAGACAGGCCATCTGTGCCATAATGTGCCCGTGTTCAACTGCACTGTAGCAGCAAAGGGTGGTGGCAGTAGGGCGGATGCGGCAGAAATCGGCTATGGATAGCGTGCAAAAGCGCGTCGGAGAGCGTTCATGTGGCACGGCGTGGCTTCACGAGTTGATGAGCGGCGCTCCTGACATCCTCTTCTATATCTCGTGCGTTATATGGATTGCATATGCCATTCTAGGGGCGACACCTCTGCAACCGGGACTCGAAGCGGCAGGCATCACTCAGGGCTTCGTGGTACATCGGGTCGAGCTACTCTTGGTAGTATCGGAACTTGTACGAATCTGGCGACGTGAGTACGGATTGCGTGACGCGGTTGCGCTCGTGGTATGTGCCGTGATGTCGCTTTGCGCATGGCGCTGCGACTGGCCGGATGTCATATGCGCGAACCTGCTCGTGTTTTGTGCCCGAAATCAGCCCTTGCGCAAGCTACTTGCGGTGAGCACGGCAACGGTGGCCGTGGTTTCTATGGGCATGGTGTTAGCTTCGCTGTGCGGCATCGTTCCCGATTTCGTTATCGAACATGCGGGTGGTGCGCGCATACGTCATTGTCTGGGGTTCACCTACCCACTCTTTCCTGCCATGTACCTCTTCGTCATAACCTGCGTTGCCTGCTGGCTACGAGGAAAGCGCATGCGGGTGTGGGAGGCAGTGTTGCTGGTGGTCGCAAACGTCGCGATGCTTTGGCTGACGAAGGCGAGGCTCTCGGGAGCACTTGCGACCGTGTGTGTGGTGATGACGCTGGCGTATGCCCGCCTCGATGCGGCTCGCTTGCGACGCTTGGTCGAAGTCGCATCCTGGGCGTTTGTGATTGCCGTGGTGGTAACCGTGGTGGTGACCATCGCATATGCGCTGGTAGGGAATACAGGAGTCATCGGCGTGATCAATAAGGCCCTTGGTCAGAGGGTGCGGCGAGGCTACGAGGGCGTGGTCAACATGGGTGTACCGCTGCTTGGTCAGAATGCGCCGTGGGTGGGCAACGGCCTCAATGCGTTCGGCGAGGGCACGCAGATGCAAAGCGGCTACAACTGGGTGGATAACGCGTTTCTGCACGCGGCGATTCAGTACGGTCTTGTGTATACCTTTGGATTGGTGACACTGTACACGGTCGCCGCGCGGCAGGCACTTCGCCAAGGAGATGCGCTACTCGTCATGGTGCTGGCGTTTCTGGCCCTTCACATGCTGGTTGATGACTTGGCGCTGCAGTTGCACTACAACGTGTTGCTGTTCGTTGTCGCGGCAATCAGGGGAAGTGGCGCCTTGGTGGGTTCTGGATTGCGAGAGGACCGTTCCAAAGAGGAATAACCCGGGAGATAACGGGAGATAACCCGTCATGTGGCTGCCATCGTGAATGCCGCTCATGCCCAAACAATGTTAGAATTCTGCTCCATGTAGTGCTCATTGAGCCGATTGTTCGTTTGCGAAGGCGCAGGAGGAGATTGCCTTGCGTGTTGCGGTTGCGGGTTTGGGATATGTGGGCTTGAGCGTGGCTGCTCTATTGGCAAAGAGCCATGATGTCGTGGGTGTCGACGTGGTTCCCCAGAAGGTTGCGCTTGTTAACCAGGGCGTCTCGCCCATCAAGGACGCCGATTTGGAGGCGGCCTTGGGGTCAGGCTTGTTGCACCTGCGTGCGACCACCGATCCCACCGAGGCGTATGCGGATGCAGAGTGGGTTGTGGTGGCCACGCCCACCAACTATGACGACGAGACGAATAGCTTCGATACCTCGGCTGTCGAGTCGGCCATTGACGCTGTACGCGCGATCAACGAGGACGCGACCATCGTGATCAAGTCGACGATACCCGTGGGCTATACCGCAAACCTGAGGGCGACGCGGGGCGACCAGCGCCTGCTCTTCTCGCCTGAGTTCCTGCGTGAGGGACGGGCTTTGTACGATAACCTCCATCCCAGCAGGGTAATCGTGGGATGCGACGAGTCGGACTCGGGCCAAGTTGCCAAGGCGGAAGAGTTTGCCGCGATGTTGGCAGCCGGTGCCGTGGATGCGGACGTGCCGACCATCGTCATGGGTTCGACCGAGGCTGAGGCCGTGAAGCTCTTTGCCAACACCTACCTTGCTTTGCGCGTGAGCTTCTTCAACGAGCTCGATACCTACGCCGCGGCAAAGGGGCTGGACACGCGACGCATCATCCAAGGAGTGTGCCTGGAACCGCGTGTAGGCGATTTCTACAATAATCCCAGCTTTGGGTATGGAGGGTACTGCCTTCCCAAAGACACCAAGCAGCTGCTCGCCAACTATGCGGACGTGCCACAAAGCCTCATGGGCGCTGTTGTCGAGGCTAACCGCACGCGAAAGGACTTCGTGGCCGATGAGGTTTGCGATCGCATCATGCGCCTTATCTACGAGGGGTCAGAAGAGCGGCCGCTGGTGGGTGTATATCGACTAACGATGAAAAGTGGCTCGGACAACTTCCGCGCAAGCTCGATTCAGGGTATCATGCGTAGGATAAAGAATCGGGGGATTCCTGTGCTGGTGTACGAGCCGACATTGGACGAACCGGACTTCTATGGCAGCGAAGTGACGCACGACCTCGAAAGCTTCAAACATCGTTGTGCCGTCATTGTTGCCAACCGTTGGAACGACGAGTTAAGTGACGTGGAACAGAAAGTGTATACACGCGATTTGTTCCACAGCGATTAGGAGGAGCCATGGCGGACGCAGTTGCATCCACATCCGCAGACATCCCTGTCGACGAAGATGCAGGGCGCGTGTATGAGGTGAGTCCTGAGCGCAAGGCTCGTCGCATGCTAGTCGATCGCACGAACATGCAAGCGGTCTACGACGCAAAGCCACGTGCCTACAAGACTCTCAAGCGCGTTGCCGACGTTGTTCTTTCGACCGGGGCGCTTGTGGCGCTCTCTCCCGTGTTTGCGGTGACGGCTCTTGCTATCGTCATTGAGGATGGCCGTCCCGTGATCTATGCTGCGCCGCGCGAAGGTCAGAACGGCAAGCCCTTCAAGATGTATAAGTTCCGCAGCATGTATCGCGACGCCGAGTCCAAGTTGAAGGACCTCCTTAAGGATAACGAACAGACGGGACCCGCTTTCAAGATCAAGGACGACCCGCGCATCACGCGTGTGGGCAAGTTCATCCGTCGTGCGTCCATTGACGAGCTGCCCCAACTGGTCAACATCATTCGTGGCGAGATGTCCATCGTGGGACCGCGTGCCATTCAGCGCACCCAAGAATACACTCCCTACGAGGCACAGCGACTGGTCGCGAAGCCCGGACTCACGTGCTATTGGCAGGTATCTGGCCGCGCGAATGTGGACTGGGAGGAATGGGTTGAGCTTGACCTCGACTACATTCAGGACATGTCCGTCCTCACCGATATCAAGCTGATCGCCAAGACGTTCGGTGCGGTACTCGAGGGCGAGGGTGGGTACTAATCCAGTGGATGAGGCACAGGCACAATTGCGCGAAGCGTCTTCGGCCTGCGAAGGCAATCGACCCTTTCGCATCGGCTATACGCAAGGCACGTTCGACATGTTTCATGTGGGGCACCTTAACCTCATAGAGGGGGCGGCGCGACTCTGTGACGTGCTCTACGTGGGGGTCAACTCTGATGACCTCGTGGAGGCATACAAGGGCAAGCGCACTGTCGTATGCGAGGAGAACCGGTGCCGTATCGTGGCCGCTTTGGGTTGCGTTGACTCTGCGCGCATCGTCGACACGCTCGACAAGGCCGTGATCCATCAGTCCATTCCCTTCGAGGCAGTCTTTATCGGGGACGATTGGAAAGGTGACGAGCGCTGGATACGGACCGAGCAAGATCTTATCCCCTTGGGTGCACAGGTCGTGTATCTCCCCCATACGAGTGGCGTCTCGAGCACGGGTCTCCGTGGCAAGGTGTCTTCGAGGGTCAGAGAGTAAAAATATGTCCGAGGACAAGCGCATCCGAGTGCTCGCATGTGTCGCGGTAGACTTTAGAAGGAGCGGTGCGCCGCTCTTTCTCGCTCGCTGCTTCGAGGAGTATCCCCGTGATGAGTTCAAGGTGGACATTTGGACGCCTGGCAAGCTCGACCCTTCGTTTCCTCGCTCGTGGTTCGAGGAGCGGGACATTTGCCTCATCGAGGCGCGTTGCAATCTTGGCAACCCCGTAATCAAGCGCCGTCAAGTCACGAAATCGCTTAAGGCCGTGATTGAGCAGGGTGCGTACGACGTGGTCCACGTGAACTCTGCTGCGGCATGGTTGCAGCGCGCCGCATTGAGCATTGCGCGGGATCAGGGTGTTTCCGTGCGCATTGCCCATTCACACGCTAACGGAAGTCGCTCGTCTGCCGCACGGGCAGTGCAGGCTTTTGAGGCACGTGGGATTGGCAAACTTGCCACTCATTGCGTGGCGTGTTCCGATGAGGCCGGGCGATTCCTCTTTGGCGATGAGGAATGGGACCGGCGAGGTATCGTTATCGTGAATGGCGTCGATGCGAAGGCATTTGCCTACGATGCGGAAGTGCGCAAATCGACAAGGGAAGCAGAAGGGCTCGATGACGAGACGAAAGTCATTGTTTGCGTGGGAGTCCTCAGTAGTGTGAAGAATCAGGAATACCTGATTCGCAGCATGCCCAGCATTCTCGAGCGGGAACCCCATACGGCGTTGTGGCTCATTGGCGACGGTCCCCAAGCGCACGACCTTCAAGAGCTTGCCCGGGAGCTCGATGTATTGCCATACGTGAAGTTCTTCGGCCAAGTCGACAATGTTCCCGATTTGCTGCAGGCAAGCGATGTGCTGGCGGCTCCCTCCCTGCACGAGGGCTTCTCCTTCGTATTGCTGGAGGCAGAGGCGGCAGGCTTGCCCTGCGTTGCATCAACGGGTGTTCCGCTTGCTGCCGTCGTGGAGGGATTGGATGTCACGCGCATTCCTCTCGACAATTCTGCGGCATGGGTCGAGGCCCTGTGTGCCATGATGTACAAAGAGCGTCGCGCGGACGCTTGGGAGCTGGTCATCGAACGCGGATTCTCTGTCGAGACAATGGCGACGCGAGTGCATGACTTGTATAGGGATTTGGAAGGCCGAACGGTTGGCCAAAGAGGAAGAGCGGTAACGGATATGGCCGATGGCGAGAAGCATGAGCTCAACGAGATTCAGGACGCGTTGCTTGAGCTGCTTAAGGAATTTGTCGAAATATGCGACGAAAACGGGATAGATTACTTTGCTTGGGGCGGAAGTGCTTTGGGTGCGGTACGGCACAAGGGCTTCATCCCTTGGGACGACGACGTCGACATTGCCATGCCACGGCCCGAGTTTGAGCGCCTTTGCAAGTTGTCGGATGCGGGTGAGTTGCGTGATGGACTGCGGGCGTTTGACAGTGAGGAGTTGCTGTTTGGCGTGTTCGAGGATGCAACGAAACCCATCACGCATGGCAACGAGGCGTGGGACGAGCGCCAACCGTATCTGAGCATCGATCTTTTCCCGCTTGACGGTGCGCCCGATAATGCCGTGCTCAGAAAGCTCCATGTTCTCTGGTGCCGCGCGCTGTTTGTCGCAATCAAGCTCAAGCGCATCCGCTACATCCAAAGTGTAGAGGGCATGAAGAATCGAGAAGAGACCCGTCCCAAGAGCGAGCAGCTGCTCATCAAGTTTGGCGGTGTCTTCAACGTGCTCCTGCACTTTACCGACGAGCAAAGTCTCGTGCGCCGGTACGGCAGGGCAACGCGGAAGTATGCGTACGAGGCGTCAAAGATCGTGGGCTACTACTCCAGCCGTTATCGCAGCAAGAGCATGTTCCCGAAATCTGTGGTTGGCAAAGGTAGGATGGTGCCCTTCGAAGACATAAGCATTCGCGTCTTCAGTGAGGTTGAGGACTATCTCACGCGATTGTTTGGCGACACCTACATGCAGGTGCCTTCCCAAGGGGCACGTGAGCACCATGGTGACCTGCGGCTTATTGATTAGCATGAAGGACAATCGGTACGTGCGGAGAAGCATGGCCGGACGATTCACGTTGTGACGCTTGTGAGGTGCTGTGGTATGGGCCTGTTCTTTGTTTCGGAAAAGTACTCATTGACGCATACGGGCAAGCATACCGCCATCGGCAAGGCTCGTGAAGACGTCGAGCACATACTGACGGACTGCGGGTGTGTTCCCATCGATGTTGTTCAGAACATCCCTGACGTGGAGAAGGGATCCTCGGCAGTTCTGAAGCTCAAGCGCAGGGTCTTCTCTGCTGGTGACTGGAAGAAGTCGCTGAAGTCGCTCGTGCCCGGGGACGTGGTGTTCATCCAATTCCCCGTTCACAACCATTCCATCGCCGTTTCCAAGTATTTGGCATCGCTGGCGAAGAGCGGGGTGCGCATCGTACTGGTCGTACACGATCTGGAGTCGTTCCGCATCATTCACAACGCCAAGGAATCCCGTTTGAGGCGTCTGGAGTTGCAGCGTGAGGAAGGGCTCATGCTTGACGCATGCGCAGGAATCATCTTCCACAACACGCGGATGCAAGAGCGTGCGAAGGATTTGTTTGGACTGCAGGTATACGACAAGTCCGTCTCGCTCGGGTGCTTCGACTATCTGCTTGAGGGTGACGTGGCACGTGCGGTTGAGGGACGGTCGTACCACAGCAAGTCGGACAGCGTGATCATTGCGGGTAACCTGCTCAGATACAAGGCGGGTTATGCCTATGAGCTGCCCGACGATGTCCCGTTCCTGCTCTATGGTCCGAACTACGTGGAGGGCGATTCGAAGCCAAATGTGACCTACCAGGGTGTGTTTGCCCCCGATGAGTTGCCCATGCACCTCGACGGAAGCTTTGGACTTATCTGGGATGGCCCGACGGCAGATACCTGTGCGGGTGCCTACGGGGAATACCTGGAGATCAACAACCCACACAAGGCCTCGCTCTATCTCGCCAGTGGGCTTCCCGTCATCATCTGGGAGCGAGCTGCCTTGGCAGAGCTTGTCGAGGAACAGGGGTGCGGGCTTACAGTCGCGAGTCTCTCGGAGATTGGGGAGCGGTTGGCCGCGCTCGACGAGGGGAAGTACCGGGAGATGGCGGCTAACGCCCGCGTGCTTGGCGCAAAGCTTCGCAAAGGCTGGTTCATGACGGAGGCCGTGTATCACACGCTGGTCAAGCTCTGCCCCGAGGAGTCATGACCATGCAGAATCCCGAATCGACGTCGATGCCCAAGGTTTTGCTCGTCTTTAGTGATTGCGATCCGACGCATGGTGCGTTCCTCTCTGGAGCACATCTTGCGAGGCAGCTGAATCTGCTGGGCTGCACCTGCGATGCGCTCATTCCTCGGCTCGGTGAGGCGGGTGTGCAGCTGCTGAACGAGTTTGGCATCAGGTATCACTTCATTCGCTCGTATAGCTGGACTGCGTATCCCAAGGTCACCATGCGCGCAAAGAAGCGGCTGCAGTCCGTTGCGAACCGCTTGCTTGCTCAACCAAAGATTGCGCGGCTCATTGTGGAAGAGGGCTATGACATCGTCCACATCAATACTGCCCATGGCTACGTTGCGGCTCGCCCGGCGCTGAAGCTTGGCAAGGGGCTCGTTTGGCACATCAGAGAGCTGCTGGAAGAGGACCAAGGATCCTCGATTGTGGGGAAGAGACGCGGTTACGCGCTCATGAGCAAGTCAGACGTTGCCATTGCCATTTCGAACGCGGTGCAGGAGAAGTACGGGCGCCTGCTCACGTGTCCGGTCGAACGCATCTACAACGGCATCGACCCCGCATCGTTCTATGCCGAGCGGGATGACCTGTTCTCTTCGGATTTGGTGAGGATGGTCATCGTCGGCGGTCTGTATCCGCACAAAGGTCAACTTGAGCTCGTCGAGGCGCTGGGAGAGCTCCTCAAGCAGGGGGAAGATGGCTTCCATCTGAGCATCGTGGGTCGCACAAAAGGTGAGTATTACGAGCAGGTTCGTGCGACCGTTGCGTCGAGGGGGCTCGAGGCGCACGTAACGTTCGAAGGCGAGACCAACGACCCTGGTGCGTACTATCGAAAGAGTGACGTCGCCTTCGTCTGCTCGCGTGCCGAGGCCTTTGGTCGCGTGACCGTCGAGGCTATGATGGCCGGTTGCGCAGTGATAGGTGCCGACACCGGTGGCACGCATGAGGTGCTTGATGCAGGCGGAGCTGGGTTTCTGTACCATGCGGGTGATGTGGCGTCGCTCGCCGCGGCGATTCGTACGGTCCTCGAAGATACAAACCACGCGCAATCTGTTGCACGGTGTGGGCAGGAGCGTGCCATGAATCTGTTTACCGTCAAGAAGAACGCGGAACAGGTCCTTGCCCTGTATACCGGCATCAAAGGGTGAGGACGGGTACGCTATGAGCGAGGCGAACGCGCTGAATCAACATGAGGCACGCGCTTCACGGAGTCCCGTAGATGGGCTGGACTTGCTCTTCTTTGTGCCATACGTTATCTGGCTCTCCTATTGTCTCTTCTCTCGCTCATTCTTCGCGCAGACGATGAACGAGATACCTTATCTCGCGATTGATAACATATTTAGAGTCGTTGCGGGGCTGCTCCTCGTACGTGAGTTGTGCCAGGCCCACAGGATGGCTGATTCACCGAAGATGACTCCCAAGTCGATGGTCTTTGCGGTGCTGGCGGCATTTGTCTGTGGCTATGGATTGCTCGACAGGAACTCTCAGAAGCTGCTGCTCGACCTGTTCCTCATAGTCGCTGCCCGCAACGTCGACAAGGACCGCCTCATCTCCTGCAGCTTCTTCTGCTTATCGATCTGCCTCGTCATCATAATCTGTTCGTCGCTGCTCAACGTCATTCCCAACTTCATGCTGATACAGAGCACGCGTGTGCGCTATTGCCTGGGCTTCCGTTACTGCTTGGTGCCTTCAAACATCTTGTTTGCCATCACATGTCTATGGTGTCTCGTCAAAGAAGAGCGCATGCGAGTGATCGAAGCCGGAGCCTTCCTCGTCATGAACGCCATCATGTATGTCTTGACGGACAGCAGGCTCGTGTTCTTCGCATCGGTTGCCGTGATTGCATGGTTCCTGCTCCACAGGCGTCTGGAAGCATTCGCTCGGCGGTTCGAGGCGCTCGCGCGGGTGGGAAGGACGCTGCTGGCCAATTCGACGTATGTCTGCATCGCGATAACCATCGTCGTTACCGCGGTATACGGTCTTGCCCTCATAGGCAGTCCGGATTTCGCAAGCCACTTTGGCGCGATGTTCGGAAAGCGCGTGATGCGTGGGTACGAAGGCCTGATGACGATGGGAGTCCGATTGTCTGGCCAAGCAGTCACGTGGGTTGGCCATGGTCTCGCGGCTGACGGAACGAGCTCAGTTGCGCTCGGCAATACGTACAACTACGTCGACAACATTTACCTGCACGTGCTTATCGAGCAGGGACTACTCTATGCGGCGTTCCACTTCGTTACGCTCAACTTGCTTTCGCGGCGAGCAGTTGCGCGGCGTGCCATGGGCTTGGCAGTGGTCCTTGCCGCAGTCGCATTCTGTGGCCTTTTGGACGATCACGCAATAGCAAGCTATTACAATCCCTTTATACTCCTCGTCCTTAATGGGCTCTGAGTTTGTGCCGAGGAGCAGAGGGAATCGGCGCTGAGATGTGCGCAATGTGAGGGAGACGATGCGGGTGAAGAGGTTTGCTCATCTGATGGGGAATGCAAAGGGTGCGGCTACCGCACTGACCTCGATCGCGCTTCTCTTGACCATGGTGGGGACCTTGGTCTACGTTCGCTTTCTCGATAGGTACGACGCGTCCCAATACCTTGACCACTTCGTTCTTGAGCGCGAATATGCAACGGATGAGGACTATACGGTGCTCTCGCTCTCGGTCGACGATGCCATGAAGGCGGAGGTTGAGTACTATGGCCTCCGCATCAAGGGGACGCTCAAGACAATCAGCGCGCGCCAAGACTGCATCACGTATCGGTTGAGTGACGTAGACCTAGGGCCGGACCGTGTGAGCAAGGGGCTGTCGTTCGTTCTGCAGGTGCCGAGGAAGAGCGTCCAGGGCGAATACGTGGGGACGTGGGCTGTAAAGTTTGCGTACAAGGAAGACGGATCGAATGCCACCGATACGATTGTCCTTGATGCGGATGGACATGCGACGTTTGACCGAAGCGGTGACGTGATGATCGAAGACGTCTCCTCCTTGCGGCTCAGGGGCTACGAGGAGTTGCAGTGGCGCGAAGAGGGCGGCGCGGTTACGCTCTATGCGCCGGAGGCACCTGAGGACGAAGCGGCGTAGTCTCCGTTACCGCTTGGGACGCAGCTTGCCGAGGACTTTGCCGACGACACGCTTGATGCGACGTCGCATCTTGGATGCAGGTGATGAGGTTCTTCTCAGTTCGCGTTCGAGAAGCTCCGGATGCTCGGGATATGCCTTGCCGATGTCTATGCTCTTGAGCGCTGAATTGCGCGTACGGACATCGCGCCGGCTGACATCATGCGAACCTTCTAGGACCCGTGCGTTGTGCCAGTTCACGAGGCGGTTCTCGATATGCTGGCTATGCGCGATGTCGCGCGCATCGGAGGGAATGAGTGCGATGTCGTCCGTGGCGGCCAGCGCGGTCATCCCGGCCTCCGTGCGGACGAGGATGCTGCAGGCGCCCTTGCCGTCGTTGATCTGCGTGCCGTGCACATAATCGTCACCCACGGTGATATCGGCGCAGCGGTTGAGCTTATCAAGGCAATAGAGGCAGCATTCCGGCTGGAAGTACCCCTTGACCTCCATGCGCTTGCGGGCGGGAAGGTCCGTAAACGCTCCGGCGTTTCCATAGATGCGCAGGTCCCCCGGCCAACCTGATGCCTCCTTGGTGCGGAAGTCGACTCCCGAGAGTCGTCCACCGGGCGCGAAGCGCTCGAAGTAGCGCAGCACGTTTGAGGTCATTGTGCGATCGCAGAAGAGGCCAATGAGCAGATAGTTGTCGCGCGAGAGGCGGAACGCGTCGATGGCACTCACGATGCCAGAGAGAGCACATGGGACGCCGACGATGATGACGTGTTCCTTCGGGTTGGAGAGCAAGTATCGAAGAGTCGGCTCGTGCGAAACCTGCAGGTAACGGGACTTCTGAGTGCGGGTGAGGTCATCCTCGGGGGAGACTCTTTGGGTGGTGGGTTGCGTGCCGTCCATCCCCTCGGTCGCGTTCGTGACGAGGAAGGCGGAGTCATACTTGCCGCTGGCAAGCAGTTCGGCGACGAGCTGTGTGACGACGCCGCCGCTAACGGCGCGGGTAAGGGTGGCCTCATCCGTGGACCAGCCACTATAGGACTCGAGGACGTTGCCAAGCAGTTCTTCCGGTGAGGGTTCGGCTTCCGGTGGGCTTGCCAGGTTGGCGCCGGGGCATATGGCAAGGCAGCGACCACAGTGCACACATGCGGACTCGTCGATGACGGGTACCATGCTGCCCCCGTCGGTGGCGAAGCTGATGGCGCCGCACCTGCATGCCGCGGCGCAGAGGCCACACGAGCAGCAGGTGCCGGTTGCGACCGTCGTAGCGACGGTGTCGCTAGGCCTTGTCATGTGAGTTCCTTTCTGAAGGGCGGTGGAGCTTCCGCCGTAGCCGGGTGGGCAGGAGCGCCTCGAGCCACTTGGACTGCCCGAGTGCGACGATAAGGGCCAGCCACGTGATGCCGGCTGCCAAGGTCTTGACGACCAAGGACAGTGTGCCCTGCAGGGGGAGTGGGTTGAGGAGGAAGAGCACGAGGGAGACTCCCACCGCGATGAGGGCATCGGGCACGAGCATGCGGAGGAACGCGATGATGCTTCGACCAAAGGAGCGGCGGATGAGGAAGGGGAGCAGGAGCAGGAAGGCGACCCAGTACGAGGCACCGACAAAGGCGGCGACGGCCTCGACGGACCCGAGCGCCACGCCAGTGAGGATGCCTCCCACGACCGCGCAGGCAATCAGGGCGCCGCGAACGAACTGTTCCTTCGTCCTGTTGAGCACTTGGAACATGGGTCCCGAGGCGCCGCAGACCATCTGCGACCAGATGGAGACCGCGAGACACCTCAGGTACACCGCGGACGAGGTCCATTGTGGTCCATACAGGAGGTCCACGATTTCGTCGGCTGCGAAGAGACAGAGAATGGAGACGAGGACGCCGATAAGTGAGAGCACCTTGGTCATCCGTACGAAGACGTAATAGATGCGATCCAAATCGTCCTGCTGCTCGGCGAGCATGGGGTGGACGACGCCCGCCACCATGCTCGTGAGGTAGGTCTGCGGCATCTGCATGAGCTGGTATGCCTTGCCGTAGTTTCCGAGGTCCGCGGTGCCAAAGAAGTAGCCGATGAGTAGGTTGTCTGCATTGCGCGAGAAGTAGTTGATGAGGTTGAACCCAAACAACCATGCCGAGTAGCTGAACACCTTCCGGACGGACACCAGCATCGCGCGGAACTGCGGGACCACGCGGTTCGTTGCGTAATTCCACAGGAAGGCGAGCAGGGCATTCGAGATGGAGTAGATGACGATGGCATAGGGACCCGCGCCAAGCGCCGCAGAGGCCACACCCGCCACGGAGGCCGCTAGGGCGCACAGCACTTGCCTCATGCCAACCACGATGAAGCGTCGACTCTTCATCAGTAGCGCGTTCGGGACGGTGTTCAGGGTCGAGAACAGAACCGTGGCAGACAGCGCCCAACAAATGCTCATGAGCTGCGGCTCGCCGTATACCGCCGAAATGGGCAGCCCGAACAGTGCGAAGAGTGCGGCGAGACAAACGCCGAGTACGAGTGAGAATCCGAAGAGCCTGGATAGATCATCGGACTCGAGGTCCTGCCGCTGGATGATGGCGCTACCGAGGCCCATGTCTTGGAAGAGCGCGAAGAACGTGACGAAGACCTGTGCGATGGCGACGATGCCGAAATCTGCGGGTGCGAGTATACGGGCGAGGACGATGGAGTACACCAGATGCACAACGGCGGCGCCATAGCGTGACGCCATGTTGATGAGCGCAGCGCGCTTGATGCTTGTCTCGCCCGTGCGAGTCGACGCGCTCATCGCGCAATGCTCCCGTAGTCCTCGGCAAGTCGCTCGAACACATCTGAGGTCGAATGCAGCTCTGCCAAATGCGTTGCGATGCGCGTGGACTCCTCGTCGTGATGGTTTGCCATATGCCGAACTGACGCGACGATGCGGGCCATGGAGCCATCGTTGAGGTTGCGTACGTCGTGAACGAAGGACTCCTGGGCAAACCTCTCGAGGAGTTCCTCGTACTTGGTGGCCCAGCCAAGCACCACGCAGGGCACACCGCAGCGATATGCGTGCACGATGGCATGGAAGCGCGATGCCACGAGGAAGTCGCAGCGCGCGAATATGTCCTCGTACTGGAAGCAGTAAAGCTCATCTTTGAGGAGTGAGACGCGCGCGTCGTCTTCGAAGAGCGCTTTGATTTGGTGACACCTCGACCCGTCATCTTCCGCGTGGCGAATGATGCACACGCGATATCCGAGGGAGAGAAGCTCTTCTACAACCAGACCCCACAAGGTCAGCACGCTTGTCTCGTCACCATGGTCGAAGGTGCGTCGATTGGGCACGATGCCCACAAGGGGCGGTTCTCCGACGTTGGGCACTGGGGGTATGACTGAGGGATCGACAAAGACGGACGCTGGGTCGATGGGACCGCCCGCAAGCACGAGGTCCTCTTCAAGAGACAGACGCGCGCCGGGACAAAGGGCCTTCATATCGGCGAAGCCTTGCTGCTCGCGTGCGCAGATCATGCGTGGATAGAGGAGCAACTCGGCCGCACGGGAGCGAATGGTCTCCGTTTGGGTTGGGTCGGCAAACTCAAAGGGACCAAATGACTGGGGCATTATATAGGTAGGAATGCCGCGCTCTCGCAGCAACTCGAGCTTGTTGAGGTAGCGCTGACAATTCCTGAAGCTCCACTGCGCGCCAAAGGCAAAGCCGCTTATGTCGATGCAGAGTGCGGCTTCGTCGAGAATGCGCTTGGTCTTTATGGTGGACGACATGCGGACGATGCCCTTTGCCTCCGTCTTCGCAAGCGCAAGTGCCGAGGAAAGGTTGAATCGGCCGGCCGAGCTGCCATACAACAGGTCGACGTCGAAGCGAATCACGTCGAACGCGAGGTTCGATTGGTCGGGTCGTGCATGCTTTCCCTTCACTATGTCGATGAGCTCGAGTGGGGCGTCATGGTTTGACGCCACGACGGGCTCGATGCCTGGAAGCAGCTCACGAACGGCGGCAATAGTGCGAAACGTCATGGCTTGTGCCCCGCGATTGCGCAGCTCACCACCCAAAATGACTGCATAACGACTCATGTAGTGACTTCCTGCCTATCAAGGTAACGATGCATGGCAAAACAATCTAACCGTTGAGTATACCTAAAGGGGTCCATCCCGTGGTAGGCTCCTAAGATGCGCACTGATTTGCCATGCGGAAGTACTGCGGTGTGCTTTGTATCTGTTCAGTCCTTATGGTTCAACGCGCGAGTGGGGACTGACTCAGGTAGAATACTGCCAATTGTGTAGCATTTGGCAACGAGGCTTTGGAGGGCATGGGGTAGTGTTTGCGGGCAGTGATGCGAAGCGCGAGAAGAATCGTGGGCGCAGTGGCTCTGTGCTTGGTATTTACACGCTTGCGTTCGTGATTGTCTCGCTCATCGCCTTTCTGCCGTTGTTGATTGAGGGCAAGAGCTTCATCAATCGGATTGATGGGCTCTGCCAGCAATATGGGGCGTTCGTCGATACCGGTGCGACGGTGCAGGGAATTGTGGCGGACTTCTTGGCCGGGAAGGGTCTGCATGTTCCGTTCTATGACTTCTCGATGGGGTACGGCAGCGTGCGCAGTTGGTCACACGATCCGCTGCAGTACCTCTCTGCGTTCTGCCCGAGTGAGAACACCGAATGGCTCTTCAACGTGCTGGTAGTGGTGCGGCTCTGGCTTGCGGGTGCCTGTGCTTTGCCGCTGCTGTTCCGTCTTGGCGTGCGGAGGGAAGGTGCCGTACTTGCGGGGCTGACGTATGCCTTCTCTGGGTCGGGACTGAACTGTGCACTGCAAACCGCTTATCTGAATCCCATGATCCTGTTTCCCCTCGTGGTGAATGGTGCACTGCAGTTGTTGGACGAGCGCCGGCCATGGTGCTATCTGTTCGCGAGTGGTGGATTCCTCTTTGTGTGCGGACCGTACCTGTACTATGCCGCACAGCTGCTCATAGCCGTGCTGGCTATCGTTGTCTTGGCCGTGCGACGCACGTCATGGCGTGATTGGGCGCGACATTTCGCGCTTTTCGCTGCCTGCATCGTCTGTTCGATGCTCATGGGGTGTGATCGCGCGGCGGAGATCATGAGAATTGGAACTCTAGATAGGGTTGGTGTCTCGTATGCGAATCCTGTGCTGTATTCCGCCGATTACTACCAGAAGCTCTTCTGCAGTTTTGCGGGTGCTGCGAATGGGGGGAGGGACTGGTTCTATGGCTATGGGGCCTGCGGTCTACTTGGTACGATTGTGCTGTGGCAGGGGAGGCCAAATCGTCAGGCGCTGGTGCTGCGCGTGCTGTTTGTGACAGGTCTGGTGTTCTTGAGCGTGCCGTTCATGGGGTCGCTGTTCAATGGTCTGGCGTATGCTGCCAATCGTTGGGTGTTTGGGTTTGCGTTGCTCGTTGCCTGCATCGTGGGCACGCAGGCGGGGCGCTTGGCTGCCATGGATACGAAATCGTTGGCTGTGGTTGCCTTCATATTGCTGGCATACTGTGCGCTCGTGCTCGTGCTGCCCTTTGGGGAAGCGATTCAGACGCATTGGCAGATGGTCGCGGCATGGGCCGTGGTGGCCTTCCTCCTCCTGCGTGTGGGGAATCTGAGTGCTGCGGTCGTGTGTGCGACGTGTCTCGCTGCGATCGGATGCAATTGGGCACTGTTTTTTTCCCCGACTGGTACTGACTGGCAAGATCGACTGTTGTATCAGGGAGATGCGTATGCGCTTGTAGCGACGGAGACGCCGGCGGGTCTTGCTACGAAGAGCGATTTTGCCGCGACATCACGCACCGACCGGTCAGTTGCTTTGGCAAAGAACGTCCAGACTCCCGGCCTGCTCGCACATCGGCTGCTGGATACGTACGGTGTCGATTACTACGCCTCCGTGTATAACAATGACGTTGACTTATTCCATGATGAGATGGCGCTTGCCTTCGACGATCTGCCCAACACGTACTACACGTTGGATCAACGTGCGGCGCTTATGCGGGTCTTGGGCGTTGGCACCTACGCCACCATGGCAAAGGACAAGATACCACTTCCCTATGGCATGCGTGACGAAGCGGTTGCTTCCCTCGAGAGGCGCACGGGCGATACGTATGAGCTATACGAAGAAGAGACGCCAAGCACACTGGCGCTCGTCTACGACGATGCCATAGCCTCATCGGCGTATGAGGAGCTCACGCCCCTACAGAAGCAGGAAGCGCTACTTCAAGGGGTGGTACTTGACGACGAGGAGGCGAATGATCGCTCGTTGCGGGAGCCGTTGCTTACGAGCGAGGAAGTCGGCTTCTCCATTCTGGAGCTTGGCGACGGCGTTACGGTAGGGAATGGCAGTATCGAGGTGCGTAAGCCGTCCTCATTCGTGAGGCTGGAACTAGATCGTCCCGTCGCATCATGCGAGGTGTACCTCTCTGTGAAGGGGTTGGCTCTGGATGCGGTGAGTCCGCGAGAGCAGTTCTCGGACGAGGAGTGGGATGAGCTGAGTCGAGACGAACAAAAGAAGGTCCTTGGCGACGAAGCAGAGTGGACGGAGCCTCAGCTGTATAAGGTTGGTATCAAGTCAAATGCCTCCGGCAACATTGCAGACGTCATCTCCACGCCGCACTTCCACTTGTATGGCGGTAAGGACTCCTGGCTCTGGAATGCGGGCTATTACGACAAGGGCGTTCGTCGGTTCAGAATTACGTTCTACACTCCTGGCGTTTACACGTTCGATGACTTCAAGGTGCTTGCGCAGCCCATGAAGACCTACGAAGAGGCGACACAGAGGTTCACGGAGCAGGCCATTCAGGACCTGCAAATCACGGATGACACGCTGAGATGCTCGGTGGATGCACATGCGGGGCAGATGCTCTTCCTGAGCATTCCTTATGACGGCTGCTGGCATGCCAAGATAAATGGCGCCGAGGTTGATATCCACAAGGCGGATACGGCGTTCATGGCTATCGACCTCGACGAGGGAAAGAATGAGATCGAGTTTGCGTACAAATCGAGGGCGCGGTTCATGATGCTGGTTAGCTTTGTCACGACGCTAGCGTGTGGAATAGCATGGTGGTTGTCTCGGAAGGGTGTCCGACGTCACTTCAGGCTTTTTTGAATATCTCATAAGAACTGCCCTGCGTCGCCTTATGAACCGAGCGTAATCGGTAGCATAGACTATTGGCAGTGTGCACATAACCTTTCTCCGTAGTTAAGTAGTGGATGTCAATGCGTAGAGTGGTAATCATAGGGGCGGGAAACGTCGGCTCGCAATGTGCGGCTAGCATCATGATGCTGGGGCTTGCTGATGAAATTGTGCTTCTAGATGTGAATAGCAAGCTCGCACGAGCGCAAGTCATGGACTTGGATGACATGGCCTCCGGGTTGAAGCAACGCGTAGCGATTCGTGTGGGAACGTATGAGGACTGCACTAACGCCGAGTTTATTGTGCTTTCGGCGGGCAAGAGCAGAATGCCCGGCCAAAGTCGTCGCGATATGCTTCAAGACACCATGCGCATCTTGGATCCAATTGCGGAATCAATTAAACAATCTGGCTTTGGTGGCATCTTGATTTGTGTGACCAATCCTGTAGACGTAGTTGCTGAGCATCTGTATCGAGTCTTGGACTTGTCGCGTGCGAAGGTCTTTGGGACTGGTACTGCCCTCGATACGGCACGTCTCCGTCGTATCATTTCAAAGCATACCGGGGTCAGTCGACAGCACATCCAAGCGTTCGCATTGGGCGAGCATGGTGAGTCATCATTCCTGTGGGGCTCACACTTGGGCTTCGAAGGAGTGACCTTACCCGAGCTGATGTATCAGCGCGAGGCATTGCCACCTCTGAAGATGGGCGAGATTAACAAGTTGGTGCGACAACGAGGTGGCGATATCATCGCCGGAAAGGGCCGCACGGAGTTTGGTATCTCGACGGTTGTGACAGATATCATGAGCGCTGTTATTCATAACGAACATAGTATCATGGCGTTGTCGGTGCACCTGAGGGGGGAATACGACGAAAGCGACATCTCCGTGAGCGTGCCTTGTATTGTCGGGGCATGCGGTATTGAAGAAGTGCTCCAGGTGAACATGACAGAACAAGAGATTTCCATGCTCCATATGTCTTGCGAGGCAATTCGCGGATATGCAAAAAACGTTCTCGGTTAGGTGGGGGAGATGCGTTATTCGGTGCAAATCGCAGATAGGCAGGAGTATTTCGAGATTCCGGCAAGAGCTGCGGTTGACGTTATGCATGCAAAAGCGGTGACCATCGCAAGCGACGAAGAAGAACTCCTCCGGTATTCTCTCGATCATCCGATTGGATCCTCTGGACTTGAAACGCTCGTTAGTCGGGATACGCGGGTTTGCATAATAACAAGCGATGTGACGCGTCCTATGCCTACAGCACGCGTCCTGCCTTCGCTGGTGGAGAGGCTCTTGGACTGCGGTGCGACAGAAGAGAATATCACGCTTGCAATCGCGCTTGGAAGCCATAGGCCACAAAGGCCGGACGAGCTCAAGGCCATCATGGGTGATTACTATGGACGTTTACGGGTCGTAAATGGCGGTTCGGGCAGGTACGTTCATGTTGGGAAGACGACTGCAGGCACACCGGTGGACATACTGGCAGAAGCGCTTGAGGCTGATGTGCGGATAGGCTTGGGCAACGTCGAGTACCATTATTTCGCTGGGTATTCTGGTGGAGCGAAGGCTCTCTTTCCGGGAATGTCCACATTTGAGGCAATCCAGGCCAATCATTCACTCATGGTCAATCCGGAAGCACATGCGGGCAACATCAATAGTCCTGTCAGGGTGGACATTGAAGAGGCATGTAGCCGGGCAGGGTTGGATTTTATAGTGAACGTTGTCTTGGATGAACAGAAACGCATTGTGTATTGCGCATCTGGGGACTACATTGCTGCTCATCGTGATGCATGTCACAAGTTAGACGAGCTGTATGGTGTGCCGATACGCCAACAATACGACATCGTCGTTGCGTCCCAAGGTGGCTCACCAAAGGATTTGAATCTTTACCAAACGCAAAAGGCCCTAGACAATGCGAAGCTCGCGGTACGTGACGGTGGGACCATCATCTTGGTGGGCAGCTGCAAGGAAGGACTCGGTCAGGCAACCTTTGAGAAGTGGCTCGTTGAGTCTGCCGATCCTCAAGAGGTAGTAGGGCGGCTGGCAAAGAGATTCGTATTGGGGGGTCATAAGGCCGCCGCTATGGCACAGGTGATGCTTCGGGCTCGTGTGCTCTTGGTTTCAGACTTACCCGACAGTCTTGTCGAGTCTTGTTTCATGACCCCCTTTAAGGATGTCCAATCAGCCGTAAATGCGGCGCTGTCGTTGGAGCCTTCTGACGTTTCGTTACTCGTTATGCCCCATGCGGGATCTACTTTACCGTTGTTGCGGGAGCATGAGTCATGAGTGAGGCAAGCCGGGAAATCGGAGGCTATTTCGAGATCGAGAAACCGAGTGGACATGAGTATCACCGTGCAGCCTTGGCCTTGAATAGCGGTCGAAACTGTCTTCGCTATCTCATTCGAGCGAGAGGCATCCGTTCGATACTACTGCCCGAATGGATTTGCGACTCGGTTAGCGATACATGTATGGAGGAAGGCGTTCGTATACAGCGCTATTCGATTAGTAGTAACTTGCGGCCAGTCCTGCCTGAGCACATTGAAGAAGATGCGTACGTATATGTTGTGAACTACTTCGGACAACTTAGCGAATGCGAGATAAAACAACTGTCAGAGAGAACCCCTCATGTGGTACTCGACAACGCTCAGGCTTTTTTTGTTAGGCCATCAGCGGATATAGACACGCTGTATACATGCAGAAAGTACTTTGGTGTGTCGGATGGGGGATACCTCTATACCAATGCCAGATTGACATCTGCCATCGAGATGGATGAATCACGTGAGCGATTGCTGTACATGTATGGGAGATTGGAAGTGAATGCAAGTTCGTTCTTTGGGTTGTACCACAAAAACGAAGACGCCATCGCTTCACTGCCTATACGAGCAATGTCAAAGACCACGCATGTGATTCTACAGGGCATTGACTATGAGAATGTGTGCAAGAGGCGCGAGAAGAACTACCAAGTACTGCATCAGGCGTTGATGCATCTGAACGCCATCGAAGATGTCGTGCCGAAAGGCGCATTCATGTACCCTTTGCTGGTGTCAAATGGCGAGGCAATACGAAGAGAGTTAATCAAAAGGAAGATATATATTCCACTGTTATGGCCGAACGTAGTCGAGGACGAGACCGTCTCGGAGCAGGTTCGCTCGTTAGCGCTGAATCTATTGCCAGTTCCCTGCGATCAGCGGTATGACGAAAAAGACATGAACTGGATAATAGAGAACATATCAGCGTTAGTTTAGATTGACGTATTGAAGAAGGTGCACTAATTGGCAGATGAAGTCAAAGAGAGGTATCTGTTCTCAATAGTGATACCCGTCTATCGGAATGAAAAGAATATTCCAATCACGATACCATACATGATGGATCGACTTGACATATTTGAAGGGTATGACGTAGAAATTGTTATGGTTTGCGATGGATCACCGGATGCGTCATACACAGAAATGTGTCGCATGCAAGAGGAGTATCCAAACACAATTAGAGTCGTGAAGCTTGCACGGAACTTCGGCCAAGGCGCCGCCATCAGTTGTGGGGCGAAGATTGCGAAGGGGGATGTGGTCGGGGTCATCTCATGCGACTTGCAGGATCCGTTTGAGCTCTTCATAGACATGTTGAAGGCATGGCGTGAAGAGTCTTACAAGCTTGTGATTGCAAGTCGAGAGCATAGGTCCGATGCGCTCATTGGAAAGATTGCATCAAGCACCTTCAATAGGATGGTGCACACATTTATAGATTCTAGGTATCCAGTGGGCGGTTTTGACTTCTTCTTGATGGATCGCCAAGTGGTAGATGCCTTCACGGCAATCGATGCTGCAAATGGCTCGATGCAAATGTTACTCGTTTGGCTTGGTTATCAATACAAAGAGATACCTTACACGCGATCTGCGAGAAGCATTGGCAAGTCAAGCTATAAGCTAAGCCGAAAGATGGAGATTGCCTCTGGATTGTTCACAACGTACTCACCCATACTGTCTCGCGTCTGGTATGTGGTGGGTGCGTGTTCTATTGTTGCATCGATAATCGTCCCCATTGTTTTGATGAATACAATCGCAGACGTCCGTGCATCTGAACTGATTATTATTGGATTGCTATTATTTATAACTGGTGTTGTTCTTATATCAAATGCATCGGTTGGTGAATACTCATGGCGTACACTCTATCAATCCCTTGGGCGCCCTCGATATGTGATAGACGAAATAAGATAAGAGCGTATAGGTATTTGGAATGCATGATATAATAAAATCAGACAGATTACCTGATAATATACGAAAATACGCCATAAGTATTCTCTATTATACATTACTATTCACAGTAATGTCACTAGTATTATATCTTCCTTTTTATGCGAATAATAAATCGATGCTGTGGGGCACCGATGGGATTACGCAGCATTATACAACACTTGAATCTACAAGAAAGTTTATCACTACGCTGTTCTCGTCTATATTTGAAGGAGATATTACTGCTCCGCTATGGGACAGTAAAGTGGGTATTGGCTTTGGAACGATTGATAATACTGTATTTTTCCGACCAATCAATTATATATACGCACTTTTCGGCGAAAGACACATAAATGCGTTTATCGTATTTCGATGTTTTTTGTACCTATACCTTAGTGGTTTATCATTCATTGTATTTATTAAAAGTAAAGAAGTAAGTGATTATGCATCGACAATTGGGTCAATACTGTATACATTTGCATGTTTTGGAATATATTTTGCACCTAAGCATACATTCTTCTTGGAGATGACAATCTATCTGCCACTTCTCCTAAAAGGAGCAGAAGATATTGTATATGGTAGAAAGCATTATTTATATACAATAATTGTATTTTTTGCTTCGATGAGCTATTTCTATTTCCTTTACATGATATCTATCGCAATGTTTTTGTATATAATTGCATTATTAATATATGAATATAGAAATCATGGATGGAGCATTGCAGATATAGGTAGAGTGATGCTTCAAGGTATAAAATACTACATTATTGCAGTGCTTCTATCTGCATTTAGTCTATTACCATCGCTGTATGACGCCTTTCACAGTGCTCGAGCGAGCGGAAATACAAAGATACCATTATTCTGGAACGCGACTTACTATTGCGACATGCTCCGCGGTTTGATTGGTGCGAATCAAATCGGACAGTATGGCTTCATATCGATATCGTCATTGACATGTCTAGGGTTCGTCGGAATGGTGCAAAAAGCAAAAGACTCTGACAGAGTATACTTTGCACAGCTACTTGTTTGCCTTGTCGTCTTTTTAGTACCAGCTCTTTCGATGCTTTTCAGTGGTTTTGCGGGAACAACTCAGCGTTGGTGCTTCATCCTTGCATTTTGGGCGGCCGTAGTCACTTCTTTGGGGATAGAGCGAATCGATCTGCGGGATGCCAAGGTTACGAAGAGTGCTATTGCAGCACTTTGCTTCATGATCGTTCTGCACTTCGTTATCAGTTTAGTTCAAAATATTAACGTTACTCCGCAAATATTTACATATATATTGTCAATATTATTTATATATGTAATTGCTAGATTTACTTATAAAAGGAAAATTGTGTGCTCAGTAGCGATGTTAATATGTAGTTTGAGCATAATATGTAGAGTATATGAGGTTTATTATGATAATAATGGTGCGTATATTAAACAGTTTGAGAACAGCGCAAATATAGAAGCATCATACCATAATATTCCATCAGATATTATTGATGCTAATGATAATAATATATTTAGAGTTGATTATATTAGAGACAAAACACAGACAGATAAAAGTTATTTGAACTATGGTGTGCGTTCAGATCTAAACGGGCTATCAAGTTATTATAGCCTATTAGATATGAATGTATCGAAAGAGTCTTTACTGCTTGGAAATGCGCAACAGACGACCCCATTTTTAATTAACAATTATGATCAGCGGCTTGCGCTCAATGCATTATTTTCTGTTAAGTATCTTATTTGTAAGAATAGGCAATCTAACAGAGTGCCATTTGGCTATGAATTGATTGGTGAAAAGTCAAGTGCTGCTGCAGGTAACATGAAAAACAAATTCTATGTGTATGAGAATAAGTATGCATTGCCAATAATTTATACGTTTGATACATATATGTTATCTGACACTATTGCAGAAGATGAGTTCTATGAACGCGATCAGCTGCTGCTCCATACTGCAGTTACTTCGAAAGAACTGCCAATCGATCGATTCACGGGTGATAAAGCAGCGACAGAGACGCTTCTTGACGAAGAGAGCTCATTTGTGCAGATACAGTCTCAGACTTCGGAAGACGTCGTCATCACAGAGAACACAATCACGACAAACAAGGAGAATGTTTCGCTTGTTTTGAGAATACCCGAGTCAGTGGAGGGCGAGACGGGAATTGCGTTCAGAGGTGTCGGATATGAGCCTGGGGGTTCAGACGAATCATCCGGCCAAGAAATGCCCACTGCGAGCCAAATCACTGTAAGAATGGCAAACAAGAGGAACGGCTGCATTCTTTTGGGATTCAATAACCAGTATTACATGGGTAACCGCGACATTCTATTCAATCTCGGATGCGGAAGTACATCCGAGTCTGTTCAGATAGTATTCCAACATAAAGGAAAATATACTTTTAAAGGAATTTCCGTGGTATCGACGAAGTATGATAGCTATTCAGCCGCTATTGATGCTCGACGAGAGGGTACAGTTGAAGATCTTCGGATGATAAATAATGGGATAGCGGCAAAGATTCGCGTTAAGAGGCCATTGCTTGCTTGCGTTTCCGTACCATATTCTGATGGCTGGACGGTACGCGTCAATGGAAGTCACAAAGATATTCTTCGTGTTAATGGCATGTTCACGGGATTCATGCTTGAGAAAGGTGAGAACGAAGTATATTTATCATATAAAACTCCTTGGTTGATGAATGGCGTCTTGGTATCGGCTATTTCGGCGCTGGTGCTCGTGGTTCTGCGGATAGCGATTCAAATCGTCAAGAAGCATGACGTCTCGTTGAACATGTTTGGAAAGCACTCGAAAGAGAAATAGAAGTGGGGTATTGCTATGGGAGATTTCCGGAATAAGACATTGCTCTTTTTGGGTGGGCTCGAGCTCGAGGTCGAGGCAATTAAAAAGGCGCGTTCGATGGGCATTCGGACTATCGTTGCTGATTATTATCCAGATGCACCGGCAAAGAAATACGCAGACGTGGCCTCAATGGTGAGCGCAACTGATATAGATGCCTTGGCAGAGCTATGCCATAACGAGAAAGTGGATGGTGTTTTTACGGGTTACGTCGATAGCCTGTTGCCATACTACGCGCAGCTGTGCGAGCGTGTGGGTTTGCCTTGCTATGGAACGGAGGAGACGTTCCGAATCATGACGGACAAAGCGCTCTTTAAGCAGGCTTGCCGTGAGTACTCGGTGCCCGTGATTGATGAGTATACAGATGAGGACGTGCGCTGTGGAAAGGCAGTGTATCCGTTGTTAATAAAGCCCACTGATTCGAGTGGTTCGCGTGGCATCTCGATTGTTAACGATTTTTCGGAGTATGAGAGTGCCCGGAACAGGGCCTTATCCTACTCTAAATCGAAGAGCATGTTGATTGAAAGATACATGACGGGCGATGAGGTCGTGCTCTACTATTACATGCAGGACGGAGATCCAGTCTTCCAGGGCATGTGCGACAGGTACGTGTTTAAGAATGAGCAGAATGTGGCTCAGATTCCCACTGCGTATATCTATCCTTCCAAGTACACTCACGCCTTTATCGGAAAGCTGAATGAGCGCATCGTTGATATGCTGCGTGGGTTGGGAATGCAAAACGGACCTCTGTTCTTGCAAGGCTTTATCCAAGATGACTTGCCCGTTCTCTATGAACCGGGTTATCGGTTGTGTGGTGCGAGGGAACACGTACTTGTCAATGCGATCAACGGCATTGATTCCGAGAGTATGCTTATCGAGTTTGCCTTGACGGGCCATATGCATCCGAAAAAGATCAGCAGCATCTCCGATCCGTTCTTCCGCGACAAGTATGGATGCAAACTGTCGCCAGTCTTGCACGCTGGTACGGTAGCGAGAATAGAAGGGTTGGCGGAAGTCAAAGAGATGGATTTTGTTGCGGATGTCTTTCCGAACAATTGGGCGGGGGACACTGTGACGCCAACTGAAGTCGGTACATTGCGACAACTCGCATATCGTGCTTATATTGTGGGGGATTCGCTGAATAACCTGAGAGATAATATCAATGTGGTGCAGGAGTCGCTACGATATTATGATGAAGACGGCAACGATATGATGCAAGCATATTTTAATGCAAGCATTCTGTAGAATTATTCTTATGAGGTTATAACTATGAAATTAGCTATAATGCAACCGTACTATATACCTTATATTGGTTACTGGCAATTGATTGCCGATGCCGATGTCTTTGTCATATACGACGATGTGAACTATATCAAAAATGGATGGATTAACCGAAATCGGATTCTAATCAATGGCAGTCCTCGCTACATAAACTTGCCGGTCATAGGAGCAAGTCCAAACAAGCTGATTAATGAAATCAGTACCAATTACGATGAGAAGTCCAAGAAGAAATCTCTTCGAATGATTGATAATGCGTATAGAAAGGCCCCTCAGTACGAGGGCGTACTGAGCCTCTTTCAGGAAATGATTAACTTTGAAGGGGATAATCTGGCGCTTTTTCTCGAGCATTCGATACGACTGTTTGCCAAATATATGCATATGGATACAGAGATTCTCATGTCATCAGATTTGGACAAGGACACAAGTCTTCGAGGCCAAGACAAAGTAATCGACATATGCAAAAGACTCTCGGCCGATGAGTATGTGAACACCTCAGCTGGGTCGCATCTCTATTCCTTCGAAGACTTTGCCGCGGCTGGGATTTCGCTACAGTTCATCACTACAAAGATCATTGAGTATACGCAGTTCAAGAATGACTTCTGTCCGAATCTCTCTATACTTGACGTTCTCATGTTCAATGATGTGGTTGCTGTTGAGTCGTTCCTTCGGTCGTACGATATAGCGACAAGTTAGTTTCGGTAGATTGAGGTGTGGCGTATGAGCAGCAAATCAAGTGTTATACCTGTTACTTCACCCGCGCTCCCGCCCTTTGAGGAGTTTGTTGAAGAGATACGGGATATCTGGGATTCGCATGTCCTAACGCATCAAGGTCCCAAATACCACCTGCTCGAGGAGGCCATTCGGGACTATCTGAGTGTTGCGAATGCACCGCTGTTTGCAAATGGTCATCTGGCGTTGCAGGTTGCATTCTGGTCGCTTGGTCTTACTAGCGGAGAAGTGATTACCACGCCGTACACCTTCTCGTCTACGACTCAAGCAATTGTGGGATGTGGCCTCACTCCCGTATTCTGCGATATTGACCCGCGAACGCTTTGCATCGATGCGTCGAAGATAGAAGAACTCATCACGCCAAAGACCAAAGCGATTGTGGGGGTTCACGTATATGGTACCCCCTGCGATGTTAAGGCAATTGAGGATATAGCGAAGCGACATGGCCTGAAGGTCATATATGATGCTGCGCATGCCTTTGGAGAAACGTTCGACGGAGTCGGCATCGGAAACTTTGGCGACATATCGATGTTCAGTATGCATGCGACGAAGGTGTTTAATACCGTTGAGGGTGGATGCCTGACCTTTAATGATGACGAGTTGTATTCGGTTGCCACCGCGATACGTCAGTTTGGCTGTTACGGGACGGACGAGACGCAATATGTAGGTACGAATGCAAAGTTAACTGAGTTACATGCAGCAATGGGGCTGTGCAATTTACGACATATTGACGAAAGTATTGCACGTCGAAAAGCCGCCTACCGGGTGTATCAAGCGGCGTTTGATGCGATTCCCGGCATACAGACCGTCTATTATCCAGAATCGCTGAAGCCAAACTATGCCTATTACCCGGTGCTATTCGATGAGGAAGTGTTTGGCAAAAGCCGTGACCAAATCGCTGACGAGCTTGAGCAAAGAGGAATTTATGCTCGCAAATATTTTTACCCGCTGACCAGTACGTTTGCGGTGTATGGACCTATGTTTGAGATTCAGGCAACGCCCATTGCTCAAAAAGTGTCTGAGCAAGTGTTGTGTTTGCCGCTGTTCGCGGATTTATCCCCGGATGATGCTGCTACTATTTCAAAGATAGTTTTGGGTAACGTATAACCTCGTCTGCAGCGATCACCCTTTGTTGAGCTGCTGAAAGGGAGTGCAATGAGAAGCAAGGAACTGAGCCAAGCTTTTTGGCGCTCTTGGATGAGCGATGAAGGCGTCAATTCGTTTGCTTCCCTTCGGACATGGATTGCGGAGCGAAACGCTAATACTCCCGTAGGGGTTCAAAGAATCTCACTCGAGCGTTGTGCGCCGTGGCACTACAATGCGGAGACCGGAAGGATTGAGAACGAGCAGCAATCGTTCTTCCAAATTGCCGGCCTGCGCTTATACAGCAAAGAGATAACCACGGGGGAGCTTACGCCAATCCGAGAGCAGCCCATTATCATCCAGGATGAGATTGGTTTTCTCGGCATCGTCTGCAAGGAATTCGATGGAGTCATGCACTTCCTCATGCAGGCGAAGATCGAGCCTGGCAATGTGAACAAGGTACAGATTTCGCCTACGACGCAGGCGACACGCAGTAACTTCATGCGACTGCATGGTGGTAAGTCTCCTACATACCTGCACTACTTCACCAACCCGGAGAATCATACCGTGGTGGTTGACCAGATTCAGTCCGAGCAATCATCGCGTTTCTTGGGCAAGCGCAACCGAAACATGGTGGTTGTGGCGAGCGATGACGTTCCCGTGCTGCCCACGCATCGATGGATGACGCTTGGCCAGATCATGCATATGATGGAATTCGACAACCTCGTGAACATGGACGCGCGAACGGTGCTTTCGTGTCTCCCGTGGTCGTTCTGGCGTGAATACCCTGAGGACATGGAAGGACGGCTTACCCCATGGGGAAAGCTCATAGCCAACTCGTATATGGCTCCGCTCGATGTGAGCAAGCTCAATGCGGCGTACCGTCTGCTCAACGACTACAAGACGTTTGATACTACGGTTACGAAGGTAGTCCCGCTTTCCGAGCTTACCGATTGGATTATGCTTCCTTATGAGATTCGGCATCGTAGGAGCTATCCCTTCAAGGTTATCTATTGCGACGTGAACATTGAGGGTCGCGAGGTGCAGCACTGGACGCAGCCACTTATGGAAGCGAAGGGGCAAGCGCTTTTTGCCTTGCTCGCCTGCAGAGATGGTGATGCAGCCAAGTTCCTCGTTCGCATAAACCCAGAGATTGGTTGCTTCGACAAGGTCGAGTTTGCGCCAACCGTTCAACGTGAGGCAGGCTACTTGGGTGAGGACGATGCCGTGCAGCGAGCGACCCTCGGTCTCGTGGACGAGGGTAAGGGTGTAATGGCAGACGTATTGCTCTCGGAAGAGGGCGGACGATTCTATTGCGAGCAAAACCGCAATGTCATTCTCCTTGTGGACGAGTTACCGCAAGAACTGCGTTCCGAGTCGTTGCCCAGCGGCTACATCTGGCTCGATCTCGCAACGCTCAACCTGCTCATGAGGGCAGGCAACGTCTTGAACATACAGCTTCGCAATCTTTTGTCGCTGCTGAGAATATAGGGAGTGCCAACTATGCGCATTGGAGTTCTGTGTCCCTCAAACATCGCCCTTCGGAGGTTCATGCCTGCTTTGGTGCAGGTTGACGGTCTGGAGTATGCGGGTGTTGCCATTGCGAGTGCGAGTGAATGGCAGTCCGCGGCGGGACAGACCGAGTACGCGGACGTCGTGGCGGTCCAAGAATCCTTGGCTCAGGAGTTCGTAAACGGATACGGTGGCGAGGTGTATGACGGCTACACGACGCTCATCGAAGACGCCGATGTGGATGCGGTATATGTGCCTCTGCCTCCGGCACTCCATTATGCGTGGGCTCGACGCGCGCTTGAGGCGGGGAAGCATGTGCTCGTCGAGAAACCCTTTACGACGGAGATTGCACAGACGGAGGCGCTTCTTGACCTTGCGGAGGCTCGGGGTCTTGCGGTGCATGAGAACTATATGTTTGCCTTCCATTCCCAAATTGCCTGGGTACAGGATTGCATCTCCCGAGGCGAATTGGGGGATGTGCGCTTGATTCGCGTTGACTTTGGATTCCCCTTCAGGGGACAGAATGACTTTAGGTATTCACGCGAGCTTGGCGGTGGTGCTCTTCTCGATGCGGGCGGTTATGCGCTCAAATTGGCAGCCATGCTGCTTGGATCCGATGCGCGCGTGACTACCGCCTGCCTGAGCGGTGGACGCAAACTTGATGTGGATTTGTACGGTTCGGCTTCGCTTGCCAACGGCGAAGGAAGCGTCGCGCAGGTGGCATTCGGTATGGACAACGATTACCGCTGCAACATTGACGTGTGGGGCAGCAAAGCAACTCTTACGAGTGGAAGGATCTTGACTGCGCCTGAGGGTTTTGCACCCACGATGACGATTCGTTGCAATGGCGAGGCGGTCGATCACATGCTCGAGCCGGATGACGCCTTCCGTAAGTCGATTGAGCATTTCATGAAGTGCATCGACAGCCCGGAAGTCGCTGGCCTTCGGCGCTCGGAGATTCTTGAACAGGCACGGTTGGTCGAAGCAGTTCGACTTCTTGATGTAAATGGCTCATAAGGATGAAATGGGGAAACAATGCTTAAACATACCTATGGCAATTTCACCTTTACAACAACGTCCATCGAAGGTGTGATTATCGTCGACACCGCGATGCATGGTGACGAGCGTGGCTACTTCATCGAGACATACAAGCGTCCCGACTTCGAGAAGGGTGGTATCGGCGTCGAGTTTGTTCAAGACAATCGGAGTTCCAGTATGCAGGGTGTGCTGCGGGGGCTTCACTTCCAGATTGAGCATCCCCAATCCAAGCTGGTCAGTGTCGTGCGCGGCAGCGTATTCGACGTCTGCGTGGACCTTCGTGAGGGAAGTCCTACGTGGGGAAAGTGGGAAGGCGCGCTTCTTACGGCAGAGAACCACCGTCAGTTGTTCATTCCGCGAGGGTTCGCCCATGGCTTCTTGGTGCTCTCAAAGGGTGGCGCGGAGTTTGCGTACAAATGTGATGACGTGTGGTACCCCAATGACGAGGGTGGGATCATGTGGAATGACCCCACTATAGGTATAGAGTGGCCACCGCTCGAAGGCGATGACGTCTTTGACGAGAGCAAACTCGTTCTCTCCGATCGAGACAAGAGCCACCCAACCCTCGCGAGCCTCCGATAACCTATGGAGCAAACTGATACGCGCACTGAAGAAGCGCACTTGAGATCTGCCTATATCTGGAACACTGCTGGGTCGATGCTCAATGCGTTCCAGAGCGTGCTTATGCTCATGATCATCACGCGTGCGTGTGACCTCACGACAGCGGGTGTTTTCACCTTGGCGTATGCCAATGCCAACCTGTTCCTGACCATGGGAAGCTATGGTATGCGTAACTTCGAAGCATCAGATGTGCGGCCACGCTTTGGTTTTAGGGCCTACGGTCGTTCACGTGTGCTGACCGGCTTAGCGATGGTCGCATGCTCGTGGTTGTGGCTGGCGTGGTCGGCGACGGCTAACGCATACCCTTTGGACAAGACGCTTGCCGTGGCGCTCATGACGCTGATGAAGGGGACCGATACCTTCGAGGATGTGTTTGACGGTAACTTCCAGCAATCGGGACGTCTCGATGTCGCCGGCAAGCAGATGACGTTGCGAGTGGCCTCAACCATAGTCGTCTTTTGTGCGATTATTGCCATAACGCATAACTTGGTGCTGGCGACTGGGGTGGGGTTCGCGTGGACCTTGGGGTTCTTGTTGGTGAGCCTTGCGGTAATCCGTCGGCGCCACTCTCTGCCACAGATTCATCCTGAAGCACCTGAGCAATCTGCCCTCCGGCTGTTGCGCGAGTGCCTGCCGCTCTTCCTTTCCGCTTTCCTGCTTTTCTACGTAGGCAATGCGCCGAAGTACGCCATCGATGGGGCGCTGAGTGATGCCGACCAAGCCATCTACGGATTCATTGCTATGCCGGTCTTTGTGGTAGGTCTCCTTGCCCAGTTTGTATACATGCCCATGGTGCAGCCCGTCTCCGCTATGTGGGACCAAGGGAATCGGAAGGGCTTTACCGGAGCGTTCATGCGCCAGGTGGGCGTCATACTGGCGATTACTACGGCGTGTGTCATTGGTGCCGCAGTTGCCGGACCTCCCGTCCTTGGAATGCTCTACCACACCAACTTGGACGGATGGCGACTCGAGTTGTGCATCCTCGTGCTGGGTGGTGGGTTCTTGGCTTTGGCGCAGTTGTTCACGATGGGCATCACCATCATGCGGCGGCAACACCTCCTTACGCCCGGCTACATCATTGTTGCCATCGCTGCGTGGGCGGCATCGGTACCGTTGGTGGGTGCCTTTGGCATACGGGGCGCTTCGGTGTGTTACATCGCCTGCATGGTCGTGCTTGCACTTTGGTTTGCGCTGCTCTTTGCCTGGTGCCTGCGTTCGAATGCCAGTGAGTGATGCTTCGTGAGTGGCAGCAATCGCACACGCATACGTAGCTTCGACATTGCGAAGGGCATCGGGATGCTCTGCATCATTGCGGGACATCTCAGTTCGCGCGAGGTAAATGCGGTCGTCTTCACCTTTCATGTGCCGCTGTTCTTTCTCATCAGTGGGTGTCTGTATCGTAAGCCGTCGGACGCAACGACGGCGCTGAAGAAGCGTGCTACGAGGCTGCTGGTTCCCTATGTGATGTGCGCAACCATATGCTGTGTGTGCAGGGGCGTGCAATTGGTGCTGATGGGGGACGTCAGGCACAGTTGGCAAGGCATAGCAACCAGCTTCGTAAGGGCTTTGTATGGAAGTGGGTCTCCCAAAGCTCCCGGAGGAGAAATCGCGTCGTTCGGGGCGATTTGGTTCCTTCTCGCGCTGTTCTGGGCCTTGACCATGTACGACGTGATTGCCGATAAGAAGTGGACAACACCCGCGTCGATTGCACTCTTTGCGGTTGGGGTGGCGACCAAGAAGTGGTGGCTGCCGCTCTCCGTTCAACCGGGCATGTGTGCGGTGCTCTTTATTCACATTGGACATTTGGCCCGAAAGCGGTTTCCCGAGTCGTTGGGTAGGGGAATCGTCCCCCACAGAATCGGTGCGGGGGCGCTGGCGGTTTGGTTGGCAATCCTGTGCCTCGCTGACCGGCACCTCTCCATGGTGCAATGTTCATATCCCTGCATTCCGGTAGACATTCTCGGCGCGCTTGCGGGCTCGCTCGCTGTTCTATGGGCGTCTTGCCTCATTGATCACATCCCCCATGTCTCGGATGGTCTGGCGGCGTATGGCAAGAATTCACTTACTGCACTTTGCTTCCACATGTTCGACCTTATTGTCATACCGTGGGAGACCCTGATGGGACCACTTGGACTTGCGGGCGACATGTGGGGTTCCAAGAGGACAAGGCTGTGCCTCTTTGCGTTTAGGGCTCTTTGGAGCATCGTGGGCGTCGCTGCCGTCTGCGCGATTCGGTGGTTGCGTTCGCGGGCTGCTGTGCGCGATCGTGAGGTGTCGCAACGCATCCGTTCCTACGACATTGCGAAGGGCATCGTGATTCTGCTCGTGGTGGCGACTCACCAAGCTGCTATGGGTCCCGTCTCCCGCAAGTTGGTATTCGCCTTCCACATGCCATTCTTTTTTCTGGTGAATGCAGTCTTCATCGCCGGTCGCTACGATGTGCGTCGTACCTTCCGCCGCTCGCTGCGGACGTTGGTGCTGCCCTATGTTGTGATGTGCCTGCTTGAGGCGCTTCTCAAGGGGATGGTGACGGTTGAGAATACCAAGCTCGCTGTGTGGCATCGCTTGCAGGCGATGGTGGTTGGCATGAGCTTTACGGGTACGATCTTTACCGAGTATCTTTCGGTGAGTCTGGTCTGGTTTGTGGCCTGTCTCTTCGTTGCGCGCAACGTATATGTCGTGTGTAGGAGGCTGACGGAAGGCTGCCATCCCTACGTGTCGTATCTGGTGTCAGTGGGTCTGTGCGTCGTCGGCTGGTGGCTTGGTGCGCAGAAGCTCTTCCTGCCGTGGAGCGCCGACGTGGCACTCTTCGCGCAAGTCTTCATGCTGGTGGGTGATGAGGTCGGCAAGCGTGGGCTGCTCAAGAAGAAACCCGTAACCTCGACCATCGTGCTTGTTGTGGCGGTGTGGGTTGCCCTTGCGACGGGAGGCTTCCAAATCGAGATGGCTATGCGCAAGTACCCCGGGTTTATTGCCTGCATAGCGGGTGCCTGTGCGGGTAGTCTTACGGTCTACTGGGCCTCTGCGCGTCTCGACGAGCGCGGTGGCGCATCAAACGACTCTGCTTTGAACGACCTCGCAGCCAAGCTGTTCGTTTGGCTCGGGCGGAATAGCATGGTGATTCTCGCCATCCATTGTTTGCGTCGGCTGTGGGCGAACTGGACGTGCGGTAAGCAGAGCTTTAATGCCAGCTACGACTGGATTGCGAACGCCTGTGTCGAGATTCTCTTCTGCATTGCGGTGTGCTTCGTCTACGACCGCGCCAAAGCGTGCCTCAGGGATATCCGTCGCGGCCACAGCTCATCCGGAATGGCTCTGGCGCAGCGGTAGGTGGATTCGAGACGCTACGCTAGCTCTGCGGCCTTTTCACACGCAATAGTTCGAGGCGGCATGCAAACTGATGCTACGGCACGGCCGTGCGCGCCTTGTACATCTCCTCGAGCGTTAATCCTTGGTCGGCGGGGTCGAGGTCCACGTCCTTGGCATTCTGACGCCATTCGCTATCCTCGGGCAGATGCTTCCACGCATAGTTATGGGTCAATCCCAAAACCTGTAGGTTAGGGCGTTAGCCAGCCAGTTCCACATGGAAAGGGAGGCGGTCGTCCTCTAGAATCTTGCATCTTCCACAACGCAGGGTTCGACGAAGGGAACGACCGCCATGACCAGTTTAG
>JAFWIE010000085.1 GCA_017533825.1 Atopobiaceae bacterium | reverse complement strand
GCTCTGCGCCGCACCGGCTTCGCCTGCGCTGGGAGAGGACGGCGACGCCCTGACGGTCGGCGTGCCAGTGGATCGCTGCCCCATGTTCTACCAAGACGCGAGCACCGGCGAGCTCGTCGGCATCGGCGTGGACCTTATGCGCGCCGCGGCGGACGAGGCCGGGTACTCCCCGACGTTCAGGCCCATAAGCGAGCCCACGTTGAAGGAGGCCCTCGACAACGGGGACTACGACGTCGTAATGCCCTTCGGCAGCGCCATACCCAGCGCCTCGGGGAAAGAGACCATCGTCTCCGAGAGCCTCATCCAGACGCCGTTCACGCTCGTTACCGTGGGCAACGAGGACCTGCCGCCTCTGGAGAGCCTGGAAGTGGGCATGCTCAAGTCGCTCGGCGGCAGCGCGGAGACCGTCAGGCAGCTCTACCCCGGTGTCGAGATAGAGATGTACGACACGATGGACGACAGCGTGAGGGCATTGCGCGCAGGCGAGGTGGACGCGCTACTCCACAACTCCTACGTGTGGAGCTACGTGCTTCAGAAGCCCGCCTACTCCGACTTGAAGGTGCAGCCCTTCACCGTGTTCTCCATGGACTTCCAGGCGGGCGCGATCGACGACGCCGACGGGCGCGCGACCATCGACCGCCTAAATCGAGGCATAGCCAAGCTGGACGACGTGAGCCGGCAGGCAGTGGTCCTGGACTACACCTCGCGCAATCTCTACCGCTACGACCTTTCCGACTATATGCACGCATACGGCCTGGTCGCATTGCTGGTAGTGCTCCTCATCGCCGCCGTCGTCGTGATCGCCGTGCAGAGGGTGCGCGCCATCCACGCGGATCAGGAGGAGAAGGTGCGCATGCTAGTCGATCACGACCCGCTGACCGGCGCCTACAGCATGGACGGCTTCAGGAAGAAGGCGGAGGAGCTGCTGCGGCTCCACCCCGACGAGACGCATATCATCGGCTACATCAACTTCAAGAGCTTCAAATACATAAACGACAGCCTGGGCAGGAAGGCGGGAGACGACCTATTGCGCTTCTACGTCGCGAAAGCAAGCGAGTTCCTGGCGGAGGACGAGGCGATAGGGCGCCTCGAGGCCGACCATTTCGCGGTCCTTACCCGCCTCGACGGGGACGAGCGCTTCCTGAGCGACGAGGAGAACGTGCTCGACCCCACGAGGAACTACTTCATCGACCGGGGCAAGGAGACCCGCGTGCAGATTTGCGGCGGCATCTACGTGCTGGTCCCGGAGGACTACCGCAACATCGACATCGACCACATGCTCGACCTCGCCCGCGTGGCAGAGAAGCGCGTGCGCGACACCCGCAAGGACGGCTGCGAGTTCTACAACCCCGAACAGTGGGAGAAGGGCAAGCGGGCCGCCGACGTCGTGAGCCACCTTCCCCTGGCGATAAAGAACGGCGAGCTGCGGGTCTGGTACCAGCCCCAGGTGAACTACGTGACAGGCGACGTCACCGGCGCCGAGGCGCTCTGCCGCTGGGAGCACGGCAAGCTCGGGTGGATACGGCCCTCGGAGTTCATACCCGTGCTGGAGGAGACCGGCCTCATCTACGACCTGGATTGCTTCATCTGGGAGAAGGTCTGCAAGGACCTCGCGCGGTGGAACGAGCAGGGCATGCGCCAGTCGGTTTCGGTGAACCTCTCCAGGTGCGACATCCGCGACGGCGGGGACATCGCCGGCCACTTCAGCAGGCTCATGCGGGAGCACGGCCTCACCCCCGACCAGCTGAGGGTCGAGGTCACCGAGACCGCCTTCGTCGAGGACCCAGGGCTCCTGATAAGCACCACGGAGAAGCTTAGGAAACTCGGCATCGTGGTGGAGATGGACGACTTCGGCAGCGGGTACTCCTCGCTTCACATGCTGAAAGAAGTGCCTGTGGACCGCATAAAGCTCGACATGCACTTCCTCACCAGCTCGGGCGACCTCGAGAAGGGCCGCATCATCGTGAGCGACATGATCGGGCTCGTTGGTCGCCTGGGGATGGAGATAATCGCGGAAGGCGTGGAGACCAAGGGGCAGGCCGACTTCCTCCGGGAACACGGCTGCTCCGAGATGCAGGGCTACTACTTCTTCAAGCCCATGCCGGTCGAGAGCTTCGAGAAACTGGGCAAAACAATTGAATGCGCGTAGCGGTGGTAACACATAGAGGCAGATGGCCCAAGAACGAAGACCTTTTATCGTCGAGGACGTCACGCTCGCGATGATTGCAATCAAAGCCTCTGTGGGCGATGGAAAGATTCAGCTAATAAACGTGGATTATTGCCTAGCGATACGAGGAAGCGACACCAATCTATATTCTATCCTCACAAGAACGACCGATATCGTCAGCAACACCAACGTCAATGCCGCGCTGTCCTATTACTCCGCCGAAGAAGCGAAAACCACGCTGATAGATTTCATAAGGGACAATCCGGCCGTCGACATCGCGGTGGTCGGTGTGGCCATGGCGTTGTTGGCCATAATCGTCGCGCAGCAAAGAGTCATCCGTGCAAGGAAGGAGGTCGAGGAGAGCCAGCACCAGGTGGATGATCTGAGCAAGCGCGTTTTCGTCGACGCTCTCACATCCGTACGAAACAAGGACGGCTTCAACGAGTGCATCCAGAGCCTCCAGGAGCGCCTCGACAACGAAGAGCCGCTTGCGTTCGCAGCAATCATACTGGACTGCGACAACCTGAAAACGATCAACGATCAGTATGGGCACGAAAGAGGCGACGCGTACATCAAGACGGCGTGCAGGTTTATCTGCCGCATCTTCAAACACAGCCCCGTATTTCGAATCGGGGGCGACGAGTTCGCCGTCGTCCTTCAGAACGAGGACTATCAGAACAGAAGGGAACTGTTGGAGCTGTTCGAAAAGAATATGAACGAGATTCAGGCCTCGGCAGGAAACGAATGGGAACAGATTAGCGTGTCATTGGGAATGGCGGAATATGACCCGCAATCCGATGATTCCGTTGATGGCGTCGTACACCATGCAGATAAGGCGATGTACGAGAATAAGCGCGCACGCAAAGGGAGAGACTCAGTCCGATAGAGGTGCTACGACAGGCAATAACAACGTAAGAGAGAGGGGGCCGTTGTATTCTCGGCTGCACGATTTGTACCAGATTTGTACCAGCCACCGAATACAACGGCCCCTTATTCTGAATTACCGCAGGTCAGAGCGCCTAGTCCAGATCCTCACCGTTGCTCGCGATCACGCGGCGGTAGTACGCGAACGAGTCCTTGCGGCTTCGCGCGAGGGTGCCCGCGCCTCCGTCCTGCTTGTCAACGTACACGAAGCCGTAGCGCTTGCGCATCTCGCCGGAAGAGTTGGACACGATGTCGACGCACCCCCACCAGGTGTAGCCCATCACGTCCACGCCGTCTTCGATGGCCATCCGCAGCTGCTTCAGGTGGCTCCGCAGGTAGTCGATGCGGTAGTCGTCGTGGATCGAGCCGTCGTCCTCCACGACGTCCGCGGCGCCCAGGCCGTTCTCCACGATCATGAGCGGCACCTGGTAGCGGTCGTACGCCTCGTTCAGGAACCATCGCAGCCCCTTGGGGTCGACGGCCCATCCCCACGCGCTCTTCTGCAGGTGGGGGTTGTTGACGCCGCCGAAGAGGTTGCCGGTCGCGGGCTCGAGGTCGCGCGCGGAGGCCGCCGCGCTGGAGTAGTAGGAGAAGGATATGAAGTCCACCTTGCCGGCTGCCAGCGTCGCGGCGTCCTCGTCCGAGACGTCGAGCCACACGCCCTCG
>JAFWIE010000076.1 GCA_017533825.1 Atopobiaceae bacterium | reverse complement strand
AGCTTGAGGCTTACATCGTCCACTGGAACACGAGGAGAAGGCAGGTTAAACTAAAGGGACTGACACCGGAGGAGTTCCGATGTCAGTCCCAAGCCGCCTAGGTTCTTATTTATCGCGTCCAAGTTTTGGGACGCAGTTCATAGCTTCGTCGCGGCCTCGTACTGGGCGCAGAACCGCCCAGCGCATCAATCGGAACGCAGATCAGAACACGGCGGGCATCACGCGCTTGACGCCGGGAACGTGATCGCGCAGGATGCGCTCAATGCCTTCGCTCATGTCGAACGACGAGAGCGGACAACCCGCGCAGGCACCCTGCATTTCGAGCGTGACGGTGCCGGTCTCGTCCTCCACGTCGATAAGGGCTATGTCACCACCATCTGCCTGCAGGCTTTGACGAATGACGCCAAGCGTCGCCTCAAGCAGCTCGCGATTGATGGTCTCGTTCTTCTCTTCCTCGGCCATGGGCACTCCCTTCCTAATTCCTAGTGACCCATGGGATTATAACGAAGAGCGCACGTGGGGTCGTCGGTTCACGTGTTCTTCAAAGGACCGACTTTCTCACGTGAGGGTTTTCACGCAGGAGGCTCCCCCACGCGAACGAGAAAAACCGCACACCAGAACGCCAATGGCTCTTTCTGAGCTATTCAATGGGTTGGAGCAGATGACCGGAAGTCGCACCGGCGAGGCGTGGATCGGGACGACGTCCAGCCTGCGCGGCACGCGCGGCACGCACCACGCGTTCGACCGCCTGACGAACCTCATCCTGTGCGAGAAGCGTACACTCCACGCCCAACCGTGCAATCCCCGCATCGAGGAGCTCGGGTACTTGGGGAGTCGCGTCGAGCACGCGGGACGCATAGACGCGCGAGCGCCCCTGCAAGTCGGTGCGCACGGGGAATTGCTCGCCGGCACCGTTGCGCAGACGAAGGTCCCTTTGGCGCAACGCGCAACGCGCACAGTCGTGGACGCAGCGATCGGCCACCTGGAGCACGCAATGCTCGCTGGTCATCGCACGAACGCGACCAAGCACCATGAGGCCGAGCGGCAGCGTCGTGGCCCGCGCCAAGATCACCACCTCGTCAAGTGACAGTTCCGGCGAGAGCCACATCGCATGAGCGCCTGCTTCCCCAAGCATCGCCAAGCAGGAGGAGTTATGCACGGGAATGCAGCCACGCACCTCGGCCACGGCCCCCCGTTCGCGCGCCAAGGCGAGCTCAGACACGTTACCCACGGCAACGGGCGCCCCCTCCCGCACCCAGCGGTCAAGTCGGTCGTGGTCCGCCTCGCGACACACCTCATCGAGCAGCGGCACGACGCCCGTGGGCCAGTCGCCTTCGCTCAGTGCTTCGGGCGTCGCATACAGTCGCGTAGCCCCTGCTTCGAGCGCCACCCAAGCACCCGAAGCGTTCCCCACCAGCGCACATACCTCAACGGGTACTGCAGAGGGGACAGCCCCCTCCGCGTCACTTCGACACACGAGAGACTCTCCCCTTTGCACCGCCGACTGTGCCCTTTGTGTCGGTGCTGGAAGAGAGCGAGAGGCATACGGCTCAAGGAGTGCATTCTCCAGTGCCGCACACGCCTCGGCGCGCACCTTGTGCACAGCAGAGAATGCCATGCCACATCCGTCGTCGAGCTCCACGTCGAACGAGACTGCCTCGAAGGGTGACCCGCCCATGCGGCCCACATGGGCGACGAGGTCCTCCCGCGTCACCGCACGCGTCTTTGCCCGTTCAACCACAAATCCCTCAGCGCAAGCCGTAGCCACCCCGTCCTCCGTAGACAGGCACACCGAGAAGGGCTCGTCGAGGCGCGCCCGCACCGTCACATGCACGGCACGCTTGCGTGGTATCTCCATCTCCGCAGCCGAGGCGCCTGCCTTCATGGCCGCCTCGCTCCGAATCACCCGCACGAGCGATCCCCTCTCGACCACTCGCGCGGTCTTGCACGTTATGACGTCGCCCGCACGGGCATCGCCTGCCGCATGCGCCGTGAGGAACTGGCTCGGGTCGCTCACGGGCCTCAGCTCGAGAAGGTCGCCCTTCCCCACTGGCTTGTCGAGCCTCACGTCCACCTCAGCCACATGCACCGTACGCATCCGGTCGCGCCCACCACGCGTCCCCCCGCGACGGACCTTCACGCTACCGTACGAACGGGCGTCCACAACGGCACCCACCAGCTCCCCGCGATTGTTCGAACGCTCATAACTCATCATCTCGTCGCCCGACGTGGCCCACAGGTACGCATCGGTAAAGTCGCGATTGAACGCCCGCTTCAGCCGCGTATGGCGCGCCGCCGCGACCTCGTCCGTCGGAGTGCGTTGTGCCGCCACGTCGTCCAGCTGTGCACGATAGGTGCCCACCACGGCAAATATGTAGTCCGGCCCCTTGAGCCGTCCCTCGACCTTGAGCGATGCGACACCCGCGGCACTCAAGGCGGGCAGATCATCCAGCGTGCACATGTCCTTCGGGCACAGCGGACGCCCCCGCTCGGCCGAGGAGAGAACCTCCCCCCGCTCATCCACCAACTCGTAGGGAAGACGGCATGGCTGTGCGCAGGTGCCACGATTGGCCGAGCGGTCGCCCGCGCAGGAACTCATCTGGCAAATGCCCGAGTAGCAGAAGCAGATGGCGCCATGCCCAAAGCACTCGAGGTCCACGCCCTCCGCTGCAATGCGACCGATTTCCACAAGGGACAGCTCGCGCGAGAGGGTCACGCGCTCGACCCCGAGCTCGCGGCACCATGCCACGCCGCGCGCATCGTGCACGTTGGCCTGTGTCGACACATGGCACTCGATGTGCGGCCACAGGCGCCGCACCTCCACAAGGAGGCCCCAATCCTGAATGATAAAGGCATCCGCCCCCAGCGTCCACGCACGGCGAACGAGCGCCAGAACGCTCGGCAGCTCGTCTTCGCGTACTACGACGTTAACGGTCACATACACCCGCGCCCCCGCCAGGTGGGCGCGACGGCACGCCTCTCCAAACGTCTGCGCATCGAAGCTCTGCGCGCCCCGTCTCGCGTTGAACGACCGGCCATAGCCACAGTAGATTGCGTCTGCGCCCGCAGCGAGCGCCGCCTTGAACTCGGCAGGCCCTCCCGCGGGAGCCAGCAGCTCAGGCACGCGCGGCATCATCAATACCTCCCATACGGAGCAACTAAGCTGGGTGGCGCAGGGTACCTGGTACCCTGCGCCACCTTTCTAGATGAGTCGGGCGAACTTGCGCTTGCCGTGCTGGATGACGGCCCCGGCAACGAGCAGGCCGGGGTCGACGTTGTATGCCTTGGCGGGAACCGCCTCGCCATTGACCTTGACGCCACCGCCATCGATGAAGCGACGCGCCTCGCCCACGCTCTGGGCAAGCTTGAGGTCCACCATGAGCTTGGCCAGATACACTTTGCCCTGGTCGTTGACGGTCACGACGTCTGCCGCAGCGAATTCGGGCACGTCGTCGGGTATCTCGGCACGCTTGAACTGCGCATCAAATGCCGCCGACGCCTTGGCACCCGCCCCCTCGCCGTGATACAGGTCCACGATGTTGGCGGCAAGCTGACGCTTGCGCGCATACGGATCCGCAGTACCAGCCTTGAACTCGGCCTCGATGGCATCGATCTCGTCGATGGAAAGAGTCGAGCACAGACGGAAGTACAGCGGAACGATCTCGTCGGCAATCGACATGAGCTTGCCGTACATGTCATTCGGCTCGTCGGTGAGTCCAACGTAATTGCCATAGCTCTTGCTCATCTTCTTGTGGCCGTCGAGTCCAACCAGCAGGGGCACCGTGAGAGCGACCTGCGGCTCCATGCCTTCGGCACGCATGAGGTCACGACCTGCGAGCAGGTTGAAGATCTGGTCGTTGCCGCCCATCTCCAAATCGGCGTTTATCACCACCGAGTCGTACGCCTGCAGCACGGGGTAAATGAACTCGTGCAGGGCGATCGACTGCTGGTTGGCATAGCGGTTATGGAAATCCTCACGTTCGAGAATGCGCGCCACATTGAACTGCGACATGAGGTGCAGCATCTTCTGGAGGTCGAGCGGCTTGAGCCAGTCGCCGTTGTGGACGATGGTCGTCTTCTCGGGATCGAGGACCTTGATGGCCTGCTCAACGTACGTCTTCGCGTTGGCCTCGACCTGCTCCTCGGTAAGCGGGGGACGGGTGCTGTCGCGACCGGACGGGTCGCCGATGAGCGCCGTACCGTTGCCGATGATGAGCGTCACACGATGGCCCAAATCCTGAAACTGGCGCATCTTGCGTAAGGGCACCGCATGTCCCAGGTGCAGGTCGGGACTCGTGGGGTCCACGCCCAGCTTGATGTTGAGGGGCGTACCCTTCTCTAGCTTCTTCTTCAGCTCGTCAAGGGGGACGATCTGCATCGTTCCCGACGTGATGACCTTCAACTGCTCTTCGACTGGCAGCAATGCTCTGCCCTCCAATGAAATCGGTTTCCCTGCGAACTGCCGAAGGCAGTCGCACGACGCAACAGCATAACAGAGTAACAGAATTGAGCGTCCTGTAGGGCGCTTTAACAGAGTTGGGTGCCTTGTAGAGCGGTTCCGCAAGTTTAGTTGAGCACTACTGCAGCGCGCCACTGCATGTATAATGAACCGTACTGCAAAAAAGGAGGAACTCCATGGGCGCTCGCACTCGCAAGGCACGTAGGCATTCTCGCACCCACATCATCGGCTTTGGCTTCGCCGGCGTGCTCGGATTCATAGCACTGCTCTTCATCGCTCTCGCGATTTCGGCCGGAGCGCTGGTGAACTCGTGGTTGCTCAACTTGCCAGACTACGAGGCAACGGACGCGTATCTCGTAGCCGAGCCCACGCAGGTGTTCGACGCAGACAAAAACGTCATTGCCGAGTATTACCTCCAGAACCGTCGCGTCGTGGGCAAGGATGAGGTTTCGCCGTACGTCCTCATGGGCACGGTCGACACCGAGGACATCCGCTTCTATCAGCACAACGGCATCGACCCTCAGGGCATCGCCCGCGCCGTCCTCGTGCAGTTCACCGGCGGTTCCGAGGGTGCCTCCACCATCACGCAGCAGCTCGTGCGCAACACCGTCCTCTCGGACGAGCAATTCGAGCAGACGCTCAAGCGCAAGGTCCGCGAGGCTTACATCGCCATCCAGATGGAGAAGAAGTACTCCAAGGACCAAATCCTCATGATGTACATCAACACCATCTACTACGGCCACGCTGCCTACGGCATTCAGGCCGCTTCCATCACGTACTTCAACAAGGACGCCAAGAACCTCACGCTTGCAGAGGCAGCGCTGCTCGCCGGACTTCCCCAGTCACCCTCTTACTATGACCCCACAAAGAACCCCGAGGCCGCCATCACTCGTCGCAACCTCGTTCTCGACCGTATGCTGAGCGCAGGCGACATCACCCAGGAGGAGCACGACGCGGCGCAGGCTGAGCCGCTCACCCTCAACGAGGGAAAGGTCATGGAGGAGCAGGGCGACTATCCATACTTCACGGACTATGTCAAGCAGCTTCTGCTCGACACGTTCGATCAGGACCAGGTCTTCCAGGGAGGCCTAAAGGTGTACACCACCATCGAACGCGATGCGCAGGAAAAGGCCGAGGCGGCCGTCCACAGTCGACTCGAGGAGTATGGCAACCCTCAGCTCGAGGCCGCGCTCGTCGCGATCGAGCCCGATACCGGCAACATCATCGCCATGGTCGGTGGACGCGACTACAACGTCGACCAGTTCAACCTCGCCACACAGGCCAACCGTCAGCCCGGCTCCAGCTTCAAGCCCATCACGCTCGCGGCATCGATGAGCGAGGGCATGAACCCCAACATCCTCATCAACTGCGATTCCCCCATTCAGGTAACCCCCACTTGGAAGGTGCAGAACTACGGCAACATTAGCTATGGAACGCTAACCCTGCAGGACGCGACTGCCGTCTCGTCCAACACCGGCTACGTGCAGGTTGCCGAGGCAATCACCCCCGATAAGGTCGTCGAGTACGCTGGCAGGCTTGGCATCGACACCCAGCTCCTCCAACCCACGCTCTCCATCACGCTCGGCACCTATGGCGTGCCGCCCGTGCAGATGGCCGAGGCCTATGCCACGTTGGCCACAGGTGGCATCCACCGTGACTCCGTTGCCATTCTGCGCATCGAAGACCGCAACGGCAACGTCGTGTATGAGCATCAGAACGCGGAGGAGCGAGCCATCGATCCCGCCATCGCACAGGCGGAGACCGAGGTCCTCCAGACCGTCATCACCTCCCCTCAGGGCACGGCAAACGCCATGCAGGGCATGCTCACCATCGATCAACCCGTCGCAGGCAAGACCGGCACCACGGAGGAGTACCGCGACCTCTGGTTCTGTGGTTACACGCCGCAGCTGTCCGTCTCCATCTGGTGCGGTTACCGAACGGACGAACCCGTCTACATCAATCGCGCGGTCGCTCATCCCGATGGCACCGCCTGCCCCATCTTCGCATCATTCGTCAACGCGATGCTCGAGAACACCGACCGCATGGAGTTCCCCACCACAAGCGAGGCACCCAACTACAAGGACAACGCCGAGTGGACCTTCTCCAACACCGACGGCAGCATCAGCGCACAGGAGAACGGCACCAGCGACCCGTTCGGCTACAACAACAATAACGACTGGAACAACTACAACAACTGGAACAACTATAACAACTGGAACTATTACGACGATACCTATGGCTATGGTTATGGCTATGACTACGGTACCGGCACCGGTACGGGCACGGGGTCGAGCAGTGGCACCGGCACGGGAAGCAGCAGTGGCACGGGCAGCGGCTCGAGCTCCGGTTACGGTGGCACCGATGGCTACGGTGGTACCTATGGAGTCGACTACGATGCCTACGGCTACTACGGGACCTACTAAGTAGTTTGAGAGATTCTCCATTGAGCGGGGCGCTTCTCGTCGAGATGCGCCCCGCTTCTTCTATTGCTGGGATTTGTTCGCTGCGCAGAGCAAATCGATAAGCTCTGCCGTCGCGCCTGCGCTCTCGTTACTCCGCGTGATGATGAGGACGGTATCGCTTCCCGCAATGGAACCCATGACATCGGCGATGCCCGTCGCATCCACGGCCGCCGCAACACCGGCTGCCGTACCAGGCTGCGTCTTTATGACCACAAGATTGGTGACTTCTTCCACATCCGTCACGAACTCAGAGACCATGCGCTGCAGATGCAGGTCTTCGGCCAAAACGTAGACTCCCTCAGGCAGTTTACGCAGGCCCATCTCCGCTATATCGCGGCTAGCGGTTGCCTGCGTACAGGCATAGCCCCTTAGCCGCAGCTCTTCGACAAGGTCCTTCTGCGTTCGTATCGACCTGTTTCGCACAATCCATCGTATGGCGTCTTGTCGATCGTTGCGACGCTTCATTGCCTGCTTGCCCTTTCTCCGAGTACCCCTTATTCACGAATTGCTTCAGAAATCAACATAAATACATCGAGAGGATACCGAGCTTTCAGGAAAAGACCGACCACTTTATGGCATACTCGCTTAAGGGTGTAAAGCATTCGGCGAACGAGATATCGCGCCCGCGAGAGAACGCGGCATAACTCACTCTTGCCGAGCTTTTTTGGGGAATGGGCGATGCAGACTGGCGCAACGCAGACAATACCCATACCATAGTACTCTGTAGTAGACCGCACCTCAAAGGACACCCTCATGACAAACTCAACCAGAAGTAGAAGGCGCACCACGGGCACACGCTCGTCATCACGGTCGCGTCAATCCGGTGACCGACAGCGACAACGACAGCAGCGCCGTGCGCCGCAGTCTGGAACGCAGAGCAGGCGTGGCACACTCACGCGCCCGGACACAGGCTATACCCTCCACTCGCGGCGCGTACGCCGAGACGGCACGAATGGCCTTGCGTCGCTGCTGCAGCCTCGCGTGCTTCTTCTCGCACTCATTGTGCTCGTCGTCGTGGTGGTGATGATCGTAGGCGTGAGCAGCTGCATTCGGCGTGGCAACGAGAACACCCAGACCACCGAAGAGGTGAGGCCAAAGAACGAGCAGGACGCGCGCGTTGCCGCAGGCGTCTCGGCAGTCATGACGTCACGCTTCACCGAGGCGCTCGACCAGGCAGATCTGCTGGCGCAAATCGCAGAGAACGCCGACAAGTACGACGATGAGCGTCTGCTCGAGCTTGCGCTCAACGAGCCTGATGCAATCTCCTTCGTGGCCAACTACCCCACCTCCGACAAATCGAGCCATCCGTACGATGGCTCTGTAAAGCGTGGCGAGGTGCCGCTGCTCTATGATTGGGACTCTCACTGGGGTTCCGTGACCTATGGCGACGGTCCCGTAGCCATAACCGGATCCGGACCCACCACGTTGGCAATGGCCTACATGGGCCTTACGGGCAAGACGGACAACACTCCCACCGAGATTGCTCAGCAGGCGAGCAAGAGTAACTACACCGATTCAGCATCGGGCAGCAAGGGCGAACTCTTCTCGAAGCTCGCCGCGTCGCTCGGGCTCAAGACAGAAGCCGTCGACGTATCTGCCGACACGCTGCTGTACACGCTCGGCAACAACACCGTCATCGCTGCCGAGCTCCGAGATTCGACCATCACTGACGAGGCACACTGGGCTCTGGTCGTGAACGTGAATGCGGACGGCTCCGTCACGCTCTACGACCCCACGTCAAGCACCGTCTCGCTCCATCCTTGGAGTCCCGCCACGATTGCGGACGCAAGCAAGTCTTTCTACTCCATCACCATCTCGGACGAGGACTTGGCGAAGCTCGAGAGCAGTAGCTCCAGCAGCAGTAGCTCATCCTCTTCTCGCTCGGACAACAAGGACGAGACCGACGACACCGATAACTCCGACGACTCCGAGGACTCCATAGAGGAACTGTAAGCGGCCACCATAAAGAGTCCACTGGGAGCGGGCTTCCAGTGGACTCAAAAGGCACAACGAAAAGGGAGGGTCCGTAGGACCCTCCCCTCTTTTCGTACGCTAATCCGTTAGCTACGACAGGATGGCCTCAGCGGCTGCCTGCAGCTTGTCGCGCACGGCCTCGGACTCAGCGCGGGTCGCACCCTTGGAGAAGAGGTACGCCTTGACCTTGGGCTCAGTGCCGGACGGACGGAAGATGACCTTGTTGTCGTCCTCGAGACGGTACTCGATAACGTTGGCGGCGGGAAGCACCTGCGGGGCCTCCTTCTGCAGGCCACCCACGCGCGGCATCTCGGGGCCGGTCGCGAAGTCGGTCATGCCAACGACCTTGTAGCCAGCGATCTCGGTGAGGGGCTCCTCGCGGAGGCTCTTCATGAGGGCGGCCATCTTGTCGGCACCAGCGGCACCCGGGAAGCTGGCGTTGACCGTGCCGTTCAGATAGTAGCCGTACTTCTTGTACAGTGCCTCCATGGCGTCATAGAGGTCCATACCACGGGTGGCATAGTCGGAAGCCATCTCGACGGCGAGCATCGTGGCAACGATGGCGTCCTTGTCGCGAGCGTGGGTGCCAGCGAGGTAGCCATAGGACTCCTCGAAGCCCATGAGGTAGCGATCCTCCTCGCCAGCATCCTTGAGCTGGTCGATCTGGTCGCCGATGAACTTGAAGCCGGTGAGCACGCGACGGACCTCGAAGCCCCAATCCTTGGCGAGTGCGTCGGGCATCGTGGAGGAGACGATGGTGGTGACAGCAACCTTCTCCTTGACATCCTCGCCGTTCTTCTCGGCCTGCTGCGCAAGCCAGTCCATAAGCAGAACGCCCATCTCGTTGCCGGAGATCAGCACGTACTCGCCATCATGCGGAATGGCGGTGCCCATGCGGTCGGCATCCGGGTCGGTAGCAACGACGAGCTTGGGCTTGACCTCGTCAGCGAGCTTGAGGGCGAGCTCGAGAGCCTCGCGGAACTCGGGGTTGGGATACTGGCAGGTCGGGAAGTGGCCGTCGGGATTCTCCTGCTCGGGCACGACCGAGACCTTGTCGACGCCGATCTCCTTGAGAATGCGGGTCACGCACTCCATGCCGGTGCCGTTAAGCGGGGTGTACACGACAGAATAGTCCTCGCCAGCCTTGAAGCCAGGCACGGAGACCTTCTTGACGTCGGCGATGAAGTTATCCAGAACTTCCTCGGGCGTCCACACGACGAGACCCTTCTCGATGGCCTCGTCGAAGTCCATGATCTCGACGTCGAAGGGGTTGACCTTGGCGATGGTGGCGCTGATCTCGTCAGCAGCCTCATTGGCAATCTGGCCACCGTTGTCGTTGTAGACCTTGTAGCCGTTGTACGGCGCGGGGTTGTGGGAGGCGGTGAGGACGATGCCCGCAGAGGTCTTGAGGTAACGCACCGCAAAGGACAGCGTGGGAACCGGCTCGATGCGCGGATACACATACACCTTCACGCCGTTGGCAGCGAGAACGCCTGCGGCGACCTTCTGGAACTCCTCACCCTTAAGGCGCGAGTCACGCGCGAGCGCGAGCGTGGGGTTCTCGTAGTGCGCGTTGAGGTAGTCGGCAACGCCCTTGGTGGCCTGTGCCACGACATACTCGTTCATGCGGTTGGTGCCTACGCCCAACGTGCCACGAAGGCCTGCAGTACCGAACTCAAGGCTGCGATAGAACGCGTCAAACAGCTTGTCCTCGTCGCCGGCGGCGATGAGGGCGTCGAGCTCTTCTTTAAGATCGGGAATGGTTACCTTCTCTTGCCACTCGTCAATGGTGGCCTGGATCTTCTCGTCCATGGGAACAACCCTCCAAACTCGTTGGCTTGACATACCTTGGTACATTTTAGTAATCCGCTTGTTAACCGGAGGACACTGGTAGGTGGATGGCATGTGTTCAGGGGATAAAGGGAATGCCACACACGAAAAGTGACATACTGAGATTGATGGAACCGTTCCTACCCGAAAGCAGAAGCATACATGGAGTTCTTTGCGACTTGCCCCACCGGCTTCGAGCAGCTGCTCGCCCAAGAATTGCGCAACCTTGGCATGGAGGCAGTGCGTCCGCTCCAAGGACAAGTCTCCTTTGCCGGCACGCCCGAGAAGGCGATGGAGGCATGCCTGTGGTCGCGTCTCGCGTCTCGCATCGTACTGGTGCTAGCTCGTGCCGGCGCATCCACATCCGATGAGCTGTACGCCTCGCTGAGCGACGTAGCTTGGGAGGAGCACCTGCTTCCCACCAAGACCTTCGCAGTTGACGCATCTGGCACGAACGCCGAGCTGCGCACCACCCAGTTCGTTGCCCTCAGGGCCAAGGATGCAATCGTGGACCGCCTGCAAGAAGCCGTCGGCACACGACCGGCAATCGACGCCAAGCAACCCGATTTGCGTGTCGTGGTACGAATCTCACGCAACCGCGCTGTCGTCGGTATCGACTTTGCGGGCGAACCGCTCTTCCGACGCGGATACGAACGGGATCGGCGCGGGTTCCGTCCCGACTACGCTGCGGCTATGCTTGCCATGGGTGCCTGGGAGGAGGCCGGTCCCGGAGCGCTTCTGCTTGACGTGCACAGCGAACAGGGCACCATGCTCGTGGAGGCCGCATCCATCGCCGCACGTCAGGCACCAGGTCTGCTGAGGACGCGTTGGGGCTTCGAAGGGTGGGCGGGGTATGACCCACAGGCATGGCAGACGTCTCTCGAGCGCGCCAGAAGCGTCTTTGTGGAGGCGCCGGACGTCCGTCTCGCGGCGTTTGACGGCAAGCAAACGGCGCTCAACCGCGCGTTGCGCACGGCCGGCATCGCTGCGGAGGTGCAGGTGGTACGCCAAGGGGACGTCAGCGCGCTGGGAATCCCTGCGCTCCTTACCTGTGACCTCATCGACGCCTCCGACGAGCCCGCCACTCAGGCGTCCCTCGTCTCGCGTCTGGTACACGCGACTACCGAGACCAAGCCTCAGCACATAGTGACCCTCTCGAGGGATGCGCTGCCAGGGCTTGCGCTCAATGCGACTGCGGAGCGCACCGTCACGACCAGGCTTGGGCGTGACACCGCTCTGTTCAGCGCGTTCGGCCCCCTTCCGGACACACCGCGCAATCAAATCGTGCTCCCCAATGCGGATCCCATCACGCCCCTCGTCGCGGCAAGCGACCAGTTTGCGGCGCGACTCAAGAAGGTCGCACGCCAGCGGGCGCGTTGGGCCAAGCGCGAGGACGTCACTTGTTATCGCGTCTACGATGCAGACCTCCCCGACTACGCACTCACCATTGACCTCTTCCAAGGATGTGACCCGCGCACCATGATGCCCACGGGCAAACGGTGGCTACAGGTTTCCGAGTTCGCGCCGCCCAAGGACGTCGACCCGGCATTGGCACGTTGCCGCCTACTCGATGCCCTCACGATTGCGCCCGTGATTCTCGACGTGGATCCACGCAATGTCTTTGTTCGCGTGCGCCGTCACGCCAAGGGCGGATCCCAATACGCGGACGAAGCCACACCGTTCTCCGCCAACAACCGATCGTCGCGTCGTAGGCAGAGCGGGCCAATCCTTCCTCCCGGAGCGCATCTCATCGAGGAGGGAGGCCTCATCTTTGAGGTCAACTTCTCCCAACGCCTCGACTGCGGCATCTTTCTCGACCATCGCGACACGCGCTCCATGCTACGCGAGATGGCGAAGCAGACGAAGGGCTCGAAGCGGTTCCTCAATTTGTTTGCCTACACCGGAACGGCCACGTGCTATGCCGCGGACGGCGGCATGATCCACACGACAACGGTCGACCTCTCGCGGCCCTCACTCGACTGGGCCCGTCGCAACATGGAACGCAACGGCTTTGCGGGGCGTGAGCACGAGTATGTGCAGGCGGACGTCATCAGCTGGATTGGCGAGCAGCGTCACACGCGCAACCGTTGGGACCTCATCTTTTGTGATGTGCCCACCTTCTCGAACTCGAGCCGCATGAGAAACCGCTCCTTCGATGTCCAACGCGATCATTCGGAGCTGCTCATCGGCTTGTCGCGCCTCCTCACCCGCGACGGCATCTGCGTGTTCTCGTGCAACCTGCGCACATTTGCGCCCGACGAAGACAAGCTCAAGCGTGCAAGGGTCGAGATTGAGGACATCACCGCACAGACCATCCCCGAGGACTTCGCGCGCAACAAGCGTATACATCACGCATACCTCGTACGCCGCGCGTAGCATTCTGTGAACATTTACCTCTCATACGCATACCTATGCTAGCATTTGGTTTCATTCCGTATTGCTATGAGAGGTGGATAGATGAGCACGCACACCAAACGCATCCTTGCGCTCGTCCTTTCGGTAGCGCTCTGCGTAGTGGGGCTACCGGCTAATGCCATTGCCGAGGTCGCGGCATTCGGCTCGGAAGAGAATCTTGCGAGCATCGATCAGTCATCGCAGCTCACAGGTGGGGACGCGCTCACTTCAATCGGGGCAGACGAGGAGGTGCAGGACGACGTTCCCGCAGACGCACAGGAACCAGTGCCAGATGATGCGCAGGCACCCGAGCCCGCAGACGCACAGGAACCCGCGTCGGACGATGCGCAGGAACCAGTTTCGGACGATGCGGGCCTCATCCCAATTGTCGATGACGCCGAGCAGAACTCCGCAGACCTCCCCGATGAGGACGTCGACGCCGTAGACGCCCTCGACGAGGAGTCCGACGTGATTGCGGAGGAATCCACCAGCGACGCGGAAACCGAGGTCTCTTCGGACGAGGAGGACGACATCGTGGTGGACGACTCGACTGCCGATAAGGCTGACGCCGATGAAGACGATGTCATCGAGGAATCGAAGGCAGAAGCGGACCTCGAGAATGCCGACACTCCAGCCGTCGAGAGCGCCGACCCACAGAAGGATGCCAAGTCGAAGGACACGGCGCTCGAGGCGATGGCCGACCAAGCTGTCAAGCCTGTCAATAACAAGCAGCCCGGACTCGAGGCGCAGGCGAGCACGCCCAGCATCGAGTACCAGACACACGTCCAGAGCATCGGCTGGCAGGGCTGGAAGAAGGACGGAGCGCTCAGCGGCACGAGCGGCCGGAGCCTGCGCCTTGAGGCCATGCGCATTCGTCTGAAGAACGCCAGCGGATCCGTCGTGTACTCGACGCACGCTCAGACCTATGGATGGCTCAACCAAGTGAAGAACGGTGCGCTTTCGGGCACGACGGGCGAGTCCAAGCGCCTCGAAGCGGTGAGGATTCACCTCACCGGCACCATCGCCAAGACCCACGACGTGTGGTATCGCGCCCATGTCCAGACGTATGGCTGGCAGAACTGGGTAAAGAATGGGCAAATGGCTGGAACTTCAGGAGAGAGCAAGCGCGTCGAGGCGCTGGAGATTCTGCTCGTGAAGAAGGGCGACGCCATCCCCACGGGCTCGGGCTCGCAGTATCGCCCCTCGTCTACCTCCCCGTCCGCTAACGTGTACTACCAGACGCATGTGCAGACGTACGGCTGGCAGAACGTGGTGGCTGGTGGAGCCACTGCGGGCACGAGCGGCGAGAGCAAGCGCCTTGAGGCGATACGCATCACCCTGCGAGGCGTGAGTGGCGGCGTTAAGTATCGCACGCATGTGCAGACCTATGGCTGGCAGGGATGGCGCAGCAACGGAGCGCTCTCCGGCACGAGTGGCGAGTCCAAGCGCCTCGAGGCGCTCCAAGTGAAGCTCACCGGCACCGCGGCACAACGCTACAACGTCTGGTACCGCTGCCACGTCCAGGGCATTGGCTGGATGGGCTGGGCAAAGAACGGAAAGAGCGCAGGCACCAGGGGCCTCGGACTCCGCATGGAGGCCGTACAGATAAAGCTCCTCCCCAAAGGCTCGTCTCCGTCCAACAGCGATGCGGCAACTAGCACCCGGTTCTTCAAAGTGCCCAACGTCACATACCGCGCCTCCTTGCGTAGCGGTGGCTGGCAAGGAAACCGCACCAACGGCTCTACCGCGGGCGCAACCGGCAAGAGCGCCCGTATACAGCAGATCAGGGCACAGCTTTCGAACGCGATGCCCGGAAACATCCTCTACGCGGTCCGTAGCAACGCCGGAAGCTGGCAGCCTTGGGCACAGAACTGGGAGACTACCGGCAGCGCTGGCAAGAACGTCACGGCCCTGCGCATGAAGCTCTCCGGCACCGTCTCGAAGTTCTTTGACGTGTGGTATCGCGTCCACGTCGCCAACTACGGATGGCTCGGCTGGACCAAGAACGGGAGCATAGCGGGCAGCGACTCTACCTCCCATCCCATAGAAGCATACCAAGTACGCATCATACGCAAGGGAGCCGCGGCTCCCGGCACTGCGCAGGTTTCCTTCGTCCACACCCGCAGACTCAACGGCATCGACATCTCCGGTTGGAACGAAGGCATCAACATCGCTCAGACCGATGCCCAGTTCTTCATCATCAAAGCCACGGAAGGCATCTCGACCCCAGGCAAGCCTGCCACGCGTTACAACCCCTGGTACAAGACCTGGGCGAATCAGGTCCTCGACTCTGGCCGCCTGCTGGGCTTCTACCATTACGCGAACGGTGACGATGCGGTAGCGGAGGCCGATGCCTTCTATGATGCAATCAAGGATTACAAGGGACGTGCCATTGCCTGCCTGGACTGGGAGGGAGTGGGCAACAAGCTCTTCACAAGCGGCATGGATGTCGCATGGTGCAAGAAGTTCCTCGACCGCATGAAGTCGAGGTTCGGTGGCACGCCTTTCCTGTATACCAGCAAGAGCTACACAAACTACTACGACTGGTCCTCTGTGGCAAACCAGTACCCCCTGTGGGGTGCGGAATACGGCGGCTATGAGGATACGGTGGGGTACGAGACGGATCCGTGGCAATCCTCGATGGGCTGGGGTGCATGGGGTCGTATACCCACCATCTTCCAGTACACGGGCAATGGCGTGCTTGAGAGCGCCGGCACCAACGGTTACTTCGACTTCAACCTCTTCTACGGCAACGCCGCGGACTGGGCAGCCTACTGCAAGTAAGCACAGCACACAGACATCATTTTGCATGGGGGCGCCCCTTTTGAGAGATTTCTCAAAAGGGGCGCCCCCATGCAAAGACTATAGGATGCTCAGCAAGTAACGTCCTACGCCCGCGTCATCGTTGCACTCGGCCACATGGTCCGCTACCACCCTGACCGCCTCCGTGGCGTTCGCCATGGCAACGCCGCGGCCGGCAGCCTGCAACATGGACGCGTCGTTGTCCTCATCGCCAAAGGCAACGGCAGATGACACGGGAATGCCCAAATGCTCGCATAACCAGACGAGTGCCGTGCCCTTGGAGACGCCGGGTGCCATGAGCTCGAGGTCATTGCGGTCGCCTCGCGCGAACGAGAAGCACCCGACCTCACGTGCAGCCTGCTCCAAACGCTCGCGAATACCGAGGTCGCCAAAGAAGCACGTGAGCTTCTCCACGCAGGTTGCCCGCGCCACGATCTGAGGCACCGTGAGGTCTACGGGCGTCCGTACTCGACGCAAGGTAGCCAACGTCGCTGGGTCGATGTTCAGCGAACCCATGGAGTCATACCGTGCGCGCTCAGAGTACACCACCCCATCGGCAAACACATCGAAGGTCATGGGCCACTCGCGCACGCGTTCGTAGAGGGCGAGAACAGCGTCCTTCTCGATGCCTGTGGCCATGAGATTCGCACCCGCGCGCACGTCGCGCACCACGCCGCCATTGGCGCCAACGACATAGCGGACTGCCTCATGGGCACGCACTACCTCCGGAACACCAACTACCGGTCGTCCCGTACAGGGAACGAAAGGGATGCCGCGCTTCGCCAAAAGGTCGAGCGCGCGTAGATTCTCGTTCGGAATGGATTTGTCGCTCGCAAGGAGCGTGCCGTCCATGTCGCAGAATACGATGCGCGGCACCTCAGCCAACGTCGTCCCTACTTTCGATTGGGCAACGACACGTAGGTGAGCTCATCCATGTAGGAGTTGTAGGCCGGACGTATGATACGTGCCGCACCGTACAGCTCTTCCATGCGGTGCGCCGCCCAACCAGCCATGCGTGCGATGGCAAAAATCGGGGTGAAGAGGTCTTGGGGAATGTGCAGCATTGAGTACACGAACCCCGTGTACATGTCGATGTTCGTCGAGATGGGCTTGGTGATGCCGCGTACATCACGCATAAGCAACGGACCGAGCCGTTCGACGCGTTTGATGAGTTCGAACTTCTCGCGCTGCCCACACTCGTCGGCGAGCCTGCCGGCATACTTCTTCACAATCTCCGCGCGGGGGTCCGTCACGGTATAGACGGCGTGACCCAGACCGTAGATTAGACCCGTATGGTCGAAAGCTTCGCGCTTCAGTATGCGCGTAAGGTAGGCGGCCAGCTCGTCATCATTGTCCCAATCCTGCACGTGGGCGGCGATGTCGTCGATCATCTCACCCGCCTTGTAGTTGGCCCCACCGTGCTTGGGTCCCTTGAGCGAGCCGAGCGCGGCCGCATAGGCCGAGTAGGCATCGGTTCCCGACGACGAGAGCACGCGAGTGGCAAAGGTCGAATTGTTGCCGCCACCATGCTCTGCGTGAAGCATGAGCATGACGTCGAGGAGCAGCGCCTCGTCGCGCGTGAAGCCCTCGTCCCCACGCAGGACATCGAGAATGCTCTCGGCAACGGAATACTCCTCACGCGCAGGCGGTATCGCGAACTTTCGATCCTCTTGATTGGCTTGGAAGGCGGCATGGGCAACACTCGCCACGCGCGGCCATCTTCCCAGCAACGAGAGCGCCACATCCACCTCGTGCACGGGCGAGACGTCATCCGGCGTCGGATCGAATGCGTAGAGCAGCAGCGTCGCGCGCTGCAAAACGTTCATAATGGACTGGCTGTACGTCGTGCGAGGGAAGATCTGCAGGTAGCTCTCGGGCAACTGACGACGCGAGGCGACGCGCGCGTTGAAGTCGGCCAACTGGGACTCGGTGGGAAGCGCACCTGCCAGCAGCAGATAGGCGACCTCCTCGTAACCAAAGCGATTGTCCGTAAAGCTTCCGTTCACCAGATCGGCCATCTTGTAACCGCGTAGCGTAAGCTCGCCCTTGTCGGGGACCACTCGACCGCCTTCGCGCTTGTAGCCATGCACGCTCGAGATGGTGGTGAGTCCAACGAGCACGCCCGAGCCGTCAGCGTTACGTAGACCGCGCTTCACGTCATAGCGCTCATACAGATCGGAAGGAATGGCGCCCACGTGATTCATGCCATCGTAGAGCTGTTGCGCTGCAGGCGGTATGCCCAGAGACACCGATGGCATGGGATAGTTGTCTACCTCGTGCTCGAATGCTGAGGTCTCTCTCTCGGAGAGGAACGTGCGGATGCGCTCCCTAATCTGTGGCATGGGCATTGCTCGACCCCCCTTACCTTAAAGCCTATACATAAAGTTGAATACTTCCTCGCGCTGCATGCTAATCTGCACGCCCAGCTCCTCCGAAAGGGCATTGAGCTGCGCTTGAAGGTCTGCAAACGGGACGGTAGCCGAACCGAGGTCGACGAGCATCGTCATCGTGAAGATCCCCTGCAGGATCGTCTGCGAGATGTCGAGGATGTTTGCGTCGCAGGTGGCCAAGGCGCCCGCCACAGCTGCGACGATACCCGACCGATCGCTTCCCAGCACCGTTATGATGGCGCGACCCTGCGCGGCCGCATCGTGTGTACCCATGTGGCATCCCCCAATCTGCGTTCGATAAAGAGACATTGTAGCAAAGGCGACGGCCATGACCATGCCATGAAAAAGCAGTAACCTCGTGGCCCGCAGACGCACCGACCACGAGGCAACTTCACGCTACCAGACAGAGCCGACTGAGCACTAGTTCGCTGACTCGTCGACGCGCTGCTCAAAGAGCAGACGCACATCGTCCGGCGTCAACTCAAGCGCAACGGCAAGCTCCTCGAGTGACCGTTGACTCGCCTGCTTGAGGATGCGCTCGTACACCACAGGAGGCTTCTTGTTGCGCGCACGCGTATCGGCAATGCGCTTCCGGAAGGTCTTGACGATACGTACCGAGTCCTTGCACGAGCCGGTACGAATCTTATGCCTGAAGTGCTCCTCCTCGATCGCATTGCTCTTGCCGGTATACGGGTCCACCGACATGTCTGGATATTCGTCAATAATCTCGATGGCCTCCTGACGAGAGAGGATGGGCCTGAGCTTATCTGCGCTTGCCAAGGGAAAGCTAATGCGCATGGGATGGCGCTGGCCGACGGGCATCAGCTGGTATACCGCCATGGGCTCTTGGACGATCCCTTCCACCTTGCAAACTCCTTGACCAGGATGAACAATGAACTCACCGACACTAAACATGGGCACTCCTCCCGATAGCCGAGAAGATTATACCACACGCCTATAGAATTGTGCACTTTTTGTGAATGGCCTTGAGCAAGGAGGCACGCGACTCTATTTTGAACTATTTTCCTTGCAACACTCCACAATCCAAGCGATGAGATTCGCCTCCGCAGTGCCCGCAACCTCAGCGAGGACGTGTCCTTGCCCCCACACCGGTGTGAATGCCACGTCGGTCACCTTCTCGTGGGCATCGAGCGCCAAAGCAAGGTTTGCCTCGGTACACAAAGATGTATCGGTTTGGAAGAGGCCGGAGTTCACGCGCCAATGAGGCGCGACAACCGACGATCCAGCACCCTCGTAGGTCTCGCACAAGAAGTACAGGGGATTGAACATACCCACACGCGTCTGCATGTCTGCACCCAAGGAGTCCAACACATCGAGGTCGCCAGTCCAGTCCTGCACATACGCCGCGTCGAACCCCTCCCCCTTCGAGTAGGTACTGCTGCCCTGCACGATGAGGTCACGCATCATCCCGCTGAAGTGCAATGAGCCGCTGTCATCCACGCCAAAGAGCTGATTCACTACCGTCGAGCGATCTGGCGCGTCGAAGGCACCGACGTCCTTTGCCGCGTCCTTGAGGTGGCGCACGAAGTCACCGATGCTCGAAATGCGCACGGTGGCGCGCGTTTCGTTGAAGGTAAGCCACCATGCCTCAGCATTGAGGTCGTTCACGTAGTCGCTCTGGGTGTTGTACACCACCGACTGGACCCGCATCATTCCCTCGCCGTGTCGCGACTCCCCCATGCCTACGCCCGCCGCCTGGGCAGAGGCGTCACCCGTCACCATGTCCACATCTGCGCTGCCCGCGCCTGCGCTCTGGAGCGCGGGGTCTCCTGGGAAGCTCGCATTCAGCACGTGCTGGGGCGTAAAGGTGTAGGGAAAGGCGGTATTCTCAAAGAAAGCGGTCGCGCTTTCTTGAATCAGGTTAACCAAATAGGCGTAGTACGTCCCGTCTGCAAACACCTCACCCGACGTCTCATCAAGCGAGAGGCGCTGTCCACCTGCGTCGCAGAGGCCGATCTCGTTAACGTAGTTACCATACGCAACGGCGAGGTCACGAGAGAGCAGGCTCGTCCATGTACCATCCGCTCGCGAGCCCGTATCGACGTATTGGCCCATCATCCACTCATAGGCTGCATCCGCAGCGTCAAACGATGTGATGGGACACCAGGACGCCGAGCCACATGTGGCGTCAGAGAGGGGTTCGCCCTCAGCATCGTGAGTCGCCGCGCCAATCTCCTCCAAGTAGGGCAGGAAGAGCTCGCTGTCGCCCGAGGCGCCCATCAGGGCGCTCATCCCACCACCCATGCTGAATCCGCAGGTGAATATGCGATTCATATCGCCGGGAAGGACAGACGCGTTGTAGCGCAAGTACCGCACCGCCGCCTTGAAGTCAACCACCGGCCAGGGATCCCCACCGGAGTACGCGCCGCTTCCCGCGCTCTCGAAGCCTGCCGTGCGACCACGGAAGCCGGCATACACGTACACGAAGCCCGCCTTGAGGTAGTCCTCGAGACCCGCATGGGAATAGCTTGTAGGACTAACCTGCGCATTGAGCGTTCCCGAATTGATGGGCATGAGCACGGGCGCCGTGTGTGCGGTAAACGAGCCCACAGTCGTGCGTTCGTTGACGGTGCAGGAGTACGTGCGACCGTGCGCCTTAGCCGTAAGGTACGCCCCCGGCACGAAGATGGCCAATGACTCATAGGTTTCGGACGCGGGATCCAAGCAGTACGGGATGCCCAATTGGTAGAAGACGCCGTTCTCAGAGTCGAACTTCCACGCGTCCATGTCGATGGCGAGCTTCTCGAACTCGTCCAGGTCCACCTCAGGCTCGGCCGGCTCCTCCACCTCGGACTCGGCCTCCTGCTTCGCCTTTGTTGGCTGCTCGTCGGCACTCAACGCGTGTGGACTGTCCAGCCCGACGCATCCAGCAACCGCCAGGGCAGAGCCCGCCGCCAGAAGCGATACGAATTCTTTTCTTGTGCAGCCGGTATCGTCCACAAGCCCTCCCTCGTTCGACTCACGACATTGTACGCGCGCGCGGCCCAAGAATGTGCAAGTATGATAAGGGAACAGACACTAACCAGATGAAAGGGAACGTCCATGGCCGACGAGCAATCCGTACGCAGGGTTCGCCTGCGGTTCGAGGGCGAGGTCCAAGGCGTGGGATTCCGGTGGACCTCGCGCGCACTTGCCAACAAAATCGGAGCAACAGGCTGGGTGCGCAACGAATGGGATGGGAGCGTAAGCATGGAGCTACAGGGCACGTCACGCCAGATCGCCGAGTTCTTTGGTGGCCTCGGTCATGCGTGGGGCCGCTACCAGCCCTCCTATGTTATAGCCGAGAGCGAGGACATCAAACCCCTCAGCAGCGAGTACGACTTCCGCGTCCGCTTCTGAAGGCAAGGGTGACAAAGCGAGAAGGTGGCGGGTCGTTTGTCACACGCGACAAACGACCCGCCACCTTCCCATGGACGTGAGGAGTTGTGGCTACTCGTCCGACTCGAGCGCGCCATAGGTGATTGCCGCGAGGGCAGCGCCCACGAGCGGGCCAACGATGAAGACCCACAAGCTAGCAATCGGGGCAAGGTTGCCCGTGAAGATGGCCACGAGTGCAGGGCCGAAGCTGCGGGCGGGGTTGACGGAGGTGCCAGTGAGACCGATGCCGAAGATGTGCACGAAGGTGAGCGTCAGGCCGATAACCAGACCGGCAAGCGAGCCATGACGGAACTTGGACGAGGTGACGCCCAGAATGGTGAGCACAAAGATGAAGGTAAGTAGGCACTCGACGATGAGGCCCGCAACGAAGCTGCCGTTGACGCCTGCCAAGCCGTTAGAGCCCAAGCCGCCCGTCTGATCGGGCACACCGCCCAAGCCAAAGACGCCCAGAAGCAGGAGGGCACCCGTCAGAGCGCCAGCAAGCTGCGCGATCACGTATCCGACGAAGTCCTTGCCCTTCAGTCCGCCACTCATGAAGACGGCCAGGGAGACCGCCGGATTGATGTGGCAGCCCGAGATGTTGCCGATGCTGTAAGCCATGGCGACGATCGAGAGACCAAAGGCCAGTGCGGTGAGCAGATACCCGCTCCCGTTAGCGGCATCGCAGCCCACAAGCATGGCGGTGCCACATCCCAGTGTGGTGAGGGTTAGCGTGCCGATGAACTCTGCAATGTACTTCTTCATGTACAGTTCCTTCCTTCCGTACGTTGCAAAACGTGGAGATATTGTAGGCCCACATTGGTTCTAGGCGCAAGAGGAAAAAGGACTGTGGAACAGACCGCCCTCCCACTGTAGGAGGGCGGTCTTGGAGAGCGGTTAGTCTAACGTCGCCAGCAAATCCATGAGGTCTTGGAAAAACGGGCGCGGATCATGCTTCACGACGAACCCGCCCTGAAAGTAGCCATGATCGGCGTGGAGATCGGGCATGACGTTCCACACGCCCTTCTCGATGTGGTCCCTCTCCAGCGGCTTCTGCGACACACCGAAGGGAGCACGCGCGGATATGGTGTTTACCAGGCCGTCATTGGCATGCCATGCGTCATCCACCACGCAGCCGGCCGCCGTCGTGCCACAGTAGTGACCCATGAGCATGGAGGTCCGCACGAAGAGCGGATCGACCAACTCGAGGTCAGGCGAACGCATCCCGTCCTCCTCCGCCGCCAACGTGGCATCGCAAGCGACGCTGAGATAGTAGACATGCGGCAAGGTCGAGATGCGCGCGTTGAGCGCCTGTGCGTTGTCGAGCAACATGTCGAAGCTCGCCCAATCGCGCTGGTCACGACCATCCATGCGAATCCTCGTCCTCGACTTCACCAACCGGTCCAGCAACCGATACGTAAGGCCGACTTTGATGCGCTTGGTGTCGAAGTTGGGATCGCGCACCATGTCGTAGGCGACGGTTCCGTTCGTCGGCGCGGCAAGCGTCACGATTGCCTTTATGCGTTCGGCCATGCCGCCCACAAAGAGCGGAGACAGGTCGTCCTGCGCGGTTGCCGCGCGCTCCGCCTCGCTGCCATTGGCGAGCAGCTCGCTCAGGAGCCGTATCGTCGCTCCTCCGAACGAATGACCGATGAGCACCAGTCGCGTGTCCTCGTCCCATGCGGAGATGAGCGGCCGCCCCGTGAAGTCGCGGCCGAAGCGCTCGTGCTGGTACTCCTTCGCATGTGCCAGTCCATAGTCGGTCCTGGCGCCAGCCAGCTGTGCGTACAGCTCACAGGCGCGGTCCCACGCACTCCCCTGCGGCGCCACACTCGCTGCGTAGGCTTCGTATCCCTGTTCGCGGAGTTCCGCGACAACGTCACCCGAGGCGCCGCCCCAGTAGGGCTTCTTCGCATACTTCTCGTCATACTGCCCGCATCCATTGAGGCCATGACAAAAGATATAAAAGACACGCTCCATGTTATCCCCCTCGCTTCGAAAAGCTCCGTTCTACATCGCGTGCGGCCATCACTCTCCAGCCGCTTCGTCGGTTATCGCAGCTCAGGCAACTGCCTTCAAGCCTCCAGCATACGCTGCCCCACCAAGCTGGGCCATGGTATCTTGGGCGGCGGGTTCGCTGAAGCCTTCGCCACCGCACAGCGTCACGAGGATAAAGGGCCTCTGTCCCTCCACGATGCCACCGTCGTGGCGCACGGTGGCAAGGCTACCCGTCTTGTGCGCGAACACCACACCCTCTGGCAAGCCCCGCGAGATGCACTCGCTGTCCTCTTGTGCTTCGAGCGCTTGCATCATGAGCTTGCTCATCTCGGCATTCACAAACTCCTTCTTGTACACCAGCTCGAGAAGTGCCGCCACGTCATTGGCCGACGTGTAGTTCTCCACACCGGCCGCCGACGCGTCCAAGTCCATCATGCGACGATTGACCTCGGTCGCTTTCAGGCCGAGTGCCTTGGCCTCCTTATTGAATGCGTCCATGCCGCATGCATCAATGAGCACGTTGGTGGCAACGTTATCACTCTCGCTGATCATCTTGCACACGAGGTCCCGATAGCTCACCTGTGCACCCGCACCAGAGCCCTGGAGCGACCCAGTACCACCTACGATATCGGTATCCTTGAGCGTGTACGTATCGTCCAACGTGTAGGTCCCGTCAGCCACCTGATGCAGGAACGCCTCGGCAATAAGCAGCTTGATCATGCTTGCGGAAGCCATCTTCTCGTCGCCACGAATGTCCACACTGGTATTGGTGTCGAGGTCGATGGCGCGAATGCACACCGTCATCCCCGACGCGTCCGCGATGCGATTGAAGTCCTCCGTCCAGCGCTTGGCCAGCGTCTCGTCAACCTTCGGGGCGGGCTCAGGCTGCGGCTTCGACGGATCTGCGGCATCGGTCGCGACTATGTCATCAGCGGCGGCACCGCTCGCAGCGTCGTCGGTCGAGACGTGGGAGGAACTCGGCGAATCCGAGCTCGACTCTTCGGCCGCGCTCGTCTCGGCAGCATCCGCGGGCGGTTCTGGCGCCTGCTGCTGAGCATCGCCCCCGCAACCACTCAGTACCGCAACACACAGCAGCGCACAGACGAATGCGAGAACGACATGGTGCAGTGGCAGAATACGACGGTTTTGGCTAAGCGTCAGCATGGATCGCCCCTTTCAACGAGTGCAATGGAGCAATTGTACGCCTGAAGAAATGAGAAGCGACGTGAGTGCCCAATCAAAGAAGGCCAACCGAAAACAACGGTTGGCCAACGAACCTCAATCTGTTGACGTCAGGCAAGCACGTCCAAGAACGACGATGGGGCACCCCTTTCGAACGCCTTGGACAACCTACCGGAGGTCATGGCTGCGACCACTTAATACGTAAGGGAGCCATCGTTGACCCACTCTCCAGTTCCCTCAACCTTGGAGAGCCAGAACCGACGCAGTTGCGAGATTCCCGCCCCCGAGCGAAAGGCTTCGTGTTTGACCCGGGGATAGCCCCTCTCCTCTAACCAGAGATTCGCATACTCGGGACCGAAGTTAGTATATAAAACTGCACCATAGAGAGCGCATCCTTGGCCTCCTCCATCGTCGCCGGCGCGTTCCATCCGCCGCCGCTCATGGCGTCTCATAAAAGATGGCCCTAGACGAGTCAAACCCGAGAATGGCGACGCAGAGAACCCCGCCGGCGACGTCCGAGACTATGCTCGCCTGACCAACCACGCCTCGGCCGCAGCCGCATCGAGAGGCGGCGAATAGTAGTAGCCTTGGATGTAGTCGATTTGGAGCTTCCTCGCCAGCTCAATCTGGACTGCATCCTCGACGCCCTCGGCCACCACGCGCTTGCCGAGACCGTGGATGAAGCTCACGAGGGACTCGAGGTATTGCTCGCTTCCTGGTTGCAGGTGGCTATCGTTCACGGACTTGTCTATCTTGATGTAGTCCATGGGATAGACGGTCGCGGCACTCAGGGTGGAGTAGCCGGTGCCGTAGTCGTCGAGTGCCAGCTGCATTCCCATCTCGTGGACCTCCGAGAAGAACCGCTGGGCCCTCTTACCGGCGAAGGACCCACTCTCTGTGACCTCAAGCTTGATGAGATTGGCTGGGATTTGTGCCTCGTCCAAGAGTCCCTTGAGCCAAGCACAATACTCGGTGTCCTTGAGCTGTATAGGCGAGTAGTTAATCGATATCGTCGGAACCTCGAAGCCCGCGTCTCTCCAAGCCCGCATCTGCTCAACCGCTTTCTTGGTCACGATGCGGTCGATCTGGATGATAAGGCCGACGCTCTCCGCCGCAGGGATAAACACATCCGGGTAGTAGAGATCGTCCTTTAAGCGGCACAGAACCTCGAATCCGTGCAGCCTCCCGCTTGCCAAGTCAATCTGGGGCTGGTAGACCACCTTGAAGCTCTCCTCGGCGATTGCGCGATCCAGCGAACTGATGACTTGGCGCTTGCCGTCAATCTTCTCCCGCATCTGAGGGCTGTAGAATGCGTAGCGACTGCGCCCTCTTGACTCCCTGGCCTCATAGAGGGCCAAATCGGCATCGGTCATGAGCTCCTCAAGGGTCTGGTCCCCATCGCGGATGACGATGCCGGCCGAGCAGGAAATCTCAATCGATTGGTCGTCTGCCTGGACTGGCTCGTGCGTGAGCCTGACCACTTTGTCAAACAGCGTGCACTCCTGCGAGACGTCACCGTCGAACAGAACGAGGAACTCGTCCGCACCATAGCGGGCACATCTGAGCTCGGGCAGGGTACGCAGGCGGTCCGCCAAGGTCTTTATGACCATGTCGCCGCTACTGTAGCCATAAACCTCATTAATGAAGCGGAAACCGTCGATATCGATGAGGGCGACAGAGCCGACGGCCCGCTTCCCGTGCAGCAGCCTGGTGGCGTTTCGGTTGGGCAGGTCGGTCAGGGAGTCATGGTAGTGGCGGTAGTAGAGGTCCCTCTCGCTCCTCCGTGACTTGATGGACTCCAGCACAAGGAAGAGGGTCAGGCAGGCGAAGCCCATGAGGACGTAGGACAGGGGCTGCAGAATGGCCCCGTAACTCTCCATGAGGTTGGAGTCGCTGCCCAAAACGATGGAGTTGTCCGGTAGCTGGGAATTCCTGATGTCGAAGCGCTTGAGTTGCTGGTAGTCGAAGACATACTCCATGGCAGGCTTGCTGACCAAGTCGATATCGGAAGGTTCCTGGCCGTTCAAGATGTCGATAGCCATCTGCCCAGCATCGATGCCGAACTTCGTGAAGTCGAGGAAGCCACTGCCGAGGGCCCCGTTGCCCACCCCGCCCGTGCTCACCCGAAAGACCGGGCGTGGACAGCTGCCTGCCAGAAGCCGACACACGTCGTCAATGGTGTAGACCTTACCGTCACGGTCCTTGAAGGCGTCGAGCTCGAAGACAATGGTGTTGTCTTTGAGCCCCTCCATCCTTCTCAGGAACTCCTCCTCGCTCAAGTGGGAGAGGTTGACAATCTCGAACTGATGGTCAGGGAACAGGGGCATTACCTGCTCAAGGGACACGACGTCCGCCTTACCGGTCTCGGTATCGTCCACGATGCAGACGAAGGTGTCGCACGCATCGAAGATGTCCGCCGCTGCCCTAAAGACTGCGGACATGTTGGACTGCTCGGGGATGCCGGTAGCCCACCCCTCGTCGTGGACCCTGCGCGCGTGGTCGAGGTCGTTGATGCCGAGAAAGACGACTGGCACCCCCTTGAAGAGGTCATCGCGGTGTTCCTCGGCGAAGTTGAGAGCCGCATCGTCCCCGACGATGAGCACCTCGTAGGCATGTGACTCGAGCTTGTGGCGCAGGAGTCGCTCGAAGAGGACTTGGGACTCGTCGTCGGCATTGTTCTTCATGTCCATGTACTCGGTGTCGAGCAGGACTTCTGTCCCCTCGAACGCCTCACTGATGCCGTCCCACTGCAGGGGCACGGAGAAGTGCGACTGGCTGTAAGACGAGAGGAAGAGAACGGCATGCTGCTTCTTGTCCCGAAGCGACGCACGCACCATAGACCCGTCATTCGCGGCTAGGTTCTTGTACAGGCCGTAGAGACGACTCACGCCCACGAGCATGAACGAAATAGAAAGCACAGCCAAGATAGTCAATGCGACCCGAGACACAATGTTCGAACGCATTGTCTTGTCCATGCGCAGCCCTCCCCACCTTATGCAGACTTCTTTATATTATACAGGTTACGGTTGCGTTTCCTTCAATAATGTAATAGGTAGTGTTTGCTCGGTAGAATAGACCCGCTTCGCGGGTGAACAGGGTGGTGGAACAGGGGACGGGTTTTTCGTTCCACCGTGGAACAGGGGACGGGTCTTTCGTTCCACGGTGCGCGTGAACAGGGGACGGGTTTTTCGTTCAACCCCCTGCCGGCCCTCGATATGGGCCCGAGGGAGATGCCCGTCATGCTAGTCAATGGCGCCGCTGCCAAAACCTTGGTCTGCGTCATCGAGCGGAAGCCAGTCGATGACCTTCTTGATCTGAGCATCCCAGAAGTCCCACTCGTGGCCTCCGGGCTGCTCATCGTATGTCACGTCCACGCCGTCGCCTACGAGCTGGTCGCGGAAGGCGCGCGTGCTCTCCAAGAAGCCGTCCTCGGTCCCACAGGCCAAGTAAATCGCGGGCATCGTAGCTTTTCCAGTCATTACGCGCGCACGTAGCTGGCTATAGGCAACCAAGAAATCCTTATCGGTCTGCGTGGCCGCTTCGAGGTCGCCGAACACCGCCTTGTCACCAGCAATGGGGGGCACCTTTGGATCGAGCACCGTGAGCGCACTGGAGAGGGCGGCGATACGGCTGAAGGTGTCCGAGTACTTGAAACCATTGCGCAGGGCACCGAAGCCGCCCATGGAGAGGCCGGCTATGAAGGTGTCCTCGCGCTTCTGCGACAGGGGGAACATCGCGCGCATGATTCGCGGTAGCTCTTCTCTCACGAAGGCACCGTAATCGTTGAATGGTAGAAGGCTTTCCACGTAGTACATGTTGTCGCCCGACGGCATGACTACCGCCAGATTGCGCTCTTCTGCCCAGCGCTGTACACGTGTGTTCGTGACCCAGTCAGTGTAGTTACCAAACATGCCGTGCAATAGGTAGAGTGTCTTGAACGGCTTAACAAACGATGCATATCGATGTGTCTTGGAGTCCACTTTGTCTGCAGGCAGTACGACGTTCACCGGAACAGTGCGTGCCAGCGCGTTGGAGAAGTAGTTAACCTGTATCAGTGCCATCGTCATTTCTCCCATCATTTCGTGATACAACAATTCCATCTTATCGAGTGCGTAGGGGGACCGGTGAGAAGTAAGGGCGGACGGACAGATAATCGGTATAAGCTTCGCAGCGATTTGGATTCACGCAGCTTCTGGCTCGTCACCACACCAAGCGCAATGCAGCTCGAGCAACCCTTTCTGTGCACCGAGGCCGGTACGCTTTACGGTCGCGAGCACTTCCTCACCGCACGCGAGCGTAAGGACAGCTACTTGCTGTTCTATACCTTTGGAGGCACTGGCTATGTGCGTCAGGGCAATCACACGGCGACGATACGCCACGGACAGGCCCTCCTCATGGATTGCCGCACACCTCAGGAATACGGTACTGCTTCGCAGGCCAACCATTGGCATCACTACTGGGCTCACGTGGAAGGCGTGGGAGTTGATGCCGTGGCGAAGCGCCTTGGACTTCCGGCGCTCAGCCCCCACGTCGTTTCGCGCACGCGCGTCGTGACTCATTTTGAGACGATCTTTGATCGCCTGGAGACCGAATCCATAGAGAACAGCGAGCTGGTGGGCATTGCCGTGCATGCGATTCTGTCCGAGCTTCTTATATCGAAGGCTCGTGAGGAAATCCCCAAAGAGAATCCCGTTGCCATCGCGCAGTCTTATATCGCCAGTCACTACTCGGAGCCGCTTATCATCGACGACCTTGCACGGGCCGCAAGCGTCAGCCCCAGTTACCTCACCCGTCTGTTCCGGCAATCCCTCGGGACGTCTCCACATGACTACTTGATTCGCTTTCGCATAACGCGCGCCAAGCAGCTGCTTGCGGAGACCTCGCTTCCCATAAGGGACATTGCCGGACAGGCGGGTTTTGCTTCGACCAGCAACTTTTCGTACCGCTTCTCTGCAGTCACCGGCATAAGCCCGCGATCCTACCGAGCCCTCGCAACCAGCAATCCTATCGAGCCGACATCCTAAGGGCACCGCCAACGAGTCCGCTCAGCTGCCCTTGGCGGGAGTACCTCATGCTCAGGGTTTGCGCGGGATACGGCTTGCGCAGATGGGTACGGACGCGTTCCGCAAATGCCTCTCGGTCGAAGCCCTCCATCGTAGGTAGTCCGCCACCGATAATCACCTCGGCTGGATCGAGGACATTCGCCTCCGTCGCGACCGCAATGGCCATGGCGTCCAGGATTTCCACTATCTGGGGAGCTGCGCTATGATACACGAATGCTTTGCCAATGGGCGTCTCGGGAAAGGCGCGCTTCATGACCGCGGCAAGATGATGTCCGCCTCCGAAGCATTCAAGACAACCGGGGTTACCGCAGCCACAGGTCTCCGTGTGGCCGAACTGCGGCACGTGACCAAGCTCACCCGCGACGCCATGTGCTCCATGCCAAACCGTGCCACCCAAGTAGAGTGCGTTGCCGATACCCGTACCGAAGTACACGCCCGCCACTGATGCGGCAGGATCAATGCCCAAATCGTGAATGTCGGACAGAATCAGGAGGTTCACATCCTTCTCCACCACGACGGGCACGCCAGCTACGTCCTCCAGCAAATCCGCGAGGTCGAGGCCGGAGAGGCCGTCTACGTTGGGTGCCTGCAAAACGCGACGGCACGCTTCGTCCACCGTGGCGGGCACGCCCACAACCACGCCATTGATTCTCTGGTCGCCCTTGGCGCGTGCAATCCACTCGGCAACGAGCTCCTGCAATCCCTCGGCAATGGAATGCCTTGCGAGCTCGGGAGTGCTACGAATCTCAGAGCTTCTCACTTCGAGATCCTCGCTCACCACGCCGATGCGCGTGTTGGTACCGCCAATGTCCAAACAAAGATAGTTCCTACTCATTATTCTCTCCTCATCTACGATACATGCAAGTCTGAAGTCGGGGTCACCTGGAATTCGATTTCAGATGACCCCGGAAAGGAAGGAAGGACTATTCGTCAGTGACCATGCTGTCGTTGAAGCCAAAGAGGAATGTGGTCACGAATCCTACGACCGCCGCTACGCCGATGCCCACGAGGTGTCCTACACCGAGCGTGGCGCCAAGCACGGGCAGCGTGAATACGGAAGTGGTCAGGATGCCGGTCTGGTGCACTTCAAGAATTGCCGTCACTGCGCCGGAGACGCCGCACGAAAGTGCCATGGTAATGAAAGGCCTCTTGTACTTGATGAGCAGACCGTAGATGGCGGGTTCGGTGATGCCGCCCAGCCAAGCGGATGCGAGGCACTCCGTTGCCGTGGTGCGCACGCCAGGTTTCTTGGTCTTGACAAGGATGGCAAGCACAGCAGCGCCGATGACGTAGTTGGTGCCGTTGGTGATGGGGCCGATGACGTCGTAGCCCATGGTCATAAGGCTGGAGATCATGATGGGGATGATGCCCCAGTGCAGACCAAAGATGATGAGGACGGGCCAGAGTGCTGCAATGAGGAAGCCTGCGAGCGCGGGAGCGACACCTAGGATGGACATGAGACCGGTTGCGATCCAGCCGGAGACCGTGTTCACCACAGGACCAACCACAAGCAGCGTGATGAGCGAGGTGCACACGAGCACAAGCATGTTGCCCAGGAGGTCGCGGGCAATCTGCGGCATGAGCTTGACGGGCTTCTCGAGCCATGATTGCAGATAAACCGCAAAGATGATGGGAAAGACAGCTTGTAGGTAGCCAGAGTCAGGGATGATTACAGGGATGCCAAACAGGGTAGGACCGCCGGCCTCGGCAAAGGTATCCTTGAGGCCAACCATGGAGGGCACCACCAAGAACGCTGCCACAGCCATGGCGATCCACTGGTTGCACTTGAACTTCTTTGCGGCGGTGTTTGCAATGAAGATGGGGAGGAACTGGAAGACGCCGTCGCCGATGGCGTTGAGGATAACGTAGGTGGAGCTTTCGGCAGTCAGCCAGCCAAGCGTAACCGCCATGGTTGCCAGGGCACGCGTAAGACCTGCGGCGGTAAAGATACCGATGAACGGTACGAAGATGCCCGAGACGATGTCAAAGAGCGAGTTGAGGCTAAAGCCGCCCTTCTCATCCTCAGCGTCATCGGCGGCAACCTCTCCGGCGGCAAGTCCAGGCAGCTGCGCCACCACGGCGTCGTAGGCTTCCCCAACCTTGGGTCCGATGACCACCTGATACTGTCCGGAGGCATGCATCACTTGGATGACACCGTCCAGCTTGCCGATCTGCTCGTCGTTTGCTTTAGACTCATCCTTGAGCATGAAGCGCAGGCGCGTGACGCAGTGCGTGATGGAGGTGATGTTCTCCTCGCCACCTACAAGCTCGATGACGTCCGTCGCGAGCTTGTTCCAATCTCTTGCCATGGGAACTCCCTTCTCTTCCCGGCTTCACGGCGCGTTCCCGATGCGTCGTTTGGCCACTTTACAAACATGAAAATTTGGGCAGACACGTGTTGCCCGATAAACGTCTTAGTCGTTGGGGCCCTTCTCAGCGAGGGCACGAAGCGCTTCGTCACATGCCGCCAGCGCTTCTTCGCTCATGGGACGAGACCCGCGGGCGAGTTTGTATGCCAGCTGGCGCATAGAGAGGTGTGTCTCGTCGGGGGCAATCCAGTCAGGCTTGCAATGTGCGCGGACAACAGCATCCGTATCGGGTGACGCCAGAAGGTCTCCCATTGCCCAGTCCACTGAGGGGACACGGCGCAGTGGAGTGGACGTCTGGTAGCTGACCTCATAAGTGCCAGCGCCGAGTTCGTGGCCGCCCAACTCCTGATAGGCACTCTCCGGCGCATGCGGCAGCTCGAGGCTCGCCGTGCAGCCAAAGGGAACGGTGAGCCCGATGCGCAGGTGGTTCTCGTCGAGACAATTCCATGAGACACGCCAGGTGCCAGCCGAGCTCGTGTACTCACATTCCAGATGGCCGATGCGCCAGCTGGGAATGGGGGCCACGATTGCGCGGCGAAAGCCCGGTTCGCTGGCATCGGGGCGCAGCCCGGCCGCATAACCAAAGAGCCATTCCACGATGGAGCCATAGGAGTAATGGTTCATGGAGTTCATGCCAACGCCCGTGATGACGCCATCGTCGTCGAGGGAGTTCCAGCGCTCCCATATGGTGGTGGCGCCAAGCTTCACCTCGCGAAGCCAGCCGGGGTATTCCTCGTTAAGGAGCAGGTCATATGCCTTGGAGGGCATGCCCGCCATGCAGAGCGCGCGGGTGAGGAAGTTCGTACCTACAAAGCCGGTTACGAGCTTGCCTTCGTTGCGGGCGAGTGCGCGATCAAGTGCGAATGCGCTGAACTCGGGCGAGCCGAAGCCGAAAGCGATGCAGAGGGCATAGGCCGTTTGGGTGGTTACCGCACAGCGCCCGTTGGGTGTGAAGTACTCGGCATTGATGTAATCGAGCACGCGCTGGGCCATCTGATCGTAGCGGTAGGCATCATCGGGAATGCCAAGCACACGAGCCGCCTCGGCAACCTCCGTAGCGCTACGCCACCAGTACAGATAAGCAATGAAGTCGGGATCGGTGGCACCGGTGCGGTCACCCTTGGGTGCGTCAAGTGCGAGCCAATCGCCAAGCTGATGCAGCCCGCCCCAAGCGTGGTTGCTGCCGTCATCGACCTTCTCAATGTGATCCACCCAGCTCTTCATGTAGTCGAAGTGCTCGGCAAGAACGCTCTTGTCGCCCGAGAACAGATAGCTCTGCCACGGAATGAAGCAGGTGGCGTCGCCCCACACGGCACACGCGGGACCCTCCAGCATGAAGGCGGGAGCCACGAGCGGCGCGGCACCTCCGAACTTGTCGGCCTCGCGCGCCATGTCGTACGCGAACTTACGATAGAAGGGCTGCTGATCGGCCAGGTAAAGGGCCGTGGGCGCAAACACTTGGGCATCTCCTGTCCAACCCATGCGCTCGTCGCGCTGGGGGCAGTCGGTGGGGGTGTCTACGAAGTTGCTCTTCATCCCCCAGCGCGTGTTGGAGACGAGTTTGTTTACGAGAGCGTGGCCGGTGGTCAGGCTTCCCGCCTCCTCGAAGTCGGAATAGAGCGCCACACCCGTGAAGTCCGACGGGACAAAGGAGCTTAGGCCCACGATCTTTGCGTAGCGATACCCGTAGTAGGTGAAGCGCGGTTCAAGAACGTGTTCGTCTCCATCGCTCACGTACACGTACTCTTGCTTGGCGCTGCGCAGGTTCTCGTTGTAGAACTCACCATCTTGCAGAAGCTCGCCCAGCCATACGTGAACTGTGGTCCCCGCCGGCTCGTGCACGCGAAGTCGGAACGTGCCAGCGAACTCCTGGCCCATGTCGAGTACGAGGTTGCCCGATGGGACGTCTACGATTGTCGGCATAAAGGTCTCGTGTGCGGTTACAGGAAGCGAAAGGCGGTCGGTGAGCTTCGCGGTTGTGACGCGAGCCTCATCCGCCGCGAGCAACGTCGCCGACACAGGGGCAACAGCCGGCAGCGTGTCATCCACGTACTCTCCGTCATAAATGTTCGAGGCATACACTTTGGAACGATCGAGGCGCCAATCCTCACCAGAACCAACTACCTGCTCGGTTCCATCGGCATAGGTAATGTGCAGTTCCGCAATGAGTCGCCAGTCGCTGCCATAGAAGCCGCGGTCCTCGGGGATGAAGCCAAAGCGACCCTTCCACCATCCGTTGCCCATAAGGAATGACAATGTCACAGAATCTCCTGCAGCTGCCAAAGCATCTGTTACGTCGTAAGTTTGCACCTGAAGCCACTGGTCGTAAGCATTGGTACCCGGGGCAAGGTATTCGTCGCTTACGCGAATGCCGTTGAGCGTGGCGTCATACAGACCCAGGCCGCATGCATACAGGCGTGCAGAGGCAACGTCACCCACAAGCGAGAAGCTCGTCGAGAAGACGGGATGGCGAGGGGATTCCGCTCCGTCGCAGGTAATCCAAGATGCATTCCAGGGTTCGTCCATCTTGCCGGTCTCGAACCATGCGGTCTGAGACGTGGACTCTTCGCCAGCGTTGGTGCGAACGGATACGTTCCACTCGTAGCGTGTGCGCGGTTCAAGTGTGAGGCCGTCGATCTGAGTGGCCAGGGAGTCGAGTGCAGCCCAGCCCGTATCGGCTATCTGCTTGCCATCACGCATAACCACAAGGCGCGATGCCTCTGCTACCGCCCCCTCTGCGTCCCTCACGCACCACGAGAAGACAGGAATTCCAAACATGTAGCCCAGCGCCACTTTTAAATGGTTGGTCCTTAATCTGTAAACTTCCATTCCCTAAACCCCCTGTATTATCTGGCCTTAACCGTTTTATACATAAGGATTGGGATTGGCGATAGGCTCTTGGATACTACCGTGATGAGAATCGAATCATTTGTGTCGAAAATCGAAAATCGGTGAGTCACGAACAACCAAAAAAGGGGTCTACCGAGGTGCTACCCACAGTAAACCCCTTGAGCGCATTGACCACGCCGAGAATCACTCGATGATGACAAGCAGCTCAGTCCTCGCCACGCCGCCGCCAGCTATTCTTCTCCCGCCAGGTACGCGGCAACGATCTTTGCTAACTCTTCGTTCCCGGCCGCGTTCGGATGAATCCCGTCCACGAACCACTCCGGATGGTCTTTCGTTTTCTCATACATGTCGATGAGGGGGATGCCCATGTCTTTTGCGACACTCCTCACGATGGGGGCGATCTCGCTCTCTATCGTGTGATTGCTGACTCCAAATCCCCTTTCCCCCTCCCAAAACACTCTTGGTGGCGTAGCAAGATACACCTTGGGTGCGCTGTCCAAATCGATGTATGCTTGGACAAAGTCTCTCAACTCCGGACCGAACTGCTCGGCATCCCAGTTATTCCACTTGCTGTCGTTGGAACCGAGCATGATGATATAAATCTCCGAATCCGCACGGATGGATTCGTCATACATGTAGTGCGACGTGTAGGGCTCATCACCCTCCCTGAGAAGCGTCTTTCCACAGACGCCATAGTTGAGTGCTTGGTATCCATCGCCCATTATCTGCTCGAGAAATGACGGGTACGCATGCTCTTTCGTCATCCCGGTGGCCCAGACGCCGTAGCCAAACGTGATGCTGTCGCCAACGCAGGCCACATGGGTCACTCCCTCTTTAATCTGGGGGATGGTTGGGTTCACTATCTCGTCAATCATGGCAGGCTCCTCTTCGCTAGGCTCGTTAGCGCCTTTGCAATGTCGAACAATGTCAAAGCTTGGAATCAAACGCGTTCAACAAAACCCCGCCTTTTCCAGTGAGCTTGGTCTCGTCACATTGTCCACGGCCTCGCTACACTGCTCTCAGGCATCGAGAAGCCATCTCCAGGCAGGAACCTGTCTCACCCGCATACCGTCTCGCTCGTGATACACCTCGTCGCCCTCGAGTGTCACGAGCAAGCTCTCCTCGGCGCCCGCCTCGCGCATCCCCTGCCAGAGTGCCCGCAGCTCCCGCGAGAGTGTCCTCTCGTCGGACACGTCGGCGCTCACCTGGCACAGCTCGAAGAGGTCCCCCATCAGGGCGTCGCCCACCACGAAGTCCACCTCGAAGCCGCCAGCTTTCGTGCGGTACGAACAGACCGAGTCGGCGCGTCCCAGCCCCGTGCGACGCCGGAGCTCGAGGTATACGGCGTCCTCGAGCCGCTGTCCGAGCGCGTTGGAGTTGGATCTGGCAGAGGCGAACGCCAGCCCGGGGTCGATCGCATACACCTTTGGCATGCTCGTGGTAGCTTCTGCCAGTGAATAGCTAAACTCCCTGACGAAGAACACGAGGTAGGCCTCCTCGAAGTAGGCCATGAGGTCGCCTATCGTCTCCCGGCTCGTCCCCAGCCCTGCCGCCCGCAGGTCCCCCTCCACCCTACGCGCGGAAAAGGGCATCGCGTTTGTCGCAAGGATGCGGCGCGCTAGAGCAGCCGCCACCCTCGGCCGCCCCACGTCGTGGCGCTCCACAACGTCGCGCGACACGACACGCTCCGCGTATGCCTGCAGAAGCGCAACGGCCTGTGCCCTGGGCAGGCCGTGCGTAGCAGGAAAACCGCCTGCTGCCAAATACATCGCCACCTCGCGCTGCAAGGCGACGCGCTCCTCCATGGAGGGACAAGCGGCGTTAACGCCCGGCATGAAGGCCGCGACGTGCTCAGCAAAGGAAAACGGCAGCAGCTCGAAGTCTATGGCGCGACCCCTGAACTCGGTGGAAATCTCTCGTGACAGCATTTGCGAGGACGAACCCGTGACGTAGATCGTGGCCCTCGTGGTGTCTACCACGCGACGTAGCCACGGACCCCAGTTATTCATCTCCTGTATCTCATCAAAGAAGAGATAGACGCCGCGAGCAAGTGCGCCACGATGGAGCGACTCGAACGCCTCGATGACCTGGTCCCCCGTCCTTGACGTCACGGGCGTCAAGCGGTCGTCCTCGAAATTGAAGTAGCATATCTGGTCCATGGGTACACCAGAGTCCAAGAGCGTGCGAATCTCTTGGAAGAGTCGGTAGCTCTTGCCGGAGCGTCTCATTCCGACGACGACCTTCACGAGATTGCCGACGCGGGGGATGAGCGGCTCTCCCAGGTCGAGTGAGCGCGTGTGTATAGGCTCGTAGTCCTCCAAACGGAAGCCCGAGAGCTTCTCGAGGATGATAGCATCCATCGATGATCCTAATCTGGTAGTGTTTCTCTACCAATTACTGTAATATTGGCAGAGAAACTCGTCAAGATTCGAAAGGAACAGGGGACGTGGAACAGGGGACGGGTTTTTCGTTCAACCTCTGCCGGCCCTCGATATGGTTCCGAGGGAGATGCCCGTCAAGCGTTGTATTTGCCTCACGCTCAGCCCGGCTTCCTTGAGCGTCGCGAGGCCCTGGTCCCGCTCCGCCCTGGCCCTTCCGCCAAGCGAAGTCGCCACCCCCTCACCAAGTAGGTTGTCTGCAATGGCCCGAGCTTCCTCGTCGCCGATGCCGCGCCTGGGCAGCCCAGCCATGTCAAGGCACCTCTCGTCACCGTGATCCGCGGCATGGAACGAGCGGAATTGCCCGACCCCACCGAACACTCCGAGGACGAACTCCGGATTCACATGTTCGGCGCCACTGCAATATTCGCGATAGCTGCTCCATCGGTAACCGAGGCCGCCGAGCCTCGCCTTGACAGGATTCTCGTGGATGTATCGAACGACGGTCATGAGGTACTTTTCCGTATCTACGGGCTCGCTTTCGAACCTGCCGCCGAACAGAGCCCCATCGTGGCGATGGACCCTGTTGAAATAGCCAGCATACCCCGTCTGGAGGCGATGCATCAGCTTTTTGAGGTTATCGAGTGACGCGCTGACGAGAAGGTGAAAGTGATTGTCCAGAAGACACCAGGCGAGCAGCGTCCCGTGCATCTCCGCCAGCAGGTCGTCTAATCGACGCATGAAGAAGGCGCGGTCGGAGTCATCTTCAAAAATGATCTGCCTCCCCTCACCTCGATTCATAACATGATATATAGACGACGCACTCTGTTTGCGTGCGATTCTCGGCATCGTGCACCTCCCGTTCCCAAACACGTGGGCGGACATTGTACAACTTGTGCCCTCGGCTGGGTTCGGGGCGACGCCTCTTGTTCATGTGAGGGATTATGCCAAGGGAGGACCGATGCCCCACAAGTTTGGAACAAAAAACCCGTCCCCTGTTCCCGAGGAAGGACCGCTGCCCCACAAGTTTGGAACAAAAAACCCGTCCCCTGTTCAAGTTTGGAACAAAAAACCCGTCCCCTGTTCCACGTCCCCTGTTCCACGGGTGAACAACGGGTGAACATGCGGGTGAACAGACTTCGGAGCTAACAAAAAAGGTCAACCAATAAACATGGTTGACCTCGTGAAATGTCTGGTGGCTGGGAAGGGAGTCGAACCCCTGACACAGGGATTTTCAGTCCCCTGCTCTACCAACTGAGCTACCCAGCCCTGTGCTGTTTTCAAGCCTGTTCATAATAACAAACCACACCGGCCTGTCAACAAGTTTGTTCGCAATGTGGAGAAATTGCAAACTGCGGCCTCATCCTCGCCGTGACCCCACGTGCTAGTCGCGGGTGAGCTTGCGATGTAGGCGGTGCGGTTTGCTCGCCTCCGGACCCAAGCGATCCTCTCGATTTGCCTGATACGCTTCGAAGTTGCCTTCGAACCAGAACCAGTGTCCCGGCTCATCGTCGGTGCCCTCCCACGCGAGGATATGCGTCGCCACGCGGTCGAGGAACCAACGGTCGTGGCTCACGACCACCGAGCAGCCGGGGAAGCGCTCAAGTGCTTCTTCCAAGGACTCGAGCGTCTCGGTATCGAGGTCGTTGGTCGGCTCGTCGAGAAGCAGCAGATTGCCGCCTTGACGCAGCGTAAGCGCCAAATTCAGTCGATTCCGCTCGCCACCGCTCAAAACCCCGCACTTCTTCTGCTGATCGGTGCCCTTGAAGCCAAAACTAGCCACATATGCACGGCTCGGAACCTCGGTGTCTCCCACCATGAGGTAGTCGTTGCCACCGCTCACGACCTCCCAGATCGTCTTCTCGGCGTCGAGTCCCTCGCGCGTCTGGTCCACGTAGCTCAGCTTGACGGATTCGCCCAGTTCGAGCGAACCGCTCGTGGGCTGCTCCTTCCCCACGATGCACTTGAAGAGGGTCGTCTTGCCCACGCCGTTGGGACCAATGACGCCCACGATGCCGTTGCGCGGCAGGCTGAAGCTCAGGTCGTCGATGAGCACGCGATCGCCGAACGACTTGCATAGGTGTTCTGCTTCCAGCACCTTGTTGCCCAGGCGCGGTCCAGCCGGAATCTGAATCTCGGAGAAGTCCAGCTTCTTGCTCTGCGCCGCCTCGGCAACCATCTCCTCGTAACGGGCCAGACGCGCCTTGCCCTTGGCCTGACGTGCCTTGGCACCACTGCGCACCCACGCGAGCTCCGCCTTGAGCTTCTTTGCACGCTTGGCGTTCTGCTGGCTCTCGGCCTCCATGCGCGCTGCCTTGGTCTCCAGATACGTGGAATAGTTACCCTTGTAGGGGTAGAGCGTGCCGCGGTCCACCTCGCAGATCCACTCTGCCACATTGTCGAGGAAGTAGCGGTCATGCGTGACGGCGAGCACGGCACCGGGGTAGCGATGCAGGAACTGCTCCAGCCACAGCACGGACTCAGCGTCGAGGTGGTTGGTCGGCTCGTCGAGAAGCAGCAGGTCAGGTGCCTCGAGCAACAGACGGCACAAGGCGACGCGACGGCGCTCGCCACCACTGAGAACACTCACCGGAGCGTCCGGATCGGGGCACTGTAGCGCATCCATCGCCTGAGAAAGCTGCGAGTCCAGATCCCAGCCGTTCGCTGCGTCGATGGCATCTTGCAGCTCGCCCATCTCGGCCATGAGCGCATCGAAATCTGCGTCAGCCGCGGCCATCTCCTCGCCAATGGCATTGAATCGCTCAATCTTTGCCAGAAGGTCACCAAACGCGAGCTCGATGTTCTCGCGGACGGTCTTATCTTCCTCGAGCGGCGGCTCCTGCTGGAGCAGACCCACCGTGTATCCCGGGCTGAGCATCGCCTCGCCATTGGAGATGTCCTCCATACCGGCCATAATCTTGAGCAGGGTGGACTTGCCCATGCCGTTGGGACCGACGACGCCGATCTTTGCGCCGGGGAAGAACCCCATCGTCACGTCGTCGAGAATGACCTTGTCGCCGTGCGCCTTGCGCACCTTATACATCTGGTAGATAAACTCTGCCATGATCCTCCCATCAAAGATGCTATTCCGTTGCGAGAAGGCGTCTGCCAGGAAACCCTCTGGCATGCGCCGAATTGGCTGTCGCACTATTGTGGCAGAGCATTTTGTGGGCTTCAAGCGTACAATGGATGCTTCTATGTGCGGATGAGGGGGTGGCCATGAATCGCTCACACGGCAAACATGCTCAGCACAAGAAGCGCCCGGACACCGATGAGGCTCGTGGTGCACGGCGCTCATCACGGCATGCGCCCGATACCGGCTCCCGCTCGCACCGTCGTGGCAGCTCCTCTCCACGCGGACGTCACTTCAAATCCGAGAATCCCATGCCCCGGCCTCACCGCCGCTCTGGACCGACGACGCCCAGTGCGAACGCGATTCGTCGCGAGCCCACCCCCAGAAGGGCACGCCACTTCCGAGAAGAGAAACCGTCCAGGGAGGAACGCCGTCGAGATGCGCGCGTGCGTCCCGAGAGGCGCAGGCGTCGCGAATCGCGTCCGCAGCCATATGAACGTCCGCAACGACAAGAGCAAGGGTTTGAACTCTTCCAGCCACAGCCTCAACCGCTCCCGCTAGCCCAGCCGAGAAGACGAGAACGACCAAGTCGCGCCGATCTCTCTGGTATGATCCCCCGCATCGAGCAACCAATCGTCTTGTACGAGGCCGAGGAACGTCCAAACCACGAGCGAGAAGGCCAAGAAAGCAACCGCCGAGAGCACGAGCATGCACGGCGCCGACGCCCACCGCAACGAATCGCCTCCCACCCACGACGTCGCAGGCGCAGCCGGCTGCGCAGGCTACGCAGGCTCGCGCGTACGCCACTCTTTGCCTATGCCGTCGCAGCAATCGTGCTCTCCGTCGTACTCTTTGTGCTCACCATACCCACCCCGCACTACTCTGATCTACCAACAAATGGCGACAAAGAGCAGGCCGAGCAACCCAAACCGCGACCCGAGCACGACGAGTACGTGGAGCCACGGCCAATTGCCCACGAGTTTGAGGGAAGCTCGGCCGATGCCGTGCGCGCGACCAACGCATACGGCGTCCTAACCCGAGCAATCGGCGAGTTCGAGGACACCGGCGACCTGATCTCGTTCGCCATGCTCGACCTTGCAACCGGCAATGACCTGCGCTACGACAGCGGTCGCGTGCAGTATCCTGCGAGTAGCATCAAGGCACCCTACACCGCCGCCGTCTTCCAAGAACTCGTCGAGACGGGTCAGGCAAGTCCGGAAGAGGTCTACCCCATCGCCGAGGAGACCATCGTCGAGTCAAGCGACGATGCGTACAGCGACCTACACGAACGCTATGGCATGGACGTCTTTGCGACATGGCTGCAGAACGCTGGCATCGGCCCTGGCGAGTACGGTTCCTACGGAGAAATGCTCATCTGGCACTATCCCCACATCAACACCGACCAGCTGCTCGCGATGTGGCTACACATGTACAACTATCTGCAGTCGGGAACCGAACCGTCACAAACGCTCGCCAGCTTCCTCGAGCGGCGCACCGTCTCTGCGATGCGCGCTGCGCTCGGCCCTGACGTGCGCACCTGGAGCAAGATGGGCTGGTTCGACTATTTCGGCGACTTCTACTCCGAACCCGCAACCGTGGAGGGGGGCGTCGTCTTTGCCTCGGAGGGTACCTACGTCGTCACCGTCATGACCACCGCTCCCGCACAGATCTCGGAGCTCGAGCCCATCTTCACCGCGCTGGCCCGCGCACACTTCGAGATGATCTGACACGCGTCGACGGGGTCGCGCTGTCATCGCCGCCCCGCCATCGCCGCGCGTCTCCTATAGGCGACCGAGAATGGCCGGTCCGACCACACCGCCGCCCGCGAGCGTCACATTGTTGCAGAAGATGACGTCATCCACGTCGTTCTCGCGCACGAAGTCGTCGATGTTGCTCTCGAAGTAGCGGAAGTCACCCACATACACCGTCTGGTAGCTGTCCACGAGCCAGGGGGCAAAGAAGTCGCCGAACGAGTCCTTGATGAGCAGGCAGGTCGAGCCGTCGTCGATGTCGGGATTCTCGATTTTCTGCAGTGGCTGGTCACCCATGATGAACGCCATGGTCTTGCCCGTGATGTCCCAGTCCGACGTGTCGGTAATCACGTTGTAGTCGTCGCTCACGGTGCCGTCCTGATCCCACAGGCGCATCTTGTTGGTGCCGTTGGGAATCCACGCCTCAACGTAATCGGGGTTCGCGGCCATCTCGGCACTGTTGAGCTGCGAGTAGAGCGAGCCAAGGAAGTCGCCAAAGTTCACGTGCTTCATGTCGTCGAGGTTCTCGGGCTCGATGCCCTTCTCCTCGCAGAACGCAACGTAGGCATAGTAGGCGCCCAACGCCGTCCAGTGGTGGTCCGTACGGAAGAAGATGTATTCATCGTCGTGCTCCTGCAGCTTGGGCACACTATCGATGGGATGGACCCCATCGTCGTAGAGGCTGTAGAAGTACTCAATGGCATCAACCTGGTTGGTGCCGCCCAAGTCCTTGACCTCTTGGTCGGAGAGGAGGATGCCCGACGCGTTAGGCGCCACCAGCGAGTACACGGTCGCCTCGCCCTCGAGCTCCTCCGCCACCTTGTTTATCGCATCTGCATACTCCTCCACGGCCTCCTGCGAGAAGTAATAGATGTTGTAGGCAGCATCGCCCTTAACGTAGAGGCCGTCGAGCACTTGGTTTTGGATTGCCTCGGCCATGACCTCCTGCGCCGGAACCTCGACCTCGCCACGTTCGCGCTTGGCACGAGAGCTCGCACCGCTGGTCGGCTTCTTCTCGGATTCGTCACCCGACTCGCCATCAGCCTCGGAATCCTTCTTCTGAGCATCTGCGGGAGGCAGCTCGTCAGCCTGCTTGGTCCCACCAATCATCTGCGTGTCCGTCTTTATGCCGTGCAGGCTGCTGAGCTTCTGGTCTGCCGCAACGAGCTGCTCACGCAGCGGATAGGTATCGCTATACCACAGCGCCAGGTCCGAGAAGTACTCCCCGCTCCAGAAGGTGCTCCACGTAAAGGCAGGCTTGGCCGTCAGGGTGCGCTTCTCGACCTCAGACGTCGTGGGTCGCGCAAAGAAGAGCAGGCCGACAATCGCGCCGAACGCCAGCACAAACGCAGCGGAAATCACACCCGCGCGACGGAACTTGATTAGCTTGCGCATGCGCGCTGCCTGCTCCTTCGAGGTGCGACGCGCGCGGCGCTTCTGCTCCTGAGGCGGGCGGCTGCCCCGCTCGGCGGATGTCGACGCTTGGCGCGGCGGACGCGAATCCGCCCGTGCCCCCGTCGGCCGGGATCTTCTGCCGCGATCGCGCCCGTCGCGATTCGCTGGAGACTCCGCCGAACGGCGCGCGCGACCTTTGGCCTGCGCCCCGTTCTGTGGACGCGTCTTCCTCCGCGAGCGCTCGCGTTCGTCGCTGCGATTCCTCTGCCCGCCACGATTCCTCTGCTCCTGAGCGTTATCCATGAAACGCGCCTCTCTCACACGCAAACACTGCCGACGACTAGAACTGGAAGTAGATGAAGGGGTTATAGCTGGCGCCCGCCAAGGAAATCATGGAGAGCAGCAGCAGTACGGGCGGCACCACGGCCTCCAGCACGCCAAACGCCGTGAGCATGGCATCGTTGCCGCGCGTAAGGGTAAACAGGTACTTGCGCAGACGCGTACCCACATCCGTACAGGCGATGATGCTCGCAATGATGAGGAAGATGTTCTGCAAGAAGACGGTACGCACAGAAAGACTGGCAAGGCCGCCAGAGGCAAAGCCAAACATTCCCTTGACGACGGTGGCAAGCTCCGAGAAGTTCTCGAACCTAAACAGCACCCAGCCAAAGAATACGACGAGCAGGGCGCCCACGTGACCGAGGGGCTTGGGCATGTGATCGCGGATCACGAAGCGCTCAAGCAGGAGGAACACGAAGAAGTACAGCCCCCAAAGGATGTAGTTCCAGCTCGCGCCATGCCACAGACCCGTGAGGAACCAAACCACGGCCATGTTGCGAATGTAGACGGGCACCGCACAACGGCTTCCGCCGAGTGGGATGTACACGTAGTCCCTAAAGAAGCTCGAGAGCGAGATGTGCCAACGCCGCCAGAAGTCCTGCACCGAGGAGGCGAGATAAGGATGGTTGAAGTTCTCGAGATAGTGGAAACCAATCATACGGCCCATTCCGATGGCCATATCGGAGTATGCAGAGAAGTCCAGGTAGATCTGGAGCATGTAGAACAACATACCCAGCCAATACCCCAAGACCGCCTGGCCCGCAAGCGCATCCGAGCCGATGGGCACGAGGGTATCGGCCGCGGCGGCGCACGCGTTGGCAAGCAGCGTCTTCTTTGCCAGACCGATGCAGAAGCGACGCACGCCCAGGTACACGTCGGACCTGCTCGCATGGCGCTCGTCAATGTCGTGCGCGACGGTCTTGTAACGCACGATGGGACCCGCGATGCACTGGTGGAAGAGCGAAGAGTACAGCAAGAGTTTCCAATAGACTGGCTGGGCTTCCACCTCACCACGGTACACGTCGATGACGTAACTCAAGAGCTGGAAGGTATAGAACGAGATGCCGATGGGCAGGACGATGTTGGGGATCTCCGAAGGAACGCCAAACACACCTTGGACCATGCCCAGGATGAACCCCGTATACTTGAAGAATCCCAGCAGGCCAAGCATGACCACGCACTCGCCCACCAGAGCGGCACGACGCCTGCCTTCGGTCTGCGCACCTTGGATGAGCAGAGCAAAAATCCAGCTTGCAGCTGTCTCTCCCATAAGCAACACCAAGTATCGCGGACCACCCCACGCATAAAAGATGAGTGACGACGCGAGCAGGACTGGGTTCTTCGCGCGCTGAGGCACCAAGGCATAGATGAGCAGGTGAAGCGCGAGGAACACGAAGAGGAAGATGAAGCTGGAGAAGACCATGGGGGGGCGTCCTTACGGCCATTGTTGACAATTAGGCTAGATGGTAGCACGTATGTGGCTTTTTACAAATAGTTGACTGTTTGCACCATGCTTGCCGAGAAGCCATCACCGGGTGGCACCGTCCGACCACTCGTGGTCGGATGTGGCAGATTTTGGTCATTCGTGACGTATGCGGTGCTATAGTGAGCGTGCAAGGCATGTGGAAGGAGCACAGAGTGCTGGCAGAAGAACGACTGGCGCGCATCACGGACCTCGTTAACAAACGTGGTGCAATCTCCGTCGTCCAACTCATGTACGAGCTGGACGCGTCCGAGTCCACCATTCGCCGCGACCTTCGCAAGCTCGACCGCATGGGCAAGCTCAACAAGGTCCACGGAGGGGCGACGAGCCTCCACGGGGACTACGTAATTGTCGACCAGCCATTCGCCGGACGGCAAACCCTCCACATCGAGAAGAAGCGCGCGATTGCCACCTATGCCGCACGCCTCATCACTCCCGATGACTTCGTCTTCATCGATGGCGGCACCACCACCGAGTGTCTGGTGGAAGCCATCTCCGAAACACGCGCCATCTACCTCACCAACTCACTGCCACATGCGCAGCACCTGCTCGCCAAGGGTTGTCGCACCCTGTTGCCTGGTGGCGAGATCAAGCCCGTCACCGAGGTGCTCGTCGGTGCAGAGACCGTCAACGCCATCCGCCGCTATCACTTCACGCTCGGATTCTGGGGCACAAACGGCGCCGACTTGGAATCAGGGTTCACCACGCCCGAGTTCAGCGAGGCTGCCGTCAAGCAGATGTCCCTCGAGCACACCATGCGTCCCTATGTGCTGTGTGACTCCAGCAAGTTCGACAAGCGCTCCCTCATCACCTTCGCCGACTTCTCGGACGCGAAGGTCATAACCGATCGCCTTCCCGAGGAAGTACGCTCTATCAGAAGCGTCGGCAATATCGAAGAGGTCGTCGCGGGGTAATGATACACACACGGAGTCATTTCGGGGCATGGACGGACTCCCTTCTCCCGGCACAATCGACACTGCTCTAGAGGGGGGCGGTTCCCCCGTGCCCCCGAACGGTAGTTGCTCCTCCAAATGGTTGCTTTTGCCTGTTTTTGATTGTTTTTGACGTCATAATCTGTTAGCATGTAAGATACGTAATTCATGGGAGAAGGAGGTTTTGCATGATCTACACTGTCACGTTCAACCCGTCCTTGGACTACATAGTCCGCGTGAAGGACCTCAAGCTGGGTGCGGTCAACCGCGTTTACTACGAGAACATCCTTCCCGGGGGCAAGGGCATCAACGTTTCCATCGTGCTCAAGAACCTCGGCCACGACAACACCGCCCTCGGCTTCATGGCTGGATTCACCGGCCGCGAGATTGCCGCCGAGATGGAGCAGTACGGCGTCACCTGCGACTTCATCGAAGTCGCAGAGGGCATGAGCCGCATCAACGTCAAGGTGAAGTCCAATGAGGAGTCCGAGATCAACGGCCTCGGGCCCCAGATTACCGATGCAGACATCGAGTCGCTCTACGCCAAGCTCGATGAGCTCAAGGAGGGCGACTACCTCGTGATTGCCGGCAGCGTTCCGTCGACGCTTCCTGGCGACATGTACGAGCGCATCATGAGCCGTCTCGACGGCCGCGGCATCAACATCGCTGTCGACGCCGAGCGCGACCTCCTCACCCGCGTACTCAAGTATCATCCCTTCGTCATCAAGCCCAACAACCACGAGCTTGGCGACATCTTTGGCGTGAAGCTCACCACCAAGGACGAGGTCGTCCCCTACGCCAAGAAGCTCCAGGAGCAGGGCGCACGCAACGTGCTCATCTCCATGGCCGGCGAAGGCGCCGTCTTTGTGAGCGAGAACGGTGAGGTCGCCATGAGCGAGGCCCCCAAGGGTACCGTGGTAAACTCCGTGGGCGCGGGCGACTCCATGGTCGCCGGCTTCGTCGCAGGCACCATCGAGACGGGTGACTACGAGAAGGCATTCCGCATGGGCCTGTGCACCGGCTCCGCGAGCGCGTTCTCGCCCGACCTGGCCACGCGTCCCGAGGTTGAGGCATTGCTGGCTACGCTGTAAAGCCCTCAACCACGCAACCGCGACTCCACTGTGGGTTCGCGGTCACCGAGTAGGATCCGCGACCGGCTTGCCGGTCTGGACATAGCAAGGCAAGTTGTAAGGGAAGGAAAGACAGAAGGGAGCAGCACGTGAAGATCACTGACTTGCTCAAAGTCGACGGCATTAAGGTCGGGGCCAATGCCTCGAGCCAGATGGATGCCATCGATCAGCTGGTAGCGTTGCAAGACGCCTCCGGCAACCTCAACGACAAGGGAGCTTACAAGGAGGGCATCCTCGCACGCGAGAAGGAGTTCTCCACCGCAGTTGGCGACGGCATCGCCATCCCGCACGCCAAGGTCGCCGCCGTCAAGAATCCTGGACTTGCGGCCATGACGATCCCCGGCGGCGTTGACTGGAACGCCCCCGACGGCGAGAAGGCCGACCTCGTGTTCATGATCGCCGCACCCGACGGCGAGGCAAACACGCACCTCGAGATGCTCGCGAACCTCTCCGCCATGCTCATGCATGAGGACTTCGCCAACGCTCTGCGCTCCGCGAAGACCCCGCAGGAGTTCCTCAAGGTCATCGACGACGCAGAGGCCGCACGCGACGCTGAGGCTTCCGCGAAGCAGGCCGCCCAGGCAGCTCAGGCGAGCGCAGGAAACTATCCCAAGATTCTGGCCATCACCGCCTGCCCCACCGGCATCGCCCACACCTACATGGCAGCCGAGAACCTCGAGAAGAAGGCCGCCGAGATGGGCATCGTCCTCAAGGCCGAGACCCAGGGCTCTGCAGGCGCAAAGAACATCCTCACCGCTGAGGAAATCGCGAACTGCGAGGGCATCATCATCGCTGCCGACAAGAACGTCGATCGTGCTCGCTTCGCGGGCAAGCAGGTGTACTCCACCAACGTCTCCGCCGGCATCAATGAGCCCGAGCGCCTGATCAACATCATCCTCAACCACGAGGCTCCCGTACAGGAAGGCACCGTCGCCTCCGCCGACGCGACCTCCGGTGAGGCCGAGTCCGTCGGATCGCAGATCTACAAGCACCTCATGAACGGCGTCAGCCACATGCTGCCCTTCGTCATCGGCGGCGGCATCATCACCGCACTTGCATTCCTCGTAGACATGGGCGCAGCCGGCACCGGCGCCTATGGTTCCTCCACCGCCGTCGCCGCCTTCTTCAAGAAGATCGGCGAAGAGGCCTTCGGCATGATGCTGCCGATCCTCGCAGGCTACATCGCCATGTCCATCGCCGACCGTCCTGGCCTCGCCCCCGGCGTCGTAGGCGGCCTCTTTGCCAAGTCCGGCATCAACATGGCATTCCTCGCCACCGCTCCTGACTTTGACGCTTCCGTGTGCGTATCTGGCGGCTTCATCGCCGCACTCGGCGCTGGCTTCCTCGCTGGTTACCTCACGCTCTACATCGAGAAGCTGTGCGACAAGCTGCCCGAGTCGCTTGAGGGCATCAAGCCGATCTTGCTCTACCCGCTGCTGGGCATCCTCGCCACGGGTGGCGTCATGTACCTGCTCAACCCGATCTTCGGCGCCATCAACACCGCCATCAACGGCTGGCTCAGCTCCATGCAGGGTGCGAACATCGTCCTTCTCGGCGCAGTCGTCGGCGGCATGATGTCCATCGACTTCGGTGGCCCCTTCAACAAGGCTGCTTACGTCTTCTCCACCGGCCTCCTCGCCGACGCCGCCCTTGGCAGCGCAGGCCAGCAGGTCATGGCCGCATGCATGGCTGGCGGCATGGTTCCGCCTCTGGTGATCGCTCTCTCCACCACCTTCTTCAAGGACAAGTGGTCCAAGCAGGATCGCGACGCGGGTCTCGTCAACTACATCATGGGCCTGTCCTTCATCTCTGAGGGCGCCATCCCCTTCGCGGCCGCTGACCCCGGTCACGTCATCCCGACCTGCGTGGTTGGCTCCGCCGTCGCCGGTGGCCTCTCGGCTCTCTTTGGTTGCTACAGCCCCGCACCGCACGGTGGCGCTTGGGTAATCGCAGTCATCGGCAACCCCATCATGTGGCTCGTTGCCATCGCAGCCGGCTCCGTCGTGGGCGCCCTGCTCATCTCCTTCCTCAAGAAGCCCGTCGAGCAGTAACGCACGCACTAGAGCACACCTTTCTTGGCCCGGAGGCGTTCGCGCCTCCGGGCCTCGTTTTTAGGAGCATCAGAATCCCATTGGGACATTCGGAATCAATTGGGGCAGCTCCAAGCAGACCATCCATGAGGAAAACCGCCAACGGACCCCGCTAAGGCGACGCCCCCTGCCTACGGGGACGCCTTTTGGGACCCCGCAAATCAGCGGTTCCCTATCCCTTTGCGATCTCCACGCACCGCGTGGCGAGAATGTCGAGCGAATCGTAGAGCCACGCGGGACGCTCAACGGACGGCAGATCGTGATTGATGACCGAAAGCTCGGTACAACCCACCACGACCGCGTCACAGCGCTGGCCTCGCAGACGTCGCGCGATGTTGAGCAAGTCCACGGGATGGTACGGCCTATTGGCCTTGACCTGTCCGTATATGAGCTCGTTGAGCAGGCGCTGGTCACGCGCGTTGGGCACCACGAGCTGCACGCCTCGCTCCGCAAAACACGATTCGAAGACGCCCGAGGCCACCGTGCCCTCCGTCGCCATGAGGCCTACGCGCGTGACCTCAGGTGCCGAGGCGCACACCGCCTGCGCCGTCTCGTCCATGATGTTCAGCACCGGTACGTCTACGACCCCCGCGATGCCGTCATAGTAGAAGTGGGCCGTGTTGCAAGCGATGGCAATGTAGTCGGCACCGGCGTCCTGCAACCACCGCGCTACCTTGGCCATCTCTGGCAGCGGGTCGGGCTTCGTGCGGTCGAGGATGTGGGCCGTGCGATCGGGAATCTGGGGATCGTTGAAGACAATCATCGGTATGTTCTCTTGGTCGGTCCGCGCAGGGGTCTTCTCGATGACCATACGCATCAGAAGCGCGGTGGCCAGCGGCCCCACCCCTCCGAGAATGCCCAAAACCGGCTTGTCCATGCCACACTCCATCCGTCAGTTCGGTCCGAATCAGTGTAGCGTTTTTCCTCATGGCGTCCCCCCGCGGATTGATGTCTCCCCATCCGCCGAATGGCCGTGTACGTTTGCGGACGATTTCCCCTACAGTGAAGTATCCAATCGACGTAAGGGGAGCGCCATGTCACCAGACGCCATCCGCAAGGTCAACGTAATCGGGCATCTCAACCCCGATACCGACAGCATCTGCGCCGCAATCTCGTATGCGTATCTCAAGAACCAAGTCGCGGGCTTGGAAACCTCCTATGAGGCCCGCCGTGCCGGTGCAATCAACCGAGAAACAGCCTTTGCGTTGAAGCACTTCGGCTTCAAGGAGCCCCGCCTCATCACGAGTGTGGCACCACAAATCAAGGACTTGGAGATTACGCCCTTGCAGGGCATCCCACGCGAGACCAGCCTGCACGTCGCGTGGAATCTGATGCGCGACACGGTTCACGGCACGCTGTGCATCACCGACCTCAACGACAACCTGCAGGGGCTCGTAGCCGTCAAGGACATCGCCAACGCAAACATGGACATTCTCGACACCTTCGTCCTCTCCAAGGCTCGCACCAGCTACAAGAACGTGCTCGACACCCTCAACGGCAAGATGGTCGTAGGCAATCCCAACGCCGTGATCGACCGCGGCAAGCTCCTCATCGGCACTACGCCCGAGATGATGGACGGGCTCATCGTCCCCGGCGATACCGTTCTTGTGACCAACCGCTACGAGACCCAGCGCTTCGCGCTTGAGGCCGGGGCTGGATGCCTCGTCGTGTGCTGTGGCGCCAACATCACGGGCGTCATCCGCAACCTCGCCCAGGAACGCGGCTGTGCCATCATCATCACGCCATACGACACCTACGCTGCGTCGCGCCTCATCACCATGTCCATCCCCGTACGCGCAAAGATGATTCCCGAGGAGCGCATCGAGTCCTTCTCGGTAAACACCGCCATCGACGAGGCACAGCGCGTCATGGCTCGTACGCAACATCGCTTCTTCCCCGTGCTCGACGACGCCGGCAACTACATGGGCGTAGTCGGCTCCGCCAACATGCTGAGCTATCACAAGAAGCACGTCATCCTCGTAGACCACGCCGAGCTCTCACAAACGGTCGACGGCATCGCCGAGGCCGAGATCATGGAGATCATCGACCACCACCGCGTGGGCACCATCGAGACCCCTGGCCCCATCTACTACCGTTGCGAGCCTGTCGGCTGCACCTGCACCATCATCTACGAGATGTTCCGCGAGTACGATGTGGAGATTCCCACCGACATCGCCGGCCTCATGATGAGCGCCATTCTCTCCGACACGCTCTGCTTCCGCTCACCCACTTGCACCTCGGAAGACGTCAATGCCGGCCGCATTCTCGCCCAGATATGCGGCGAGGACCCCGAGTCGTACAGCGACGCCATGTTTGACGCAGGTGCCGACCTCACCGGGCGCACCGCCGAGGAGGTATTCAACTCCGACTTCAAGATGTTCTCCCGTGGAAACGTGAGCTTTGGCGTCGGACAGGCAAGCTTCATGACCAAGAAAAGCCGCAAGGCTGCCGAAGCGCTGCTCGAACCGTACTTTGCCGACGCCGCGAAGGCCAAGGACATCCCGATGATCTTCTTCATGTTCACGGACATCCGCACGCAGACCACCGAGATGCTGTATTGGGGCGGCAACGCACAGCAGCTCGTCAAGCGCGCCTTCAACATCAAGTCCAAGAACGGCAGAGCCATACTGCCCGGCGTGGTCAGCCGCAAGAAGCAGGTCATCCCGGCTCTGATGAGCGCAATTCAGATTATCCAAGACGAGCAGCTGTAAAGCAAAGAGGGAACGGCGACAAAAAAGTACCAGGTACCAAAGTGCCATGGCAAAGAGGTACCTGGTACCATTTTGCCATGGCACCTTTTGCCACATTAGCCCCAGATCACGGCCTCAAAGGGACGGAGCACGCCAGCCGTCGACGTGCCTTGCGAGCACGCAAGCTGCTCGAGTCCTTCCACGAGCGACGCGTCATACACCGCGGGCTCATCAGAGAAGTTCACGAGCGTCACGGCACGCGAATCGTCCAATGTGCGTTCAAACGCCATGATCTGCTCGTCATCAACCAGCAACGCGGTCCAGTCACCAACCGTAAACACGGGCCGTTCGGCGCGTAGTGCCGCAAGTTTGCGATACCAATTGAGCACGGAGCTGGGATCGGCCTCCTGCGCAACCACGTTGCACGTCGCGTAGTCATCGTGGACCGGAAGCCACGGTTCTGCCGAACTGAATCCCGCGTTCGCACTTGCATCCCACTGCATGGGCGTACGTGCGTTGTCGCGCGAGTAGCGCACGCAGGCCGCCAAGGCACCGTCCTCGTCCAGGCCTTCGCTGAGGGCAAACTGGTACTGGTTACGCGTCGACAAATCGTCAAACTCGTCAATGGACTTCCACGGCGCATTGCCATAGCCCAGCTCCTCGCCCTGCATCAGGAACGGAGTCCCACGCGTCGTGAGCAGAACGGCACCGAGCACCTTCGCCTTCTCGGCAAGAGGACCCGCGCACTGGAAATAGTTCACCGTCGAGCGTGGCTGATCGTGGTTCTCAAAGAACGCCGGGTACCAGCCGTTGGTTGCCGTCGCGACCTGGCTCGCAGCAAGAGCACGCTTGAGGTCGGGAAGCGTCCACTCGGCCTTTCGACACCACACCTCGGAGGGATGCATGGGAATGAGGGTGTGACTAAACTCGAAGAGCAGGTCAAACACGCCCTGCTCGCCCACCCATTGGTCGAGCTCGTCCGCACTGACGCCGTTGGCCTCGCCTACCATGAAGATGTCGCGACCATCGCGCACCTTCGCCTTGAACTCGTGCAAGAAGTCCAGGATGCCGGGAGTGTTTGCTGTCGCCGCATGCACCGCGCTCATCCCGTCCGCGCCGTCCGCAGGACCGTCCACGAACTCGGCCGGTTTCTTGATGTAGGTAATCGCGTCGATGCGGAATCCGCCCACGCCCTTGTCGGCCCAGTAATTCGCGATGTCGAAGAGCGCCTGCCGCACCTCGGGATTCTCCCAGTTGAGGTCGGGCTGTTGCTTGGCGAAGGTGTGCAGGTAGTACTGTTGCCGTCCCTCGTCCCACTCCCATGCGCTGCCGCCAAAGATGGAACGCCAATTGGTGGGTGCCGAGCCATCCTCACGGGCGTCGCGCCAGATGTACCAATCGGCCTTCGCGTTGTCGCGCGAGCTGCGTGACTCAACGAACCACGCGCATTCCTCGGACGTGTGGTTGAAGACGAGGTCCATCACCATGCGAATGCCGTGCTCACGTCCACGCGCGATGAGCTCGTCCATATCGTCCATCGTCCCGAAGGAAGGGTCAATCTGGTAGTAGTCGGCAACGTCATAGCCGTTGTCGACCATGGGGCTGCGATAGCACGGCGTGATCCACACCGCGCCGACGCCGAGCTTCTGCAAGTAGTCGAGTTTGGCCGTAATGCCCGCAATGGTGCCGGTGCCTTGCCCGCGCGTGTCGAGGAAGCTCTTTGGATACACCTCATACGCGATGGTTCTTTGCCACCAGGCGAGTTCGTTCTGCTTTGCCATCTTTTTTGTCCTTTCTTATTCGTACAAGCTCTCGCCGGTTGCCCTACGTCCATACAGACGCGTTACGCCGGCGATTCGCCGTGCAAGATCCGCAGTCAGCTGCCCCTCCTGTAGGCGCCAACGCCAGTTACCGTCCAAGACACCCGGCGTATTGATGCGCGCCTCCGACCCAAGTTCCAAATAGTCCTGCATCTGTGCAAAGAACAAGACGGCCACGCTGGACATACCTTGGCGTACCATGCCCCATATCAGCCCCTCCTCGTCGTTGAGCCCCACGAAACGTCGGGCCAAGTCGAGGCATTCTGGACTCTCCTCAGCGAACCACTCGCCAAGGGGGGCGTTGTCATGCGTGCCGGTGTAGCATACGCAATTCACGGGAATGCCATGCGGCAGATGCTCGTTGTCCTCGCGTCCGTCGAAAGCGAACTGCAGCACCTTCATGCCCGGAAGCCCCGACGCCAACAGCAGCTCCACAACCTCGGGCGTCGGCGTCCCCAAGTCCTCGGCTACCAACGAGACCTGCGGGTTACCCGTACGCAAGGCGTCGATGAGACGGATTCCCGGGCCATCCACCCAATGCCCGTCCTTTGCGGTGCGTGACCCGGCCGGTACCGACCAATAGCGGGCAAACCCACGGAAGTGATCGATGCGCACCATGTCGTACAGGCGGGCAGCCGCGCGTACTCGACGCTGCCACCACGCATACCCATCCTTCTCCATTGCTTCGTAGTCATAGAGTGGGTTGCCCCACAGCTGGCCCTCGCTGCTGAAGTAGTCGGGCGGCACACCCGCCACCTCGACGGGATTGTTTCGCTCGTCCAGCTGATAGTTCTCGGGGTGTGCCCAGACATCCGCCGAATCAAGCGCGACGTAGATGGGCATGTCGCCAAAGATGCTGACGCCCCGCGCATGCGCATAGGCCCGCAACTCCGCCCACTGTGCAAAGAAGAGATACTGCACGTACGTGAACAGGCGCACGTCATCCTCGAGCTCACGCGCATAGCGCTGGCAGGCATCCTCGCGGTGCAGGCGAATCGACTCGTCGGGCCACTCCTGCCATGCCAGCATGCCGAAGTGCCGCTTGACGGCCATGAACAGCGCGTAGTCGGGCAACCAGTCCTCGTTCTCGGCAACGAAGGCCCTCACAGCCGCCTCGTCGCGCTTCCAGCCACGATCGCAGGCAATGCGCAACAGGTCGAGCCGGTTCCTAAAGAGCAGGTCGTAGTCCACGTGCGTGGGATCATCGCCCCAGTTGGGAGCACAAACCTCCTCTGCCGTGAGCAGCCCACTAGCAACTAGGAGGTCAAGGTCGACGAAGTAGGGGTTTCCCGCAAAGGCAGACGGGCTTTGGTACGGTGAGTCGCCGTAGCTGGTGGGGCCAACCGGCAGCACCTGCCACCACGCCTGACCGGCATCAGCCAAGAAGTCGATGAAGTCCTTCGCTGCCTGCCCCATCGTGCCCACGCCATGCGGGGACGGCAAGGAAAACAGCGGAAGCACGATGCCGCTCGCACGCCTCATCGCAAATCCCTCCACTTCCGTAGTTATCACGCTGTCGGGATGAAGAATACCACTGCCTTGACGTGTTGTATCATGTGGCCCGTCATCCGTCGAAGTTCATCGAAGAGCTACCCGCCAATGGACCCCCCACCCCTCGTGAATCGAGAAAGGAACGCCATGGGAGTGCTGTTGTACCACGGTTCCGATAAGCCCGTCCCACATCCACTTGTGGGCAAGAATTCCGGTTTCTCGGACCTTGGCAAGGGGTTCTACCTCACCGACAACTACGACGTCGCCTGCGCGCGGGCGAGTTCGCGCGCTCGCAGGACGGGCGGTACGATGGGCACCGTCTCCATCTATAGCCTTAACGAGAATGCCGTACCGTGGGTGACATGGGGCTCACCGACTTCCCTGCCTGCGGGAACTCCGTTCGGGCTGCGGTTTGAACCCGACGAAGCGGGCGTGGTGGCCTGGATGCACTACATCCAGGCGTGCCGTGCGGGCCGTACGCACGTGGAAGACCTCGGGAGCCCCGCCATCACGCGAGCGTGGATTGCCACCGAGGAGGTCGAGATGGCCTGCTCCGGCTTTGCGCCTGCGGAGGCGATTGCCGAGTTCATAGGCCCCGCCGAGCTGATTGTCCAGTACTGCCTTCTCGACCAAGGCGTCTTGGACGCGCATCTCACCTTCATCGAGTCACGGCATGTCGGAGGGCCGCAAAAGCAAGGGGTCCACTAGAGGATAGTCCCTCTAGTGGACCCCTTAGGGGGCTATGGCCTGACCTTCCTACTCCTCGGCCTCGAGCTTGGCGAGGGTGTTCATCATCGCAGGAATGACCTGCTTCTTGCGGCTCACGACGCCGGGCAGCACGGCCATGCCGTCCTTCGCCTCGCAGTCAAACGCGCGGGCGCACAGGCGCTCGGCTCCGGTGCCCCAGTAGAGCATCTCGGTGGTCTGGCTCTTGATGTCGGTGAACATGTAGAAGATCATCGGGACGTTCTTGATCTTTGCCGCGTCGGCGAAGTACGGCTCGAGCAACTCCTCGCCGGCCTTGCGGCTGTTCTCCGTCATGTAGGAACCCTGCCCCACGCCAAAGCTCACGTTGCCACGGCTAAAGATCTTGAAGTCGGAGTTGAAGACTTCCTCAGCCGTGCGACCCTCGAGGTCGGCACCGGCATCGAACATGGCGTCGCTATACGTATCGGGATCCTCACCGCAGATCTTCGCGAGCTCCTTGCCCACGTAGACGTCGCGCGGGGTGCAGGTGGGCGAACGGAAGCACAGCGTGTCGCTGAGGATGGCGCTCATCATGAGGCCGGCGATGTTCGACGGAATCTCGATGCCGTTCTCCTGGAACATCTCGTAGATGATGGTGCAGGTGCAGCCCACCGGCTGCAGGCGATAGAAGATGGGGCCGGGGGTCTCGAGCGTGCCCACACGGTGATGGTCGACGACCTCGAGAATCTCCGCCTCGTCCATGCCCTCAACCATCTGGGAGACCTCGGCGTGGTCGACGAGAATGACGCGCTTCTTCTGCGGATTCACCATGTCGCCGCCCGAGACGAGCGCAAAGTAGTTGCCCTCCTCGTCAGAGACGGGGAAGAGGCGGTGACCCGTGCGCGCCATCGTCTTCTGGGCCTCCTCGACGGAGGTGTTCAGCGAGAAGGACTCGACCTTCTCGGCGGGGAGCATCTTCGCACGCACCGGCACCGACATCGAGATGAGGCGTGCGGTGGCATAGGTGTCGTACTCGGTAGCGATAATCGTGGCACCCTTGCTCGCCGCGAGCTGCTTGATCTCGTCCGAGACGTTCGCCTCACAGCACACGACGAGACAGGCAGCGCCAGCCTCGAGCGCGAAGCGCTGCGACTCGACGCGGTCGGTAACGAGCACGGTGTCGCCAGGCTTCACGACGCCCTCCATGGCCTCCGGCGTCGTACCCACGCACACCTCACCCGAGTGAATGGCGCCCTTCGGATCGCCGACCACCATCACGGCATTGAGCGTATCGAGAATGTTCACGTAGTTGGTCTTCGCGGCCGCCAACGAGCTGCGGTCGAGAATGTCCATGTTTGCCTTCGCCACGTCCTGCACGGCAATGACGCCCTGCAGCTTGCGCTTCGAGTCCGTGATCGCAAGGGTGCCGGCGCCTACCTCGCGCATGAGGTTCCACGCCACGTATAGGCTCGTCTCGGCATCGATGCCCGCCTGCTCCTTGAGGTCGAGGTCCTTGAGCTGCGGCAGCACGCTGGTGATGAGACGCGGCTCCTCGAAGCCGAAGTGCTTGAGCGCATAGCCTGTCTCGCGATTGACGGCACCCGCACGGCGCGCCTCGTAAATGGTGCTCGGGTCAAGCTGGTTCTTGAGGTAGGCATAGCTGATGGCAGCGCAGATGCTGTCGGTGTCGGGATTCAGATGGCCGATGACGTTGACCTTGCGGATGGAATCAGGCATGGGGACTCCTTTGGTATAGAGACACATACTTTGATGACTTTAGCGCTCTCAAACCGTTCGGACCCTGACTTCTCGGTGAGACGTCAATGGCAAGCGGTAAACTATACGCTTGCCCACGTTCGCACAGAAACAAGGACGGATATCCTATGGCTGGCACAACGACCATCGACAAGAACCCACGCATCCACGACGTGAGGCACTTCGCCTGTTTGTTTCTTGCGCTCTGGCTTGCGACAAGCATCTTCTTGCCCGGGGTCATGAGGATCTCGACCAGCACGGTACGCGAGGTGCCCACCATCACCTTGGATGCCAAGGATGCCAAGGATGCCGATGGCGACCCGGGCAACGGTGACCTGCTCTATGCCGACGACACGCTGTGCGTCTACGGCCTCGCGCTCGACATGGGGGGCGGCAACGCCGTGGAGGTCTCCTTCGACGCCGAACTCTCCGCACACGCCCAAGAGGCCCCCTTGACGATCGACCTCTACGCAGAGGGTTTCGACAACCCACGCTGTGAGTTCGAGGTGTCCCTGAGGAACGGCACCCAGCAAGTGTCGCGCCTCTTGGAGTACAACGTATCGGCCCCCGATGCCTGCTACCTGCGATTCATGCTCCCCACATCCGCAGTCCTGCACCTCAAAGACGTACGTGCCGAGGTGCTGACCTGCGCGCCGTTCTATGTGCTGACCGCCCTTCCCTGCCTCCTCCTCACCTGCATCGCAGCCTCTGCATCAAGGCGCCAGAAGCTCCGCCACCTCAACACGGCGCATCTCGAGCACTGGTTGCGTAGTTTTGCCAATCAATTAGGCCGTGGGCCGCATTGGCTGCCGGTGGCGCTCATGTTCCTGGCGGGCGTCGTCCTTCGCTTCTTCTGGGCGGATTACACAAAGGTTATCTACACGTATCCCGATGAGCTGCGCTACTACGGCATCGCCCGAAGCCTGTTCCAAGGCCAGGGGACCATGCTCTACAACACGCCGACGGACTTTCAGAAGCTGCTCTACTCGTTCGTACTCATGCCGACGTTTGCCATAGGTGACCACGCGCTGCGCCTGCGTGTCATCGCGCTCGTCAATGCTGCCGTCATGATGAGCGGCATCGCCCCACTGTACCTTCTGGCGAAGCGGCTGCTCCGCAACCCGGCAGGAGTCTACGCAGCCTGCGCGCTCTTTACCATCATGCCGGACCTGGTCCACACGATGACCTTCATGAGCGAGGTGGTCTTCATGCCCCTCGCGTTGTGGCTCGTCTACGGTTACTACGTAGTCTTCCTTGTCGACAGGCCATTGAGCCGGCGTTACTGCGCACATTCTGTCCTCCTGGGACTCGGCACCTATGCGCTGTATCTGTGCAAGGAAGTCGCGGTCGTGTTCCCCGCATCGCTCGGTGGTCTGCTGCTGATCGAGGCGGCAGGTCGCGTAGTACTTCGCCATAGCCCGCTTGACCTTGACCTCAAGCGCACGCTCGTGGGCTTTGCCCTTCTGATGGGCGCGTTCGGGACATGCTTTGTGATGTTGAAGCTCACCGCATTTGCCGGAATGGGCAACTCCTACAACCAGACGAGCCTCGACGTGCTCTCGCTTCCCCATCGCAAGAAGTACCTTCTGCGCGGCTTCTTCTACTACTTGGCGTGTTGCCTACTCGCCATGGGTGTCATTCCCTTCGTCGCGCCGCTCATGAGCTGGGACGCTTTGCCCAAGGAGCGCAGGCGGCTGTACGTCATGCTCGCTGGGATACTCGCACTCAACGCGGCGGTAATCGCCTACACCATCACGGTGCGTGAGGACTTCCCACGGCCGATACCGCGCTCGCACATGCGCTACGCCTGCTACCTGTGGCTTCCCTTCATATGCCTCTGGCTCGGGGCCGCAGACGCCGACCGTAGGCGTACGCGCATCGCCCCCATCGGCATCGTGGGGCTTATCTGCACCGTCATCCTAACGCTCTTCGTCTACCAAGGGTCCTTCTCGGGATCGCCCGTCGACAACATGACGCTGGCGTATCTCAACGACCTTGCGCCGACTCGACTCTTCCTGCTTCGACATGTGCTGGTGCTCCTGCTGCTCTGCTACCTCGCGTACGGCAAGGAGGGGGCCGTCACGTATCGCTGCGCGTTCCTCGCCGCATTCGTCGTCGTGCAGTTCGTCAACAACGCCATCCTCATCCCTTACACATACGGGCAGAACTCCGTGACCAACGACGCGCGTGCGCAAGCCCTGAGCGTAGCCGATTACATTGACGCCCATCCTGGCGAGGAGTTCCTGGTCCTCTCTCCCGCCAAGGACGCCGACGAGCAGCGCCTCTTCGACACCTACATCGACAACACCAACGTCGCCGTCGTGAACCAGGCGACGCTGCTGCGCAAGAAGTCCTACCCCACGGGAACGCGTTTCGCAGACGTGACGATTCCGCCGCTCACCGACGCACAGGAATATGACCTCGACGAGGTGGACTACCTCATCGCGCTGGGCGACGGAGCGCCTGCGGTCGCCACGTCCGATGCAGAGCCCGTCGAAATCGAAGGAGTCGACTTCGCGCATCTGTACCAGCTCAAGGACACGACACGCATTCCGGCGTTCCGCTAGGGGTCATCGCGATCCCCCTATGGGTCCCGCCTCAGTGGACCCCCGGTGGATTCCCGTCTCTGACGCGTCAGCGTGCTATACTTGGCTGTCCAAACGTTCGCACTCAAACCGTCGCAAAGGGACGCCCGCGTGGATTTGTTTTCGTTGCAATTCGTGTGCTTCCTCGCAGCACTGCTCGTCATCTACTATGCCTTAGGTCGCTTCGCCCCCCGTGTGCAATGGGTAGCATTGCTCGTCGGGAGCATCGTCTTCTACGGCATCACCGGCGGCTGGGCCATGCTCGCCTTCATGGTGGTCACTGCCGTGACGACCTTCGCCGGCTCACACAAGCTAGCGCAGCTCTCGGCCGAGGCCAAGGCTGCGCGCAAGTCCGCCAAGGGCCGCGATGCAAAGAAGGCCGTCAAGGCGCGCTACGTGCGTCGACGCCGCTGGGTGCTCGCCGCGGTCTTTGCGGTGTGCCTTGGCATGCTCGGCTACCTCAAGTATTGGAACACCATCCTCTTCAACTTTGGCCTCGCCACATCGACGTCCAGCCTCGGCATCTTGTTGCCCCTCGGCATATCGTTCTACATGTTTGCCTCACTCGGCTACGTCATAGAGGTCTACAACGAGAAGTACACCCCTGAGCCGAGCCTCGTGCGGTTCTTCCTCTTCGTCTCGTGGTTCCCGCAGGTAATCCAAGGTCCCATCAACCGCTATGCCGAGATTTCCTCCCAGCTCTTCGCCTCGAGGCGCCCGTCGCTGCTCGGCATGCGCCGGGGCATGCTGCGCCTTTGCTATGGCCTGCTCAAGAAGTACGCCATCGCCAACGTGCTCGTGGGCAACTATCGCGCCATCATCGCCCCAGCGGACGGCTCTACCTCGGCACCCGTCGTCATTATCGGCATCCTCCTCTACTCGTTCCAGATGTATGCCGACTTCTCGGGCGGCATCGATATGGTCGAAGGCGTCTCTGAGCTCTTTGGCATCGAGATGGCCCAGAACTTTCGTCAGCCGTACTTCTCCACGTCGCTCGCCAACTTCTGGCGCCGCTGGCACATGTCGCTGGGCCATTGGATGAAGAACTACGTCTTTTATCCGCTCGCGGTGTGCGCCCCCATGCGCGCGCTCAACAAGCATGCGACCAAGGTGCTGGGCAAACAGACCGGGCGGACTATCTCTGCCTGCGTCTCCAACATCATCGTCTTCTTCGTCGTGGGTCTATGGCATGGCGCGGAGCTGCACTTCATCGCATGGGGCTTGTACAACGGCATAATGATCGCCCTGGCCGACCTGCTTGCTCCCGTCTTTGAGCGACTGGGCAACAAGCTGCACGTCAATCGTTCGTCGGCCGGCTTTCACGTCTTTGCCATCGCGCGCACGTTTGCCGTTGTGGCGGTGGGCCGCTACTTCGACTGCATCGAGAGCGTGGCCGTCGGTCTGGCATGCCTCAAGGCCTCCGTTACGAACTTCGTGCCACTTGCCTCCGTTCAGCCGCAGCTTGCCGCACTCGGTGTCACTTCCGTAGGGACGCTCGGCTTCGAGCCCATCGCCTTGTGGGCACTGGCAATCGTCTTTGTGGTCGACCTGCTCTACGAGCGCGGCCACGACGTGCGCAGCGAGGTCATGGGCCTGCGCCTGCCCGTGCGAATCGCTCTCTACCTCGCCTGCGGCACCATCTTTGCCTTCTCGCTGAGCTTCAGCCTAGGACAGGGGGAGGCGTTCATGTATGCAAACTACTAAGCATCTGCGTCGCTTGGGCAAGGCGCTTGCGCTTCTGCTCAGCGCACTCTTCGTAGACATGGCGCTCTCCTACGCGCTCTGCCCGCTGGGAAGCATCACCGAGGTAACGTGGTACGACTACCGACAGGCCGTCGAAGAGGACTTTGACACCGTTGTCATCGGCTCTTCGTACGCCCAGCTCGGCATCAACCCCTTCGCCCTCGACGAGGAGCTCGGCTCGAACGCCTACAACCTCGCAACACTCGGTCAGTCGCTCCCCGACTCGCTGGCAGCACTCCAGACGGCGGCACACGACCACGACCTGCATCGCGTCGTCTTGTGCTGCGGTATCGAGTCATTCCGCGACACACCTCAGTACGACCGCCAGATTTGCTTCCTGCAGGCAAAGAGCGTAGGCGAGTCCCTCCTCGCCAAGGCACAGAATGCCGCACGGGTCGCGTTCGACGCCGACAACTTCCCCAACTCGAAGTCCCTCACCTGGGTGTTCCCATGGATGTACAACACCGTGCCCCGCACCTATGAGGCCATATCTGCCAATGTTCAGAGCCGCCTCGACGGCCAGACGCCACTCGAGGCATCGGAGACCACCGAGTCCGGCTGGCGCTACCTCGGCAAGGGGTACGGCGGATATGACGACACGTTCGACTTCCAGAGAATGAGCACGGACCTGCTCTCCATCCCCGGAAACGCGCCGCTCGAGGCACGTCACCTCGAAGAACTCGCCGCCCTGCTCGACTTCTGTACCCAGCAGAACATCACCGCCTACGTGGTCATGGTGCCCCAGCCCGACTACATGAACCTCGCTCACCATGAGTCGTGGTACCCGCAGCTGCTACTCCAAGCACAGCAAATCGTCGAGGAGCATGGCGGCCGTTTCATGGATGCCAACCTCATCGACCCCCGCATCTATCGGCCGCTCAACACGGATTTCCGGGACGCACAGCATCTCAACATCGATGGTGCCGCACGCTTTAGCACGGCACTCGGCCGCATCATCGCGCGCTGCGAAGGTGGGGAGGACATACGGCCGTTGTTCTCCTCGTATGACGACTGGGATGCCCACATCGATTCCCTCAAGGACATTGCACTCTGTTACTGCGACTACAAGGTGGGGCCGGACGCAATTGAGTTCGTCGCTGGCACCGTTGCCAAGCCGGACGCCAAAATCGAGTACCAATTCGAGACCGCCGCCGCCCAGGCGAAGCGCTACGAGATAGCACAGCCGTTTGGCACGTCATACACCTTCGAGGCTCCCATCAGTGGACACGGGAAGCTCAAGGTGCTCGTCACCGCCCGGGTGGCCGGGCAGACATCGGACGAGGATGCGTGCATCTGGCGCGGCACCGTCGTGTACTGATCGTTGCGAGCAGCCCCCTGGCGCGACCGCACATGCCTAGATAAACCGAAAGGACAACCATGTACAACATACTGCAGATGCTCGAGGCAACTGCCGAGCGCGTGCCCGAGAAGTGCGCCATGGCCGACCCATCCACGTGCCTGACCTTCTCGGAGCTGCGTGACGCGGCACAATCCGCCGGGACTTGGCTCATCCGCGAAGGCGTCCGCCCCCGCACCGCCGTCGCGTTCTACCTCGAGAAGAGCTGCCGTGCCTGGGCCTCCATGCTCGGTGCCGTCTATGCCGGCGGCTTCTACTCCGTCATCGACGTGCGCCAGCCCGTCGGCCGCGTACGCGACATGTACGCCGCACTTGAGCCATCCGTCATCCTCACCGACGCCGAGAACGCCACGCGCGCGCACGAGCTTTTCGACGCGTGTGACTGCACGGTAGCCATGGTGGAAGACGTCATCGACGGGGAGGTTGACACGGCGCTACTTGACGCAGTACGGCGCCAGGCAACGGATATCGACCCCCTTTACGTCAACTTCACCAGCGGCAGCACGGGCACTCCCAAGGGCTTCGTGGCGCCCCATCGCTCCGTGCTCGACTGGGCGCAGGTCTTCACCAGCACCTTTGGCATCGATGAGACGGACGTGATGGGCAATCAGGCGCCCTTCGACTTCGACGCGACCAACAAAGACGTCTACTCGTCCCTGCTCACTGGTGCCACGGTGCAAGTGATCCCCCGCTCGTACTTCTCGAATCCCACTCAGCTCATGGACTACCTGTGCGAGCGCAAGGTCACCACACTGTGCTGGGCCGTAAGCGCCATGTGCTTCGTCTCCATCATGGGCGGGTTCGACTACCGCGTGCCCACCACCGTGCGACGTGTGCTCTTTAGCGGCGAGGTCATGCCGCCTAAGCAGCTGCGCGTTTGGCAACGCCACCTGCCAGAAGCGCTCTATGTCAACCTGTACGGTCCCTCAGAGGTCACCTGCAACTGCACCTACCACGTCGTTAAGCGCGCCTATGCGGACGACGAGGTCATTCCCGCTGGCAAGGCCTTCGCCAACGAGCGTGTCTTCCTCCTCGACGAGCACGACTGCGAGGTGAGCGGTGCCGGGGCTACCGGTGAGGTCTGCGTAAGCGGGTCGTGCCTCGTGATGGGGTACCTCGGTGCTCACGACCGCACAGCGAAGGCGTTCATGCAGAACCCCACGAACACGCGCTGGCTCGAGCCGATGTACCGCACAGGCGACCTTGCGCGCTATGACGAGAACGGCGACTTGGTGTACGTCTCGCGCAAGGACCACCAGATCAAGCATCTGGGGCAACGCATCGAGCTGGGCGACATAGAAGCCGCCGCCCACGCCGTCGATGGGGTCGAGCGCGCTTGCTGCCTCTACGATGCCGCGCGCAAGCGCCTCGTACTGTGCTATGTGGGAAGCGTGGAGCGCAAGGAGCTCAAGGAGCTGCTGCGCGAACGACTCCCCCAGTATATGGTGCCCAACAACACGCGCAAGCTCGACGAGATGCCCCTGAGCAAGAACGGCAAGATAGACCGCGCAGCCTTGGCAGAGCTTGCGCGCATCCGGCGGTAAGCGCAACCTCTTGTGCCTGCTCACCTCTTGGACCGCCTCGCGGGACTACAAAGACGCCAAGACGGGCATCTGAGGACACATCGCCGCACGAAATGTATTAGCATAGGGCGCACATACGAGCCATTCGCCGCTAGTTAGAGGGAGAAGCCCATGAACATCACGCTCGACGACGTCATCGAAATGCTCGAGGACATTCAGGAGGACGTTGACTACGAGGAGTGCGTAACGCTCATAGACGATGGCGTGCTCGATTCCTTCGACATCTTGGCTATTGTGAGCGCCGCCGACGACGAGTTCGACGTAACCATTCCCGCCAAGGAAATCACGCCCGAGAACTTCAATAGTGCCGAGGCGCTCTGCGCACTTCTCAACCGACTCTCCGACGAGGACTAGCAGACAATAAAGGTCGTACGTAGGGGCCGCGGGGGACATTCCTCGCAGGAGCTCGTTTCCACTTGAGATACGAGCGCTGTGAGGTGTGTCCCCCGCGGCCCTTCTACTAGTGCGTCTTCGTTAGTGAATCCAGGGCACGAGACAATCGTCGAGGCCCGCGATGAGCGCGTCCTTGTCCATGTGACGCCCGATGAAGACAAGCTTCGTCATGCGGTCGCCGCACTCCTCGTCCCAGTCATCCATGACTTCGGGATTCGCGGCAACGATGCGCTTGAACTCGTCCTCGGGAGCCGAGGCGATGAACCAGCCGTTCTCCTGCATATGGACCTGCTTGCCAGCCTGCTCAAAGACGTACGCCATGTTGGGATCGTCGGCAATCCACACAAGTCCCTTCGTGCGGATGACGGCGTCTGGCCACTGCTGGACGCACTTCTCGAGACTTGAGAGGCTGAAGGGCTTGCGGCGCTCGTAGACGAACGTCGCGATGTCGTACTCCAGGACCTCGGGATCCTCGTGCTCCTCAGGATGCTCCAGGGCATCAATCCAAGCAGCCGAGCCGTACGCCTCGTTGAAGTCGAAGCGCCCGGTATTGAGCAGCTCGTCGAGGTCCACGCTCGCCTGCGTGGCCTCCACGATGCGAGCCTCCTTCTGCAGACCGCGCACGATGGCCTTGAGCTCGGCGATTTGCTCGGGCGTGACGAGGTCGCACTTGTTCAGCACGAGCGTCGTGCAAAACTCGATCTGCTGGATGAGAAGTGCCTCGAGGTCTTCCTCGTCAATGTTCTCCTCGAGCAGCGCCTCTCCACCACTGAACTCGTCGAACATGCGTGCGCAGTCCACGACGGCGATGATGTTGTCCAGCTCGACGCGCAGGCCTTGGGTGGACATCTGCTTGCAGAAGTTGTCGATGGTGAAGGCGATGGGAATGGGCTCGCAGATGCCCGAGGCCTCGATGATGATGTAGTCGAACTTGCCCGACTGGGCGATGTCGGTGAGCTGGCGCGCGAGGTCGTCTGCCAAGGTGCAGCAAATGCAGCCATTGGTCAGCGGAACGAGGTCGTCGGTGCTCTCGCTCACGTAGCCATTCTTGCCGATAAGGTCGGCGTCGACGTTGACCTCACCGATGTCGTTGACGATGACAGCGGCACGGATGCCTTGGTCGTTGCCCAGAATGTGGTTGAGCAAGGTCGTCTTCCCTGCCCCAAGATACCCCGTAATGAGTGCAATCTTTACCGTACGCGGCTCAGTGGGCTTCTTCTTCAATCCAAACATGCGGTACTATCTCCTTTTGTAGAAACGGACAGACGAAGTGTAGCATGCAAGCGGATGCCAGACGCAGGCAACACCCTTTTGTCACACGGCAAAGCGCACCGCCGCCCAAGCGTCACGGAGTTTAGGACGACGGATGACGGAGAAAGGAGTCCACATGGCCATCACTCCCGAGGAGGTTGCCGAGACACGCGCCATGGTCTCGCAGCAAAACCTCGATCTACGCACCATCACGATGGGAATCTCGCTGTATGGCTGCGCCGACGAGGACATGGGACGCATGTGCACGAAGGTCTACGACCGCATAACTCGCACCGCGCAGAATCTCGTCGCCGTCGCCGATGACCTGGAGCGCGAGTACGGCATCCCCATCGCCAACAAGCGCGTCTCCGTGACGCCCATCGCGCAAATCGCCGCCGCCACTCCGAGCAAGGACCTCTCGCCGCTAGCGCACACCATGGACCGCGCGGCTGCGACGCTCGGCATCGACTTCATGGGCGGGTTCTCCGCTCTCGTGCAGAAGGGCATAGGCGCCACGGATCGCCGCCTCATCGACTCCATCCCGGAGGCCCTCGCAACCACTGAGCGCGTTTGTTCGAGCGTTAACGTGGCCAGCGTCCGGGCAGGCATCAACATGGATGCCGTGCTCCTCATGGCCCGAATCATTCGCGAGGCCGCTGAGCGCACCGTCGACATCGACTGCTATGGCGCGGCGAAGCTCGTGGTCTTTAGCAACATGGTGGAGGACTCGCCCTTCATGGCGGGCGCCGTCCATGGGTCGGGAGAGTGTGACGCCGTCATCAACGTGGGCGTCTCGGGACCGGGCGTCATGGCAGCCGCCCTTGAGGAGCTGCCCGAGACGGCCAGCCTCATGCAGGTGGCCGAGCAAATCAAAAAGACCGCATTCAAGATCACGCGCGCTGGCGAGCTCATGAGCCGCGAGGCCGCCCGTCGTCTCGGCGCCGAGAAGGGCATCGTGGACCTCTCGCTCGCCCCAACGCCCGCTGCAGGCGATTCGGTCGCTCGCATTCTGGAGATCATCGGTGTGGGCGAATGCGGTGGTCCCGGAACCACGTGCGCCCTCGCCCTGCTCAACGATGCCGTCAAGAAAGGCGGCGTCATGGCCAGCTCGAGCGTGGGCGGCCTCTCGGGCGCCTTCATCCCCGTGAGCGAAGATGCCGGCATGATTCGCGCCGCACGCGACGGAGCGCTCTCGCTCGAGAAACTCGAGGCCATGACAAGCGTCTGCTCCGTCGGTCTGGACATGATCGCCATCCCGGGCGACACGAGCGTGGAGACCATCGCGGGCATCATCGCCGACGAAATGGCCATTGGCGTGATTAACGGCAAGACTACGGCCGTCCGCCTGATTCCCGCCATCGGGCATCAAGAGGGCGACCTGCTTGAGTTCGGGGGTCTCTTTGGCTCAGCGCCGGTGATGGACGTCAACCGCTTTGCGGGCACGGTGTTTGCCCGTCGCGGCGGCCGCTTCCCGGCCCCGCTCAACTCTCTGCGCAACTAGGGAGACGATGATTAACTAGCCAATCCTCGCCTCGGCCCTCCCGAGGCTCGGTTTTCGTGCCTGCCGTCCGTCCGGTCGGGTCCCGGAGCGGGCGGTTCTCGCCCTGGGCGCATGCCGCGTGCCTCGGCGCGCGGGCTTTCACGGGCCGCGGGTGCGGCCCGTTCCCCTGGCACCCGCGCGCCCCCGCGGATGCCTGCG
>JAFWIE010000075.1 GCA_017533825.1 Atopobiaceae bacterium | reverse complement strand
CGGGCGACGACTTCCCCATAGCGCGGCTTAGTACAATGGGGTTATCGCGTGGCCTCGTTGCCGCCGAGCTCGCAGGCTCGCGGCGGCAACGAGGCCCGTCCGCATGCCTGACCTGCGCGATAACCCGCTATTCATTATCGGACACGGAAGAAAACCCGAACCCGACGAGTATTTCCAGCACATGAGCTGGCTTCACTCTGATTGCGAGTTCGGGTTTCCTTTCTGCTACCAAGCTTATCCTAGACCGCAGAATCCTCGAAGCGTTCCATCATCCCGTTTCCACTTCTTGTCGACCTTCGGGTCTTTCTTGACCGAGAGCGTCGCAAGGGCTTCGACCTCCTGGGGGCCGTTCACGTCGACGTAGCGCATGGTTGTCGCGAGCTGCTCGTGACCGAGCAGGTGCTGCACCTCGACGACGTTGAGGCGATCCTCGATCCAGTGGCTGGCCTTCGCGTGGCGAAGCTGGTGGCAATGTGCTCCGACCGGGACTTCCGGGCATACCTCGTGGGCCTTCCCCGCATAGGCCTTGATGCGCTTGTCCCACGCCCGCTCGGTCAACGGCCCGCCGGTAACCGGGCTCGGGAACAGCAGGTCGTTCCCACCCGGTTCGGCTCCGAGCACCTCGCGCATGTAGGCGCGCAGGATCCTCGCCGTCTTCGGCACCAGGTAGCAGGTCCTCACCTTGCCGCCCTTGCCGCGGACCGTGACGTAGGGCTTGGGGCCGTCGATGTGGACCTGGCCGGCGGCAATCGTCCTGACCTCGTCCAGACGGCAGGCCGACGAGTACATCAGCGTGAGGAACGCGGCGTCGCGCCTCCCGATGGCGGTGGTGGTGTCGGGTGCGGCAAGCAACGCCGTGACCGCCGCCTTGCTCATTCCCTCCACCTTGGCTTTCGACGGCTTCTGGCGCTTCACGAGCTTGGACTCGTGGTAGAAGTGGAGCATCCCCGGGTCCCTCGAGGCGGCGTACTCCAAGAAGGCCCTGAGAGAGGCAAGCCTTACGTTGCAGGTGCCGTTTGAGTTCCCGCGCGCATTCCTCAGCCATGCGACCCAGCCCTCTATCCACGTTCGCCCGAAGTGATCGCGGGAGAGATCGTCGCAGGTCACGCCCCTCGACTCGAGGAACAGCAGGTACAGCGACAGGGCGTCGCGGTACGATTTCAGCGTGTGGGTCGAACCGGTGAGCACCGATGGTGCGTGCTCGTCGAGGAATCTGTGCACGAGCGAGGAGATCAGCGTCGCCTCCGCACCCGGCTTCCTACGCCTCCCCATCTTCGGCCTCCCACTCGACGGGAAGGATTCGGTCCATGTCATCGCCGGTCAGCGCGAGCAGCTTGCCGGCGAGAGCGGGCGTGACCGAGAAGTAGTACAGCGTCGACGACAGGTGACGGTGCCCCATCGACTTCGACAGCCACAGCAGCCGGTCGTGCGCCTCGAACGCGTCGCAGTCCCAGGAGAGTATGTTTTCCACGGCGTATTGATGGCGGAGATCGTATGCGACGGCTGCCCCCGCCTCGCCGCCAGCCGCACGCCAGAGGCGGGCGAAGTTCCAGTCGACCCAGCTGCAGCCGAGGTGCCCGCCGCCCTTGCTCGACTGGAAGAACCACTCGCGGCCGGGCTGCAGCCGCTCTGCGGCCGCGTCGTAAGCCCTGAGAACCTCGGCCATAGTAGGATGAAGCGCCACGTAGTGCTGGTCTCCTCCCTTCGACTTGCGTACGTTCAGGACGCCGTCTTCCAAGTCGACGTCGCAACGCTTGAGATGGCGTGCTTCGATTGTGCGGATGCCGCTCGAGTAGAGCAGGCGGAAGAAGGCCGCGCACTGGACCTTGCAGATTTCCCTGCGCTTGTTGCCGGCGACGTCAGAGTCGCACGCCGCGAAGAACCGAGCGAGCTCCTCCTTGGTGAACGCGTGGGGGACGTACGGCTGGGACGCGCCCCTCGGCATGTCCGGCAGGACGGCGTCGGTGAGCCCGCGCCCGAAGGCCCATGCCGCGAACCTCCTCGCTATCCCGCAGCGGCTGCGGCACGACGCCGCGCTCTCGGTCTCCCTGCGCGAGCACCACGAGTCGATCATCTCCTGGGTCAACTCGTCCGCGTCGGGATTGGCGGCGGTGCAGTGCCGGTCGAACGCGCGCAGGTACTTTGCGCCACTTGCGCACCATCGGCCGGATGCGATTCTGTAGGCGACGAAGTCGTCGAGGTGCCGGGCGAACCCGCACGTGAAGTCGCTCATACGGCGAACACCCCCTCCGCGGCGGGGAACCTCGACACGTCGATGGCGCACGTCCTGAGGTGCTCGATGTCGGCGTGCAGGTAGGAGTCGATGGACGCGGGGTCCTCGTGCCCGAGTACGGCGCTCGCGACGGGCAGGGGCACGCCCGCGCCCACCATGGCGGTCGCGGCGCGGTGTCGGAAGACGTGGGAGCCGCGCCTGTCGCCCTGCTCGAGCCTGATGCCGGCCGCGTCGTATATTCTAGAGCAGACTATGCACACGGTGCCCCCGCTGATCGGCGCCCGCCGCCCGTCGCGCGACAGGAATACGCGGTCGCTGCCGCCCTCCGGCCGCTCGAGCTCGACGTAGTCGAATATGGCGTTGCCGACCTCCGCCGTGAGCGGCAAGGTCAGCGGCGCCCCCGTCTTGCGCTGCTTCATGCGTATCTCGTCGAGCGACCAGTCTATGTCGCCGAACGAGAGCGCCGCGACGTCCGACGCCCTCATGCCGGTGTTCAGCAGCAGTCGCCCGATGGCCCTGTCGCGGAGACAGAGGCCGCTTTCCGGGTCGTCGAGGGCGCGGTCCACGGCCTCGGCCTCCTCGGCGCGCAGGTACTGGACGTTCTTCCTCCTGCGCGGGGGCGACGGCAACATCGCCAGCACGCGGCGTGCGTCGGCCGTGATGTCGCCGAGTTCTGCTGCGAGCACCGTTGTCACGTTGCGGCTGTACGAGCGCGAGAAAGCGGGCTCGCCCGTGGCGTCGTCGGTAAAGTGGGCTATGACATCGCCCTCGGTGACGTCCCCAAGCCCGAGGCAGCCCCTCTCCTGCATCGCGAGCATGAAGCAGGAGCAGCTGCTCGCCGCGCCGTCTACCGTTGACTCCTCGAGGTCCGAGGCGTCTTCGCTACGGCGGAACGCGTCGATGGCCGCACGGAAGCCCGGGAGCAGCTTGAAGTACGCGCCGCGCCCGCGCGGGAACCCCGGCGTCCTGCGGTCCGGGTACTCCCCTAGGAGGTCGTATCTCCAGAAGATGCCGTACGCCGCCTTGTAGCCGTGACGCACGTATTGCGAATCCGTCTCTTTCTCCCTGGCCTCGCACGCCTCCTCGTAGCTGTCGAATTTCCAGCCGTTCCTCACGAGCCAGTTGATCTCGGTCTTCAGCTTGATAATGTAGCCTGCCGAGTAGCCCGTATTGCGCATGTGGTCAATCAGGCCCTCCATTCTCTCCGGTAGATTCTCGACGTCCAATCGGATCACCTCCCTGTGTCGGTTGCAACAGCGAGGCAAGCATAACGAGAGAAAATCGGAACTAGAATGATTTGGTGGAGCAGCTCAGGCGCTAACCAGTTGACGCAGTTCGGGTTTTCTTCCGTGTCCGATAACCCAGGAAATCCCTCACGTGGTATATGTTCACGTTCTCATCCACGAGGTGGGTGGCCTTCGAGTGGCGCAGCAGATGGGGCTTTGCCTTGGCGTGGGACACTTCTTCCGGATGGCTTTTTACGACCCGCGCCCAGTGGCGCTCGACCACGTTCGAGACGCCCGCCCTCGTCAGGCGCATGCCGCTCCGGTTCAGGAAGAGCGGTGAGCCGGAACCGAGGGAGAACGCCTCAACGTAGGCGGCGAGCAGCTCGCCCGTCTCGTCGAGCAGCGGGATGTCCCTGGCCTTCCGTCCCTTGCCAAGCACGCGGGCCGTGCACGGGGGCCGAAGGGCGAGGTCGCACACGTCCATGTCGGCGAGCTCCTGCGCGCGGCAAGCAGAGTCGTACAGAAGGGTGAGCAAGGCGGTGTCCCGCAGCCCCATCGGCGTGTCCGTGCCAGGCGATGCCAGCAGGAGCCTGACCTCCCCGACCGACAGCGCGTCCGGCGGGGCGGAGACCTCCCTCTTGGGCCTTAGGGACAGGACCTCGACGCATGCGCCTGCGTCCTCCGGCGAGATGGACATCGCATACGCGGCGAAGGACCTCAAGTGGGCCAGCCTCACGTTTCTGGTGGAGACCGAGTTGCCTCGGGTGCCCTCAAGCCAGCAGAGGAAGTCGGTGACCGAGGACTTTCCTAGGTCGGCCATCTCGAGGGACTCGAGCCTTGCGCCGCCCTCTCCAAGAAAGCTAACGAGCAGTCTGAACGTGTCCCTATATGATGCCACCGTGTTCGTCCCGTACCCTCGCTGGCGGACGAGGTAGCCCCTGAAGAAGCGCTGGACGCAGTCGAAGAGCAGCATCTACGTCACCACCCTCGGAACGATCGCGCCGAGCGCGGACTCGGCGGTGACGAAGGCGTCGTGGCTGGCCCGCGTGAGATGGATGTACTTCTCCGTGTCGACGTAGTTGACGTGACCGACATAGGCCGCCAGTACGGGGACGGCCTCGTAGACGCTCATCCCGGATGCCAGCATCTTGTCGAGGCTCCTGGTGCAGAACGTGTGGCGCATGTCGTGGACGCGGGGCCTTGTGCCGGCGGGGGTGCGCACACCCGCCTCGTCGTAGATCTTGCCGACCATGTGGCGGATGCCCGGCTGCGTGTACGAACGCCCGGTATAAGGCGACATGAACAGGAGGCCGGATTCTCGGCCAAGCCCGGCGGCATAGGAGCCGATCCGCGAGGCCATCGCATCCCCGAGCGGCACGAACCTCGACACCCCGTTCTTCGACTTCCTAACCCGGAGGACGGACGCGTCTGCGGATAGGTCGCCCATTTCAAGGGCCAGCGCCTCGCCGAGCCTCAGGCCCGACGAGAGGAGCAGGCGCACGAGGACCGGGTAGACCCTCTCGTAGCCGCTTGCCCTGTGCCGCTCCATCGTGGGGAGCCCGTCGGCAGCAGCCAGCACTGCGGCGATGTCCGCGTCGCTCAGAATGTAGGGGTTGAAGTTGCGGATGGGCTTTGGGAGGTAGCGGGTGGGGACCTGCCAACACGGTATCCCGAAGGCTGCCAGGAAGGCGCAGAGCTGTCGAACGATGGAGACGCGCTGCGCCCTTGTAGAGTCGCTCTCCTCGCCATTTCGGTCCAGCAGCGGGCGGAGTGGCGCCTCGCCGAAGCCGGACTCGTCCGATTCTCCCGCAAGCGCGACGCTCGCCTTCTGGCACGTCCTCATGAGCGCGTCACGGTTCTTGTAGCCCCTAGCGACCTTGAACTCGACGAAGAGCTCGATGTGGTGCCTGTACGGGCCGTCGGCAAGCACATAGGACCCCATGTCACACCTCGAGGGCCGCGACGCGCAAGTGCTCGACGTCAGACCAGACGTAATCCTGGGTCGAGCACAGGGCCCGATGGCCCAGGACGGCAGAGATATCGTTCGCGGGCACGCCCGACGCAAGCATGCCCGTGGCGAGGGAGTGCCGCAGCGAATGCAGGCCGGCCTTACGGCCGCGCGGCTCGACGCCGGCGGACTCGAAGGCCCGGCGCAGGGCGGTGCTGAAGTTTCCGAGATGGGCGTAGGGCTCGGCGGCGCCACGGTGCTTTATCAGCACCTCCCGGTAGGGACACGACCGCCGCGTGTTGGCCATGTAGTCAAGCAGGGGGAGCTTCACCGCCTCGATGAGCGGCAGGGACAAGGACGCTCGCGTCTTGTGCTGCACGATCTCGATCGTGTCGTCTCCGAAGTCGACGTTCTCGATCCGCAGCTCTTTGATGTCGCGGGACCGCAGGCCGTACACCGCGGCGAGAGCGACTACCAGATAGAGGGTGCGGCCCGAGTCGGTGTCGCGGTCTATGGACGAAAGTGCCAGGCTGACCTCCTCGGCGGAATATACGGACTGGATCTCCCCGTGCCGGGGCGTCCGCAAATTGCCGAGCAGCCCGGAGGGGTCGAAGTTCAGCCCGGCTGAGACGGCTGGGCACTTGAACAGGCTCCGGAGGGAGACAAGGATGTTCTTCGCCCCGACCGGCGTGTAGCGCTCGGATAGCCACGACATGAACTCGACGAGGGCCTCCGCATCGAGTTCGGCCAGCGACTCCACTCCCACATCCTCGAGACGCGCGAATAGGACGTTCGCCCTCCATACCTTGGTGTATACGGTGGAGTCGCTCATTCCGAGGCCCATCAGCCACTCCTCGAAGCTTGAGAGCTCCCCGCGATACGCCTCCGACCTCTTGCCCTTTTCGCCAAAGTCGTAGCGTCTCTTGACGGCCCTTCCGTCCAGCGCATCACGCGACATGAGCACGGCCCGCGCCTTCTGTATGCGGCGACGCGTCGCCGGGCGCTCGTACGCCCTCGCACCGGTCACCGTCTCGTAGTACTCCCTTATCTGCTCCTCCCGGTGGGCGCCCGCGCCTTCCGCGATTCGGCATACCTCTCTGATAATGCCCACCGCCTCGTCTGCGGTTCTTCCCCTCAGGGAGAGAGCTACGCGTCTCTCCAGCTCGGAACGCGCCTTAATCGTGTCGACCATAAGTCTCCTTTCGCCAGTTTGTGACCGACCGACACGATTATGTAATGCGAAGTCCCGTGGACGTTTCCGCAGGTGACGCCCGCAGACTTCGCATTACGTGAACTTACCATTAGCCCTCTAATGCAATGCATTGCATTAGAGGGCGTCCAGCTTGACCTCCATGACGGCCCCGCTCTTCGAGTTGGAGAGGATCACCCCAATCAGCGTTACGACACCGGTAATGCACGCCACGATGATTGGCTCCATAAAGAACCGCCTCCAAAGGTCTCGTTGTCCATCCTCAGGAGGCAGTGTCTAATGGCGTCACAAGGTGGCTTGGGGGCATGGCAAATGAATTGACCGCAGCAATTAGTGTGGGTATAATCGACAAAGTCGAATCAGCTGGGGCCTTTGGCAAGCACCGGCAAGAGAAGGGACCAGGTGCATGAAGAACTAGCGATGCTTACAACCACCCGTTGATCAAGCGCTACCGCTGGCGGCCATGCCCAAACGGGTGCAGCATCGCGTGTCCATTCACGACCTTAGCCCCAATATCCCGAACCAAACGGACTATGCCCTGCTGCCCCGCATGGCCTCTCGCAGAACCGGAGGCACCATGCAGCTGAACCTCTCGAACATCGAGTACACGTACCCAACGGCGGCAGATCCCGCCCTGCGCGGGGTGTCGGCGACGTTCCCCCAGGGATGGACCGGCATCGTCGGCGATAACGGTGGCGGAAAGACGACCCTCACGCTCGTGGCGTGCGGGATCCTGCGGCCAGACTCGGGCTCCGTATCGCCGTCACTCCTGTCCCTGTACTGTTCCCAGGACGCGACCGAGCCCCCGCAGAACCTGGAGGACTTCGCGCTTGCATACGATGGCCACGCGACGCGCCTTCGCCGGGACCTCGGAATCGAGGACGACTGGCCTTGGCGATACGATACGCTCTCGGGCGGCCAGCAGAAGCGGCTCCAGGTGGCCTGTGCCCTCTGGGTCACCCCCGACGTGCTCGCCGTGGACGAGCCGACGAACCACGTGGACGCAAGCACGCGGCATGCCATATCGTCGGCGCTCGCGCGCTTCGGCGGCATAGGGCTCCTCGTCTCCCACGATCGCGAGCTGTTGGATGCGCTCTGCGCGCAGTGCCTGTTCGTGGCGGGCGGCGTCGCGACCATGCGGCCGGGCGGCTATACCCAGGCGGAGGGCCAGGCATCGCTCGAGCGTGCGAGCGCCGTCCACGCGCGCGAGGTCGCCCGCAGGGAGAAGGCCCGGATCGAGCGCGAGGCCATTCGCCGCCGCGAGGAGGCGTCCCGCTCGGCGGGAAAGCGCAGCCTCAAGGGCGTG
>JAFWIE010000074.1 GCA_017533825.1 Atopobiaceae bacterium | reverse complement strand
CGAGGGCGTGTGGCTCGACGTCTCGGACGAGGACGCCGCGACGCTGGCAGCCGGCAAGGTGGACTTCATATCCTTCTCCTACTACTCCAGCGCGGCGGCCTCCGCGCGCGACCTCGAGCCCGCGACCGGCAACCTCTTCGGTGGGGTCAACAACCCCCACCTGCAGAAGAGCGCGTGGGGCTGGGCCGTTGATCCCAAGGGGCTGCGATGGTTCCTGAACGAGGCGTACGACCGCTACCAGGTGCCGCTCATGATCGTGGAGAACGGCCTGGGCGCCGCGGACGTCGTGGAGGATGACGGTTCGATCCACGACGACTACCGCATCGACTACCTGCGGAGCCACCTGGAGCAGCTGCGGATGGCCATCGCCGACGGCGTGGACGTGATGGGCTACACCTGGTGGGGCTGCGTCGACATCGTGTCCAACTCCTCGGGCGAGATGCGCAAGCGCTACGGCTTCGTGTACGTGGACAAGCAGGACGGAGGCTCCGGCACCCTCGAACGCAGCCGCAAGGACTCGTTCGCGTATTACGCCAAGGTGATTGCGTCTAACGGTGCGGTGCTATAGCAGCCTCGTCTCAGCATGCCTTTCCCACGCCAGCCTGACAGGTCATGCATCTGGATGAATCACCTGCGGGCTTGCCGAGATGGATGCGGAGCAGCGCGGGTGACTCAGTTCCATTGGACGGGACCTCGCTGTCTTGGCCTCATGTTCACCGTGCAGATTATCGTGAGCGCACTGTGCCAACATGCCAAGTCAATTTGGTTCAACTTGCCAAAAGAATACTGTCCAACTCGCAAAGCGCTATAGTGCAGGTCGGCGGCTCGACGAGGCCCGCCGCCTATACGCGGAGCTTCTCTCAGAATGTCTGCTACGTGAGCAGCTCGCCTTCCACCCAGCCGTCCAGGTCGTCCTCGATCTTTTTGACGACGCGGGCGGGGACGCCGGCAACCACCGTGTAGGGCGGCACGTCCTTCGTGACCACCGCGCCCGCCGCGACCACGGCGCCGTTCCCGATGGTGACACCGGGTAGGATGGTGGCGTTCCCTCCGATCCACACGTCGTCGCCGATGCGTACGGGCCTCGCGACGCCCAGGCGGTTGCGCCTGCCGCGCGGCGAGAGCGGGTGGTTCACCGTGGAGATGAGCACGTGCGGGCCGATCATGACCCAGTCGCCCATGGTGACCTCGGCCACGTCCAGGATGGTGCAGCCGTAGTTGATGATGAGGTGGTCGCCCACGTGGATGTTCCTGCCGTTGTCGCAGTTGAAGCCCTGCTGCACGGAGGCCCCCACGCCCGCCGAGCCGAAGAGCTCCTCCGCCACGAAGCGCTCCTGTTCAGCGAAGTCCAGTGGGTCGATGGCGTTGTAGCGCTCGACGGTCGCGATGGCCCTGCGCCTGCGCCCGCCCAGCTCGCGGTCGGTGAAGCGGTACTCCAGCCCGGCCTCCATCTTCTCTGCCTCGGTCATGAGTGTTACGTCTCCTTCTCGGTCGCCCTTGAACCTGTTGCTTGTCTGCCTAACGCCTCGCTACGTCTCCACGCAGCTCCTCGGGCAGGTGGCGCGGGCCCCTCACGTGGGTGATGCCGTGCCGCTCGAGCTCCGTGCGCCCGATCGGCGGGTCCACGCGCCGCAGAAGGCGCAGCCGCATGAGGCGGTCGACGCGCATCTCGTACGTGCCGGTTGCGGGGATGTCGGTCTCCAGCACCGCAAGCCGGTAGCGCACCTCCGACGTCGGAGCGGTCACGTAGAGGTATACCTCGTCGCCGGGCAGGACGGCGGTGCTCTGCTTCCAGAGCAGCTCGTCGGTGGTGGCGAGGTGGGCCTCCAGGTCGAAGTACCTGGGGTTAGCGGGAACGAGCCAGGCGATGGGCTTGCGCGGCTTGCCGCGTCGGTCGGTGCGCCCGCCGCGCACGGGGCTCGACCCCATGTCGATCAGCTTGGAGAGGCTGCTCCCGGGCACGTCGGGGAGCACCGACTCTAGGTGCCTGAGGATTCGCTCGCGCGACTCCTCCGCCGAGCGCCCCTCGACCGCCTCGTCCAGGTCGAAGGGCATCATCTGCTCGGCGAGGGCCATGCGCGCCACGCCCCAGCCGTACGGGTTGCCCCCGCGGTCTATCTGGTACTCGATGTCGGCCGTGGTCACGTAGCCCATCATCTGCAGCTTGGTGAGTGCTGCCTCAAAGCCAGGGCGCTGTCCGTGCTTGCGTGTGCCGAAGCCTCCCATGCGTCTTAGCTCCTTGGTGAGCAAGGGTCCATTGTCCTCAAGCAGCTCGTAGATGACGTGCATGCTCTCGGTGGCAAGCCCGTAGTCCCAGCGCTCGTCGAAAGCCATGAGCCCGCCGCGCAAGTTGGCGAAGTCCGCGAACCACTCGGCGCTCACGAAACCTGCCTTGCCCCGGAAGAACTTGCCGTAGGCGGCTCCCGTCTGCTGGATGAGCGGCCCCTTCCACTCCCAGGGTTCGTCGCCGTCGCCAAACCACTTCTCGGGCGCGCACAGCTCCTCGATGGAGAATCCGTAGCCCGGCATCGCGTTGTTGAAGAACGGCAGAAAGCCGACCTCTTGCACGAGGTCGGCCACATCCTGCATGGTGCGTATGGTCCTGAGTGCCACGTTGCTCACCTGTCCCTTTGTGCGGACGAAACCGGGCCTCGTTGTATCTTGCCATACATCAGAACACGATTCCCAAGATGAGCGTGACAAGCTCAATCGCCACGGCGGGAGGGTCGATGTGGGTGGAGCATTCCTCGTTGAAGTACTTCGCAAAGATAAGGTAGATGAAGTTGGAGAGCAGTCCGAAGGCTACCGACACTGCCACGTTCCCACCAGTGAGTCCCATGGTCACACCCACGATGTTGGTGATCTGGTGGGTGGTGGGCACCTTCTGGCCGTCTCCGGCATAGCCGAATATGAGCAGCGCTGCGGACACCGAAAACCCCAGCCCGTAGAACTCAGGACCCGCCTCCTTGAGAAGCAGTGACGTGACCACGGCCATCGCCGTGGCGTTGACGGTCTGGAAGACCCAGTATTCGACGCCCTGCTCGCGGTAGTACTCCGTGGCATCCGGGTTCCACTTACGCCCCGTTCCCAGAAGCATGCGCCCGACTACGCCTACGACGATTACGCTGAACGAGCCTGCGTCTGCCGACAGTCCGAGCTGGCTCGCAAGCGCGAATACGACGTAGCCGATTGCACCGCCAAGTCCTCCCGTGAGCATGACGGGAACGTCGTGCAGGAAGATGAGGGACCTCGTGATGTTCCAGCCGTCCAGCTCGCCGGGATGGCGCATGGCGGCCAGAGCCGTGGAGAGTCCGGTGCCGTTGAATATGATGGCAGGTAGCAGGAGCGTGTTCAAAACGTTCTGTCCCAGGAGTCCAACCTCGGCTCCGGCCGCTCGCAGCACGAACACGACTATGTCTGCAAATCCCGTGCAGATGAACGTCTGGATGCCACCGAACATCGCCCCGAGTATGCCTATGCAGAACGCGAGCGCCACTATCGTGGGATCTATGAACATGCTGTGCTCCAATCACTTGGATCGTCGATTCTCAGTCGGGGAAAGTCTAGGTTGCAATGAGAGTCGACGCTTGCAACTTCGTTAGGCTTTTGTCACAGGCTTTCGTTTGCAGTGCCTGCCTTCTCAGCACGGATGGTCCACATCACCTTTGGACGGGAATAGTACGGCTCGGGACGGGTCATTGCGTCCTCGAAGAAGTGAAGGTTCCCTATCCTCCCGAAGAAGCGTCGCACGTCGTGCTCAGAGAGGTAGCGCTGTGCGTAGCCGCCATGATCGAAATAGCCTGGCTCCACCTCGCGTCCGCTGCCGGCGCCGTAGTTCACGTCGTTCACGCTGGATACGCGCGCGAGCAAGATGCCGCCAGGCATGAGGATGCGCCGGTTCTCATCCGTGAGGGCATGCGTGGTCGCCTCGTCGAAGTAGTGGAGTGCCATACTACTCACGACAGCTCCGAACGCATCGGCTTTGAACGGGAGCGGCCGGCGCATGTATACCCATGCCATTTTGCTTCCTGGCAGGTGCTCGTCCACCGACCTCAAGGCCTCGCGGGAGTAGTCGGCGGAGAGCACGCCGTATCCGCGCTCGAGCAGCCACCGGGTGTCGGCTCCGGTGCCGCAGCCGAGGTCGAGGATGGGCTGGTCACGGCGGGCCTCTAGGTCAGCGTTGAACTGGTCGAGCCAGGGATCGTTTGCGGGGATGCCGGCCCTAGCGCGTGACCAGCCATCCCACATGCCGATTGCGGCGTCGCCGAAGTCCGTCGCCCTTGCCCTACTCACCGTCGAACTCCTCGGCTACCCGTACGAGCAGGTCGGGGATGGGCAGGTGCTGCGGGCAGCTCACAGCGCAGGCGCCACAGGCGATGCAGTCGCTCGCGCGGCCGTGGTTGCCTGAGGTGGCCTGCCTGTAGTGGCCGCGCGGGCATGCCGTTGCCATAGAGCGTCGCCGCGTTCATGGCGCGGAAGAGCTCGGGGATCTCGATCTGCATGGGGCATACGTCCACGCAGTAGCGGCAGGCGGTGCATCCGATGGTGGGCTTGTCGAGCAGCTGGCGCGTGACCTCGGCGATGGCGTCGCGCTCCGCCTCGGAGAACGGCTCGAGGCTGCGTACGGTGGCTAGGTTGTCTGCCATCTGGGCCTCGTCGCTCATGCCGGAGAGGACCACCAGCATGTCGGGCCGGTCGAGCGCAAACCGTATGGCCCAGCTCGCGTCGGAGGCGCCCGGGCGCACGGCCTGCAGCAGCTCGTGCTGAGCCTCGGGAAGCTCGGCCAGCGTGCCGCCCTTCACGGGCTCCATCACCGTTACGTACACGCCGTGCCTGCGGCATACCTCGTAGTTCTCGCGCGAGCGTACCACGGGGTTCTCCCAGTCGAGGTAGTTGAGCTGCAATTGCACGAACTCGACCTCTGGGTGCTCGGTGAGAACCCGGTCGAGCAACTCCGGGCCGTCATGGTACGAGAACCCGAAGTGGCGGATGAGCCCCTGGTCCTTCATGCGCTGCGCCCACTCCCAGCAGCCGTACTCGGTGTAGACCGGGTACCACTGGCTCTCCACGGAGTGCAGCAGGTAGAAGTCGAAGAAGCCGGCACCCGTGCGCTCCAGCTGCTCGGCAAAGATGCGCTCCACGTCGCCCGGCTGCTTGAGCGACCATGCGGGCATCTTGTCGGCCAGGAGGAAGCTCTCGCGGTCATGCCGCTTCACCAGGCATTCTTTCACTGCACGCTCCGACCAGCCGCCGTGGTAGGGGTAAGCCGTGTCGAAGTAGGTGAAGCCTGCGTCCAGGAACGCGTCGACCATGTGGTTGAGCTGCCCGTAGTCGATCCTCGTCTTGTCGTCGGCGTCCAGAACCGGAAGCCTCATGAGCCCGAAGCCGAAGTGCGGTACCGTCGAAAGGTCCTCGATGATCATAGGTTCCTCCCCATCTCTCATGCTTGCCGCCCGCCGTCTCCCCACGGACGGCCGACAAATCTATCCCACGTTATTATCGAGGGCGGGTGAGTCCGACTCTTGCGCGGCGCTTGGACAATTGTCACTCGCCTTGGGTCGCAGCGGCACCCGGGTTGGAATCTGCTGGCTCACGCAAGACGACCCACAGCAGGGCGGCAACGGCCATGCAGACGAAGGCGAGGGGAATGAAGGGGCCCGTCGCAGACGCATCGTCCACGACATCTCCGACCCAGGAGAGGACGGCGGGAGTCACGCTCGCCCCGGCAAAGCCGCCTGACACCATGACCGACGTAGCCAGCGTGTTGGAGCCGGCGGGGCACACATCGCCCACAAAGTCGGTGAGAAAGGCAATGACCATCGTGCCGGAGGCGCCCGCGAGCAGCGCCGAGACGAGCATGAGGGGCAGCGATCCCGCGACCCGCGCAAGGAGCATGGCGGCGGCCATGAGCGTGAGTCCCACCACCGGTGTGCGCAGCCCCAGCACCTGCCGAATGCGCCCGAACGTCAGGCCACATACCATGCCGGTGAGCGCCACGAGCGAGATGACGAAGCTCGACTGCGTCGCCGTCGCGAAGCCCCCTTCGGTCACGACAGAGGAGATGCGCACGTTGTAGCCGCAGTTGCACACCACAAACGTGAAGTAGAGGGCCAACAGGCCAAAGACGGCGGCGTTCAGGCGCTGCTTGGGCGCGGGCGCGCCCGTGTCCGCACGGGCGTCAGCTGCCTCCTCCTGCGGCGTGCGTGCGGGGACCCCAAGCGAGAAGAGCGCCACGGGTACGAGGAGCAGGCCATACACGAGGAAGCAGCGCTGCCACCCAAGGCCGAGGAGGGCGCCTGCAAGCGTCGTACAGGCGATGTTGCCTATGGTCTCGGTGGAGGAGCGCACGCCCATGAGCGTCGCGCGCTCCTGCCCTTCATAGAAGTCGCCAACCATTGACATTGCCAATCCGCAGTCTAGTCCCACGCCCGCACCGAACACCAGGCGCGAGGCGAGAATGACAGGGTAGCTGCCCGTGAATGCGGGTACCATGCCCGCCACGGCGGCAAGTATAAGCGCCAGCAGGACGGAGCGTTTCTTGCCCAACCGCGCGGAGATTCAGGGACACGCCAGGATGAAGACGAAGCCTGAGAAGTTCTGAACGGTGGTGATGGACTCGATGGCCTCGCGCGGCATACCCACGAAGAACTCCCGCATGGCAGGGATGGCCGGCGAGATGGACATCTGGACTCCGATGAGCATCGAGGCCGAAAGCAGGCCGGCCTTGAGAAGGAGGCCGTTCTTTTTGCTCGTGGACATGCGCATCCCCTTGTCTTGTCCTTACTCGATCACGTCTACGATCTCGGCGATGTAGGCCTCGTGCGCGGGCTGCGCCGCGTAATACTGGTCGATTACGTCGGAGGGCACAAGCTCCGTCTCCATGGGCTGGCGGTAGAGCTTCTTGCACACGAGGGTGAGGCTCGCCTCGGCGAAGGTGACGCCGTGCTCGTAGGCAACGGGCGTGAGCTTGGTCTCGGCCACCTTGTCATCGTCACGCCCGGACCTGCTGCCCAGCAGCTGCAGGTCGTCCTTGTAGCCCTCGGGGAAGAGCTGGATGGTGAAGTAGTCGTTGTCGTTCACGTAACCGTACGTGTGGCGCGTGGGCACCACATAGGCGGTGACGACCGGCTTCCACCACATGGTGCCCGTCTGGCCCCAGACGATGGTCATGGTGTTGAAGTCATCGATGGTGCCTGCCGTGATGAGCCCCCACTCGCCTGCGAGCTCCTCCACGATGCGCACCTGCGCCGCCTTGATCTGGTCCTGCTTGCTCATGGTCTATTCCTTTCATGTTCCGGCGCACGGAGCGCCATATTGACGGCGGCGTGAACGCCGCACCACTGCCCGAGGGAGTGGCCTAGTTGAAGAGCCCCGACCCATTGCCGTCCTTCACGCGGAACATGAGCGCCATGGCAAACGCAATGGCTGCTCCTGCAAGCCCCAGCATGAACATGGCCTGGTAGCCATGTGCGTCGAGCACGACGCCCGCCACGGGGTTGAGCGCCACGGTGGTCAGGTTCTGCGCGGTGCTCACCAGGGCGAGCGCCGTGAGCTGCTGCCGCTGGTCCACGATGGTGTTCACCACCTTGAGGTTCGTCATGATGAGCAGCATCCCCGCAGGGTGCTTGCCCAGGAGCGTGAGCGCGACCTGCACGGGCGCCGGCAGCATGAGCGCATAGCTCGCCATCTGTGCGACCACGCATGCGAAGGCGCCCACGAGCAGGACCTTGTTGGGCACGCGGTCCATGAACTTCCCCGCAAGGAGCACGAGGGGAAGCTCGCACACCACGGCCACCGAGAGGATGGTGGACACCAGCGTCGCGTCCATGCCCGCCCCCGTGAGGTAGGCAGGGAAGTACGTGTTGGGGGCGGCCACCGTCCCTTGGCGCAGCGCCATGAAGGCGAGGTAGTAGAGGAAGGGGCGGTTGGAGAGCAGCGTCTTGGCCGACACCTTCTCGCGCGGCGCGTCCCCGGTGGGCGCGGCCTCCTTGAACTTGGGCTCCGTGCCCCAGAGCCCCACGATGGTCACGAGCATGGAGGCGACGAGCGCGAGGTAGATGGCCTCAGGCGCGACGTTCTGGTAGAGGAAGCCCGCGAACCAGGTGCCAGCGGCATAGCCGATGGTGCCCCAGATGCGGATGCGCCCGTACTCGAAGGGGCTGGCCGTGGCCACGCGCTCCATCACGGGGTTCGCTCCGTTGAGCAGGGCCATGAGCAGGCCGTACGCGAGCAGCACCGGTATGAAAGCGTCGCTCAGCATAAAGAGCACGGCCCCCAGGATGGTGAGGCCGAAGAGCACGTAGTTCACGCGCTTGGCGTCGTATTTGTCACCCATTGCGCCGATGAGCGGCTGCGCGGCCATGGTTGCCAGCGACGCTCCGCTCACCACAAGTGCCACCTCGGCGGCCGAGAAGCCCTTGCCCAGCAGGTAGACGGAGATGAACTGGGCGGAGAGCGCCCACGAGAGGTACCAGAAGAGGTACATGAAGAAGTAGCTGAGGTAGCTGTTCTTGTAGCGTGACATGAGCGGATCCCTTCTCGAGCTTTGTCAACAAGGGATTCTCCCGCCGACGGCACCTTGGTTCTTGCATAATGGTTGGCAGGATGTCACGTTGCTTGGGGAGATTGCTATGGCGCGCACGCAGGTGGACGAGGGAAAGCTGGCCTACCGGGCCTATCTCAACTCGCAGCGCGGCTGGTCGCACCACACCCACGACGAGGACATGAAGCAGTACCACCTCATGCAGGCGGGCGACCCGCGGGCGCCGGAGGAGGCGGAGCGCATCATACGCTCGGGCACGCCCGGCACGCTCAGCACCGACCCCGTGCGCAACATGAAGTATCTCTTCGTGTGCACGGCAACCATCGCCACGCGCTTCGCCATCGAGGGCGGCATGGAGGCGGAGGAGGCCTACAACGCGAGCGACCTCTACATCCAGCGCATGGACGTGCTGCGCGACGTGGAGGAGGTCATAGCCCTGCGCACCGACATGATGCGCTTCTTCACGCAGCGCATGGCAAACATCAAGAAGGAGGGCGTGTACTCGCGTCCGGTGGTGCTGGCGCAGGATCACATCCGCGCGCACCTGAACGAGCGCATTCGTGTGAGCGACCTGGCCGATGTCGTGGGGCTCAACGAGAGCTACCTTTCCACGCTCTTCCGTCGTGAGACGGGCCTCACGATTACCGACTATGTCTCGCAGGAGCGCGTTGCGACGGCCAAGAACATGCTGCGCTACTCCGAGATGACGGCCGCAGCCATAGCCACGAGCCTGGGCTTCTCCACGCAGAGCTACTTCACCAAGGTCTTTCGAGAGCACACCGGCTTCACGCCTAGCGAGTTCCGCAAGCGCTTCTTCCGCGAGAGCGGCATGGGAAGCGCGTAGGCGGCAAGAAGGCGCCGCCTCGCTACGCCAAATACGGCTAAGGCGGCGTAGTAAGCATCCCGCCCTATGAGTCCATAAGAGCTTGGATTCAAGGGTCAGGTTAGTTGCCGGCCATGGAGGCCAGGCTCATCTCCATCACGCGGCAGGTGGCCTTGCTCTGCTTGCAGATAAAGACGACAGCGTCGGCGATGTCCTCGGGGAGCAGCATCAGCGAGCTGTTGTTGCCCTCCACCGTGCGTGCTCGGCCGATGTCGAACATGGTGTTGGCCGCGCTGGGGCAGAGGGTGGCCACCTTGAGGCCCTGCTCGCGGTACTCGCGGTTGAGCGCCTGCGCGAGGCCGCGGTTGGCGAACTTGGTGGCGGAGTAGGCAGCCTCGTTTGCGTGGCCGTTGATGCCGGTCACGCTGGAGACCACGATGAGCTGCGACTCCTCCTGCTTGAGCATCTCGGGCAGCGCGTGCAAGCAGATGGCGTACATGGAGCGCATGTTGGTGTCCATCTGCTCGTCGTACATCTCCAAGGTGGACTCCAAGAACGGCCCCGAGATGCAGATGCCCGCGTTGGCGAGCAGGATGTCAATGCGCCCGAACGCCGCGACCGCCTTGGCCACCACGTCGGTGGCGTTCCGTTCGTTGCGGCAGTCTCCCGCCACGTACACGGCGCGCACGCCGAGCCCTTCGCAGTCCGCGCAGATGGCGGCGAGCTTGTCCTCGCTGCGCGCGGTGAGCACGAGGTTCACGCCCTCGCGTGCCAGCGCATAGGCGCTCGCCTTGCCAAATCCCGAGCTCGCGCCGGTGATGACGATGACCTTTCCCTTGATGTCCTGCATGACGGTTCCTTTCTCTTACCTGTTGATGGCCATGTGCTGTTCAGTCCGCTGCGTGCGCAGGCGCGCCATGCCCACAACGAGCACCGCGAGCGTCACGGCCTGGGCGGCGGCGCAGGCGAAGGAGAGGCCGCGGATGCCGAAGACGTTCAGCAGCGGGCCGACGGCGAGCAGGCTGATGATGCCCGGCAGCTGCCCGTAGCAGACGTCGATGAGGCTGCTCGCGCTGTTGAAGAGCTCCTCCGGCACGCTCTCGCGGGTGATCTCGCGCATGGAGGGGTAGAGGATGCCAAAGCTCATGTTGTTGAGCATGAAGGCGAGCGTCGAGGTGACGGGCTGATGGCAGAATGCCGTGAGCACGGCATAGCCGAAGGGCAGCGCGATGCCCGCGAGCAGGCGCCTCTCCTTGGGAAAGCGCAGCCAGTAGCCGCTGAACACGAGGAACGGCAGCTGGGCGAGGCAGCCCACGAAGGAGTCGAACCCGATGTAGGAGACGTCGGCGCCCACGTTCTGCAGCACCACGGTGCGCATGTAGTTGAGCGGGCTGATGGCAAATCCGTTGAGGAAGACCACGACCACGAGTAGCGCGTAGAGCGGGATGCGCATGAGCGAGGCCACCTGGGTGGGGCCGACCTTCTCCTTCTGCTTGGCACCCGCGCGGATCGCATCGGGCTGGGTCAACGCAAGCGCGATGGTGGGCGGCACTGCCACGCAGGCGGCGACCCAGATCACGCTGTAGCCAAAAAACTTGATGAGCTGGCCGTAGAGCAGCATGCAGAGCGCGTAGCCGCCCGTCGCGAAGGAGCGGGCGCGCCCGGCGGCGTCGGCGCGCTCGGGGAAGGAGTCCATGACCCAGGCGTCGAGGTTGGTGGCAACGGGCACCACCATGAAGCCGTAGGCGGCGTACGTCAGGCCGCACAAGAGGTAGCTGTCGATGAGGAGGCAGGTGGCCACGCAGGTCACGAGGGAGGCGGCCACGCCAAGCACGAAGAACCTGCGATGGCTCCCTGCCTCGTCGATGCGCCCGCCCCAGAAGAGCGCTCCTGCGAACGCGGCCATCAGGTAGCACGCCTGCACGGTGGAGAGCACCGCGTCGGGCATCCCCGAGACGGACATGTAGGTGCTCATGAGGCCCTGCACGGCGGCCATCACGGCCCAGTGCAGGGCCTCCAGCGCGCAGAACTTGGCAAAGCTTGGCTTGGTTGTGGACATGCTTGGCTCACTTCTTTCTTCTCTGGCCTTTCACTGGCAAAGAAGTCTACGGAGTGAGAGCATGCCACTTTTGCAACATCTCTTGGCAGTTGGTACTATCTTTGGATGATTGATACTTGACGAAAGGGACTCCTATGCCGCGCACGCAGGTCGATGAGAGGAGCGTCAGCTACCTCGCCTTTGTCAATGCCGAGCGGGGCAAGCGCCACCACACGCAGAATGAGGACATGCTGCAGTACGACCTGCTGCGCGCTGGCGACATGCGTTCGGTGGAGGAGTGCCGCCGCATGCTGGACTCGGACCTCCCCGGCCACGTGTCCGACGACCCGCTGCGCAACCAGAAGTACCTCTTCGTGGCGTCGATCGCCCTCGTGTCGCGCTACTGCATCGAGGAGGTCATGGACTCAGAGACGCCTACAACGCGAGCGACCTCTACATCCTGCGCATGGACCGGCTGCAGAGCGTGGAGGAGGTCAAGGAGCTGCACTGCGACATGTTCGCCTTCTACACGCAGCGCATGGCCAACATCAAGAAAGAGACGGTGTTCTCGCTTCCGGTGGTGCAGTGCCAGGACTACATCCGCTTCCACCTGGATGGTCACGTGAGCTTGACGGACCTCGCGGAGCATGTGGGGCTCAATGCGAGCTTCCTCTCCACGCTGTTCAAGCGCGAGACCGGCCTCTCCGTCACCGAGTACGTGCAGCGCGAGCGCATCGCCACGGCCAAGAACATGCTCAAGTACTCCGACTACACCGCCCAGCAGATAGCCACGGCCCTCGGCTTCTCAAGCCAGAGCTACTTCACCAAGGTGTTCCGCCAGACCACGGGCCACACGCCTACCGACTACCGGCGGCGCTACCATCACAGCACGGGCTTCGGAGAGTAGGGGAGAGGGCCGGATGTCTTCCTGACGGGGTTTATGCGTAATCGTCTGCGTCGACGATGCGGTCGTGTCGCTCGATGTTGCCTATCTTTCCGGAGCGCGGCTCCCCTGACACCATGTCATACGTGCCAGTTGCGGCGCGTGCCTCTTGCGCTACAATGGCATCCGAGACGTGAGTTTGCGGCGAGGCAGGCTTAGAGGGGCACCTGTGCCCGACCGACCCTGATCTGGGTAATGCGCATTATCCGACAATGTATTTTAGCCGCAGGTAGAGCGGCTGTTTTCATGCGAAATCGAACGCAGTCCCGAAAGGCTGTCCCAAACGGTCACTCGGGCAGTTTCCACCCGTCTGGTGCGTACCGTTCGAATCGGCGAACGGTCGGCAGCCCTGCGTCAGGCCACTCGGATGACGATGCGTCTACGGCGACACGGTTCGACTTGGTGAATAGTTCATACTTGTAGTATCGATTCCGATATTGCGGCATCCCAGAGGCGTTCGTATGGGCAGTTGGATTATCCCTTGCAACCTGAAAAACTATGACTTGGTCAGCACCTTCTCTGCTTACCAAGAGGTTGACTGGAAGCAGATCAAGAGCGTGGAGGCTGGCGACAGCGTGCTGATCTTCATCGCGAGCCTCGTTAGTGCCGTCAGGTATCGCTGTGTAGTCAAGGAGGCGGAGCTCCCTGGCCCAAACGTCATCGGCGCTGAGTACAACAGGGATGAGACGCTGTATGGAGGTGCCGAGAGCCACATGACTCTCGTCAGAGTCTTTGAATACGACGACCCCAGGCTCAGCCTGAGGGCGCTGAGGACGATGGGGGTGGGGCACGTCTAGGGCCCAGGAGGGCGCCCGCCAAGCTCGACGAGCTCGTCTCGGAGGTCGAGGAGTCCGCAGAGTTCGAAGGCATCTTCACACCGACGGACGACCCAGTGGCAACCATCCGTGCCAGGGGGTGTTACGAGGAGGGGAAGAGAGTCGTAAGCCTGGAACGCGACGAGTACCACGAGACCGTGAGGAGCGCTGCGGCAAGGAAGCGCTGTCTTGCGCTCAAGGGGACGGTCTGCTCCGTGTGCGGAGTCGACTACGGGGAGTAGTATGGCGTCGAGGGAGGCATCGTGCAGGTTTACCACGCCCACCCGCTGGGTCATCTCGTGGTTGGCGAGACCGTCATGACCGACCCGGTCCAGGACCTATGGCCCGTGTGCCCCAACTGCCATGCACTCATTCACAACAAGGGACAGGACGAGGAGTACACGATAGAGGAGGCCGCCGAGGGACGCGCCGTCCAGGTCGAAGACCAGCCCGATCTCGGTGCGGCCCATCGGACCGTCGAAGGCGCAGGTCCAGGATCCGGCAAGGTCGGGGTCGGGTTCGTTCGAGGCCCCTGCGTCGACTTGCGGTGCGGCGAAAGCGGTTTTGCTCTCGTCTTCCTCCGCAGACCAGTCGGTCTTGGCCGACTCGAAGAAATCGATGCATTCCTGCGCGACGCGCTCGGGGCAGTCGATCTCCATCAGGTGCTTCTCGCCGTTGAGCAGCACGACGCGGGCGTGGCGCGTGTTCTGGATGGCCCAAATGCTCGAATCAAGGTGGTCGGCGAACACGGGATCTTCGCTGCCGAACAGGTAGCGCACCGGCACGTTTATGCTCAGCAGCGCCTCGCGGCATTCAGAACGCGCCGGTCACACCACTTCCTCATGCTCCTGGCCCCGCTCGCAGTACGTCAGCTCGATGCCGTTCTCCAACGTGAGCGACTTCGCTTCGCCCTGAACCTTGTTTGCCTCCATAATCGCTTTCCATTTCTGCGCCGGTCGGGAAGAGCGCCCCCGACCGGCCGATGACCTATCCCTGCCCTGTGTTTGCGCCTCGCTACATGATGAACTCGCGGCATTGGGACGAGAGCTCGTAGTGCAGCGGGCCCTCCACCACGATGGGTTCGGCGCCCTCGCGCTCGACCGTGAGCTTGCCCGTGGCGGCATGGCGGGTGATCGAGGGGGCGACGCCCATCGCGTCGAAGGCCGCGCGCAGCGGCTCGGGGGCGGCGGCGTAGTGGTCGTTGCACACGAGCACCTTCGTCTCCGTCAGCTCGTACGTGGCTTTCACGCCCTTGCGCTCGAAGCGGTAGACCGAGTGCGCGGGGAGGGTCTTGCCCGTCTGCTCGTGCACGTAGGCTCGGTCCATCTCGATCGAGACCCCCTCGCCCATCTCGACGTTGTCGACGATCACGTTGCCGTCGGCGTCCTGCACGCAGAACCACGGGAAGCGCGCGTTGCCCGACGCGTCGTTGGACACCGAGTCGAACACGAGGATCGTGTGGCCGTCGCCCTGCTGGCGGCCCCACAGCCACCTGTTCCAGAAGGTCCACATCTGGCCCGTGGCCCACTGGTGGTCGTGGTAGCCGCGCCCGCGCACCTGACGCGTCTCGCCGTCGCGCGTGAAGGTGCCCTCGACCTCGCCCTGCGGCACGGCGCACAGCCACGTGAAGAAGCTCTCGTAGCCCTCGCCGAAGTCGACGTAGGCGGTGCCGGGGCGCCACGATGTCGCGGTCTTTCGCAGCGTCAGGTCGAACGAGACGCCCTCCGCGTCCTCGACGTGCACCTGGTAGGTATCGAGGTCGCCCGAGAACGCCTGCTTGCCGATTCTCACGTCGCAGACGCCCTCGTCGAACGAGCACTCGTCGGCGGGCAGGAACGCGAAGTCGTTGATCTCCTCGCGGCCCGGCTCCTGGATGTTGGCGTAGAAGAAGGGGTGGAAGCCCGGCTCGGGGTGCCCGGACACCGGGTTGGTGGCGAAGTTCAGGTTTATCTTCGTGCCGTCGTCGAGGTCCGCGTCGAAGTACCACCACTCGATGCAGCCGACGGCGTCGCCGTTGCGGCGCCCGTCCTCCCAGGGGGCCACGACCTTCGGGTCCACGCCCATGCGCTCGAAGTCCTCCGCCCTGTTCCTCATCCTCGCGTTCGCCATGACGCGCTCCTTTCGTCGGGGTTTCTCCATGGCTCAAAGGTAGCCGTGCCCAGTCCCGCCTGTCGACCGACAAATGCCAACATGCCGTACAGATAGGAAACGCTCCGTTTATAATTGTTCCGATAGGCGGACGGGTGCCGGGAGACTGTTTCGAGGGGTTGGCATGGGCGAGGACCTGCGCGTGGTGAAGACGAGGCGCGCCGTCGAGGGCGCGATGGAGAAGCTGCTGGGCGAGCGGCCCTTCGACGCGATCACCGTGCAGGCGGTGCTCGACGAGGCGCTGGTGAACCGCAAGACCTTCTACAGCCACTACCGCGACAAGTACGACCTCGTGCGCAAGATGGCCGACGGCTTCTTCGCCGATGTGATGGAGCTGGTAGAGGCGCGCAGGCAGCTCGGAGAGGTGCCGCAGGGGCCGTTCGGCGCGATGGACGCGCTCTACGGGTCGCTTCTGGCCAAGCGGGGGCTCGCGCTCGCGCTCTGGGACGTGAAGTGCGAGGGGCTCGACTTCTCTGGGGAGCTCGGCTCGATCGTCGAGAACGCGTACCTGTCCTATTTTGGAGACTCCGGCTCGGGCGACCCGGCATTGCAGGCCAGGCTGGCCTCGGCTATGGTGGTCACCTTGCTGCGCTACAAGCTGGCGGCCGGCGAATCGTTCACCTCCTCGGACATCCACGCCGAGCTCGACGTCCTGCATCGCCGGGCCTTGGGCGCCGATTGAGTCACCCCAGGCCTGGGACGGCGTGACCGGCCGGCGCACCGCCGGCACCTGACATCGCGTCCCCGACCTGGCAGAGCGATCAGAGATCTCCTATTGCGGCCGAAAGGCTTCTCGCAGTATAATTCCGAAAAGTAAAATCTGCTTTGAGTTTTCGGAATGAGACGCGGATGCTTCCAAAACTGATTCAGCGCCCCGCCTACTTGGAACGTGCGCTCATGTTCCGCGACACCGACCTCGTGAAGGTCGTCACGGGCGTGCGCCGCTGCGGCAAGTCGTCGCTGCTCCAGCTCGTGCGCGAGCACATCGAGGGCGAGGGCGTGCCCCACCGCAGCTTCGCGTCGCTGAACCTCGAGGACCGCGAGAGCGGGGTGCGCACCGACGACGACTTGTACGAATGGTGCAAGTCGCACATGGGTGAGGGCAAGACCTATCTTTTCCTTGACGAAATCCAGCGGATCGAAGGGTGGCACGACGTCGTGAACTCGCTGCGCGCGAGCTTCGACTGCGACATCTACCTCACGGGGTCGAACGCCTTCCTGCTCTCCGGCGAGCTCGCGACCTACCTGTCCGGCCGCTACGTGGAAGTGAAGATGCTCCCGCTGACCTTTAAGGAGTACGCCGATTTCTGCGGCCTCCGCCCGGCGGAGGGAAACTCGATAATGCTTCAGGACGGCGGCGGCCCCATGCTGACCGACGACCTCGTTATGCGCTTCCTGCGCTTCGGCGGGATGCCCGCCATCGCCTCGCTTGCCACCACGCAGGCGCAGCACGAGGCGTACCTCTCGTCGCTCTACGAGACCGTCGTCGTGCGCGACATCCTCGATCGCGAGAGGAATGCCACCGAGCGCGCCATACGCAATCCCGACGTGCTGCGGCTCGTGTGCGAGTTCCTCGCCGACAACGTCGGCAACGCCATGTCGGCCAATAGCATGGCGGGTGCTCTCTCCCGGACAACGAAAGTCACCGACAAGACCGTCGCGGCCTATGTGAAGGCGCTCAACGACGCGTACGCCTTCTACCCCGCGAAGCGCTACGACCTGCACGGCAAGGCGGTGCTGCGAACGCTGCCCAAGCAGTACATCGTCGACACCGGCCTTCGCTCGTACCTGGTGGGCTATCGCGTCTCCGACGCCGGCCGCGCCTTCGAGAACGCCGTGTATCTTCAGCTGCTGCACGACGGGTGGTCCGTGCACGTCGGCAAGCTCTACCAGAAGGAGGTCGACTTCGTCTGCCTGCGTGAGGGTGAGGTGCTCTACGTCCAGGTGACGGACTCGATGGCGGACGAAGCAACGCGTAAACGGGAGCTGAGCCCCCTGCGATCCATCGCCGACAACCATCCGAAGTGGGTCGTCGTGCGCCAGGGAAGCTACCCTCCCGACGTTGACGGGATCCGCATAGTGCGCGCGGCAGATTTTTTCCTGGGATGGCGGTATTCGTTCCCGATGAAGACCTCGCAACCCATTTCGGTTTTCGAACGGAAATAACGAGTCGTAACTGCGCTTTCAATCGCTACATACTCTCCGCATAGCCGCGCGCCTGCAAATGCAGTGCTTGTGGACATGACCTTCGAGACGGCCGTTTTCGAAGGCCTTGCACAAACACTGCGAGGGGAGATCAAAACCCCGATTTCGAGGAATCGGGGGGAAATCGGGGGGAAAGCCAGAGAGCACGTCCCGATAGAGCCGATTGAAGAGATAGCAAATTCGGCTTCTACCTGGGGTATCGGTTTGACAGACGGAAATGGCGAGACGTCCCGATACTGGAAACGCGGACTCATAAACCCGGAGGTCGTAGAAGAGCTTGCCCATCGGACGCCAAGCTACACCAGCTGGCAGGGCGAGACCTGGGTGGCGTGCTGCGGTGACTACTGCGCCTACATCGGCCCCGTCGGCACCGAGGAGCTTGAGGAGACGGGGATGGCGGACGAGCTCTTCGAGGCGGACGGGTCGCTCGACGGCTGGAAGGATGCCCGTCGGGACATGGTCAGGAGCGGCTGGTTCACAGGGCACCTCTTTCGCTGCCTCCACTGCGGGAGGTGCCACCTGAGGGCGGACGTTGCGTAGACGAAACGGCTTGGGATGGGCAACATGTGGCACGAGGACGACAGGATAATAGAGCTATACAAGTCTCTCGAGAACGGCGGTGGCCAGTTCCCTCGGGAATGCCCCGCGTGTGGCCAGAGCCATGCACACGTGCTCATTTACAGGTTCGAGCCGTCGAGCCTGCGGGGTGCCGTCTGGGTGTGGTGCGACTCTTGCGGCTGCTACGCGCATTTCGATGCGCTTGTCCCGGTATGGTGAAGCAACCCGGAGTTTGTTAACGAGGAACGCTTGGACTCGCTCGTTGACTATCCCGAAGACTTCAGCGCTAAGATCGATGAACGGGTGAATATCCTTCTCGAGCAATGGCGCAGCGGTCCACCACTTCGGTCTGAGAGGCGGCTCCCATGACACGATGTCACGAAAAGCACGGCTAAGGATGCGCCAGATGTGGTGTAGGTAGAGCGCCGAAGCGTAAGCTGCGGTTCCAAGAACCGGGGCGTTACCCAAGCTTGTTATCAACTTGGTCGTTTACTCTGCCGGTGTCGATGGCTGATTGCCGTCCGGACAGGTTCTTGACATGGCGCCCCCGTACGCGGATATACTGTTATCAGAAGCCACCCCCGAGGGGGAACGGAAGTGAGAGCCGGCAATCCTGCGTATCGTGGGCCCCGGCTCTCGCGCTATATCGCGGTCGCGCTTGTCATGGGTGTCGTTGCGGCTCTCGAGCACGAGCTTCCTTACGCCCATGTCGATGAGCCTTCGGATTATCTCCTCCAGCGCCTTGCGCCTGGCGCGTTCGGTCTTCGTGCCCTCAAGCGGGAGGGTGGCGACGATGGTCGTTTGCTGCGGAACGGAGGAAATGACCTCGAGGGAGGCCGCCTGCCGCTTCGGATCGAGGTCGTACCAGTGGAGCTTGCTGGCTCCGGACGGCTTCGCCCTGCGGAGCGCGAAGCTCGGGTCCGTCCCCTCGGCGTATATAGTTGCCGCAAGAAGGTACCGCGACGGCTCACATGCGCGCTGTATGCCCTCGTCTCCGTATGCGACTACCCCTGGCTCTACGTACTGGATCCACCTCCCGTATGCTCTGACCTAATATTGTGTGAAGAGGCTTCATGATACTACGCTGCGGGGACATGATGAGACCCAGCGCTTATGTCCTACTGCCCTCTTTGCGCTCCCATGACACGATGTCATGGGAGCCGCTTCCTCCGCGGCGCCGATGCGCTACAATGACATCCGAGACGGGAGCTTGCAGCGAGGCAGGCTGAGAGGGGCACCTGTGCCCGACCGACCCTGATCTGGGTAATGCGCATTACCCGACTATGTATTTCAGCCGCAGGTAGAGCGGCTGTTATTATGCGGAATCCAACGCGGTCCCGAAAGGCAGTCCCAGACAGTTACTGGGACAGCCTGCTCCGCCTGGCACGTGCACGCCGAATCGGCGAGCGGCTGTCGCGTTCCGCACAGCCCCGCATATGCTGTGCGGCTCATCAATCTACGACCTGTCGTTGTCTTCTCTCCTCCAGTGGTCGAGGGTGGGCAGGAGCGCCCCCATGAACGATACCGCCTCGTCCAGGCTCATGCCCGTGGCCTCCATCAGGTAGGGGGCCGAGGTCTCGATCACGTCGTCCATGGTCTCGTAGGCGAAGGTGCCCTGGTCGTAGCACCACTTGCAGTACGCGGGGTTCTCGATGCCGTCCGCGTCGGCGCCCCGCTCCATGTGGGGCACTGAGAAGGACGTCCCGCAGCACTGGCATGCGGGCTCCGCCGGCAGGTCCCTCTCTTCGGCATCGCCGCGCCTTCCATCATCGCGTGCACAGTGGCTACGTTCGCCGCGGTCCAGGAGGGGCACCTGATCAGGACAGGTTCCTTTAGCCCGGCGGTTAGGGATTAGCTGATGAGATTCGGTGATGCGTCGGCAGTACGAAGAAATCGAAAGCCGCCTGGTCGTGCTGCTGTCTAGCTGTGCAGTCAGGAGGATCAGCCACATGGGCAGTACCGCCGTGGACGGCATTTGGGCCAAGGACATCGCCGACGTTATGGTCGAGCTTTCCAGCCAGTCAGACTTGGATAAGGCGGCAGAGACGCTCGAGCGTTCCGGCTTCACCATGATGTCCGACGAAGGGGAGCGGGTCTCGCTCTTCAAGACTGCACATAGTGGCACGAACGTGGTAATGTGACTGTAAGCGCGCGTGGCACGGGGCCTCGTGTCGACGGCCATCCAAGGGGATGTCTTTTTGGTCATTGTTCTGTAGGGAACGCTAAAACTTAACGCTTTGAGAGGACACGTACAGTGGCCTTGGTTTGATGCGTTCCGAATCCCTCCACAGATAACGGATTCTCACAGAACAGGACAAGACGATGAACTTCCCGAAGGCAGAAACCTTCTCCCAATCCATCATGCGCGAACGCAGCATGGGGCCCAACCCGCTCAAGCTCTGCGAGGAGCTGCTCGCATATGGCAGCATCCCCGCGGGCTTCGTCGTGCTCGACCTCGGCAGCGGCGCCGGGCTCACGAGCGCCCTCATGGCGCGCGAGTTCGGCTTCACCGTGTACGCCGCCGACCTCTGGAGTGACCCGTCCGACAACATGCGCTTCTTCGAGGCGTGCGGCCTCACCAATCAGCAGGTCATCCCGCTCAAGGCGGACGCGACCGCGCTTCCCTTCGCGCACGACTTCTTCGACGCCGTGGTGAGCGTCGACTCCTACAACTACTTCGGCCGCGACCCAAACTACCTCGGCGAGCACCTGCTGCCACTCGTGAAGCGCGGAGGTGAGCTGCTGTTCGCCATCCCCGGTATGGTACGGGACTGTCACGACGACCTGCCCGCGTGCCTGCTTGCGTCCTGGACGCCCGAGCAGCTCGAGTTCATGCACGACATCGGCTGGTGGCGCGCCAACATCGAGCAGACCGAGGGCGCCGAGATCCTCGACATGCGCGAGATGGCCTGCACGCGCGAGGCGTGGGCCGACTGGATCGGGTGCGACAACGAGTACGCCGCGGGTGATCGGGCGGCCGTCGAGGCCGGAGCGCTTACCTACCTCAACACCATCGCCGTGAGGCTCAGGCGCAGGTAGCGAGGAAACCCCAGCTAGCGGGTGATGACAAGGGCCGTGTCGCCGACATTGACGGCACGGCCCTTTCCCGGTGGCCCCATGGCTGAGAGGAGCGACCGAATCGCTCGACGCTCCAACCTGGCCTGGGTAATGCGCGTTACCCGAGTATGTATTTCAGCCGCGGGGTAGAGCGGCTGTTTTTGTGCAGTCCAGCCGATTCCCAAAAAACGGTCCAGCCCGCAAAGCGGCCCTCTTCTCAAGGAGACGGCGAAACGGCGGGCGGCATGCAGGGGTACAGTCTTCTTGAGTCCCTCAGCGCTGTGGTGGGTTACGTGTGAGGCAAAAGGAGGGGAGGAGAGCGTTCCTCTTGGTGCGTCTGCTAATGAGGCAACCTTATGAACACGAAAGGGTGGCGTTCTTCTGCTAGTCCCCGAGCGTGCTCTTGCGCTCCACGATGTCGTAGCCAATGGTGATGTGGTCCTCTTCGGGCTCTATGGCATAAATGTATTGATATTTGCTACAATCATGCCATGAGTAGAAGGAACAACATCGCGGTCATCAACGAGCTCTCGGCATCCGAGCGGGTTTTCACCACGGCCCAGGCCGAGCGGCTCGGCGTCTCCCGTGACGCCCTGGCGAAGGCGTGCGCCTCCGGGAACCTAGTCAGAGTCGCGCATGGCGCATACCGCATGGCGGGCGTGCCCCCGACGGAGCTCGACGAGCTCATCGCGGTCTGGAAGCTCACCAAGCCGGCCCTCTTCTTCCACGAGCGGGCAAGCTATGAGTACTGGGACGGCATCGCGGTCTCCGGTCATACGGCCGCGTCGGTGCTCGGGATCGGCGACTTCTACATGTCGCCCTATCGGCTGGTGGCGCCGCGCCGCATGAGGTCGAACGCGCTGAGCGCCACCTTCGCCACGAGGTGCGTCGAGCGGGAGGACGTGTCCTTTTCCAGGGGCCTTCCCGTGACGAGGCCGGAGCGCACGCTCGTCGATCTCGTCCTAGACGACGAGGACCCGTCGCTCGTCATCGACGCGCTTGGCGATGCGAGGGACAGAGGACTCGACGCTGGCCATCTCGAGGGGCTCGTCGGAAGCGCGTGCGGGCGGTCGAAGGTCGGGGTGGCGACGAGGCTGCTGCTTGGAGAGGGGGCGAGTGATGCGGTATAGGACGCCCGAGGCCCTGGGGATGGCCGTAACTTCCGCGGCGCGCAAATCGGGGATGGACGTCGGACGCGCCATCTCGGGCTTCTACTTCCACCGGCTTCTCTGCCGCGTCTTCAGCGTGCCCGACTCGCCGTTCCTCCTCAAGGGCGGGCAGTCGATGCTCGCGCGAACACCGTCCGCTCGCGCGACGCGAGACATCGACCTACTCTCGCAGGATGCCGATCACGGTGCTGCGCTCTCGGAGCTCCGGGAGCTGGCTTCTCTCGACCTGGAGGACTTCGTGCACTTCGAGTTTGCGGGGTCGAAGCCGATAAAGGCTGAGGACGAGTACCGGTTGGGTCTCAAGGTGACGTTCGTACCCCTGCTCGGCGTGAGGCAACATCAAGACCGAGGGCGACATGGAGGAGGACACCGACGGCTCGGAGCTCATCCGCCGGCGCATCTTCGCCGACGACCCACGTCCGCTCTACCTGCTGGCCGGCGGCGGCACCAACACCATCGCCCGCGCTCTCAAGCGAATCGAGGAGGACTATGCGGGAACCTGCGACTGGGGGCACATCTATCGGCAGGTGTGCGACAGCTGCGTCATCTTCATGATCGTGACGCAGGACAACACCTACCGGGACTACATCGCTGGCGCCTGGCCCGACCTGCGCATGCTGCATTGCACGAGCATCCACGGGATTGCCTTCATGTTTGACGAGGAGTCCCTGCCGACCGATGCCCTGGGGATGTTCAAAGGCACCTGGCTCAAGCCCCACCTGCTGGACAAAGGGCCGCTCTGCGCGCGCTACCACACCTGGCTCGAGGGGCACGTTTGCTCCAAGCGTTTTCTAGCGTGCCATCCATGTAGCTCATGGATGGCACGCTTTGTTCATGGCTTTAGCCTGCGGCGCGCACCGCGCGCCGCAATAAACCACCCGCTGTGCGGGTGGATGACAAAGATGCTATGCAACGACGCACCCTCCCCCCTAGCATGGTGATTGTTCAGGTCGCCTGCCCTGAAGGGAGGGTG
>JAFWIE010000128.1 GCA_017533825.1 Atopobiaceae bacterium | reverse complement strand
GACCTACGCCCTCCGCCCACTGCGCGTCCCTTTATCCCATATTCCCAACCCGAAGTAAACGGGAGAAGAAACGCGGCCACAGCGTTCGAAGTGGTGGTTGGTCACGACCTCAAACAGTGACAGAAAGAATATACGAGGAGACGGCCATGCAACAACCCATTCTATCCAAGCTGGCGGAGGACATCGACCTGAGGGACTACAGCGAGTCCACCAGGAGGCAGTACCTGCGCGTGTGCGGGCACTACCTCGAGTTCCTGGGCGACAAGCCGGTCGACGAGAGCGGCGAGGCCGAGGTGCGGGCCTTCGCCCAGCACCTGAGGTGCGAGCGCGGCCTCAAGCCCCAGTCTGCCAACGCCTACCTCGAGGCGGTCAGCGGCAGCGCGACGACCCTGCCTGTCTTCGACTGCCGCACCGCGATCTCGCCGTTCGCCCAGTCGATGTCGCCGCGCGTGAGGCCGACGACGTCGACCCCGCGAAGCCCCAGAACCACACCCAGGAGGATCACGGCGTAGTCACGCTTGCCCTTCGGGCAGTCCCTGTCGACGAGCGCGAGCGTGCCGGCAAGCTCGTCGTGCGACGCTGGCTGGCCGATCCTGTGCCCGACGCGGACGGTGAACCCGAACGCCTCGTCCAGGCGCCTCGCAAGCCCCTCGTCCGCCAGGTGCCCGTGGAACTTCCTCAGGCGACGTCGTATGGCGTCCACGCTCCCCGGCTCCATGCGCCCGCTCGCCTCCACGAAGTATGCCCTGACGACGTCTGCGTCCACCGCCGCGAGGTCGTCGATTCCCCGGCCTTGGACCCATCTCAGGTAGGGAATCGCGGCTCTCCTCACGGACTCCGTCGTCTCGCGGCTCCATTCGCGGTTTGAGGCGAGGGACGACACCGCGGCTTCGAGGCGGGGGCAAAGCCCGGTCGCCTTCGTGGGGCGCCGCCCGAACTCCAGCTCCCCCTCGACCATGCTCTCGAGCCTCCGCGCCACCCTCACGAAGAGCCGACGTTGCCCGGCGGAGACATCCCCCCTCAGCTCCCCGTCGAGGGCGTCGGCGACGAAACCGTCCACGACCTCTTGGTCGTACCCCGTCGAGCCGGCCTCACGATGCCGCACGCAAATGGCTCGGAGCACGCACCGCGTCAGCGCGACGGTATTGGTGGCATACCCAGCATCCGCCATAGCCCCCAGCAGCCTCTCGGCCAAGCAGTCAATACTCGGACCATCCATGGAACCACCTCCAAATGACCTGCGCGATTCGCGCGCACATGGTCTGGCCGTGGGGCTGGTCTCACCTCCATGGCCAGATAGTTATCGTCAATGTTGAGGTAGTGATACATATGGTAGGAGCGTCAACGGCCAGCTTTGCTGATAACTCAAGATTGTCGATAAGACCGCTGGGACGAGAGGATCGGGATCCTTCGCGTCGCGGGCGAGCTCGTGCACACAGAGGAGCTCAACGGCGAGGACACGCTTGAGTTCTGCTGCTATGACATACCCACGAAGGGCGACCGGCTTCTCTGGCTTGACGGCGGGACCTGGCGCGAGCATGTGGTCGTGAGGACCGAGGAGCCGCTTGAGGGCCTTTGCTCCGTCTACGCGGAGTCTTCGCTCTGCGAGATGCTGGACGACTTCATCGAGGAGGCCCAACTCGTGAGCAGGACGGCCTCGCAGGCACTGTCTGCCATTCTTGCCCCCACGCGCTGGGGCATCGCCTACTGCGCCAACCTCGGCACCGCCGGAGCGCTCATCTACCACCAGAACGCGCTCTGGGCGCTCCGGCGCGTGGCCGAGGTCTGGGGCGGCGAGGTGACGCCGGTGATTACCGTATCGGGTGGGCGCGTGGCATCGAGGGCGATCCGTCTGGACGACGAGCGCAGGGACTGGCGCGGGCTCCGATTCACCTACGGCAAGAACATGGCCGGTTGCACGCGCACGGTGCTTGAGCAGGACGTGTACACGGCACTCTATGGATTCGGGGCGGGGCTGCCCTTCACCGACGAGGACGGCAACTACAAGGCCGGGTACCAGCGCAAGCTTACCTTCGGCGACATCAACGGCGACCTGAACTGGGTGGGCGACGACGCTGCGAAGGCAGTCTGGGGCCGCTGGGACGCAAGCAGGACAGCCAAGATCCACAGCTTCGGCCAGGTCACCTTTTCCGACTGTACCGACCAGGCGAGGCTTCTTGCCCTGACCCGCAAGGCGCTTGCCGAGGCCAAGCAGCCCAAGATGAGCTACGAGATCGACGTCGCGGTGCTCGACGGCGACGACGCCGAGCTGGGAGACACCGTGGCGGTCATCGACACGAGCAGGGACCCAGAATGGAGGCTGACCGCGCGGATCGTGAAGCGCGTGCGCACCTTCGGGGACACCGTGGTCTGCCGCGTGACCGTGGGAACCGTCCAAAAGGCAGACTACGAGCAGGTGAGCGTGCTTTCCGCGAGCGTGGCGGCCCTGCAGGATGACGTGGTTGGCATCGACGGCAACCTTACGAGCGCGGCCTCCATCGAGCGGGTTGACGAGACCGTTACCGAGGCGATCGACGACCTAGACGAGCTTGCGGACCTGGACTTCTGATCTTGAAAACGCTTCGCGCGTTATTGAGCGGTGCCGGCCGTGGTGCGCTGGAACCAGATTGCATCACGAGCCCGCATGGCCGTGAACGTGAAGCACGCCACGGGCGGCGCCGGACGTTGCGCCACATGGCCTTGCCTGTGAGGTTTGGACGCGCGCAACGCCCTGGTTGGCTTGTGACACCAACAGATGATTCTCCAAGTCAATGCAAGCAAAGGAGGGTCCATGCTCGACGGTTATGGCATTCACACACTCATCTGGGACGCAGCTGACGAACGACTTGGTGACTGGCTCATTGCATCGCCAGCAGACGCCACAGGACGCGGCATAGAGCTCCACGTGAGGCAAGGAGAAGCGGCAGCAGATCTCACAGGGGCGAGCGTCTATTTCATCTGGAAGCACAAGAAGAGCGGGGTTCGTGGATGCGAGCCCATGACGGCGATTGACGCGAGCCTGGGGACGTTCGTAGTCTTCTATCCTGCCGCGATGTGCATGGATGAGGGACCGATAGACGCACAGTGCATGGTGAGCTGGGACGACAAGTCAATCTCCACGCGGGCATTCAACATCCACGTTGAGCCTGTCATCGTAGGCGGCACCGAAAGCGAGGACGGCTTCACCCTCTTTGTTGAGACTATCAAACGATACGAAGGTGTCATCGAGATCACCAACGAGGCCGCCGATGCGGCGAACGAGGCGGCCGAGGCGGCCGAGGATGCAGCTGACAGTGCCAGTGCGGTTGCGGCGGCTATCCAGACCGCCGCCCAGCGTGGTGACTACAACGGTGCCGATGGCGAAGACGGTTTCAGCCCCACTGCCACCGTCACGCAGACGAGCGAAGGCGCGACGATCACCATCACCGACAAGAGCGGCACGACCACGGCCAATGTTTCCAAGGGCGCGAAGGGCGACAAGGGAGACACAGGCGAGACCGGACCACAGGGTCCGAAAGGCGACACCGGTGAGCAGGGGCCGCAGGGAATCCAGGGCGAGACCGGCCCGAAGGGCGACAAGGGAGACACTGGCGCAACAGGTCCCCAAGGTCCGAAAGGCGAAACTGGCGAGACGGGAGCAACCGGTGCCCAGGGACCGAAGGGCGACAAGGGAGACACGGGCGAAGCCGGTCAGACTGGCCCGCAGGGCCCGAAGGGTGATACCGGGAGCACGGGGCCGAAGGGCGACACCGGGGCTGCTGGTGCCGATGGTAGCGACGGCGTGTCCTGCACTCACTCCTGGAACGGCACCGTGCTTTCCGTCACCAGCGCGTCCGGCACGAGCTCCGCAGACCTTGTAGGCCCACAGGGGCCAACGGGTGCGACCGGTCCGCAGGGACCGGCGGGGGCCGACGGCGCGGACGGCACCACCTTCACGCCCGTTGCCCCTCTCTCGCTCGACAACGGCGACCTACTCATCGACCTCTCTGGCATCATCAAGAGCGGCATCAACGAGCTTGAGGTCGGCCAGAACGACACGAGGACCTTCACCGGCTACTACGGCGGCAACATGGTGGGCCAGCTGGTCTACAGCACGCGCTCGGACTGCCTCTGCAAGGTGACGGCCATTGACGAGGAGCAGCACAAGATCACGGCCAAGGGCATCGTTGAGCTTGCACGACTGCGAGGACTCATCGAGACGACGCTCGACGTCGCGCCGGGCCAGACGGGCTCGGGCTACACCAAGGTGGGCGGCAACGCGCTCAAAGCCGGGACGCTGCTGCTGAACGTAACGAGCGGCAACCTCATGCGCGTGACAGCAGACGTGACCAGGCCGTCAACCTCGACCAGCTCCATGAACGTGAGCGTCTTGGGAGTTGGCAACGTCTACGCGGGCGGCTCCTCCCTCACGGCGCAATCGCCACTGGACATCACCAACGATGTGATCTCAATCGACCTTTCGAGCTACGCCACCAAGCAGTACGTGGACGACGCTTTAGCGAACCTTGACGACCTCTCGGAGGTGAGCTTCTGATGGCTGTCGGAACGATCTCCACGCGCATCCTCACGGACATCGCGAACGCCATACGGTACCAGGCGGGCGTCGCCACGACCTACAAGCCCAGGCAGATGGCAGCTGCCGTCGCCGCTTTGGACGGCACCGACGCGGGCGGGTACGTCCCTCAGCCCTACATGCAGCTTGAGTCAGGCGTGCTGTCGGAGCACGTCTTCGAGGACATCGCGGCCGCCATTCGCGGGCAGAATGGGCTCTCGACCCAGTACCAGCCGGGCGACATGGCTCAGGCGATACTCGACCTGACCTGGGACGTGGGCTACAAGGTGCGGGCTCTGCTGCTCTCGGACGGGACGCTGGAGTTCAACTACTACGACCGGCGTCGCACGGTCCACGGCGGCACGATCACGCAGGTGTTCGAGGTGGACACCAACGGCTATTCGAGCGCGAGCGCGAGGCCTTGGGACTCCATCAAGCTGCAGGTGAGGAAGGTATACATCGACTCCTCAATCTCTGGCGTGGGCATCACGAACTGCTCGTACTGGTTCAACGCCTTCTCAAACTGCACAGAGGTGCTCGGCTTCGAGAGCCTCTCCGGGATGACGAGCGCGAACCAGATGTTCGGCAGCTGCGGCTCCCTGGAGACGATCTGGGCGACCTCGTTCAGCAACGCGGGGCTCTCCGGCTCCTTCATGTTCAACGGGTGCTACAAGCTCGTGGGAGGCACGGACGGCTTCGTGCCCTCCAGCACGAGCGGGGCGAGCGTGTGCAAGATCGGGGCCGGCGGCGTGCTCACCGACCCGAACGCCGACGCGCGCACGTGGTTCTGGGCGCACTTCTACGACGACGGCGAGGCGGTGCTGACGGCGAGCTCGTCTCCCGATCCGACGCGCACGCTTCGCGCCTCCGGACGCATCTGCGCGATCGGCAAGTACGTGGGCCTCGGCTTCACTCCCTGGACGGGCACGACGGGCCCGACCCACCGCCAGCACCTGACGAGCGTGACGTTCGCGGCCGACATGGCCACGTACTCTTTCCTGAACCTGATCTACCTGTTCTACAGCTGCACGAACCTCGCGAGCGTGACGGGGCTCGGCAACCTCAGCGGCGTGCGGTCCATGCGCTACACGTTCAGCTCCTGCGCGGTGACCACGCTGGACTTCCGTGGGTTCGACCCGTCGACGCTTACGGACCTGTTCTACTGCTTCAGTGGATGTAGCTCGCTCACGACGATCTACGCGGATAGCACGTGGGCGCTGCCTTCGAGCGGGGTCTCCGGCTCGCAGTGCTTCTACCAGTGCTCCTCGCTCGTCGGCGGCAACGGCACGGCATGGCCGAGCTCGAACACGGGGTACCAGTACATGCGGATAGACGCTGCGGGGACGCCGGGGTATCTTACCGTTGCTTAGCGACCGAAGCCCAGCAGGTCGCTCTCGCGCACCTCGCGGATTACACGGCAGGGGTTGCCCGCCGCAATAACCCCCGCGGGCACGTCGCGCGTCACGACCGAACCCGCACCGATGACCGCCTCGTCACCGATGGTGACGCCGGCCATCACCTTCACGTCGCCCCCGAGCCAGCAGCGGTCGCCGATGGAGACGGGCGCCCCTATGCACGCCCCGGCGATGCGCTCCTCGGCCACGAGCGAGTGGTTGACGGCGTAGATGCCGAGGTTCGGCCCAACGAGCACGTCCGACCCTATGCTCACCGGCGCGCAGTCCAGGATGATCGCGCCGAAGTTGAGGTAGGTGCGGTCGCCGATGGAGATGTTGCGGCCGTACTCGCAGCGGAAGTCGGGCTCTATCCACACGCCCTCGCCCACGTGAGCGAGGAGCTTCTCCAGGAGCTCTCGGCGCAGCTCGGCCTCGTCGTCGCCCGTGGCGTTGTACACGCGGAAGAGGCGCTTCGCCTCCACGCGGATGTCGAACAGCTCGCGCGAGAAGTCGTCGTACACGACCCCCGCCTGGACCTTCTCCCACTCGGTCACGGTGTGCCTCCTTGCCGTTGGTTACGGCTCCATTGTACCTGCGGCGCGGCCAGACGAGCTTGTGACGGGGTTGGACACTGCCTCCTGAGGACGAAAAGCGATCTCAGGAGGCAGTTCCTTTATGGAGTCAATCATCGTCGCGTGCATCACGGGGTGGTCACCCTCATCGGCGTGATCCTCTCCAACTCGAAGAGCCGGGCCGTCATGGAAGTGAAGCTCGACGCCCTCACAGAGAAGGTCGAGAAGCACAACCAGGTCCTGGAGCGCACCTACCGCCTTGAGCAGGACATGGCTGTCGCGAGGAACGACATCGACAGCTGCAGAGGAAGGTGGGCTGACATGAACGAGTTTCTGGCAAGCAACGAGTGGCAGTGGCGGCTGCTGCGCACGGTCGTGCAGGGCGTCCTGGGCGTAGTTATCGCGAACCTCGACCTGATCATGGGCTGGTGCGTGCTCGACCCGAGCATGAGGGGCCTGGTCGTGGCGTTGGTGATGGCGGTTCTTTCGCCCATCATGGCGGCGCTCGGTGGTGACGGCGACAAGCCGGAGATTCCGAGGGGCGAGGCTCATGGGGCTTAACGGCATCGACATCTCAAGCTGGCAGGACGACCTTGTTCCTGCGGCGATGAGCACGACAGACTTCATCATCGTCAAGGCAACGGGCGGCGCGGGCTATACCAACGAGTGCTTCAGGGGGCATGCCGACGCCACGTTGGCAGCAGGCAAGCTTCTCGGCTGCTACCACTACGCGCGGGACCGGGGATACGAGGGCTCTGCCGAGGCCGAGGCCGATCACTTCATCAACGCATTCAGGCCCTACATCGGCAAGGCGATCCCGTTCCTGGACTGGGAGGCCGACGCATTGAACCTAGGCGTCGCATGGGCCAAGACATGGCTAGACCGCGTTAAAGCCAAGACCGGCGTGACGCCCGGCATCTACACGAGCAAATCTGTCTGTTACGCTTACGACTGGTCCAGCGTGGCCAAAGCTTACCCGCTCTGGGTGGCGCAGTACCCGAACTACGAGGAGACGGGCTACAAGAGCGAGCCCTGGACCGATGGCTGGGACTTCGGAGCATGGTCAGACCCGCTCATCTTCCAATACGCAAGCACTGGGCGCATCCCCGGCTATGGTGGGAACCTCGACCTCGACCTTTTCTATGGCACGAAAGCCGACTGGCAGCGGCTCTGCAAAGCCTCAGGTGCGAAGGAGGAAGGTGAGACAATGGTAATCTCTCGGGCTAACGTGGCGGCGCAGCTCATGGAGCACCTTTGCACCTGCTCGAGCACGGTTACTCGCAGCCCGGGCGTCACGGCACGTCTGGAAGCTGCAGCGTAAAGACCGACGCAGGCACCGTGAAGGTAACCAAGGGCGATCGTGACTGCTCCTCAGCCGTCTGCGAGGCGTGGGAGCTTGCCTTGAGGAGCACGGCTTACGACGGCCTCATCACGCGCTACAACTGGACCGGCGGCATGCGTGAGATGTTCGTTGGCTCTGGCCTCTTCTCCTGGAAGCCCGTGAGCTTCAACGCATCGCGTGGTGACATCTACCTCGACGAGGAGAGCCACACGGCCATGTGCATCCGCAACGACGGAACAGCAGACCTACTCGGCGAATTCAGCACTTCTGAAATCGGTGGAATCGACGGCGAGCCCGGCGATCAGACGGGACGTGAGAGCTGGGTTCACGACTACTACTCCGGGAGCTGGGACGGCATCTTGCACTACAACGGCAAGGCCGATGGAGGCGTTGTCGATGGCGGCACGGACACGCCCTCAGGTGATGTTGCGGACTTGGCTCGAAGGGTCATCGCAGGCGAGTTCGGCAACGGTGACGCGAGGAAGACCGCGCTGGGTTCGCACTATGACGAGGTGCAGGCAGAGGTCAACCGAATCCTGCTAGGCGGTGAATCCTCCGGCATCGACGTCGACGCCATGGCGCGTCGTGTGATTGCAGGAGAGTTCGGCAATGGTGACGAGCGCAAGCGGAGGCTCGGGTCGAACTACGATACAGTCCAGCAACGCGTGAACGAGATCCTTGGCGCTGCTGGCGCGAGCTCGACGTCGATTGATGTTGACGCGATGGCACGTGCGGTTATCCGTGGCGACTATGGCAACGGAGTCGAGCGCAAGCGCCGTCTTGGGTCGTACTACACCATCGTTCAGTCGCGTGTGAACCAGATGTTGTCATGAGGCGGCGCTGGCTGTGGATGCTCGAGCAGATTGGTTGGTTCTTAGGCGATGTGCTTTGCCTGCTCCTGCTTATCCTGCTCCTGCCATTAGTGCCTGTGCTCAAGGCTTTCGATGATGTACGAAATGGCCAAGAGGACAAGTAATGACGAGGACCACCCATCGGCAAGTGATGAGTGGCCTTCGTTCGGTTCTATGGCGGTTGCCTTACTCTAGCGGCTCCAGGTCACGATAGAGCGGGTCGCCTTCGCCGACGAGAACGTCCCACCACCATTCGGGCGACTCGACGCCGGACTGGCAGAGCATGTCCAGGAGCTTGCAGCGAAGCTCGGGTGGCATGCTCTCGAAATCGGCGCGCATGGCATCGAGCGTCGCCTTGCTGGTGCTCATCATTCCATTGCAGATATCCTTCTTCTCCTCAAGCGAATAGCTTTCCGAAGAGGACAGGCAGAGATCTGCGCGGAAGTAAGCCATTTCTTCTTCCTGCCTGAGTTCTTCCCACTTCTCGTCTGTCATCATGACGCTTCTCCTTTCATCAATCATGGTAGTAAAAAGCAAGGCACCCCGCTGCAACCCATGGACAAATTCATGGACAAAGGATGCAGCAAGGAGTGCCTTGAAGGGTCTGTGAGTGCTTGGCGGCTTTTTCGCTAATTCTATATTCTACCTGCGGAAATGCCGCACAGTGACGGGTAGTGCCGGGAAGCGTCAGGTTGAGAATTTTACTCCCACTCGACCGTGGCAATGGGCTTCGGGCTGAGCTCGTAGCACACGCGGCAGATGCCGGGAACCTCAGAGAGGATGCGGTCGGTCATCTTCTTGAGCAGGGCCCAGTCGAGCTCGGGCACCTCTGCAGTCATGACGTCACCCGACTGCGTTTTCGCTGGTAGGCATGGTGATTCTAGAACACCAGCATGCCGTCCTCGTCGAATTTGAAGTCAGGGCCCCAAGCGACCTCCCAGTAGTACCCGTCGGGGTCCGCGAAGTACGCGTGGTAGCCTCCCCAGAACACCTCCTGGGGCTTCTTGACGACGGTACCACCAGCAGCACGGACGAGCTCGATCACCTCGTCGACCTCTTCTCGCTTGGCGACGTTGTACGTCAGCGTGATGCCGCCAAAGCCGCCGCCGACGGCAGGAGGATCGTCGGGGCAGATGTCCTCCGCCAGCAGGCCCAGCGGGTACAGCTCGAACTTGGTCCCCGGCGTGTCAAAGAAGCAGACGCGGGGGCTTTCCTCCATGCAGTCCGTCCTGAACCCCAACTTGTCGCGGTAGAAGCAGACGGAGCGCTCCATGTCCCTTACGCCCAGGCATACGCAGGTGATCTTGTTCATTGCTCACTCCCCGTTCCGCTCTGAAAGGCCCTCCTGATTCGTGCGTCCGAAGGAGTGCCGTAGAACGCGGCGAACACGTCCACCGTCAAGCTCGTCTCGTCAACCCTGTAGAAGAGCGAGTATCCACGAACGTTCATGCGACGGACTCCCGACGAGAGAAGCGGCTCTACCCCAACTGCGTGAAACCTGTTCGGCATGCTCGAGAGGCCTCTGGCCGCTTCTTCGATCTCGTCCAGCAGCCTGGCTGCCGCCTGTGGCATGCAGAGTTCATCCCGGACGTAGCGGACGGCATCCCATATCTGCGCCATGACCGAGGAAGTAACGCGCACCTCGTAGCTACGCACCGAGGAGCTCCTCCCTCATGCGCGAAAACGCAACGGACGCCTCTACTCCCCTGCCCTCCTCGGTCTCCTGGAGGCCGCGCGACAGGGCCTCGAACAGCTGCCTGTCCGTCATCGAATCCACGTCGATGGGGCGCGGGGCTTCGGGGAGGGCGACCCTGAAGGGAATCCCTCCCGTGAGGGACACCTGGCGGAGGAACATGTCGACGGCTGTCGACATGGAGAGCCCGAGCTGCGACAAAACGGACTCGGCCGATTGCTTTACCTCGGGATCTACCCTCAGGTTGAGCGTTGCTGACTTCTGCATGATAATCACCTCAAGAATAGGATAACGCAATTGTAGGTACTTTTGCAATACAGAAGAAGCAATATGGCTTCGCTCGTATCAGCCGTTGCGCGTTGCATGCGTTTGGATAACGCGCACACGAGTCCCTTCAGCACACCAAAAAGGCGCCCCGGAGCCACGTCCGGAGCGCCTGGAGAATCGCACAATTATGTAGCGGTCCTATTCCCACTCAATCAGAGAAGCGTGGCTGTGGTGGCTCGCGGTAACTCGGAGAGCTCTCTCGTATCCACGTTATCCCTCGTGGTTCTGGCTGTCCTCCCCGCGGACGTCAAAGCGACGTCACGGGAACCAGCTCTGCACCCGTGACGTCACCTCACTTGAAGTCGGGCGACGTCATGGCGTCACCCGACTGTGTTTTCGCTGGCAGGGATGATGCTTCGGGCTCATGGAGTAAGGAGCTCGCCCTCCTCCGCCATGAAGTCGGCCAAGTTGAGGTGCCTCACGCCATCCCTCCTCTGCAGCAGCGGGTCGAGCGTGAAGAGGTACTGGGGGTAGTTGTCGCGGATGTAGGCAAACGGCCGGTACTCGCAATCCTCCACGGTGCGGTCGGCTATGGTCATCGCCACCTGCACGTACGAGTAGTCGTCGTGCCTGCGGCAGATGAAGTCGCACTCGAGCTTGCCGATGCGGCTGACCGACACGCGGTAGCCGTGGGAGCGGAGGTAGACGTAGAGCACGTTCTCGAGCGAGGACCCGTAGCTGACGCGCGCGTCCGTGTTGCGCGCGTAGTAGATGCCGAGGTCGGCCAGGTAGTACTTCTCCTCCCCGCGCAAGGACCTGCGGGACTTGAGGTCGAATCGCTCGCACTTGTAGAGCACCTTCGCCGACTCGAGCAGTCTGAGGTAGCCCGCGATGGTCTCCCTCTTGACGGGTACGCCCTCGACGTTGTTGAAGTGTTCGACGAGGTTGGTCAGGCTCGTGGGCGCACCAAATTTGTTGATGACGTAGGTCATGACCCGGTCGAAGGTACTGACGTTGCGCACCTTCTTGCGCGCCCTGATGTCCTTCTCGACAACCTGCGCGACGACCCCCTCGATGTAGGTGGCCTTCGCCACTGGGTCGTCATATGTGAGCGCACGGGGGAACCCGCCGTAGCGCAGATACTCCCCGAACTCCGTGCGCCTCTCGCCCACGGGCTTGCCAAGGAACCCCTTCATCCCCAAATACTCGTCGAACGAGAGCGTGAACAGCTCGAATTCCATATGGCGACCCGTCAGCTTGGTCATGAGCTCGCCGGATAGCAGGTATGAGTTCGACCCCGTAATGAAGATCGAGAAGCCCCCATCGGTGTTGAAGGCGTTCACGACCTCCTCATAGCCATCAACGTTCTGGACCTCGTCGATAAAGAGGTACTTGAAGTCGTCGTCCACGATGAGCGCGTCGATGGCTTCCTCGAGCTGGTCCGGGGAAAGCGCAGGCGACGCACGACGCTCGCTCCCGCCAGCTGCGCATTTCTACACTGTTTCTGCGGACAAAGCAGACCCGCAGAAATGGAGGTTGGACATGGAAGTGCTACAGCAATTGGTCGCGGAGGCGCAGGAGTGCATGCGCGCCGCCGGCCTAACCGAGGCCCACATCGTGAGGCTGGGCCGGGTTTGGAGGTCGCTCGGCAAATGGCTCGAGTCCGATGGGCTCGAGTACACGCCCGAGCTGGCCGAGCGGTTCCTCGCCGAGGAGTACGGCATAACACCCGAGAACAGGTCGGACCGCAAGCCGATGGACAAGGAGCGCTCGCGGGCGATCGTCGTGCTTCGGGACCGATACGAGGAGGAACCCTACCACCGCACTGACGTCAGCGTCTACCGGAAGGCGTTCCACGGGGGCCACGATGCCGTGCTCACGGAGTTCCTCGACGGCCTGTCAAAGGTGCGTACCCAGACCACGGTCGAGACGCGCCTCTGCAGGCTGCGGCTGCCAGACGCGGCCCTCGCGCGGTCGCGCATGAGGTGCATGACGCACCTCTGCCAGGCCGAGCCCTGGAAGACCTCCTCGATGGCCCTCCTCAAGCCCTCGTGGGCGTCTGAGGTGACGAGCATGACGCCGGCGACGCCACGCGCGCGGATCCTGCGCAGGAACGCCGGCCAGGAGTCGTAGCCCTCGGTGTCGACGACGCCGAGCCCGGGCACGCGCCGCCAGCTGTCCCCGTCGCAGCCGATGGCCGTGACCACGGCCGTGGACGCCACCCTGCGGTCGCGCCTGCGCTTCACATAGGTCGCGCCTATCCGCAGGCAGGGCATGCGGAGCGCCCCGAGCGGTCTTTCGACCAGCTCCTCCACCTCGGAGTTCGGGTGCTCGCATATGGCGCCGCCTGGTCCTTGGAGAGCCTGTCGATGCCCGTCGCGGCGGCGACCCTCTGCACCTTGCGCGTGCTGGTGCCGGTGGCGCACGTCTCGCTCACGGCCACGATCGCGCGGTCCGCGCGCTGGTACCGCTCGATCACGTCGTCGCGGAAAAAGCTGCCGGTCCTGAGCTTCGGGATCCTGGGCGTCAGCGTGCCCACGCACGTCGTGAGCTTGCGCTCCCTGTAGCCGTTCCTGCCGTTGCCCGTGGCCTCGCAGAGTTGGTCCGCATCGGCGCCCGTGATCTCGTTCGCGACGCTCTCCGCCAGCCGCCTCAGCAGCTCCTGGAGGTTTATGCTGCCGTCCTCGAAGCGCAGCATCGTCGCCAGCCCGGCGGCGACGTCGGCGGTCGCCCCATCTGCTATGCTTCTCATTGCGGTCATCGCCTTTCTCTAGAACCTGTCATTGTGGTGATTTCAGATTCCAGGCGGTGGCCGTCCCCCTTTCAAACGGCGGTGCCTGCGCGGGACTTTCTCTTACATCAACTTTTACGACACGATCCGGCCTGGGCAACCTATCCGGCGTGCGCTCGATGCGCTACACGTTCAGCTCCTGTGCCTTCGCGACGATCGACTTCCGGGGCTTCGACCCGTCGACGCTCACGGACCTGCTCCACACGTTCTCGGGGTGCTCGCTCATGACGACGATCTACGCGGACTCAACGTGGGCGCTGCCTGCGAGCGGGATCACGGGCTCGCAGTGCTTCTACTCGTGCTCCACGTCGCTCGTTGGCGGAAACGGCACCACATGGGCCAGCAACAAGACGGCGTACACGTACTTCCACATCGTCACGGCGAGCACGCCAGGATACATGACGGCGGCCTAGCCCTGCGAGCAGAGGTTCACGACGAGGCCGCCCGCGACGCACATGGCGATGCCCAAAACCATCGGGATGTTGACCGGCTCCTTGAAAGCGAACACCGAGATATGAGCTGCTCCTTGGGCGAGGCGACCCCTGTGATTCAGAGCAGGGGCAGCGCAGCTGCCGTCGCGCCGGCCTACACCGCCCCGAGCGCTGCCAAACCGAGAGGGATGAAGTCGAGCAGCAGGTGAACGGCGTACGACGTGAGTATGTTCTTCGTCTTGAGGTACGCGAACACGTTGATGATGCACCCCAGCCCCTGGACGAGCAGGATTTGCACGATGGAGCCATAGGCGGCATAGTGTGCGAGCCCGAAGACGAGTGCGGTCACGAGCGTGGCGATAACGATGGCGCTCTTGCGGTTGCCCGACCTGCGGAACAGCAGCAAGAGGATGCCAAGCATCATGTTTGTCTTGAACAGCTCCTCGCCGAACAGCTGCACGAAGACCAAGGCGATGCGCCCGGCGTCCATCGTCTCGCCCATCAAGGCGTTCCCGTGCGTTGTCGCGCCGGTGATAAGGCTAGACAACGTACCCGCCACAAGCGAATAGGCCAGCGAGAGCACAGTCACGATGAGTATCAGCGGGATGTCCCCGAGACGCGGCTTCTTGATGATCGTGCCGATATTGCCGTGCGCCACGAACAGGAGCGCCGCTAGCGGAAGCAGGAACACGAGGAAGGCCTTGAAGGCCGCCCCGCCCACCGGGAGGAAGGCCATGACGTTCAAGACCACCGCCAAGAGCAACGTAGCCCCGATGAGCAGCCAGGCATGCCAGGCGGGCACGGAGTCATCGTTGTAGAAGGGGAAGTCAATCCCCGGGCGCTCCCATTTGAACCATCCCTCCGGTACGATCTTCTTCGCCTTTTCCATGTGATCGCTCCTCTCTATCATTAGCTCAATCGCACGCATCCGCAACCAATGCCATTTTGAAAGCATTTCGCGTTAATCTCAAAAATATAACGGAAATATCCATGTATTGGCAGCTCTTTTCGGGATGCGTATATGTTCCAATGTTTCTCGTTCGTGCGAATAGCGGTAGGTCAGGGGGGTGCGGAAGCTCTAAATCGTTCCTAAATCGGCCGTCGGGAGTCCGATTCGTAGGGAAAACCCAAGAATGCAGGAAACGCCATTTTGGCGCATTCCCGAAAAGACCGGGCGCGGCAGGGTGGTTCTGCTTTGCCCGTCCTTTTCTTGACGGCGGTTTAGCCTGTTGGCAGCACCTACGCTGCCTTCGAGCCGTACTTCTCGTTGAAGGCCGTAACGCCGTCGCCTTGGGACGTGAACCAGTTGAACTTCCTATCCAGCAGCACGATGCACGCACAATAGAGCAGCATTACGCCAGACGATATCAAGACCGTCTCGATTCCGCCTGACCCCCCTGACCCTAAACCGAGACCGGAGAAGATGAATACCGAAAGGTTATTGGCGGCGTGGGCTGCGCTGGACGCCTCAAGTCCTCTGCTATACCACGCGAGGAAGGCAAAACCCAGACCTGCGATGCCGGTGGCGGTGATGCCGAGAACATCATAGTTGCTATGCGAAATCCCAAAGATAATCGCCGACAAGACCACGGCCAACGCGGGAAGCTTTGTCCAGGATCCGATCGACTGCATCAGCAGGCCGCGATAGATGTACTCCTCCGCCGCACTTTGTAAGGGCACGACCACGATGCAGATGACGGCTCCGATAATGGTAAACTTGTTGATGCCGTCGGCTCCCGCATCGGGCATACCGAAGGTCATGGCGACGACCTCAGCGCCGAACACGACCGCTGCCAGGGCAAAACATTTAACAAACGCCGCCCAGTTCCAGCCGCCGCGCGACGACGAGTACGACGAGAAGGGTCGACCGCGCACGATGCGTTCGGCAAGCGCCAGGGCGGGCAGCATGCCGGAAACCCCGCCAACCGCCATGAGAAGACCAGGACCCGAGTAGAAGTAGGGACTTGAGTTGCTCATGAGAGCCTCTATCACTAATCCTTGGTCTCCTAGCCAAAGTAGGCCAATGAGGATCGTAATGCCTAAAATCATGAAAGAAAATACCGCCGTAAGCAGGGCAACCAGCAACGGCTTGAACCATGCGTAGGTCACAAACGCACGGGGAAACGTTGTGTACTCGTATGATTGTCCATCTGTTTGAGGCTGAATGTTCATGTGCTACCACCCTTCTACCGCAGACATGCATCGTATGGTGAAACTATCGTACCACATGGATATCATTTGCCAGCGGGTTCCCATGTGCGTGAGAGCACTTTCCGCTGGCTCATTCCCGACGAACTAAGACTCATCCCCTTTGTCACGACGGCGGCCGACATGCATCCTGCTGCCCGCCACGAGCAGAACTAAGCCGCTCAGGCCCATTGCGGCAAGCGCCGGCAACGCCGCCATGGAATCTCCGGTGCTGGCCAGCCCCGTATTCGATTTCGCCGCGACGCTGCTAGTACCGAACGTCCCCGTCGTCGAGGTACCGCCCGTCTTGGCGTTGCCACCGTCGTCCTTCTGCGCGGAACCCGTTGCGGGGATGCTCTCGGTCTTGGTCGCTCCGCAATCCTTGCAGATGTGGGTGCGCACGCCGTCCTTCGTGGCCGTGGGCTCCGTAGTCACCTCGCCCTCGTCCCAAACGTGTTCCGCCTTCTCCACATGCGACGAGTCGCGCTCGCACACGCGCTGGTGCTGCTTGCCATCGAGCTCCGTCCAAGCCCCCCACTTGTGGCCGAGCGGGGCGATGACGGTGTCTGCCAGATCAATCTTCTCCTTGCCGTCTTTGTCCTTATAGCATTGCCTCTGACCCTCGGACGTGTCATGATACCAGTACTCGATGTTGCCAGGCTCAGTGCAGGTAGCAGCTTTGGCCTCTTGATGCGTAAGCATTATTTCTGCAGGCACGGCATACAGCTTGATGGAGAAGTTGTCAATAGAACACTGTTCGATGTAGGTATTCCCAGGAAGCGTAATTCCTGTTCCAGGCGCAACCTCCGCCATACTCTTTGGCAACGCGGCAATATGCTCGGTCCAATCAACCCACTGACCGTTCGAGAACAGGAAGCTCTCTCCCTTGTTCACGACCGCCTCGCCATACAAGGGTACCGGCATCCTCATCTCGTTCAAAAACTCCACAGACTGTTTCGAAAATGCCTGGTTCGCAGAAACGCTATAGAGACGTGTGCCATCGCTGCCCAAAGTGGACGCGGTCGAGACGACGGCGATCCTCTTCCCAGCCTTCACGTCGAGAGCCCAATCGAGATCCAGACGGTGGAAACCAGCATACTCGAAGTTACGCGAGGTGCTGTAAAGCAAGGTACCGTCAGTAGGTTCTGTGGCACCATCCCTTAGCTCGTAGATGGCAAAGGTCACACGCTGGTTCTCCTCCGACGTGCGCGTTGAGACGGCCTTGATCGAGAGGTCTTGCGGCACCTCGAAGACGTTCGCCGAACTCGTAACGTCAGTTGTGGGCGTCGTGGTATAAAAACCGCCTTCAGCGGCCATATAGTCGTGCTGCAAGACCTCGAAGTCATCAGATTCGTCCAACAAATCAGGCGAGAAAGTCATGGTCTCGGGCTGTGAGATGGACTTGTCATAGTAGGAAAGGTAGAAGTACCCGGTGGCTTTCCCATCCGCGTCGCGCACGCCATAGGTGCCGATTCCGGTTACGTTACCGAGGTCGTCGACTGTCCGGTCAGTCTCGGAACCCCAACTGTTCTTCACAATCCACGCGCCGTTACCGGGAGGCGTGGATGCTGTGGTAGCGACCTCATCGGCGTAGGGCTGTCCATTCTCGTCCTTGGCGAGAACATAACTATCGTTTTCGTCTTTCACCCAGTTTCCGTTTGCGTCTGTCTCCCTTGTCAACACTTCATGCGTGAAGTTGGATGCCGGGTAGTCGTCGTCGTAGCCGACGATGCACACGGCATGTGAGATTTTTTCTTTCTCAAAGGTGTACTGGGCCCAAGTTTCGCGGTTGATGTAGCGCGTATCGGCCGACTGGCCAGGTCGCGCCGAGTCTGCCGTATACGCTATGGAGACACCGTGGCCGTTCACTAGCTCCTGCTTCATGGCAGCAATGCTCTGAGGGTTTGGTGTGTTATCGGCAGTCTGATACGCAGGCAGTACGTTGCCGTCCCTCAGCGTCATGAAGGGGGTAAGTGTGCGGTTTGAGTTACCACTGTCATCAGTTGCAGGAATCGACCAGTCGTCAAAATTAAAATAAGCAGGAGACTTTTCATAATGCTCTCTAAGTTGCTTCACATAGTGATCGAGTGCCTCTTCGTAGGTCTTGCCTTTCGCTGCCGCGTCCTCCTCCAGTTTCGCCTTGGCCTCATCCACGGTCATGTGCCATGTGGATGCGAGCATAAGAAGCGTGACGCCCTCCGGATCGCTTTCCAGTGCCTGCATGTTGAGTCGTGAATTCCCTTGCGCATCCACCCCGCGGTACGGGAACATCGCCTCCGCCTGCGGACCGACGCCCTGCGAGAACAAAGTGGTAACGTATATGGGCATACCGCCAGTATCAAACGCCGTGTTACGGTCATCGCTCACCGTACAAATGCCCTCGCCCGCCTGCACAGGATCGTCGACTTCGGTGACGGGATGCAGCGCAAAGTATGCGAGATGACGCTCGGAGAGATCTATCGGGTTCTCCGACGCCTTAAAGCCCGTTGCCGAGAGCATCGAGATCTCGGCTGCGGCGATGCCAGCGAACGCCCAGCACGCGCCCCACGGGGACTGGCTCTTCACGGACGTCACCAAACCGTCATTGCGCAGGTCATACTTGCTTGGCAGAGCCGCTTGCGCAGTGAGCGCGGAAGCGTTGGACCCGTCGTCGACCGCCCATTCGGGGACGCCCTCGTCCGTAGCCGCATCGTTTGCAACCGCGTCGTCCACAAGGACTTCCTCCGCCATTGCGGCGCCTCCCGGCGTCAGCGCAAGCGAAAGCGCCAGGACGGCCGAGGTAACG
>JAFWIE010000073.1 GCA_017533825.1 Atopobiaceae bacterium | reverse complement strand
TGCAGCAGAAAAGCGCCCTTCCGGCCGGTGCTCCGAAAGGGCGCTAGGGTGGACCGATTGCATGGAACGGTGGACCGCTCACGTTGGAACGGTGGACCGATGGTTTTTGTAATGGGTGCCTGTTTGCTCTGTAATAATCACGTACAACCTCAGTAAGCGATTCCGTCAGGTTCCGTCAAGCTGTTCCTCGACAGCTGCAATGCGAAAACCTGAAAGCAACTAGTCTTCACTACGCACGACCCGGCTGCAGTTGAGGCGTGGCAACATCACGCGTGACGAGCAGTGGATAACCGAGATCTTCGGCAACGACGGCACCAAGCTGATCTCCTCCTCCCAGAAGTAGGGCCTCTGGAAGACGGGAATGACGAGGCGCGTACCCGTCGCTGTGATAAGGTCGGTTATCCTGCACGGTGATGCGTCCATTGGTCCTCCTGTGTCCGCATTCGTTATATGAGGCCTTGAAGACGGCTGTCCATGACTGCGGCGGTCGGGTTGTATTTCTCAACTAATGACTCAACAATTATTCTGTTGCCGTACGAGAGTCGTGGACTAAGCATGATACGCATGTTGGAAAATGCTTCTTCATCGAGTTCGAGATCGTAATGTGAGAAGGGCTGCCTTGTCTTTCCGTTCATCATCTCGTTAACCGCAAGAGAGAATGCACGAACTGGGTCTTGCATGCTGCCAAGAATACTGAAACGGATTGCAGAAAAGACGAATCGCCATTCGTGCTGGAACGACCAATATGTATTTTTGTGCTTACCTAGACGGTCGAGGGAAATCTGTACCTGTCCATTATCCTGTGAATATATAGTTGGATACAGCAATGCTTGGTCGTCTGTGTAGACGACTTGATGCAAGATGTTGCTCTGGTCATCCGTCTGAAGTGCGGGAGTCAACACACCTTCGAGCACTGCCGAGATGTAGGGCCTCAAACTTGGAGGGTTACCCCCAGCAGATGGTCCTTCGCCACCTGAATCGCTCTTGTCTGCCGCAACAAACGGTCCGTTTGGGTGCATCTTAAATGGAAGCGCTGGAAGCTCCATTCGCACTCCAGCATTGTCAGGTGTATACATCCTCCACATTGGGATGCTTTCTTCTGGGTCATCTGACCAGCAGCTCACATAAACGTAGCTCGCGATATGCTTCAGGTCTGCAGTTTCTTTTTCCTGCAAATCATCGAGTGTATCTAGTGGCATGAAACGGATAGTGTGGCTCTTCAAAATACATGCTAAGGAATCGACACTTGTGTAGTGGTACAGAGTGTTGTTACTTGGAACCATCTCTATTACGCACCAACCTTCATATACGTAACCTCAAACTGCTTTACGCGTCGCATCTCTGGCAGCTGGCTCTCAAGCGAGAACGCGTTGCCCGAGTCGAACTTCTGCCAAATGTCGAGGCCACGATCAAGAAGGATGTCCCAGCGGTCGTCGATTCGCAGGTGCCTGGCGTGGATACCCGTGTCGTCGAGCTTCCACGTGAAGTCGATGTTCATCGGCTTCACGGCATCGGCAATCTGGCGGAGGTAGTCCTCCTGCTTCTCGGTGCCGTACATGTCAGGCGCGGTCACGAGGTGCACCCTCAGCGACGTCTGGATAAAGCCGAGCCTCCTGATGAGCACCTGCATCAGTTCCATCACATTCCTGCACTGGTGGAACGTGCGCACGTACGGGTCGATTATCTCCACGCTCTTGGCGCCCTCAAAGTAGGGTCCGAAGAGCGAGTCGTATGACACCCCGCGCTGGTTCTCGCGGTAGCTTACCAATCCCTCCTTGAGTGAGGGCTCCTCCACGGCCGGCTCGGCGGTTGAAACCAAAGGGGCCGGATCTGCTGCCTTGGGCGTGGCGGCAGCAGGGGCAGGCGCCGGGGCCTCGGCGGGCTCCCACGGCACGAGGTCGAGCGAGTGGTACTCTCCCGGCCACTCCACCTCCTCGAGCGTCTGCACTCCGCGCACCACGCCGGTCTCGAGGTCGCGGTAGCTGAACTCCACCCGCTCGAAGGTCTCGTCGATGCGGTAGAGCTGGTCCTTGACGCGCTCTCGCATCTCCATGGCGAACTCCAGCAGCTCGCGCGCCTCGTCCTTGGTCTGGTTGCGCCCCGGGAAGAGTATCTTGAGCAAGCCCGAGAAGGTCTTGTTGACGCCGTCCTTGTCGCGCGTGGAGAGCGTGCTCGACAACCGGAACCACCGGTCGTAGCCGCCCGCGTAGTCGAGTGTCCGCAGATGACGCAGCGCCTCGGCCAGGTAGTCCACGATGAGACCGAAGTCGGTGCAGAACATGTCCCCCCGAATAATTGACATCTCCCAGCCAGGCACGTAGGCGTGCAGTCGGTCGATGAAGGCCGGGTCGTGGTACATGTCGGGCAGGTCTTCGAAGAGGTCTGTCGAGCGGATCATATAGCCCACGTCGTGGCTGGTGTTGCCCACGAAAGCCATTGACGCCTCGGCGGAGAGCGTCTCGATGCCCCGCGAGAAGCTCTTGTTTGCCATGTAGTTCTTCATGATGTCGACCACGTCAGGCTTGGGCCGCTTATTCTTGCCCGCGAACTCGTCGAAGGCGACGCAGTCCCAGTAGCCCACGAGGCCGATGTTGCCGTTCGAGTTGTTCACGAAGAGCTTCGCCGGGGTCACCTCGCCGCCGCTGATGAGGATGCCATGCGGGCTGAACTCGCTGAACACGTGGCTCTTGCCCGTGCCCTTGGGCCCCAGCTCGATGAAGTTGTAGTTGCGCTCGCAGTAGGTCACCATGCGCGTGAGCTGGAAGAGCTTGTCGCGGCGCCCCAGCTCGTCGGGGTTGAGGCCGATCGAGCGGATGATGACGTCGAGCCACTCGTCCATGGTGAGCTGGTTGCGCGCCTCGACGTACTCGTCGAAGTCGAACCACGCCATCTGGATTGGCTTGAGCGAGCTGAGCACGAAGGGGCTCTCGTCGCGCGCCTCGTTGGGCACGTAGGAGAGGTCGGCGATGCACCACACGCCGGAAACCAGCAGGCGCTCGTTGCTCTTGACCGTCGAGGAGTCCACGAGCACGTGGGTGATGCCGAGGTTCTCGAAAGTCGCCTCGTAGCAGTCGCGCTTCTCGTTGAGGGCCACGGAGACCTTGTCGATGACGCGCTGGTAGCTGGTTTCGCGTATGCGCGAGCGGATGAGCCCGGCCTCGGCGCGCTGCACGTAGTGCTTCGCGAGGATGTCGCGCACGCGCTCGATGCCCTCCTCGATTTGCTCGGGATCGTCGGTCGCGCAGTTCTGCCCCAGCAGGAACTCGAGTACGTAGCTCGGGACGGCTGCGTTGCCGCGCACGCGCGATACGAGGTCCTTGCGCACCGTATAGCCGGGAAACGCTGCATTCACCTTAATGTCGAGAGCATTCACAAACGCACACCTTCTTTTTCTTACCAATTTGTCATTCGTATATTGGAACTAGTGAATGCACACTATAAATTGGCTTTTTCAGTCGAGAACAACTCGAGATATGTTGAGATGATTTGTCGCCCGCTAAGGTTATGCCCAGAAATATATGACGCTAGTAAAGCAGTGTTGTGTGTCGACATACAGTTGAGGGCTTCTTCGAAGAGCCGACGCGTCTCTTCTTGCAGACAATCAAGCTTTGAAAGTGTGAGCACGTACAAGTTCGAAGCACTGGCGTTTGCATCTGCATTCTTACAGGGATGTACTGAAACTGGCACTATTTCTAACTCAGGATGTAACTCTGCAAACCAGTCTCTTGCGGTGCGAAGTTGTCCTGCCTCACCCTTGTGAAATGGTGTGCCATCCTTCTTTTCATTCTTTGCTTCAAGAACAAATCCAATGCCATCCGGTGAGATCCAAACCACATCAGAACCCTCGCCGTTTCTATCGTGTTTCTCGGCATCAAATCCCAAGTACCGCCCGAGTTCTGCCAGTGAGCTAACGAACGCTTTTTCAGGTGCTTTTGCTACGAGGTTTGATACATTCGTATCGAATTCGGTGAGAAGCCTCCTATTCCCGCCACTCTTTGGCAAAAAATCCAGCAAGGCTTTTGCCTGATTCGTTGTTGTCTCACACAGCGGGGCAATCGAAGCAAAGGGATAGAAAGGTATGGATGGATTCGAAGAATGCGCATTTCGTTGAATCGCTTCAGATGCAGCTGCGTTTTGCGGATTCCCGTCGAAGCATATTCTCGCCGCAAACTGTAGTAACCAACCACGCATCTGCACATCATCGTCGAGAAACGCTGCTACTTCTTGAATCTTTGCAACGCCCTTACCTGCTTGATGTTCCCTCCAACAAGCGAACGCTCTTCGTTCTGCGCTCGCTATACTAAAAGATTGACTGAAACGGCTGTATTGGTCTTCTGAAAGCGTGATTGCCTGCGATAATAGTTTCGAATGAAAAGCTCGCCACGAGGCTTCTGATGACAAATCTTGCCTTATTGCATCGCAAAACTCATCAGCACTTGAGATGCTAGTGTTTGTTCTCTCGCCCATATCCAACTGGGCACGCAGTGCTGGAGAAAAGTGCTGTTTGTTTCTCTTCCTACGAATCCAATCAACTAACTGATCGTCTTCGAGGAGCACTACACAATGATCGCTTCCACTTCGAACTCCTCTGCCCGCACCCTGCTCAATTCGCTGTGCAATTCGATAAGAGTTTATGCTACTCTCAGACAGGTAGCTCGCCATTAGCTCCTCGCTATCGTTCCTACCCTTTGGCAGACCACGGATAATTAGTATTCGGCAGCTGTCATCCGGAAGATCAATACCGTTGTAGCGATTGACGAATGAAACCATTTCACGACACGTATTATTTCTAAGCTCTTGGATAGTTGGCTCGACTTGATCATGGCCTATAGGCTCTCTTATTTCAGATCGATACCACTTTTCTTCGATACCGGATCTTGGCACAAGTCTAACTACCCCATGCCCTTTATCTATTTCTCCCTCGACTAACGCTGAAAATGCATCAGTGTTGGCAATCTCGCTCGTAAGCGGCAGTATCATACGCCTGCCGATTCCTGCGGGTGTCTTTAGCGCTATTACCGTATCTGTCGTGAGACTGCGCAAATCGTATGCTCTGACCATGTCACCGTAATCGGTAATCGTCGCGGACATGAAAATTCGTCTATTTGCATTTGTAAAAGTCGGAAAAAGATTCACAAGTGGGTATAAGGCAGATACAGTGATTGCTCTTTTACTAACGGTTACTTGACAATACTTAAGATTATCTTTCAGAAGCGGCCAACTAAACTTTAGGTTGTTTGTGAACTCGTCATCCAAGTGCTCACGTCTGATGTATTCCTTGTTGAGTATGCTTGCAATTCGCGATTGCGATTCATTCCATTCCCAAAATGGAATCTCGACAACGCGGTCGTTAGTTATGCCTGCTTCGCCTTCAAAAAAGTCATGATATGTGGTCTTTAACTCCAATGATTCAAACGCTGTTCTGAACTCACTAAGAATGGATGTGTACGTAGCGGGCGAAGTGCCGGCAGGTATGCTCAAGCTAAATACATCTCGCACGGCGTCAAGGGAGGCGTGAGCATCATCGATTATTATGCCTCCGACTCTTACGAATGTGCTCCCTCCTACAATTCCAAAAGCACTTCTACCATTGAATAGAGCTTGATACGACGCGACAACTATACACTCACCATTATCAAATGATGCATCCAGCGATTGTTTTCCCTCATAGGGACGAACTGGTATTCCCAGCTCTTGTCCTTGAAACACCACTTGACTCACAAGCTGACGATTCTCAACAAGATAGAGCGCCCCACTCTCCATCTCATTCATAGTTGATAAAGCAATGAGAAGGCCTATGAGCGTTTTACCGCCACCGGTATTCAGCTCAATCACTACATCTCGTTTATCTCGCATGCTTTCATGCCACACCCTTAGAATGTTGGCCTGAGAAGCATACAAATTGCTAACATTTGTAGATTTTGGCAATTGATTAAAAATCTCAACAGGATCTAACGGCAATGAGAGATTACCGTCATCCATCAAACTAGCAAAATCAAGCATATTAGCCCCAACCTCTGAAAACGGCAAGAATCGTATTGGAAATCCTGTTAGGCACCAGCGGGTGAATACTCATAGGCCAACTCTATAGCGTTCTCCCAATTCTAGCTCCTAGAATGACATGCCGAAGTTGCGACGGACCCTATAGGTCTGCTGCGCAACTCCGTCGACGTACTTGTTCGTGTCCCCGATGCGGCGGTCGAGCCTGAGGGTGACCTGCGCGCCGTTGGGGATGTCCTGCGCAAGTGCGAGACGTATGCTGGTCCTGCGAGCGTTAGAATCGTAGTCCTCGCTCGCAAGGTCGAGCTCGCGCACCTGCGAGACCGGCTTCCCGTTTGCGTCGTACACCGCCACTCTTACATGCGTGGGGACGAGGTTGGCGCTCACGGGTTTTGCCTGCAAGACCTCGAACGACACGTCCGCTCCGACGATGGTTGTCTTGCCGCCGGTCAGCAGCTCCGCCCCCACCGGCTCGGTCCCAGAGTCCTTGCCCTTCTTGCGCTCGATTCGCATCACGGGAATCACGGTCTCCTGAAGCGTGAGTCCCCCGTGCACGAAGCGGGCGCCGCTGCCGGAGAGCCGCAGTCGCCTGATGCCCTTCGGGATTCCCACTACGAAGTCCCCCTCGAGGCCGAGGGCATGGGCTGAGAACGGCATGAGCGCCTCGTACATGGCAATATCCGGGGCGACCACGAAGCGTCTCTCGCTCTTCGCATCGCTGCTCGCAGTGATGAGCCTGGCGTCGATATCGGCGTACTCGAAGCCGTGCGGGTCGCCGTCCTGATAGAGGAAGCCGTGGTCCGCCGTCACGTAGACTCGCCGGTATCCGTCTGCGAGCAGCTTGCGCACGAGCCAGTCGAGGTCGTCGATTGCCTCCCGCACTGCCGCGAACACTTCCCGCTCCGTAGTGATGTCGTCACCCTTCTTGTCCACCTTGTTGTGGTAGATGTATGCGAGCCGCCGCTTGGAGGCATCACCCAGACTCTTCGAGGTGAGGATGTCCTTGGCGGCCACACAAACGCAGTCTACTGTGGAGCCAGTGGATAGAATCTTCTGACGATTCACTGTCCCCTTGGCATCCTGCCCGTCGACGTATGCTTTGAGCGTCTTTGAAGAGATTGTCAGCCGCTGGTTTGGAAGCAGCGCAGCCATCCCCAGCTGGGTGTACGAGGGCAGCGCCGAGAGCCACGACTGCAGTCCCACTTCGAGTCCGCCTGCGGACAGACTCTCGGACAGCTCCTTCGCGCACTCGTAGCGCAAGGCGTCCGAGATCACGACGGCCGTCCTCCTTGCCTCAGAGCTCGGGCCGGCCTCGAGCAGGAAGAAGTGCCGCTGCTGCTGGATGCCTACCGGCGCCCACCTGCCCTCCTCGAGGATGGCGGCCTGCCACCTGATGGCCAGCCCCCTGAGGAACTGCACGTAGCGCGCCTCCACCGGCCCGTGGAGGCGGTCCGTCACCGTGCCGACCCCGTCGCCCGTCGCGGCGTGGAACGCGCGGTACCATCGGTCAATGAGGTGCCAGCTGCCCACGTACGCGTCGAACACCTCGCGGCACGAGAAGAAGCCACCCTGCTTCTCCTCGAAGTCCCTGTGCCTGGCCAGGACCTCGTTAGCTGCGAGCAGGCACTCGTAAGCGCCGCGATAGTTCTCGTAGTTCGGCATTCCCGCCCGGCGGGACGCTATGCGCCTCAGCTCGTCCCTCTCGTCGACGCCGTCCTCTACGCTCTTGAGCATACGAGCGAGAAGGACGCGGTCGACGTCCGGGAGGTAGGGGTTCCCAGCGAGCGCCTCGGTGCCCAGCGAGTCGAGCTGCAGCTTCCCGGTCACGTATCCTCTCGTCCTCTCGACGAAGCGGTTGAACTGCGCCTGCGCACGGGAGTCACGGGACATGGAGTCCACGAGGAGAGCAGCCTCCGTGGTGAGGGTTGGCACCGACCCCGTGAGGTCGAAGCACGCTGCGGAGAAGAGCTCGAGGCAGAAGTCGTCGATGCCGGGGTTGTCGGACTCGTACCCGAAGCCCTCACGCAGCGCCGCCCAGAGGGCGTCACAAAGATCGCATCGCTCGACGGTCCGCCAAAGCGTGTCGGTCTCGGACGCGAAAGCGAACGCCACGGCGCGGCCAATGCCGCGCAGCACGTCCACGCGTATGCCTGGCTTCACCCCGCAGCACACAGCCACCATGGCAAGCTCGACGTCCGAGGTTTCCTGCCCTGCAAGCCATGAGTCGCCGTCCAGGTGGGCAACCAGCCACTCGCGTCGCTCCTTAGAGTCGAAGAACACTTGGTGCCTTGCCACGAGGTCGGCGCCGTCCCGCCTGAGGCCGGTGTCCTGAGCGTGCATGGCGGCCACCGAGCAGCTGAAGGGCTCCGCCGCCTTCTTGATATCCAGCAGGAAGTCCTCGTCCTCGGGGCCTGCCCCGCCTGAGCGGTAGACGAGGAATCGGGAGTCCGCCTCGTCGCGCAGCACCCTGCGCTTGGTGGCGAACTCGTCATGGTCGACGATGGCAATCTCCGCGCAATCGAGCTCAAGCTCGTGGATGGCATCTGCGAACTCGCCGGCGTCGTCCTCCCAGAAGACGATGCGTCTGTGTGTCTTGGCGAACGCCTGTTCAATCCTCTTCCTCGCCTGAGGGTCGAAGGTCATTCTCATCACCCCTAGTTGAGGCCGACTACCTTGCGGAGGGCGCCCTTGAACTCCGGCTTGCCGTAGTTGACCTTCACGCCGTCGTCCAAGTCCAGCTCGACGTGCCTCTGTGCCAGCGGGAAGATCACATCGTGCTCCCATGCTTCGAGCTCCGCCACCGTCGCATCGTATTTGGCAGCCAGAGAGGCGTCCTTGGCCTTCCCGCTCACTTCCAATAGACGCGCCTGCGCACCGAGGTTGTCGCGCAGGGGGCGAACGTAGTCAGCCAACAGTTGGGAGACTGTCTGCGGCGTGTAGCGATGCAGGTACACCAGCGCCTGTAACCCGCGTTTTGGACTGCTGAACAGCCAGTAGATGGGCCTTTTTTGGTAGATCTTGACATGGTCGTTGTAGAAGTCGCGGGCGAAGTATGCTCGCAGGCTCTTTCCGAGAGCGTTCTCGATGTAGGCAATGTTCTCGCCGAGCGTGTCCTCGCCATAGGCCGCAGCGAGCCAGCGTCGGAATTGGGCGACGACATCGTCTCCAAAGAAGGGGTAGTCGAACTCGGTGATGGGGATAATGCCCGTCCGGTCTGGCTCGAAGGTAGGATTGGGGACCTTCGCGTGGTAATCGTCGAGCGTCGAGCCCTCGTCGGCTAGGATGAGACCAGGCTCATCGAGGGAGTAGCGACCGAACATGCAACCAACGCCGTAGGACACGAGACTGCGAATGTCACGCCCAAGGTCGGCAAGTCGCACCGAGACCTTGTCATCAGGCACCTCGATGGGAACCTCGCCCTCCATGCCGTAGATGCGGGCAAAAATGTGGTTTAGCTCCTCCTCGTTGACCTTGAGCTGGTCGAAGCGACGTTTGCACTCGCTCTCCCAACGATGGAAACACACCTCAATGCGCTCGACGCCTGCCCGTCGTTCGGTTGCGTGCATGTTGTAGCAGTGCTGGTCGATCCATACGCTATGCGAGGGAACGAGTGGGTGCCATGTGAAGTCCCAACTGGTTTCGAAGGAATCCCAATCTTGGCGGCAAATCTCTACGGACATCCTTGATATTGCGTTTACTGAATCCTGGCAATCCACTCTTCTGTACGGAACTTTTGCAACATCCCCAACTTGGCAATGTACCGTAGGATTCAAAAGCTTGATAAAAGTTGCAAAAACAGAAGAGTTGGCATATGCAAGCAGCTCGTATTGGTTGCTATCGCTGGGAAAGAAGCAGTGGCCCGAGATGTCGTAAAAAGACTCTTTTGGTGCAAGTCTAAAACTGTTTGTTGCTGTTGTTATATCCGCCCATGTGCATTTCGTTTTTTCAAGATAATCAAGCGACAGGACGCGTGCATGTGGTTGCTGCAAAATAAATGAGGGATCAAAGTTGTAATAGAGCAAATTGCTAAGATTTCCGTACCATTTACGGAAATCTCCTCCTTTGAGGTAGATGATCCATTTAGGGGTACCTTCTAGAAAGCGATCGCTGTTGCTAACTTCCCACCAAAGACGTAGGTACTTGTCATTGTTGGATGTCTGCATTCCAACCTTTGGATGTCCTACAGAATCAAACGAGCCATATGTGCTGAATGCATTACGCGTAGAGCTTCCAATCCAGTAAACAATTGGGCTGCCTGGGATTTTCCTGAATTCATCTTTATTGACAACGTAACGCCAATAAGATGTTGGATCTTTGATTGCTTCCAATGCTTTTGGCTGTTGCCATTGTGGCCTATCGAAGTCTTCCAAACGTATGTATGAACCGAGTTTGATTTTACTGTCTTGAGAGAGTACAAACATGCAGGTTGGCACAGTTACGCTTGGATAACCATGTACTGATTGTTGAATCATAGATATGAAGGAAGCCTCAGCAAGGAGCTTCTTTCTCATCTTTTCAAATGAAGTAATGAAGAGCCATGATGAAGCTGTGATAAGAGCAAGCCAACCATTATCGACAGTAAAACTCCTACACCTATCAATAAAGCAAGTGCAAAGGTCGTTCTTTTCATCGGGATAGCATTTCTTTATCCATGTAGACAGCCACCTATTCATTTTATTACTTGTCATATAGGGTGGATTTGTTACAGTTACAGAAGCATTTTTGCTGAGCAATTTGAAGACTGACCGTAACTCAATGAGATATGCAGAAAACTCTGAAGACTCCAGGGAGTTATCCGGTTGACAGAGTTTCAATAGTCGCCTGTATCATTGCTCGATCGTCACTAGTTGGCTTATAAAGGCTTCCGACCTCATTGAAATGCTCGATAACTTCTACCAGCCTTGCATTACCGCTTAACTCTGGAGCTAGTTGACGCTCTTGAGCGCTCATCCTGTATGGATGCGTTACAACCACTGACGGATCAACGTCTTTTACAAGGAATCCCGAATCTTTTTCCAATGCCTTCATCTCGAGACAGAATGATGCTATTTCGGCAGCACGGTCATCTATCTCGACGCCGGTCAGGTTGTTCTTAATGATGAGCTCTGGAATGTCGGTGGGTCGGTAACCCTCTTCCTCATACATGAGGTATAGAAGGTCGAAAGCGTAGACAAGGATGTGGCCACTGCCGCATGCCGGGTCGAGGAAGGTGATGTCCTCGGGCGAGTAGATCTTCAGAAAGTCGCCCTCCGGCTCCTCCGGCTCCACGTAGTAGTCCATGTGACCCTTGAGCTCGGAGTCGGGGAAGTTGAGCATCCACAGGCGGCCGAGGGAGTTCTCCACAAGGTAGCGCACAATCCAGTTGGGCGTGAAGAGCTGCGTTGCTGGGGCTATGTCGGCGGCGGTGGCCTTCTCCTTCGAGGCGAAGAACGCATCCTTGCGCTCACTCACGTAGAACTGGTACAGCCAGCCCATCACCTCGACGCCCTCGTTGCAGGTGGCCTCGTCCAGACCAGTGCAGATACGCTGAAGGAGAGACCCCTCGCTCAGGAGGTCGGTTGGTGCCAGCAGCTCGATGGCAGGTCCCAGGTCGCGTCCTGCGCCGAAGAGGTAGTCCATGCTGCGCGCATACATCGAGCAGGCTGCCAACAGGAGCAGCATGTAGGCGTGGCCGAGGGGATCTGGGACGGCTGTTGTTCCGTCGATGATGTCCGACACCTCACGCTGCGTCTCCGTTGGGATGTCAAGACCTGGCGCATAGATTCCGCGACGTGCGTCGGCAAGGATTGCCGGCAGCGTCTCGCCTGCCCTCGGGGAGACGATTCCCACAGGCGTGTACCCGCGAACGTCCATGTATCGAAGTGCGCACAGCCTGTTGAACCACGTGTAGGCGACTTGTTCGATGACCTTGTCTCTTCCGTCGCTTCCCCTGGATGCTATCGCGCCTTCGATTCTCGACACGTCGGTGGGCCGGGCCACGCGCTCGCGCGAGTCCGCCGCGAGCACGCGGTCGAGCGCTGTCTCTGTGGCGGCCATGAGCTGGGCACGCGCTCCGAGTGCGACGTTCTTGATGCGGTTGGTGTCCATGCCGACCCCCTACAGGATGATCTTCTCGTTGTTCTGCACGTGCTCCATGAGCCTCTTTGTCAGGGCGTAGACGAACTGTTTGACGTCCTCCTCGCTGGAGAGTGTCCTGCCCGCATAGCCCGTAGGGATTCCGACTTGGTCGAAGGTGAGCGTCTTGACCTCCACCGGAGGCGTGTATGGCTCCACGGGAGGGTCGTCGGGATCGACCGTCGGAGGCGTTGGCGGAACGGGGGCCACAATGGCGTAGAGCTCACCCGCGCGGCGCTTCTTGAAGTCCGAGACGGCGTTCCGTGCGACCTGTACCTGCGTGGTGGACTCGATCTCCGACTCGCACGCCCCGATTATCTCGTCCGCCCTCGAGCGCGCCTCCTCGGATGCCCGAGCGTAGTCGCCCTTGCGGAAGTTGCCTGCGAACGCATCGAGGTCCGCCATCGCCTCCGCCTTCGCAGCCTTGAGCTCGTCCTTGATGGCCTCCTCGATCTCCCTCGTGAGCCTGCGGAGGCTGGGCACGGTGTTGTTCTTCCAGACGTCTTGGTCGGCGAGGACCTCGCGCATCTGCCCGGCGGCCTTCTTCGCGCCGCTGCAGCACGAGATGTTCGCGGCCTGCACGCGGAGGAAGTCAGCCGCCTCGAGGTAGCGCTTGCCCTGCTGGCCGTTGACGAACGACGACATGTCGCGGAGCTCGGATATGACGGATGCCATCTCCTGCCCCTGCGGCCCCAGCGTGCCGATGAGTGCGTCACGGGTGTAGCCCTCGTATGCCCTGAGCTTGGCGAGGAGCTCCTCGTAGTGGATCGAGAACGGGAAGGAGTGCGCCGCGCCAGCGGTCGCCGAGAACATGTCGAGCTTGGCCGTGAGGTCGGCGTGAACAGCGTCCACTATGACGCGGGCGTCGTCCTCATTGGTGACGGTGCCCGTTATGGCCTTGTGGGCCTCGCGGAGGGCGGCGAGCGTCCTTGGGTCGATCTCGCGGGCGAGGCTGACGGTCACGTCGTTGAGGGCGCGCCCTTGGCTGAGGTCGCGGCCGAGGCTCGCGCCTTCGAGGGGCTTGTCGTTGCGCATGCACTCGACTCGGCCGTTGTTGGCGAGGAGGCCAACGGCCTGGCGAACGGCGGAGGCAGGCCACCCGTGCTGCCCGCCCCCGAGCCTGGACTCGAGCGAGTTGGAGCCCGACCCTCCCACGGTGCAGCGGTCTGACTGGGCGAGGACGCGCTGGACCTCGTCGAGGACCTCGGTGGCGTACCCCGGCATGGACTCGCTCGGGAGTAGCTTGCTGCCGGTGGCGGCCTTGTAGATCGAGGTGTTGTCGAACTTGGTGGTGAGTATGTCGAGCAGCGGGTAAGACTTCGACACCATGAGCCGCACGGCAGCGTCCACTCGCTCCGCGGCGCCTGAGCCCTTGACGTCCGCCGTCACGTCCACGAGGCACGTCGCCCAGGAGGCCGACGCCACGAGCTCCCTCAGCAGCGCCTTGAGCTCGTCGCGCCTGGTGGTGTTGGCCACGATCTTGTCCTTGGCGATCCGCGCCTGGTGCTGGTCGCCGGAGAGCTTGGGGGTGGCCCAGCTCTGGGTCTGGAGCAGGAGGCGTACCTCCGCTATGAGCCGTGGGCTCTCGGGCAGCGCGCAGGTGAGCTCCCTCACGCCCGCAGCCATCACGTACTGCTCGCGACCGCCGTCGTAGAGGTCGGTAAGGATGTCCAGAGAGAGGGCGTTCGAGCTCGTCTTGTAGGGCGTCCCGTCCACGCGCACGTCGTAGGCGTACACGTTGGAGAAGTCGAGGTTGTCGTAGCGAACACGGCACTGCTTCACCACGTTCTCGCTGAACAGCTTGCCTATCTCGCGCCTTATCTCCGCGTCGGTGACCGATTCGCGCTTTATCTCCGCCTCGACGTCCTTCTCCTCGTTGGTGAGGTACTCGTATGCGTCGCCGTTGCGGCGCACGTAGTTGTCCACCTCCAGGCGACGCAGCATGTCGCCGATGCGCTCCTCAAGCTCGACGGCGTCCTCGGAGAAGCCCGAGTACAGGAGCACGCGGAGGTTCTGCGGCGTTGCCTTGAAGTTGTCGTCGTACTTGACCAGCAGGAGCACCTTGACGATGCGGAGGCCCAGACGGTCTGGATCGTCCGCGAAGTGGTCCTCGCAGGTGTTCACCGCCTCGAACGCCTCGCTCTTGAGCTCGCCGCGCAGGCCCTCGAAAAGCGCGTCGAAGGGTATGAGGTCGCCATGCTCCACGGAGCCGTCCTTGGCGGCGAGCAGCGCGTTGCGCGTCGCGCCGAGCATGTTCCGGGCGCCAGTGGACGCGTACTCGCCCGTGAAGGCGTTGTGGTCCGAGAGGCCTGTGAGCGAGCGGTGGAACAGCGGGAACTGGTACGGGACCATCGGGTAGTACGCCTCGAAGTCCTCCTCGCCCTGGTAGAGCGCGTATTGTGTCGCGCCGCTCGGGAAGCGGAAGAGCACGTTGAAGTCACCGCCGTACCTCTCGTAAAGCCGGTCGATGGGACCAAGCGCGGAGGGCGCCTTCTCGAGCAGGCGGTCGCGCACAACGGTGTTCGCGTCGTTGGACGGGATCTTGATCTTCACCTTGAAGCGCGCCTGAATCTTGGTGAAGTCCTTGGCCGAGCCGCGGCGGCGGAAGTCGCCGATGATGTCCTCCACATTCTCCTGCGAGACGACGATGACCCACGCCCTCCCGTGGCAGCGGGTGTTGAGCAGCTCTGCCACGTTCTGGAGGCTGAAGAGCAGGTCGTCGTTGGCGCCGACGAACTGGCCCACCTCGTCCACCAGGAAGTTGAGACGGAACCCCGGCCCCTGGCGCTCGATGTACTCTGCGCACCAGTCGGCGAAGTCCTCGTGGCTGGGGTGGTAGTCGCGGGCGTAGCTCTCGATGATGTCGGCGTGCGTGCCGGGCTCGTTGCCGGTCACCTCATCGTACACGCGGCTGATGGCCCCCGCCATGGACGTCGCCTGCTTGCGGCGTACGACGTCCCAGCGCTTCCCCGTCTCAGCCTTGAACCTCTCCGCGAACTCCTGGTAGAGCCCGATGCGGTCGAGCTCGCGCTCGAAGTGGGCGATGTGGGCGGCCGTGCCCGCGTAGTAGCCGCACGCCTCGTTGAGCACCTTGATGAAGGCCGAGAGGAGCGCGTCGCGGGTGTTGCCGGTGTCGGCCTTAGCGCCGATGTTGAAGAGGATGGACTTCGAGGGGGTGCGCTCGCAGGCCTTCTCCAGCGCCCCGAGCAGCATGGGATCGTCGGCGAGCTTGCGCTTCAGGTAGTCGAGGGCCGGCTTCGACTCCCCGGTCATACGGTTCTCCACTACGGGGTTCTCGAGCAGGTACGAGAGTATCTTCAGGAGGTGGGACTTGCCCGAGCCGTAGAAGCCCGATATCCAGGCGCCGTTGCCCTCGCTGTGCGGCTCGTTGTACTCGTCGCAGAACCTCTGCAGGCTGCGACGGATCTCGGGCGTGAGCACGTACTCGTCGAGCTCCTGGCCCACGTACGCCTTCTGGTCGGTCTTGATGACGCCGTCGAGGTGGCGGTCGATGGGGAGTGCGAAGATGTCGTTGAACTTCATGGCCTGGGTCCTAACTTCTACATGTCGAAGACGTTGCGGCCCTGGTAGAAGGGCCCTCCGGCGTTGCCGCGTGGGATGTTGAGGATCTCGAGCGGGACTGTGCCGTTCTCCTTGCGCTGGTACCTGCCGGGATAGAAGACCACGACGGGCACGTCGATGGTGTCGTCCAGCTTCTCTAGGAGCTGGCTGGTGCGGAGGAACGGGTGGCACGCGCCGACCCCCGTGAGGAAGAGCAGCTGCGGCCCCTCGTCGTCGATGATGTCCTCTATGACGGGGACGATGTCGAGCTCGATGTCGGCGGCCCCCTTGAGCTCCTGTATGAGGCGCGCCTTCCCGTGCGTGCGTTCGATCTCGACCTTCTCGTCGTACAGACCGTCGTCGTCGAGTATCCTGAGCACGATGTCGTAGAGGTTGGCGATGGATGCGGCGATTCCCTGCGCGCCCAGGTCGCCCACGAGGGTGTGGGCCATGTCGTCCCACTCCACCTCATCCTCGGGCGGGTACGGCACGATGATGGCGGTGGAGCGGCTCATGGTCCGGTCGCCTCGTATGACCTGGGGGCTCGCTAGCACCTTGAGGATGTGGTTCTTCTTGGAGGAGAGGGAGCTGAGGTCCGCCATAGTCTACTCCGTGAACGTCGCGGTCGGGAAGAAACGGCGCTCTTCTGGAGTGATTCCCGGCTCGAGCGCGAACGGCACGAGGTGCGGGAGCAGGGCCCCATCGGCATCTATGAAGCCCACTTCGCGCAGCATTTGGAAGAGCTGGTTACGCAGGCGCTGGCGCGTTCCCTCGCTGAGGGCCTCTAGCTCGGGATGCGTGAGGGACGCCTCGGAGAAGAAGCCCTCATAGGCGCCCTGTGGCAGGTCCCCGAGGCCGTCGCTCCAGCGCGCAGAGATGACGTTGTCTAGGAAGTCGCGCACGAACTCGTAGGTGCGGCATATCGCGACCCAGCACATGGTTGTCTCTTGTGCCGAGTCGCCACAGTCTGCCAGGATTTGCAGTTCCTCTTCTGACAGGCGCCTCATACGCTTGCAGAGCTCCAGCCCGATGCGCTTTCGCGAAGACAGCGAGCGAATCATGAGGATGTCGTCGTTGTCGATGGCCGAGCGGACTGCCTTCCAGTCACGGAGGTCAAGGTAAGACCGCGCGATGGTGACGCACTCTGGCCTGCGCATGGGGCATGCCGTGAACGAGAGAAGATACTTGCCCAAATGACCCACTCCTACCAGCCGAGAGCCTCCGCCCGGCAGAACAAGGTCCGAGCGCCTATCAGTTGCGACAGAAAAACAGCAACATAGAAAGATAACACCCGTCGGTCAAACCCCCATTCGCCGCATAGGCAAGTGAGCGGTATGAGCGGCTTCAATGGCAGGCTTCAATTAATGTCTTGGGCTGAGAGTACAATTAGTCTTTACATGCAGTCCGACACCGGGAGCACCGAGTATGCCATCGCAAGAGCAAAACGATATTGTCCCCATCCCCGACGACCTGTCCAATCTCCCGGCCATCCCCGAGGAGGCTTTCGACCTGTCGCGCGCCGTGAAGGTTCCGATCTCCGAGATCTCGGCGCTCGGCGTGGCGTTCGCGTCGCTCCCGGCCGCCTTCAGGACGGTGACGACGACGGCGAATCTGGACATAGCCGGCGACAACCTCTGCTTCCTCTTCGACGCGGGAGGCAACCCGCTGCCCGTCGACGCCCTGCAGTCGTTCAAGAACGAGGCGGCTCGCCTCGGTTCTACCCTCGCGAACGGGACCTTCGAGCAGGCCCGGCACGTGGCTGCAGGCGACATCTCCGCCTCCGTCACCAGTTCCTCGGCCGCCCCGTACGACCCGACCATGCTCTTCCTCGCGGTTGCGCTCATGCAGGTCAACCAGAAGCTCGACTCCATCTCGGACATGCAGAAGAGGATGTTCGCCTACGCTAAGGAGCGCGACCGGGCCAAGCTCGTGGCGGGGTTCAAGATCCTCGACGACATCAAGCGTAACCACCGCTTCAACGGCGACAACGCGCAGTGGCTCTCCACGCGTCACGCCCTGGTCGCTGGGGCGTGGAAGGACGCCGAGACCGCCATCGAGCTGAGCCGCAAGCAGCTCGGAGGGATGCTCGAGGCCCTCGGACCGGTGCACATCGGCATGGACGTGGAGAAGAAGACGGCCGAGATGGTCGAGACCCTGCGCGACTACCAGCTCGCCTCGTACCTCTACTCGTACGCGACGGTCGTGGACGTGGTCCTGGCGGGCAACTTCGACCGTGGCTACCTGGAGTCGGTCTCCTCCAAGATGAACCGCTACGCGAACGACTACCTCACGCTGTACAACCGCTGCGCCGACGCCATAGAGCGCGACGCGAAGGGGACCATCGGGGCGCACGTGCTCCATGGCATCGGATCTGTGGGCGGGGGCCTGGGGAAGTTCATCGCCTCCACACCGATCGGCGACGCGACGCTCATAGACGAGGCGCTGGAGGATGGTTCGAAGGCGCTCCGCTCGATGTCGAGGGATGGCGCGCGCCGGAGCGTCAAGGCCCTCGCGCAGGCGAAGCCTGGCTTCATGAGGCCGTTCATCGACACCGTCGAGGAGATGGACCGGCTGCACAACGACCCGGTCCTGGTCGCTGTCGACAAGGAGAACGTATACGTGCTGTCTGAGTAGTTGGTCAAACGCGTAAGCGGAGGGCGCCCAGTCATTACCGGCTGGGCGCCCTCCTCTGCAGGTGTGGTCTATTGCCACTCCTCGTCCTCCGGCTCGGACGCCTTCCACTCACCTTCTAGTCCCTCGCAGGTATAAGTGGCCTCATCATCGCCCACGCCGCTGCGTATGGCATGAAAGAACAGGACCATGGGCTCGGTGTCGTACGTGGGGATGGCTATCTCGAAGCTAACCCAGCAGTCCTGTGCGCTCGTTGGAATGTCGGCCTCGATTCGATAGGCCTGCCCGTCATCTCCGTCGAGGCTCGTCACCCTGTAGGTTCCGCCCTCCCAACCGTATGCATCCGGAAGATGGCTCAGCACGAACGCCGCAATAGTCTCGTTCACGAGGTAATCGTAGGCCCAGCGCATGCCCTCGTAGCGGACATCCTTTCTATCTGCATTCCTATACCGATTTAGGTCACCAAGCGCGGCTACCGCCTCTTCCCGCTGCGTGAAGCTGTAGGAAACGATCGGGGACGTCCAGTCGCACCCATGACGTTCGAGCAGCATAAGCACCTCTTGGTCGTCTTTGGGGACGAAGCCAGTCCCCTCGATCATCTCTCCGAGAGTGCGTTGGCACCCATCGTCGCAAAGTCAGACCGTGGACAGCGGCGGCATCCTCCACTCCTGTGCGGGATAGGGTTTGGGAGTCAAGGTCGCATATGCCATGGTTTCCTCCATCCTGTCGGAATCTCTTGTGGTCTACCATTATGCCATTGCTAAATTGGTTATGCAATAGCTAAATTCATCTCCATAGAGTAACCCAATTGCTAAAAGAAGCAGGTATTCGGCTACAATTGAAGCGACGGACAGGGATTGCAGAGGGAGGGTTATGAAGACAGACGAGGCGATACGACAGATGTGTCGCACGGCGCAGATGGGCACAGTGGCCGTGTCCGAGGAAATCGGGCGCAACAGGAGCTACGTGGGCAACATGCTCAGCCGTGGTAGCACGCCTCAGGCAGACACGCTCGCCAAGATTGCTCGCGCATGCGGCTACGAGCTTCAGCTCGTCGGTCGCGGCGAAGTCATCAAGATAGACGCTGAGTAAGCTTCACCGTAATGTCTTCGAGGTGATTGCATCATGCTGTTCGAGTTCGAGCTTGATCCAGGGTTGCCGCCGACTGTCCGAAAGGAGCTCGGCGCATACAGGGAAAGCGTCAACGCAGAGATGGCTTTCCTCCGAGACAAGGGCGGACGAAGGCACCGCATCTTCAACGGGGAACGCATCCGTCGTGAGAAGACAGGCTCCATCTACTGCTTCGACCTGGAGGCCGAGCTCTTCCTCAGCGATGACGCCCCCGTCAGCGTGGACGTTGAGAAGAGGTCCGTTCGCGGACAGGTCGTAGCATGCGAGGACTTCCAGATCACACTCTCGCTCGAGGAAGACCTCGGCGAGACCGTCACCTCGGGCTTCATTCGCGCGGACCCGTGGAAGCTGCTCAAGGCGCTGAACGACCGCCTCAAGACGATCAACCCCGCTGAGCACAGGCTGGCAGTCCGCCTCATGCAGGAGGGACCGTTGCTCGCGACAAAGAGGCCGATATCAATGGTCGAGGCCGGGCAGGACGCCGCGAAGGCCCAGGTGAGGGACAACGACATTAGCTTGATATGGGGGCCTCCCGGCACGGGTAAGACCTACACCATGGCAGAGATAGCCATAGCCCACATCGTTGCCGGAAAGAAGGTGCTTGCAGTATCCCACAGCAACGTCTCCGTAGATGGCATCGTGATCAAGGTGGCAGAGCTCATGCGGGAGCGCGGGCTCGAGAAGCTCATCCACAACGCCGAGGTCATGCGGTTCGGCCACGTGAGGGACGATGGGCTTGACGAGGAAGAGGACCTTGTGGCCCACCGCTACGCCCTCAGCTGCCGCCCATGGCTCAAGGACGAGCTCGACGAGCTCCTGAAGAAGAGAAACGAACTCAAGAGGCAGGGGGTCAGGTCGTCTCCGGAGCTCCTGGACATCCAGAAGCACATCAACCAGATCAGGAAGGTGGTCAACGAGGACGAGCAGCGTGCCGTTGAGCGCGCCCGAATGGTCGCGACGACCGCCTCGAAGATGTACGCGAACAAGCTCTTCGAGGGAAGGCAGTACGACCTGGTGCTGTTCGACGAGGTCAGCATGGCATACGTGCCGCAGATCATGTGCGCGGCGATGCACGCCAGCAAGAAGCTGGTCCTTGTTGGCGACTTCCGACAGCTCGCGCCAATCTCGTCCGCCCCCGGGCCACGTGCCACGCTCTCGAAGGACATATTCTCCTTCCTGGGCGTCACGGACAAGTCGCAGGCGGCACACTACCACCCATGGCTCGTCATGCTCGACGAGCAGAGACGCATGCATCCGGCGATATCCGCCTTCCCAAGCCAGGCGTTCTACGACCGGCTACTGAGGGACCACAGCAGCGTGGTGCGCGCCCGAGACGGCATAGCTGCGCACGAGCCTTTCCCCGGGAGCGCGATGGTCCTCGTGGACATGCGGGGCACCTACTGCGCCTCCGCACGCAACGTCGACAACTCGAGGTTCAACATCCTGGGAGCGGTTGTCTCTTTTGCGCTCGCCCTTGCGGCAGTCGGGGACAGCGCGGGCACGGTCGGCGTCATAGCCCCGTACATCGCCCAGGTCAGGCTCATCCGTGCCATGATAAAGGACTATCAGGAGCACAGGAGGAAGGCCATGCCCGATCTTTCGGGCGTCGCCTGCTCCACGGTCCACCAGTTCCAAGGCTCCGAGCGCGACGTCATCGTGCTTGACACGGTGGAGAGCTACCCGGCCAGCCGCCCGGGAATCCTCACCTACAAGAACGAGAACGGGTCCGTGGACCGGCTCGTCAACGTCGCCGTCACGCGTGCGAGGGGCAAGCTCCTCACGGTCGCGAACGAGAGCTTCTGGGGCGAGAAGACCGCAGGCAAGGCGAACGCGTTCGGCAGGCTCTGCGACCACCAGTACCGTCACGACAAAGTCGTCAGCGCGAACAACGGAGGACTTGGCAGGTTGCTGCAGGATTACGACCTCGGCCCGAACATCGAGACCTTCGACACGGCCTCGGCGGAGGACGCGTTGATAGCCGACCTTGGCATGGTCACGAAGAGGATCGTGATCTCGCTTCCCGACGGGAGGCTCTCGGAGCCATTCGCAGGCCGGCTCATGGTGGAGCTGCGCCGTGCGCGCTCTCGAGGAGTCGAGGTGCTCTCCAAGTGCTTCAACTACTCCGAGCTGAACCAGGACTGGAAGGCGATATCCTGGCAGTCCAACGATGCGGCCTTCCCGCTCGCAGTTCTCGACGGGATGGTCTACTGGTACGGCATGCCTCCCTCGAAGATGGCTCCGCCCACGAAAGACGGGCTACCAGTCACCACGCTCGAGGTTTCGATAAGGATTACCGGTTTCAATACTGCGAACATGATATGGTCGCTCGCGAAGCTAGACCAGCGGAAGAGCGACGAGGCCACCCAGTCGCTTCAGGAGAAGCATGGCACCACAGGGCCGAACGACGACGGGAAGGCCGCCTACGGGCTGGCCAGATTCGTCAGAGAGCACGAGAAGTGCCCGAAGTGCCGTGGAGCAATGACAATGGCAAGGAACCGTAGGGGCGTCCACTACCTCAGGTGCTCCAGGTGCGGGGATGTCGAGTACCTGACAAAGCAATCGGTCAACCACTACATGAGCGTCAAGTACGTTCGCTGCTCGAAGTGCGGTGGTACCATGACCGCCTGTCGGGGAAGGTTTGGTGTCTTCGTCATGTGCGACAAGGATAGTCGCCATACCTTCGGGCCAGACCAGATCTAATCCACCCACAGATGCAGAAGATGCCTCTCCATCTCAGCCCATTATGGCTGAGATGGAGGGCCAAACAGCTCCTGCTCCAGAAGTAAGACGATGACTCTGACATAGATGTCGAGGTGCAGTGCCAGGACGACCGAATCGCCGCATTTGACGAGGATGCATTCGTTATTGTTCCATCAATCGAGCATGATGCAGCTCTCTATACTCTGGGAACCTCGTAAATTGCGCGATTCATGCAGGCAAGTACGACAGTGGCAGCTGTAACCGATCACCTTGTCACGCTCGTCCTGGTAATAGCACTCGCTCATAGGAGCATCCCGTTGTTTAGGCATCTTTGCAGGGCGCATACAGAGTCGTTCCCAAAGAATCCATTCGTTCCGCGCTCGCATGCGTATGAGTATTGGAGGCGCAGGGAGCACCAACCATGCAGAACAGGTACACGGGAGACATAGGCGACTTCAGCAAGCTCGGGCTGCTGCAGGTGCTACATGCCGCGGGGTTGTCCATCGGCCTCAACTGGTACCTCACCCCGGACGAGACGCACAACAATGACGGCTGCCACACTAAGTCGACATCCAGCCCCGGCACAGGTCGACCATCAAGGGCGCCGTGGACGAGATGCTCTCGACCGGCTGGGGCGAGCACTTCTGCCTGCTGCGAGAAGGCGACCAGGCTGCATCCGACGTAGACTAGCCAGAGACACCACCACCAGAAAGGCACCCACCATGAACGTCGAGCGCGCAACCACAGACGACATCCCCGAGCTGGTGGAGCTTCGGCTCGCCTACCTCACGGAGGACAGCGGTCCCCTGGCCGATGACATGGCGGACGCCATCGCCAGGGACCTCCCGGGCTATTACCGGGAGCGCCTGGGGAGGGACCTCCTCGTCTACGTGGTCCGCGAGGACGGCACCATCGCCTCCTGTGCCTTCCTCCTCGTCGTCCGCAAGCCCATGAGCCCCGCCTTCCCCAAGGGCAGGACGGGGACCGTGCTCAACGTGTACACCCGCCCGGCATGGCGGAGGCGGGGCATGGCGAGGGCGCTGATGGAGGCGATGCTCGGCGACGCGCGGGAGATGGGTCTCTCCGTGGTGGAGCTCAAGGCCACCGACGACGGCCGCCCCCTCTACCTCAAGGTCGGGTTTGTCGACGACGCGTCCAAGTACCACAACATGAGGTGGACCAACCTGTGACCCCTCACCCCTGGTCACATATCGCACCATTCCGTGTCTGACGCCGCGGAGAGGTGTGGCCGCCCCACTTCGGAGAGTTAGGAATTCTCGAGCTCTTCAATCTCTTCGTCAAGCTCAGCCTCAATGCCAGAGAGGTCAGCGTCGAAGCTTCCCGCATCGATCACGGATGCGTTCGATGGCTTAGCGAGTGGGGTCTCCCTTAGGTATCCCTTTAGCTTCCTTGCCATTGGCGCGAACGTGGCGTATGTCATGACCCCCGACAGCGCCCCTCCTAGAAGTGGGATTGCGTGTCCGACAGCGCGACCGAAGATCTGCTTGTTCATCTGAAGGCCAAGGTAGTAGGCGACCTTCTTCACGATGGGGTATATGGTCCCCTTGGTGAGGGCCTGACGGGCAATCCTCTTGCTCGTGACCTGCCCCGCAGTCTTCGCTATAGCCATGAGTGTCTTCTCGGCACCTTGAAACCCGACATTACACCCAGAAACAGCACCATCGCGTTTCTTGTGGCATCATCCATCTGGTCACCTTCCATCTGGAAGATGTCCCTCCATCCGTACAGGCAACCGAGCTTCTGCGCAACACGCAGCACGTGGGCGTAAAACTGGGCAAGATCTGCAACGGTCAGGCCAACCATGGCCATGGGGTTGGACGGCAGACCCGCAGCGACTGAAGTCGCCGTCGCAAGGTTGTTCTCGTAGGCAATGGCCTCCTCAGTCAATTTGTCAATTAGGTCCTCGGGCACACCCGCTTCCGCTGGGCTCGTCTCAACAGCTCCAATGGCCATCTCCTGGGTGGTGTGGACATTTAGCGTGCCGACCAAGTAGCTGTCACGGTCAATCCGTACGCCTAGCACACGGCTGGCAGCCTCGATGACTTCCTCAAGCTTTAGGGGATGCTCGTCCGCGAGGTTTGCAACGGCGCCCTTTGCCCTTATCGCCGCATCTCCTGTCATCTTGCCTAAAGAACCTAACGGTATCCCACAGGAGGGGCCCAGAAGATCCGAGGCTTTGGGTACCCGACCCGGTTCTGGGGGCGTATGGGGACCAACTCTGTCTGGAAGGATTCGACGAACAGTGGACCGCTGCCTGGCGTGCCCCCCAGCGGAGGGCGGCTTTCGAAGCGCAGTATACCCCTCCGTTCTAGAAGTCAAATCGTTCTAGAAGTCAAATGCTGGCTAATGGGAATCGGAGAGATGGCAATACTTGATTATCTACGATTCGGAGATGTCCGTCTTCTTGCGCCTAGGGAGACGATGATTAACTAGCCAATCCTCGCCTCGGCCCTCCCGAGGCTCGGTTTTCGTGCCTGCCGTCCGTCCGGTCGGGTCCCGGAGCGGGCGGTTCTCGCCCTGGGCGCATGCCGCGTGCCTCGGCGCGCGGGCT
>JAFWIE010000006.1 GCA_017533825.1 Atopobiaceae bacterium | reverse complement strand
GTAGCCGAGCTCGGCGATCGTGTCGGCGTAGCTGTGGCCGTACTTGATGAAGGTCTCTATCGCGACCCTCCTCTGCTCCGCGCAGAACATGCTGACGTCCTCCTTGTCCCATTTCCGGTCCAAGTTCTCCACCGCAGCCCCTCTAGTGTCAGGTTAAAGCAACCAGTGTGAGTCAAGTCAAATCAACCAACCACAGCGAAGGGCGGGACGTATGGAGGCTGGCTCCGTACGTCCCGTCCGTTCCTTGGCGCCGACGCGCCGGCAGTCGATCCCATTATTGCTTGTGCCTCATTGGCGGTGCCCTATGGCGCCAGGGGGCTCGTGCCCCGCCGCTTCGTCGCCTGCGGCACGGCCTCCACGGAGAAGGTGTCGAGCTCGCGGCCGCGGTAGCTCGGGCCGCGCATCATGAACACCGACGCCTTGTCGAATATGCGGTCGAGCGTGCACAGCAGCGTGTCGTCCCCCGTGAAGAACGCCGGCCAGTCCTTCGCCACGGCGTTGCTGGTGAGTATCATGGTGTTGGGGCCCTCCTTCTCGTATCGCCTGTCCACCACGTCGAAGAGCAGGTCGGTGCAGGCCTTGTCGAACTCGCAGCGGCCGACCTCGTCGATGATGAGGCAGGACGGCTTCACGAGGGACCCGACGACGCGCGAGGTGTTGCCCCTCCTGACCGCGGACGACAGCCTGTCCCTGAGCTCGCTCGCCTTGATGTAGTACGTCTTGAGTCCCCTCAGGCAGCACTCGCGGCCGTACGCCTGACTGAGATGCGTCTTTCCGATGCCGCCCGGCCCTATGAACGCGACGTTGCGCCTCGCGTAGAGGTCGGCGAGGGCCGGCAGCTTGGAGAGGGCGCCCGCGTCCCTGCCCTGAATCCTGGAGAAGTCGAAGTTGTCGAAGGTCTTGGGCTCCTTCCTGGGCAGCCTGCTCAGCCTGAGCAGCGTCTCGATGGAGGCGACCCTCCTCTTCTCGGCTAGGTAGTCGAGCGTGGTGGCGAGCGCGGCGAGCTCGGGGGCGCCGAAATCGTGGTCCGACGCGAGCGTGGCGAGCTCGTCCGGGCCGAGCGGCAGGCCCAGGCGCGACGCGGCGTCGCAGGCCGACGCATACATGTCGTTCGGTGAGGTCGCTCCCACGGCTACATCACCATCCTCTCGAAGTCGAACTTGGCGAACGCCGGGTCGGCTGCCGGCTGGCTTGCGGCCTGTCCGAGCGTCGTGGTCACGGGCTGGCTGGGCAGCTCCTCCGGTTGGCCGGGGTCCGCCCACTGGCCCTCGCACCAGGCGTCCCTACGCGACCACGTGACCTCGTGCGACACCAGCTCGCGGGAGAGGTCATCGCTGTATATGTGCAGACAGCGGCCCTCGCGGCTGACGCGGCACACCTGCCCGTCGTACCAGTAGGGCACCCCGAAGCGCCTGCCCTCGAAGCTCACGAACCCGTCAAAGGAGATCTTGCGCCTGGGGCACAGGTAGAGTTCCGCGGCCGCCGGGTCCGGGATGTCGTGGGCGTGCGCCATGCACGCGGAGGCGTGCTCGTCCGCCGGCACGCAGTCGGCGGCCTGCCGGTACCTCGCGGCCTGCCTGGCGCACCACAGCATCGCGTCCTCGTTGAGCCGCGTGAGGTCGGTGAACTCGTACCCGGCCACCATGTTTTCCTTCACATGCCTCACGAGCCGTTCCACCTGCCCCTTCGTGAAGGGGTGCCGCGGCTTGCAGAGCATCGTCCGAAACCCCATGCGGTCCATGAAGGCGGCGTACTCGGCGTTCCAGATCGGACGGCCCTCCGAGTCGCGCCCCGTGACGACGCTCCTCATGTTTAATGGCGGGTCGCGAGTAATGCGGAGTCCGGGTGCGAAAAGACTGGTCAGGTCGCAAAGAACTCCGCATTACATACTTGTGTCGGTCGGTTCCCCAAAAAGTGAGGAGGAGTGTCATGACCGACGCAAGAAAGGCCTTCCGCAAAGCCAGGTCCAACATCGAGGAGTCCAACAGCAGCAAGTTCAGGGACTACGCCCTTCGCATGGCAGACGAGCTTGAGGCGCGAGTCCTGGCAAGGCCAGAGGACGCGGAGGAAATCCTGCGGGACTACTACGAGGAGAAGACCGAGGCCAAACCCTATGAGCACCCAAGGGGCAGGTACCGGGTGATGAAGGCGAGGATGGTGCTCATGTGCCACGACCTGCTCGCAGGCAGGGAGCCCAAGACCAAGTACATGTTCGGGAAGGACGCGGTCCGCTCGTCCGCCTTCGCCGGGATTCTCGAGTCCTACCGTACGTGGATGGCATCACAGGGGCTGAGCTCGGCCACTGTGGAGACGCGCCTGCAGAGGGCGGACGTGCTGCTCAGGTACCTTGAGGATGCGGGCGTCACGAGCCTGGGCGACCTTGATGCGAAGGCCCTCGCGGAGTTCGTCGCCTGGCTCGAGGGGCGCTACACGGCGACTGGCAAGTCCAACATCCTGTACACGCTACGCAACCTGTTCTCTTGCCCGGAGGTCTCATCGCGACTGACGTTCGATCCGCTCGCGTTGCTCACGAACCTGCACACGCCAAAGCACGCGACCCTGCCATCCGTCTATACGCACGAGGAGGTCGGGATGACCCTCGCGGCCATCGACCGAGGGACGGACGCCGGCCGCACGCTGTACCTGGTCGTGATGCTGGCCGCCGTCTACGGACTGCGGTCCCGTGACATCAAGGAGCTGAGGGTCAGCGACATCGACTTCAGGTCCGGCACGATCTCGCTGGCGCAGCACAAGACAGGGCATCCCCTGCTCCTGCCCCTCGTCGAGTGCGTGAAGCTTCCGCTGCTCGACTACCTGATGAACACGAGGCGCGACTGCGCCCACGAGAACGTGCTGATAGCGCACAGGGGCGCGCCGCGACCGTACTCGCCTAGGAACCACTTCGGAGGAGCGTTGAGGGTTGCCATGGAGAGGGGCGGAGTGATCGTCGGCGGACGGAAGGCCGGCCTGCACTCGCTGCGCCACTCCCTTGCCACGGGGATGCTGGCCTCGGGCGTGCCGATAGACGAGATCGCCGAGGTCCTCGGGCACCAGTCGGCGAGCGCAACCAAGGCGTACGTGTGGTCGGACGTCGAGCGGCTGCGCATGGCGGTAGTGGAGGTGGGATGATGGGCGGCTACGGCTTTGCGCCAGGTCCCTACTCGGCATACCTCGAGCTGTTCGTCGAGTACAAGAAGGGGAAAGGAGAGAAGGGTAGCCACAGCCTGCTCTCCACGTGCAGGAAGATCGGCACGCAGCTCTCGGGCGAGAGCGAGGCGTCCGGCCTCGGCGAACCCAAGGTCAGGTCGATGCTGGAGCGGCTCGACGGTGAGAGCGACACGTCGAGGGAGTATCGAGTCTCGGTGATGAGACAGCTCTGCGTGTTCCTCGATGCCATGGGCGTACCCTGTTGGACGGTGCCGGCACGCTACTACAACGCGCCGAGGGGCGACTTCAGGCCCTACATCTTCAGCGACGAGGAGGTCGATGCCCTCCTTGCCGCCGCCGACTCCCTGCCGGCGTCTAATGGGAGGGCAAGGGGCTACGAGGTGGTGTACCCGGTCCTCGTGAGGCTGCTGCTATCCACCGGACTGAGGATCAGCGAGGCCCTCGCGCTTTCCGCTGACGACTTCGACGCCGAGGCCAGGGTTCTTTCCGTGACGAACTCGAAGAACGGGGTGTCCAGGATCGTCCCGGTTGGCGACACAATGGCCTTGCGCATCATGAGGTATGCCTCGGAGCGAGGGCTGGCCGGAGGGCCGCTGTTCCCGTCACCGTACACGGGCGGTCCCTACTCGGGCGACGGGGTACGGTACATGTTCGGGAGGCTATACGACGCCGCCGGCATAAGGACGGAGAGCGGGAGGAGGCCTCGCGTCCACGATTGCAGGCACTGGTTCTGCACGCGCAGCCTCGACAAGATGCTGTCGTCTGGGATGAGCGTCTACGAGGCGGTGCCCATCCTCGCAGCATACGTCGGCCACGTGAACTACGCAGACACCGAGAAGTACATACACCTAACCCGCACGGGGCACGACGCGTTCGTCGAGGCGGAGTCGTCGCTTGCACCAATGATTCCCAGGGTGGTGGTGTAGATGCTGTTCTGCGACTGCGTGCAGGACTACTTCCGCACCTACCTGCGGCAGCAGAGGGGCTACGGCGCAAACACGATCGGATCGTACAGGGACACCTTCAGGCTCCTCGTCGCATACATGGCCGAGATGGGGCTCAGGGTGGAGGCGCTCGAGATGGCAGACGTGGGCAGCGAGCTGGTAACGGGCTTCCTCTGCTGGCTGGAGTCATCGCGCGGCAACGCCGCGTCCACCAGGAACGTCAGGCTCGCGCACGTCAAGTCGTTCGCGTCCTACATAGTCACGGTCTCCCCGGAGGACGCCGGCGCGTGCGCGTCAATCGCGTCCATCCCCTCCAAGAGGCAGCGCACGGCCCCTCCGGACTCGCTCTCGAAGGACGAGGTGACCTGCCTCCTCGCAATGCCCGGCACCGACACCAGCTCAGGGCTCAGGGACAGTGCGATGCTCGCCCTGCTCTACGACTCGGCGTGCAGGGCGCAGGAGATCGCCGACATGGATGTGTCCAGCGTGACGGTCCGCGGCGCTTGCTACGCGCGCATCGACGGGAAGGGTGGAAAGGGCCGTACGGTGCCGCTGCTCAAGGAGACGGGCGAGCTGCTCTCGGCCTACATCGACGCATTCGGCCTGTCCCTGGACTCCCCGCTGTTCGTGAACAGGAGCGGCCGCAGGCTCACGAGGTCCGGCGTCTCCGACGTCGTGGAGCGCCATTGGAGGCGTGTCGTGGAGTCCCAACCCGACGTTGCGCGGCACGACGTGGCCAGACCGCATCTTCTGCGCCACAGCAAGGCGACGCACCTCGTGGAGGCTGGGGTCAACGTCTACTACGTGCGCGACTTCCTCGGTCACGAGTCGGTCGCAACCACCATGGTCTACCTCAAGCACAACGTAGAGAGGACGCGTCAGATAGTGGAGGCGGCATCAGAAGGGTTGGCAAAGCCCAGCGCCTCCTTCTACACGCAAGACAAGAAGGCAGAGTTGCTCTCCTTCCTGGAGACACTCGTCTAACAGACGAGTAATGCGGAGTTCTTTGCGACCTGACCAGTCTTTTCGCACCCGGACTCCGCATTACTCGCGACCCGCCATTATGAATAGCGGGTTATCGCGCAGGTCAGGCATGCGGACGGGCCTCGTTGCCGCCGCGAGCCTGCGAGCTCGGCGGCAACGAGGCCACGCGATAACCCCATTGTACTAAGCCGCGCTATGGGGAAGTCGTCGCCCGGATCTC
>JAFWIE010000072.1 GCA_017533825.1 Atopobiaceae bacterium | reverse complement strand
TATGCGGAGCGAGGCATGGCAGGCATGGCATGGCAAGGCGCGGCCGGGAGAGGCTAGGCTTGGCCCGGCAAGGCTAGGCTTGGCCCGGCATGGCAAGGCAGGCAGGGCTTGGCGGGGCTCGGTCAGGCAGGGCAAGGCTCGGCTCGGCAGGGTTTGGCAGGTATGACCTAGCAAGGAGGTAATCATGACGGCATCCTCAAGAGGCCCACCATTGACACGAACGACTACTTCGGCAATCTACCAACGTCCAATTGGGAAATCCAAGGGTAAAAAAAGTGCTCACATGCGGTGGGACGCATGCGAGCATGGAGATGATTCCTTCGCGGAGAATCGTCTCCTAGTATACATGAATCCATTCAAAAGTGCCGTGACGGCACGCAAAACTAGGAGGTAGCACAATGGCTACGGCAAAGGCTTCTGCAATCGATATCAAGGCTCCTGAGTTCGGAATCGCCGAAATCACCATCGTCGGCACCACGCCGCTCGTCGTTCACTCTTGGGACGACAAGGCGAGGCAGATGATCCTCGACAAGCAGACGGGGACGAAGAAGGGCGCGAAGCACGAGATAAAGATTCCCGTGAACGACTTCATGAACTCCCTGTACTGGCTCACTCAGAAGCCCGAGAATGGCAAGGACAACGAGGAAGCGATGGACAAGATGAACCACGCCATCGAGGACGGCGCGAAGTTCGGCTTCCCGTGCAATGGCATCAAGGCGGCAATCATCAGCGGCGCGTATCGCGCTGGTCTCGACGTGAAGATGTCCGAGCTCCGTGGCACGTTCTTCATCGAGGGCGCCACGTCGAGCTCCACGATAGACATCGCCGAGATCGTCAGTCCCAACCCTCCTCGCATGCGTGAGGACATGGTGAGGGTCGGAGGAATGTCGAAGTCGGCTGACGTGCGGTATCGCGCCGAGTTCGAGCAATGGGAGATTCCCCTGCGATTCAAGTACCTCAAGAGCAGCAAGTACACGTTCGAGCAACTGCTCAACATGATTCCCTACGGCGGCTTCGTCACCGGCATAGGTGAGTGGCGTCCCGAGAAGAACGGACAGTTCGGCATGTTCGAGCTCGGCAAGCAGGTCATGACGATCGAGTAGCGTCTGAGTGACGCTAGTTGGGCATGGTTTGGCAGGCGTGGCACGGCACGGCTGGGCTAGGCACGGCTTGGCATGGTAAGGCTTGGCAGGCTTGGCAGGGCCGGGCATGGCTAGGCACGGATTGGCAAGGTTTGGCAGGCAGGGCAGGGCTCGGCATGGAGAGGTGGGGCACGGCAAGGTTTGGCAGGTACGGCGCGGCGAGGCGCGGCACGGTCGGGCCTGGCGGGGATCGGCTGGGTTCGGCGAGGTCCGGTTTGGCGTGGTAAGGTTTGGCAGGCATGGCGGGGCGGGACTGGGCAGGGTCAGGCCCGGTTTGGCGAGGCTAGGTTTGGCAGGCGTGGCGGGTCGAGGCGAGGCATGGCTAGGTGAGGCTAGGTGAGGCTTGGCAGGCACGGTTAGTCTTGGTTGGCTATGGCAAGTTCAGGCGTGGCTGGCGAGTCTTGGCAGGGTCCGGCGTGGATAGGCGATGTTGGGCTTGGAAGCGTTTGGCAGGCAGGGCCTGGCTTGGCGTGGCGGGGCAGGGCACGGCGAGGCGGGGCAGGGCTTGGCAGGTTAGGCATGGCTTGGCACGGCAGGGCTAGGCGGGGCTTGGTCTGGTTTGGTATGGCAGGCGAGGCAGGGCATGGTTGGGCACGGCCCGGCGAGGCGAGGCGCGGAAAGGTTTGGCAGGTGCGGCTGGGCTAGGCAGGGCGTGGCAAGGCGGGGCGAGGCAGGGCATGGCAGGTTTGGCAGGCTTGGCTGGGCTAGGCGCGGCATGGCTAGGCGCGGCTCTGCGGGGTCTGGTTTGGCAGGCATTTCTAGGTAGCGCACTGAAATGACTTGGCCTATGTAGGCGCAAGGCGAATCGTCATCGACGGTTCGCCTTTATTGTTGGAAGGACATGGTTATGGGCAGGCAAATATACAGTTTCAGACCACATTCGTGCATCAAGGCAGACCCGCAGGTGGCTGGTGAAATCTGCGCGATGCTCGAGAGCGAGGACAGGCTCTCTCCCGAGAACCTTCTCGACGAATGCAGGCCGGAGGACGCGCCGATGCACGACTACTTCGAGTGGGACGACGCGATTGCGGCGGAGAAATATCGCGTCAACCAGTCGGCTCACGTGATTCGATGCTTGCAGGTGACAGTCGTCGAAGATGACAAGAAGCCCGAGGAGCCCAAGAAGGCGTACTTCTGCGTTCACACGAACGACAGCGGGGACAAGCACATCTATCGTGGGTACGAATACATCACCAAGGATTCCACCTCTCGTGGCGTCGTTCTCAACGATGCGCTGCGCGAGCTCAACACGTTCAGGCACAAGTACGAGCGGTACAGGGATTGGTTCGGTCCGTCATTCCAGACGTTCGAGACGTTCGTCGACCAACTCAAGCTCAACGTCGACGAAATCGCGGAAGAGGGGCAGTCATGACGCCACATGACGCAATCGAATACGACTTTCCGGCATCGAGCTACGAAGGCGAGCGACTCTCTCACATGCAGATGGTCGCTCGCATTCTCATAGCAGTCATCCTTACGGCAGTCATGTTCGGGCTTCTCTCGCTCATAGGCGAGGCAGAGCAGGACTCGCTTCGCGAGCATGCGGAATGGTATGGAGAGCTGAGGGAAAGTGGAGCATGCGTGTTGTAGCGATGGCAACGGCAGCGGTGCTTCTGGCAATGGCCTTGGGCATCGCGTCGATGGCGGCAGTGGCAATCAGGACGAGATAGCCACGGTCGTAGGCTGCGAGTACCACCAAGACACATACGGGACCTATCCTCCCACGGGAGAGCCCGTATACCCTCCGTACGTGATAGTCGCGACATGCAGCGAACGCGCACGCGGATGGGTGAAGTCCAGCATCGTGAGGCTCAACGAGTCGCGCGGCTGGTCGGGAGACTACTTCGAGAGACCATTGTACGAGGAGAAGAGCGATGGACGCCAGGACTAGGTACGTGTTCGAGACGTGGCGAGGCAGGTGCGAGACGTGTCACATCCGCGTCACCATGAGTAACCGCATCGGCGGCGGCGTGGTCGTGCACTGTCCGAAGTGCGGCGAGCATCGATATGGTTGGCCGTTCGACAAGAGGGAGTGACCGTTGGCAAACAAGCCGAAGGCCAAGGGCACGTCGTTCGAGACGCAGTGCGTCACCTATCTCAGGGCGAGGTTGGGAGACGAGCGAATCGAGCGTCGCGCCCTTCATGGCAACAACGACATGGGAGACATACACAACCTCTTCGCGCACGGCCACGAGGGCGTGGTCGAGTGCAAGAACTACCGCGAGTGGGGTCCTGCCGACCTCGCGAAGTGGAAGTCGCAGACCGTCGACGAACGCGGCAACGCGGACGCCGACTTCGCGCTGCTTGTCGTGCACAAGGACGGATGCGGCAAGGCGAGGTTCGGCGAGAATCACTGCTACATGCAGGTGAGGGACTTGGAGAAGGTCATTGGCGGCGAGTTCTCGTGCCTCTACGGCGACTCGTCGAAGGACATGTGGGTGTGCGTCACGGTTGACGACGCATGCAAGATGATATTGGGAGAACATGATGAAGCGTAAGGACATAGCCAAGTATCTGCGAGAGGTAAGTGAGTGCGTCTTCGACATGTGCAAGGATGGTCACTCGCTCTCGGACGCAACCGGGATCGTCAACGGGATAACACTTTCGATTGCGCTGATCGAGGACAAGAACGCGGAGCCGCCCAGAAATCCCCGCGAGACAGCCGAAGGTGCGCTCGGCCTCACCGAAGCCATGCACGGCGTCGCAATTATGCTTGACTCCATCGAAAATGCCGTCAACGCCATCAAGAAGGAGGCCTGATGGGACTGAAGAAGAGAATCATGGCAGTCGCCGAAATCGGCAGGTTCATAGGCAACTGCGAGGTCTCCAAGGAGACCGCCAAGAGCCTTGGCATCACCAAGAAGGAGGCTGACGCAATCGCATGGGGCATCTACGCGGGAATCGCGATTGGTGCTGGATACGCCGAAGGTCTGTACGTGACCGAAGGTGAACCCAGAGAGGATGCCATCGGGTACCTCTGCGTCGTGCTCGACGAGTATCCGAGCCACAAGCAGAAGGAGAAGGAGTACGTCATGGCGGTCGACAGATGAGCGTCGAGGAGGTCGACGCCAGGGTCGTGGACTCTGACGTGCGCGTGCTAGGCGAGGCCGACAAGTGGCTCGCCGAGACCATGGCCGTCGTCGCCGAGAAGGCCGCGCAGTACGAGGTCTACCCGATAACGACCAACGACCAGTACAGGCAGGCGAAGCGCGACAGGGCGGCGGTGCGCAAGGACAAGGCCGAGCTCGACGCGCAGCGGAAGGGCATGACCCGCACCATCGAGGATGCCATCAGGCAGTTCAAGGCGGGTGTCAAGGACGTGCTCGACCCGCTCACCGCGATAGACGAGGGAATCAAGGAGCAGCTCGACCTCTACGAGGACATGGAGACACAGCGCAAGCGTGCGGAGCTGCAGCAGGCGTTCGAGGACGCCGCGCCCGACATAGCGCTTCCCATCAACGACGACAGGCCGCTCGTGAGCTTCGACACGCTCGTGCGCGTGTTCGGGCAGGGCACGCTGGGAAAGAAGTGGATGCTCTTCGGCACTCCAGAGAAGGTCGCCGAGGAGCAGCTCCTCAAGGCGCTGCATCTCATAGCCGAGGCCGAGAAGACCATCGACGACACCGTTCAGGAGGACGACCGCGCGGCGGTCAAGGCCGCGTACTTCGCCAACCTCGACCTGCAGGAGGCGCTCACCGAGGCCCGCAACATCAAGGCGCAGCGAGAGCGTCTCGCCGCGCTCGAGGCCGAGAGGGTCGCACGCGAGGAGGAGTTCGCGGCGCACGCCGAGCAGCCAGATGAGCTGTCCGGCGACCAGCCGTCGCCGGAGGCCACCCAGTCCGTCGCGGACGTCCTGACGGCGAGGAGCGAGCTTCTCGACGACATGGTGGACAAGACCGCACAGCCCATGTACGGGGACGACGTCCCTGAGTACGTGCTCTTCGCGTATGTTCCCGAGCACCTTCGCGACAAGCTCGTCGCGTTCTGCAAGCAGAACGGAATAAAGGGCGCGTTCAGACCGACTAGGGGCAAGAGGTTCAGGCTGATGGAGGTTGACTGATGGCATATGAGATAGTCAAGTTCGAAGACGACTCGGGACAGAGCATCACCATCACGCCGCAAGACGTGAAGCAGACGTTCTGCCCGTCCGCGACCGACCAGGAAGTGCAGCTCTTCCTCGCGCTGTGCGCCACGAAGAGGCTCAACCCGTTCACACGCGAGGCGTACCTCGTCAAGTACGGCAACGCGCCAGCACAGATGATAACGGCACGCGCGGCGTTCCAGAAGCGTGCGGACGCCAACCCAGACTTCGAGGGAACCGAGATAGGCACCGTCGTGCTCTGCCCGGACGGCAGCATACAGCACAACAGCGGCGAGGCGTACTACCCGATGGCGGGGCAGCGACTCATCGGCGGATGGGCGAGGGTGTTCCGCAAGGGACGCAAGCCCTACTACACCGAGGTGTCGATGCAGGAGTACGACGCGGGCAAGAGCGTGTGGAAGAAGATGCCCGCGACGATGATAGCCAAGGTCGCCGAGGTCCATGCTCTGAGGAACGCGTTCCCGACCGAGTTCTCCGGGATGTACGTCGCCGAGGAGATGGGCGAGGTGAACGTCGACGCCACCGCCGAGGCGACGACGGCGCAGGAGCCAGTTGCGGAGGCCACGTACGAGGTGCCGCAGGAGCAGCCGTCGCAGGACGACGTCAAGGCGGAGCTGAGGTCGATCCTAGAGGTGTGGGTCAAGAACGGATATGACCGCAAGTCCACTGCCGACTGGATGTGGCAGAAGTACCAGATGGACGGCATGGAGGCCCTGCGCGTCGCGACAGCGAACATCGTGCCAGCCATGCAGAACGCAAGCGGAGAACCCGAGCTGTATGACGAGGAGGTCGAGTTTTGATTCAGATGGAGCAAAGGCTTGGAGAGTCGCGTGCGAACACGATTCGCAACGCAATCGTCAACGACAGGTTCGCGGTAGGTTCGACCGAGTGGTGCGAGGAGCACTACATCGGCGGCGACGAGTTCATGGCGTTCCTGCAATACGCGGTCGACTACGCCAAGATGCTCGACTTCAAGGCAGAGAACGCGGACGCCGGGTCGGTCGACGTGGAGCTCACGTTCACGGCGCACAACGGCAAGGTCGGAGACGTCGACGAGAAGTGGACGTGCTTCGCGCCGCAATCCTACACGAACAGCATCCTTCGCGTCGCCGAGCACGGCAAGGTCATCGCGACGCTCGTGCCGGAGCAGATGGCGATTCACCTCGGCGAGACGAAGTACGTCGACCACGAGACCGGAGAGGTCCTCGCATGAGCGACGGATACTCCGGGCAGCACTTCTTCGGCGAGATAGACGAGCTCAACGACGAGCTTGACAAGGCGGTCGGGGAGATGCGCGACGCGGGGCGCAAGAAGGCGCAGACCGAGCACGACTACCGCGTCGCACTCGCGAAGAAGATGTGGGAGCTTCGCGCGTGCGGCACTCCGGCGACGGGCATGGGCGACCTCGCACGCGGCGACGACGTCGTAGCGATGAGGAAGCTCGAGCGTGACGCCGCCGAGAGCGAGTATTGGGCCTCGCAGGAGGCGATAAACGTCATGAAGATAAGGGTTCGCACGGTCTCGGAGCAGATAGGACGGGACTGGGGCAGGCCGAACAGCAGCTATTAAGGAGATCGCATGGCAATCAACTCAGTCATAGTCGCAGGCAACCTCACGCGCGACGTCGAGGTGCGGCAGACCGCGAGCGGCACGAACGTGTACAACTTCTCGGTCGCGGTGACGAACAGGAAGCGCAACCAGCAGACCGGCGAGTTCGAGGACGACCCGATGTACATCGACTGCGTCCTCTTCGACACGAAGGGCAGCATATCGTGGATGGCGCCGCACCTCAAGAAGGGCTTCCACGTCACCGTGAGCGGCTACCTCAACCAGAGCAGGTGGGAGGACAGGGAGACCGGGGCGAAGCGCTCGAAGCACGAGATAATCGTGCGCGACGTCGATGCGAAGTGGCCCCCGCGCGACCAGCAGCAGGGTTACCAACAGCCGCAACAGCAGCAGGGATACCAGCAGCAGGGATACCAGCAGCCTCAGCAACAACAGCAGTACGCGTACCAGTCGTACGCACAGCCAATGCAGCAGTCCGCCCAGCAGCCTGTTCAACAGCCGATGCAGCAGCCCATGCCAGCACAGCAGCAGATGCCGCAGGCCATGCCGCAGCCAGCTCAGCAGACCACCATGTACGACGAGTCAATCCCTTTTGATTAGGGCCACACTTTGACGACAAAGAAGTGCAGCGAGTGTGGCCGTTTGCTGCCAATAACCGAATTCAAATAATTAGCTGAGGTCGCGTGGCGCACGTCACGCGACCTTTTCGTTCAGGAGGGTTCGTTGGCCGTATTCAGGACTCATAAGAACCAGAACTACACGGTGATGAGCAATTACCACCTCCGAGACAGAAGCCTCTCGCTCAAGGCCGTAGGGCTTCTGAGCAAGATGCTCTCCCTGCCAGACGACTGGGACTACAACCTGAAGGGCCTGATGCTCCTCACGAAGGACGGCGAGTCCTCGGTGAGGTCCGGCCTCAAGGAGCTCGAAGAGGCCGGATACCTCGAGCGCCACACCGAGCGGGTCAAGGGAAGGTTCGTGACGGCGTGGGACGTCCACGAGGTCCCGGTCACCTCCGACGAGTGGGTGGAGCGTCCGGCACGAGAGGGGGAGACGGACAACCCGGCGTTCGACAACCCGAAGGACGGAGTCCAGTCGCAGCTCTTCCCGACGGACGACGCGCCAGCCAAGCGCAAGGGACGCAAGAGGTTCGTCAAGCCGACGCCGCAGGAGGTCGACGAGCACATAGCCAAGATGGGCTACTCCGGGTTCGACGGAGAGGAGTTCTGCGCGTTCTACGAGTCGAAGGGCTGGAAGGTGGGACACCAGCCGATGAAGGACTGGCGCTCGGCGTGCGTCACGTGGCAGAAGAAGCGCAACCCGAAACCGAAGGGGGTTCCGAGTGAGTACGAGCAATACAGGCTCTAGGTGTCCGCATTGCGGCAGGGAGTACGAGCGACGCGCGATTCCAAACCCGTTCGACAACGGGCGGAAGTTCTACATGACGGTCAGGTGCGACTGTCCCGGTGCCGTCGCAGAGCGCGAGCGCAAGAGCCGCGAGGAGTACGAGGAGAGGCGCAAGGCCGTGTTCGACCGGATCGGCATACCGAGGAGGTTCGCCGACGTCGAGCCGAACGACTCGCTTCTCAGTCACATCGACGCGGGGTACGGCGTGTACATCACCGGAGACCAGGGACGTGGCAAGACGTACCTCGCGGTCGCTACGCTCAAGGCGTGGTTCGACAAGAACTGGGAGCGGGGCGGCAAGGCGAGGTTCATGAGCTTCCCGGCGTGGCTTGACAGGATGTCGGAGGCCGCGCACAAGTGGAGGACGTCAGAGGAGGACGAGTTCTACCGTGCCGTCGGAGTCGACCTCCTCGTGGTCGACGACCTCGGCAAGAAGCGCACGAAGCCGAACGCGTGGATGGTGAGCAGGATATTCCGTCTGGTCGACGAGCGGTACAACTCCATGAAGCCGACGATATTCACCACCCAGTACGGCACCCCCGAGCTCATAGACCTCCTCACCGTGGACGGCGACACCGAGACTCCCAAGGCGATAGTGAGCAGGATGTACGAGACGTGCCGTGGCAAGCGTCTCGACGGACCGGACAGGAGGCTGGGACATGAGGGAAGTTGAACTCAAGGCGCTGAGGTTCATAGCGAGATACATCGAAGAGAACCAGAGGCCACCGACGTATCGCGACATAGCGCATGCTCTGAGGTTCAGGTCGTCGTCGACGGCAAACGACATCGTCTACGCACTCGGTGCGCATGGCTATGTGTCGTTCGAGCCGAGGCGCACGAGGACGTTGCAGGTTACACAGAGGGGACGCGAGGCGATTGCCGAAGCCGAGCCTGTATCCGACTGACAGGGGATGCTTCGTGTGCGGCAACCCTGACACGGTGACGCATCACATATATCCGGGATACGGTCGGAGGGACATATCCGACGAGGAGGGATGCACGGTCAGGCTGTGCAACTTCCACCACAACATGAGCGACCACGGGGTCCATGCCGACAGGCGGCTGGACTCCTTTTTCAGAGAGGACTGCCAACGTAGGTGGGAGGAGCGAGAGGGAACGTCCGGTGACGGACACAGGGCGTTCCTCGAGCGATTCCACATAACGTACCTTTAGGAGAGAAAGATGGCGAGAATAGAGAGCGCCGTCCTGCCGGACAAGTTCGCCGGTAGGTACAAGTATCAGAGGTACCTTCCGATCATCGACAAGTTCCTCGACTCGGGCATGGACGTGGCACGCGTGGTGCCCGAGGAGGGCGACGTCGACGGGCCGGAGGTGCTTCCCACGAGGCTCAAAAGCGCGATCATGCACCACGCGACTCCCGGCGCAGTGAAGGTGTGTGTGCGAAAGGGCAGCGTGTTCCTCGTGCGCATTAAGCAAGACGACGTCGAGAGGCCGTAGGATGAGGATACTCGTCGCGTGCGAGGAGTCCGGCGCGGTCGTCACCGCCTTCAAAAGGCGGTGGGGGGGGGCTCACGACATATACAGCTGCGACCTTCTCCCGACGAGCGGCAGGCACCCCGAGTGCCACATCCAAGCGGACGCGTTGGAGATAGCCAAGATGGACTGGGACTTGGCGATATGCTTCCCTCCGTGCACGAACATCGCGGTTTCGGGCGCGAGGTGGTTCGAGGAGAAGAAGCGCGACGGCAGGTACTGGATGGGCATGGGGTTCTTCCTCGCGTTCACCGCGCTCGACCACATACCGCACGTGTGCATAGAGAACCCAGTCAGTGCCGCGAGCACGTTCTACGCGAAGCCGACGCAGACCATACATCCGTGGCAGTTCGGCCATATGGAGGAGAAGACCACGTGCCTGTGGCTCAAGAACCTACCTCCGCTCAAGCCGACGAGGGACGTGCGGGAGCAGATGATGCAGCTTCCGAAGTCGGAGCGCGAGAAAGTCCACTACATGCCGCCGGGACCGGAGCGTGCGTCGCTCAGGAGCAAGACGTACGACGGCGTCGCGAGGGCGATGGCAGAGCAGTGGGGCGACGAGTCGGTCATAAGGCAATTCGAGCAGATGGAGCTTGGGATTTGAGGAAGTTGCTTGAGCTTTTTGCCGGTACGCGCAGCATAGGACGCGCGTTCGAGCGCAGAGGAGGGTGGGACGTCTTCAGCATTGACTGGGACGAGACGTTTCCCGACATAGACATGTGCTGCGACATAATGGACGTGACTCCGGAGGCGATAGTTGACCGATTCGGACGTCCCGACGTGATTTGGGCGAGTCCGGATTGCAGCTCGTACTCCGTCGCTGCGATATCGCATCACAGGAAGAAGGAGTCACACGGCAACCTCGCGCCGCAGACGGATTATGCGAGGTACAGCGACAGGGTCAACATGCACCTGCACAATCTCATCATGGCACTCAGCCCGTCGCTTTGGTTTATCGAGAATCCGAGGGCGGGAATGCGCTCGATGGACTTCATGCACGGGCTTGATGGCATGAGGCACACGGTTTGTTATTGCAAGTATGGCGATACGCGTCAGAAGCCGACCGACATATGGTCGAATCACCCGGACCCGCAGTTCAAGCCGCCGTGCAAGGCTGGCGACCCGTGCCACGAACGTGCGCCGAGAGGCAGCAGAACCGGGACGCAGGGAATCAACGGGTCGAAGGCACGGTCAGTCATACCAGACGAGCTGTGCGACCACATAGCAGAGATTTGTTCCACGTTCGACTGGGACAAGTGGAAGGACAGGGAGCCGCCGCAGGGGCGGCTCTTCTGAAATAGGAGGTACATCATGAGCAAGACAAGAGGAGAATGCGTTGCAACTCTTGGTTACGCGCTTTACGCAATCGAGGAAGCAGGAAGGCGCATAAACACACACTTTGACTGCATGACGAACGCATTCAACGAGCTGTCCCTCCCTCGCGTCAAGGACGTGGGCTGGAACGGCCCGGTCACGTACGTCGTGTGGGACGACAGCAGCGTCACGCGCACGAGATGCCTTGAAGGCGACGAGTATGACAAGGAGAAGGGCCTTCTCTTCTGCCTCGTCAAGAAGGCTTTCCCCGAGTGGCACGACATCATGACAGAGCATCTCTGGGAGAGCCATGAGTGACATCAAGGGATGCCCGATGTGGCAAGGCACCGAGCCGCTCTCTACGCCGTGCTACAAGGTGTTGTGCGCATGGTACACGAATGATGAGTGCGCCATAGCGTCGATAGCCAGGTCGCTCGGCTCAATGGCAAACGTCAACAACGAGAGCGGAGAGTTTCGCGCTCTGGTGAATCAACTGACGGGTGGTGCGTCATGAGAAGGATTGTGGCATTCGTCGCGGCAGTCGCAATCGCCGCGTCCATGTCGGGATGCAGCTCTTGCAGCCCTGCCGCGATGAAGTCGCGTGAGATATCGCGCAACGCGAACGACTTCGACCGCATGCGCAGGATAACGGTCATCAACACGCGCACCGACACCGTCATATGGCGTCTCACCGGAAGGTTTGCTACGTTTCACGACACGTCAGACCTCGACGTGATAGTGGCGATAGGCGACAATCAGTACGCGAAGTACTACTGCGACCTCAACGAGTGGACGACCTACGTCGTCGAGGACCTCACGGCGGAGCACCTGCCGGACGACTTTCATGAGATAGAGTTCTTGCCTGGACAAGATGCGGTTGCCGTGGAAAAATGAGCTCGTTCAGCGACTTGGTCAATTGTGGGAATCTCGCAATCGCCGACGCCGCGCTGAAATGCCAGTCGGTGTTCGAGACGCACGAGAAGGCGATTGTGTCCATCAGCGGTGGCGCCGACTCCGACGTGATGATGGACGTGTGCGAGCGCGTGAGGCAGGTATCACCGATAGCGATAACATACCTGTTTCAAGACACGGGGATGGAGTACGAGGCCACCAGAGCTCATCTCGACTATCTGGAAGACCTGTATGGCGTCAAGATAAAACGCAACCTTCCCGACTTGACAGTGCCGGAGACTTGTCGAAGGTACGGACAGCCATTCGTGTCTAAGATGGTGAGCTCCGTCATGGGTGGATTGCAAAGGAACGGTTTCGAATGGGAAGACGAGCCGCTCGATGTGCTTGGTAGGAAATACCCAAAGTGCAAGTCGTATCTGAAGTGGTGGTGCAACGAGTATTCGACAAAGATGGACAATCCTCGCTCGATCTATCACGTCAGGAGAAACAAGTGGCTGAAGGAGTTCCTGATCGAGAATCCCCCGCAATTCAGCATCAGCGAAAAGTGCTGCGACAGGTCAAAAAAGACTCCGTCGAACAGATACGTCAGACTCTCCAACGCCGACGTCGTCCTCACTGGCGTACGCGCCTCTGAGAGAGGTGCCAGGACGATTCACAACAAGTGCATCATAGCGGGCAATGATGGTCCCGACAAATACCGCCCGCTGTATTGGCTCAACAACGACGACCGAGAGCAGTACATTGACATGTTCGGCATAAGAAATTCTGACTGCTATGAGGTCTGGGGATTCACCAGGACCGGATGCGCCGGATGCCCGTTCAACAAGGACGTGTTCGAGGAGCTGGACATAGCGGAGCGCCATGAGCCCAAGTTCGTCAAGGCCGCACGAGTCGTGTTTGCCGACTCATACGAGTACACGAGGCAGTATCGCGAGTTCCGTCGCTTCAAGGAGAGCGGTGGACAGGTCAGGCTGTTCACATAATGACGTTCGGACGGCTCGGTTGAGCCGTCCATTTCTTTAAGGAGGAATCAGTTTTGGAGACCGCAACCCTGTATGGAGTTCAGATCACCGTCGAAAAGACGCAGGACGGACTCGACATTAGTGTCACGCTTCCGGACGGCCAGCACAACGCGTGGCACCAGTCTTACGACGGAGGGTTCGACGTCGTGACGCGCGACGCCGCGATTCCAGCGAAGGGAAGCCGCGTGATGATAGGCGGAAAGATGCGCAAGGTCAAGGACCGCGTGTTCGACGACAACAAGCACTGCTTCATCATCGACGAGGACACGCTGGAGAAGGTGCTTTGGGCGTGATAGACCCGAAAATAGTCATCGGTCTGGGGTTTGGTGACGAGGGAAAGGGCATGGCCGTCGCGCATGAGGTGGAGAAGTCCATTGCAGACGGCCATCGCCCCGTTGTTGTCAGGTTCAACGGAGGTCCGCAGGCGCAGCACAACGTCAGAATTGTATGCGACGGGAAGGTGATTCACCACACGCATTCGCAGTTCGGATCGGGCGCGTTGCTCGGAGCCAAGACGTACATAGCGAAAGGCATGCTGGTGGACCTCGACGCGCTGATATGGGAAGGCGAGCACCTGAGAGACATCACAGGCGAGAACCCGTTCACATCAGTCGTCATCGACAAGAGATGTCCGGTGATGTTGCCGATGTACGCACGCGTGAATCAAGAGTTGGAGTACGGTCGTGGTGACAAAAGGCACGGGTCAACCGGGCGTGGCGTAGGCATTGCAAGGGCGTGCATCGACGCTGAGCCGATATCAAAAACTGTCTCTGGGGCTGTCGTGAGGGTAAGCGATGTACTCACTGGACGTTACCTCATGAAACAGTTGGAGGCGTGGCCGCTGTGGCTCAGTCGCGAGTATGGCGTCAGCGTTCCAAACGAGTCAGAAATATGGGCTTATGACTTATGCAAGGCGCGTGACAAGCTCATGATTCTCGGCGTCAGGTTCGACTACGTTGACGAGCTTGTAAAGAAATCGGTCGAAAGCAAGCAGGTCATCTTCGAGGGCAGCCAGGGTGTGCTGCTTGACAAGCGTGTCGGATGGTTCCCGCATGTCACATACGGTGACATGGACGCGTTCGAGGCGAGGAGACTTTGTGGCGAACACAGGGCCAAGGTGATAGGTGTCACGCGCAGCTACCAGACTCGGCACGGCTTCGGACCGATGCCAACTGAGGGGACATGCGACATACCGGAGATTGACAACGAGACATACGAATGGGCCGGTGTGTTCAGGACTGGTCTGCTTGACATACCGAACCTTGCGAGAGCGGCAGATTCGACGTGTGTGGACGAGATAGCCGTGAGCCATATGGACAGCTATCCGGGAAGGTGCGTCACGCGCTGGGAGGGCACGTCGAAGGTCGACGGAATAGACCGATATGTGCCTTGTGGCATGTGCATTGAGGACATGGACGAAGATACGTTCATTTCGACTATAGAGGACGAGTGCCACGCGCCCGTCACGGTCATCGGCAGAGGCCCTATAACCGACGCGTGGCAGGACAGATAGAGAAAGGGATGCATCATGGGTGGAGGAACTTGGAGTCGTAGCACGTACGACCGCGTCACAGCGAGAAAGGTGAGCAAAGGAGCATCGTTCGGCTACGACCGACACGCGAAGAGTTCAGGACGATACGAGGCGCATGATGACCTCAAGGTCATCGTCGGCGGTGTTCCGGTGACTCGCGAGAGCAGGGACTCAGACGAGCATCCAGAATCGACGCCGATTGTCATAGGCTTCGACGTGACGGGTTCAATGGGTGAGAACCCGCACGTTCTCCAAAAGTCGTTGAAGGGGCTGTTCGGCATGCTCATCCGCAAGGATGTGGTGAGCGATCCGCAGGTGGCGATCGGCGCATACGGGGACACTCACTGCGACCGAGTCCCGGTACAGCTCAGTCAGTTCGAGTCTGACAACCGAATAGATGACAACCTCGACAACGTGTTCATCGAGGGATGTGGTGGAGGAAACAACGGCGAGACCAGCACGGCCCTCGTGTGGTTTGTCGCAAACCATGTCGTAACCGACGCCTGGGAGAAGCGTGGAAAGCGCGGCTACATGTTCCTTGTCGGTGACGAATGCGCACTTGAGGTATATCCAGAGGAGTCCAAGACATATCTTGGCGAGTCTCAGCCGTTCACGATTACGCCGCAGATGGCGTTTGACAAGGCACGCGAGCGTTGGGACGTGTACTTCCTGCTCGTCGACAACTTCTCTGCGCAGGATCAGCACAGTCGTAGGAAGTACGAGGCGTTGCTTGGCAGTGACCATGTCGTGACGCTTGAGACGACCGACTCGGCACCAGCCGTCATCGCATCGATAATCGGACTTGCCGAGGGAACGGTCGACTCAGGCGAGCTTGCAACGGAACTCACGGATGCCGGATTCGACAGTGGCGTAGCACTCGCAGCAGTGAAGTCGGCCACTGGAATCGACGTCACGAAACATGGCGTTGGCGTAGCTGTCGCGGATACGACGTATGGTGACCTCAAGCTCTAGTCAAGACGTCGCGCTGGTGCTTGACGCGACTAGCGCGACGGACCTCTTCGGGGCGAACAAGAACCGCGCAAGGATACGCTACCGAAGACTTGCGCGTTCCGTGCACCCAGACATGGGTGGCAGCGAGGATGCGATGGCACGGCTGAACAGATTATGGGACGAATATAACAGGACTGAAGACAGTCATAGTGACGGCAATACGCCGATTGAGGTCACGCGCAACGATCAGTATGCGATATTCAAGGAACATGACAAGCTCCTTGTGGTCGAGCGATTGGCATCTGACTCGATATGGCTACCACATGACGTGAGCGACATTAAGAAGAGACTTGACACGACGCCTGTCTGCATGCTCGAACTCAACGGATCGAAGTACATATCACAAGGCGACGGTCTTCACGTTGCCTACATCTGCGACGCTCCTGACAACGCGAAGGGCAACCTCATAATGCTTGAGTCGCTCAAGGACAGGCTTCCTGGCGGCGTGCTGCATCCACGCGACCTTGCATGGATAACGAAGAGGGTTCTGTTCCTTGAAGGAGTCTTGAGCTCCATGCGCAGGGATTTGCACAACATCACGCGTGGGCTTGCGATTGACCCAGTGAATCACATGCTTGTCATCGTCTCTCCATGGGAGATTCTCGGTATGAGCGATGCGCATACGCTTATGGCGCGTGTGCTTCTTGACCACTTCCTGGCGTGCATTGTGCCAGTCACGGCTGATGACAAGCGGTCGAACAGAATCAAAAGGTTCGTTATTGGTGCAAGGATGGACCGCGTGACCGGATGGGGAGACATCATGCGTGAGTACGACGATCTTCTTGAGGAGCTGTTCGGTCAGCCGAGGTTTCACGTGATGGAGGTGATCTGATGGACATCAGCGAGCGACTTGACATGTTCGCCGAGTCCGAGCCGCGCATCTGCGTTTGGTGCAGGAATTGCGGTGTCGTGATGTGCGACGGCATATGGGGCTACGTGTGCCTGAGGGCTGGCAACCATCGTTACCTCACCAAGCGCATGAAGAACGTGATCCTGCCCATGCCCGTCAACACTGAGGGCACGCGCACGGGCGTGCAGTGCGTCAACGCTGACGAGATGCACGAGTGCTTCGTACCCACGAAGCTGACTGACGGGCGAATCAAGCTGTTGGACGCGATGGGCTACTTGGAGGGAACGTGACGTACGAGATAGTCAACGGCGAGTGCCAAGAGACGATGTGTGGCATGGATGAGAACTCAGTCGATGCCATAGTCTGCGACCCTCCGTATGCGCTTGCGTTCATGGGCAACGACTGGGACAGCTACGGCGGCGGCGGCGGAAATGAGTCCGCGAGTGAGCGTCGCGAGAAGTCGCACGACTACGCAAGCGAGAATCCTGGTGCCCCTCGATACGGCAACTCGCACGGTCACGCTCCGAGGCGTGACGAGAACGTTGCGTTTCAGGAGCAGATGACGCCGATATTCGCCCAAGCCCTTCGCGTCGCGAAGCCCGGTGCCCATCTACTCGCGTTCGGCTCGCCGAGGACGTTTCATCGCCTGTTCTGCGCGATAGAGGATGCCGGATGGATTGTGAAGGACTGCGTCTCATGGAACTACTCGTCGGGATTTCCCAAGGGACTCAACGTCTCGAAGTCCGTCGAGGCCCTGACTGGAAATGCTGATGATGTCGAGAGATGGCAAGGATGGAACACGCAGATAAAGCCAGCATGGGAGCCGATATGCCTTGCGTACAAGCCGCTTGACGGGACGGTCGCGCGGAACGTCATGAAGTGGGGCGTCGGTGCGCTCAACATCGACGCGTGCAGGGTGCCGACCGACCAGCCACCGGGCAGGTTCCCTGCGAACTTCGTGCATGACGGCTCCGACGAGGTTCGCGAGTGCTTCCCCGACGCCAAAGGCCAACAGGGCGACTTGCGTGCTGGGATACCCAAGCGCAAGGGCGTGTGCTACGGAGACTTCCCGCCAACGAACGAGCACCTCAAGCGTGACGAGCCTGACGCAAACGCGGCGAGGTTCTTCCCAAACATGCGGGACGGCGAGGAGTCGGCAGACAGGACATATGGGGACAGAGGCGTCACCGACTTCGACCTCAAGCCAGGCATGAGGCGTGAGCCTCCCGAGTCGTATGACAGGTTCTTCTACTGCGCGAAGGCATCAAAGTCTGACCGTGGCAGCTTCAACACACATAGCACCGTCAAGCCGACGGCGCTCATGCAATGGCTCGTGCGTCTCGTGTGCCCGAAGGACGGCGTAGTGCTCGACCCGTTCTGCGGCTCAGGCAGCACCGGAGTCGCATGCATGAGGGAGCAGATGAGGTTCGTCGGCATAGACCAAGAGCCTGAGTATTGCGAGATGGCGGAGAGACGCATTCGGGAGGAATGCGAAAGAGGAGTCCAACTGAACCTTTTCTAAGGAGGCAATTTGAAGTTCACGATCAGCAGCCACGCGCTTCTCGAGTCGGTGAAGTGCGTCACAAAGGCGTGCGTCGACAACGCCACGAATCTCATGTACGCAGGCGTGAAGATAGACGCATGCGACGGCACGCTCACCATGGTCGCCACCAACGGCACGGAGAGCGTGCGAAGGATCAACCAAGCCATGACAGAGGAGGACGGCAGCGCCATCATATCAGGCAGGACGCTCATGTCGGTCGCGAGGAGCCTCCCCGACGCCGCAGTGACGTTCGAGGATGACGGCAACGTGGTCAAGATATCGTGCATGAAGGCGAAGTACCGCCTCAACACGCTCGACGTCACCGACTTCCCAGAGTTCCCGGACATAGACGAGAGCCAGAGCGTCACCATTCCCGCGTCGGTCATGGCGGCGATGGCAGACAAGACGTGCAGGTGCGCGTCGAGGGACGCGTCCCGCCCAGTTCTCGGTGGCGTCAAGGTCGCCGTAGGAGACGGCAGGATCGTCATGAGCGCGACCGACTCTTACCGCCTCGTCACGGTCGACGCCGCATCTGACGGCGAGTTCGAGGCGATAATCCCGGCGGACGCGCTGAGGGACGCCGTCAGCATGGCACAGGACGAGGTCGCCATCGCATGCGACGAGCGTCAGGTGCGAATGTCTTTGGGCGGCACCACGTACATCACGCGCGTCATCAGCGGCAACTTCCCGGACGTCACGAAGCTCATACCGTCCGGACACGAGACGACGCTCACGTTCGAGCCGCAGGACTTCGCCGACGCGCTCAAGAGGGTCGAGGCCATGGCGAAGGACAACCCGAGCGTGAGGGTGAGCATAAGCGCCGAGGAGATGTTCGTCCAGCTGCAGAGCACGAGCCCGACGCAGGGCGAGTCGACCGACGTGTTCGTGGGCACGGTCGATGGCAAGGACCAGGTCATCGCGCTCAACATCAACTACCTCAAGGACGCGATAGCCGGGTGCGACGGCGAGACGTCAATGGAGCTCGTCGGATCAATGCAACCGGCGATATTCAGACACTACGGAGACATGAACTACGTCGCACTGCTCATGCCGGTGCGACTCTAGGGAGATACTATGACTAACGTCAAGGACAGGCATGTGTTCATCAGCGGTCCCATGACCGGAATCGAGTCGTACAACGTCGACGCGTTCCTGAGCGCACACAAGACGCTCAAGATGCTCGGCGCACGATACGTGTTCGACCCGGCGATCGAATGGCTCGACGGCAGTGGTCCCACGCGCGAACACGCCTACTACATGCTGAGGGCGATCGGCGAGCTTACGAACAGCGACGGATACGGACGGCCGGACTACGACGTTCTCGTGAGCCTTCCGGGGTGGGAGAACTCCGAAGGCGCGAGGCTTGAGCGAACGGTCGCGGAAGCGTGCGGCATCGAGACGTGCAACCTTTCGGAGGTAGAAGGTGCAAGCTAACTCGAAGAACGTGATAGAGACGTTCGCCATGCTCGGAGTTCCCGCGAGCCAGGTCGACGCCATGTACAGGCTCGGCAAGGGAACGACGCGGGAGATAATGGTCGGATGGTGGCATGACGACAGACACGGCAACGTCAAGACCGACGCCGTCAGGCGTTGGCACGACGACGTGTCTCACTTCCTCGCGTCCGGCGACGACGAGGACGACATGCCGCTCAGGGGGCTGAGTCCGAAGAGGGTCGCAGACCTGCTCGGCGCGGCCATATCGTACCTGCCGTACAACGTGCAGGCGAAGGTGAGGGTACGCGAGCGAGACGGCCACGTATATCTGCAAAGGACTGACTGAGAAAAAAGAATGGGGGAAATGATGGATGACGACCAGTACGAGTGCGCGGGAGCAGGCATAGAGGAGCCGTTCAAGTACTTGGTGATAGTCCTCGTGTTGATACTCGCGGTAATCGTGGCAATAGGCGTCTACGAGTCGCATACGAGGCTGGCAGACGCCACCGACAAGGCGGTCAGGACGCAGCCGGGGACGCCGCTTGACGCGGTCAGGGTCAACGCGCCGTCGTTCGCCGACGGAGACGTGTGCTACAAGGTGATGAATCGCGGCACGGGAAAGGTGTGGTACATGGTGCAGATGCGCGATGGAAGCGGCAATCTCGAATGGGAGGTGCTTCCCGAATGAGCTACGAGATAGGCTCCTATCAAGACCCGAGGCTCCAACCAATGGACTCCGACATGACGGGGTGCGACTACTTCGTCCGATGCGAGCATGCCGACGCATGCATGCAGAGATGGAAGACGGCTGGCATGCCGCATCGCGTGTGGGACTACCTCGGATGCGGCGAGGACTGCGAGAAGTTCAAGGCCGAGCCATGACGCCATACGAGGAGAACGCGCGTCAGCGGCGCATTGCCGAGCGCATGACGCAGGAGAGGGCGGACGCGGCTGCGATGGTCGCCGTGTCCGCCCTCTCGCGACAAGACCGGGAGAGGCTGAGGATTATGCTTCTCAAGACACGAGGGGAACAGATTATGGCTTTCACGTTATATCCGACCGTAGAGGTCAAGCGCGTCAACCAAGACGCGCCGATGCTCAAGTACGCATATGAGGGTGACGCTGGGGTCGACCTCTGCACGATGGAGTCAGCCGAGCTCGGGCCGCACGCGCTGGTACGCGGTGCTTCGCCGCGACGGCTGCGCGACGGCATGGCCGCTGCCGAACCACAAGAGGCCGGACACCCTGCTCGACCCGCACCTGCCGCACTGGCTGAGCGTGCGCCCGTGCATCGACCTCGCCGACGTCGGCAAGCGGGTGGACCACAGGAGCCGCCCGCTGTCTGCCAAGACGCTCGCGCGCATGGAGCGCGGGTTTCGCGAGTACGGCGGCCAGTGGCTGATGAGCTACTACGGCACGGGAGTCGGGCAGTCGCTCGACATGCCGCTGCGCACCATCACCTGCACGGACAGGTTCGCGCTGGTGACGATGCGACAAAGGCACGCGCACCTGCGCATGCTCACGCCCGAGGAGCTGAAGCTGGCGCAGGGGTTTCCGGTCAGGTACGTGATCGACCGCTACTCCGACGGCACGGCCGTGCCGAAGAGGGAGCAGGTCAGGCGAATCGGCAACTCCGTGGTGCCGACGATGGCGATGCAGCTGGTGCGCGCGAACGCGCGGGCCGCATGACGGATGGGACGAACCATGAAAACGCGGAGAAGAAGGGACTGACGCTATCCCCGTGAAGCGGGGTCGCGACCGGACGAGATGTGATGCGGTCGCGTAAAGAGTCGGCATCGTGGCCGATGGCAAGTTAACGATCTGCCGCACTTCGCAGGCATGCGAAGAGTGGCGCGTTGGATTCTTATCGACAGCTTTTGGAATGCGGCAACGGCGCGATAGCCGACGCCGCGATGAAGTGCGAGTCGGTGCTGTCGCAGCACTCCCACGCCCTCGTGAGCGTGAGCGGAGGTGCCGACTCCGACGTGATGGTTGACGTGGTGGAGCGCGTGCGTGGGCGCACCGGGTGCGAGGTGACGTACGCGTGGCTCGACACGGGGCTTGAGTGGGCCGCGACGAGGCACCACGTCGGCTACCTGGAGGACGCCTACGGCATCCGCATCCGGCGCGTGCGGGCGAGAGAGACCATCCCCGTCTGCTGCAAGACCCGTGGCCAGCCGTTCCTGAGCAAGTACGTGTCGGACATGCTGCGTCGGCTGCAATCCATAGGCTTCGGCTTCGAGGACGAGCCCTACGACGCGCTGCTCGCGCGCTACGGCGCCCAGACCTCGGCGCTCAAGTGGTGGTCGAACGCGTGGACGGCCACCGACGAGCCGGGGTGGTACGACGTCGGCAACGTGCGATGGCTCAGGGAGTTTCTGGTCGAGCGCCCGCCGACCTTCGCCGTCTCCGCCGAGTGCTGCAAGCTCGCGAAGAAGCTGCCGTCGCGCGAGGTGGAGCGCGAGGTGGGCGCCGACGTGCTGCTCGTGGGCGTGAGACGCGCCGAGGGCGGCATCCGCGCCGCGCACATGACGTGCTTCGACCGGGGGCACGGCATCGACACCTACCGCCCGCTCTTCTGGATGGGCGACGCCGACCGCGCGTTCTACGAGCGGACGTTCGGCATACGGCACTCCGACTGCTACGGGCTGTGGGGCTTTAGGCGCACGGGCTGCGTCGGGTGCCCGCTCAACTCGCGCCACGAGCGCGACCTGGGCGCGGCCGAGCGCTTCGAGCCGAACGTGGTCAGGGCCGCGCGCAGGGTGTTCGCCGACGCCTACGCGTACGCGGCCGAGTGGCGCGACTTCCGCGACTTCATGCGGTGCGGCATGCGTCGGCTGTTCTGATGCCCCTATGGGGCGCTCTAGGCACGAAATTCGGCGAGATTTTCCGAACAACGACTGTTTACCCGTTTTCGCGCGAGCGGGCGAGATTTCGCCCCTCACGCAACCACAGGCTAGGAGGCAGGAAATGACGGACACCATAGGCGCCGCCGCGCTCGTGGCGATGCTTCTGATGGCGCTCGCGATGCTCGTGCGCACGGTGCGCGAGCTGGACGAGTGCGAGGCGGAGCGCGACGCGTGCAAGGCCGAGCGCGACGCGTGGCGGCGGATGGCCGACGAGCTGAGCGAGCACGCGTGGAAGCTCGGGCGCGAGTGCGAGGCGCGACGGTACCACGACGGAGAGTGGGTGGCGTGCCGCGTCATCCACGTGAGCCACAAGGGCGGGCTGCGCGTGCGCCCGCTCGACCAGGACAGGGGCGGCTGGTGGGTTCGCGCCGACGCCGCCGACAAGGAGGTGAGGTTCGCGTGAGGGACGTGCGCGACGGGCGCTTCGCCCGAATCGAGGTCGTGACCGTCGATGGCGGGGCCGACGTGCGATGGCATGGTCGTGATGCCAGAGATCGACGCAGACGGAAGGTGCGCCACCGTGCGTCTGCGCCGCGAGGTGGGGCCGCGCGAGGGCAGGCGCGTCAAGGTGGCGGGCAGGCTCATCGAGGTCGCGCGGCGCCGCTTCGACGAGGCGGGAAGGCTCTGGCTGCAAGACGCCGACACGAGGGCGTGGCTGCCGTGGCGATGAAGAAGAACGCCGCCGACCCGCAGCTCGCGCACAACCTGAGGCGGCTCGTGCGCGAGCGCCGCACGACGATGCTCGACTTGGGCGCCCGCGCGGGCGTCAGCCACACGACGCTGTATGACATCGGGCGCAGGTTCTCGCCGACGCTGTACACCCTGCGCGCAGTCAAGGCCGCGCTCGGATGCACGTGGGACGAGCTTCTGGGGCCGTGAGCGACTGTAGCCCCGAAATTCGGCGAGTTCTCGCCGCAAACGACCAAATAGACGTATCGAGGAAAAGCGGCCGCTAGAGACGCTCTGGCGGCCGCGCCTTTAGGAGGAAGAATGGCAGCAGTGAAGTACGACATGGACGCGCTGGAGAGGTGCGTGAAGGACAAGGCGGTGTTCCTGTCCGGCCCCATGGCGGGCATCGAGAACAACAACGCAGCCGCGTTCGCCGAGGCGCACGCGCTGATGATTCGGGCTGGCGCGGCGGAGGTCTACGACCCCGTTCAGCGCTGGTTCGACAACGGCACCAAGGAGCGCACGCACGACTCGTGGCTGCGCGAGTCGATACGCGTGCTGGCAGGAGACTCGGGCTGGCCGTCGTGCGCCCGCTGGGACGTGATGGTGCAGCTCGACGGCTGGAACGTGTCGCAAGGCGCGCTCACGGAGGACATGGTCGCCCGCACGTGCATGGTGGCCGTCGTGGAGCTGCGCGAGTTCGAGCAGAAAAACGAGGAATAGAGCGATGCGCCTCAAGTCGCAGATGTCGCTTTCCGAACTCAAGCAAGACGAAAACTACAGCGCGTTTGTTGACAAGTTCAAAACACACGCCACCACAGACGATTGCGTTACCCCACCGGAAATCTATGACCTCGTGGCAGACTACGTGACAAGGCGCTACGGCATCGACAAGAGCCACTTCATGCGACCGTTCTGGCCGAAGCGCGACTACAGGACGGAGGACTACCCCGAAGGATGCTGCGTTGTTGACAACCCGCCGTTCTCAATCCTATCCAAGATTATCAAGGACTATCTCGACGCGGGAATCGAGTTCTTCCTGTTCGCCCCGACCATGACCCTGATGAGCGGCAGGGCGACGCGCATGCGATGCAACCACATCGTGTGCCACGCAAGCATAACCTACGCCAACGGAGCAAAGGTGCCGACGAGCTTCGTCACGAGCCTAGACAAGGACGGGACGATTCTCGAGAGCGACCCCGCGCTCAGCAAGGCGCTTGAGGGCAGGGACAAGGAGCTGCAGAGTGCCAACAAGGCAAGAATGCCGAAATACGTGTATCCCGACAACGTCATTCATGCGGCGAAGGTGCAATGGTTCGCCGCGCACGACACGCCCTACAAGCTCAACGCCCGAGACTGCGTACCGATATCAAAGCTAGACGCGATGGGCGGCAAGACGATATTCGGCGGCGGGCTGCTGCTCGGGACACGCGCTGCGGCTGAACGCGCTGCGGCTGAACGCGCTGCGGCTGAACGCGCTGCGGCTGAACGCGCTGCGGCTGAACGCGCTGCGGCTATCAAATGGAAGCTGTCTGAGCGGGAACTTGCCATGGTTGCCGCGATTGACGAAACAATCGAACGGGAGGAACGATGATGGCAAGCGAGGAGCGCCACGACGCGGCGCTGTACCTGTTCTGCGCGCTGATGATTGAGGCGATGCTGTGGGCGTTCACGGGCTGCTCGGCGCCTGCGGCATATGCCAACGACCGGGTTCCCGAGGCGCCCGGACAGCCATTGGACGCGACGCGCCACCCGGCGCCGGCGTTCGCGGACGGCAGCTGGTCGTACCGCGTGGTCAACCGCACGACTGGCGCCGTCTGCTGGCTCGTGTGGATGGAGAAGGCCGAGGGCCAGGGCCAGTGGGTGGCCATCCCCGACGCGCGGCAGGAGATGGAGTGAGCCGCCCAAGGCGGGTGAGCGGCCCAAGGCCGTACTTCAAGTCGCGCGACAGGTGCGAGAGGAACGCGACCCTCGCCGTCTCCGCGCTCACGCTCAACGAGTACGTGGATGCCAGGACGGGCGAGACGTTCCTCGCGCGGTAGCTGTGACTGATTTTGGAGGTACGGAGATGAGCACCATGGAGAAGATTCGCGATGGTCTTACGGAGCGCGGGATTGCGTTCAGATGGCCGCAATCGGGGCCGAACGAATACACTTGGCTCAGATGTTCGGGGCGCGAGACATCGTTCATACAACGCAGCAACGGGACAATCGACCTCATATGCTACGGCATAGATGCGGAGCAGGCGTTGGCGTTCGTTGACGCGATGGAGTCGAAATGACTGAATCATATTTCACCACAGACTTCAAGCCAGAGGAGTCCTTCGCGGCGCTTGTCAAACTGGCGGAAAAGCCACGGACGTGCGCCGTGGACGGCGAGGGGTATCACGACTACGACGGAGACACATACAGGTGGTACTCGCTTACGTGCGGTCACAGGCTATGCATACCAGACTACATGGGAGACGCTCGGGTAATCGGCATGTACTGCCCCTATTGCGCAAGGAGGATTGCAGGATGAGCGGCGGACACTTTGAATGCTACGGAATGAGTGAGCTTGACGGCCAGTGGTGCGACGAGGAGCTGAACGAACTCTACTTTGACCTGTTTGGCGGCGGGTACAGCTATCACTCGCGGCCATTCGGCAAGGTCTACTACGACCGCGAGCCGCGCAAGTGCGAGTTCGGCCCGCGCGGCGGCGGGTTGTTCGAGAGCCTCGACTTCTATCTGAGCGGCGACACGAACGAGGAGGACTATCACGAGGAGGTCGCGAGATTCAAGGCCAAGTGGTTCCGCAAGACGCCGCGAAACCGCGTCAAGTTCTACCAAGACCGATTCCTCGAGTACGCGGAGGAAATCATGCAGCAGTTCGAGGACGAGCTGGGAGGATACGATGAACAACGTGACCGATAAGTTGCGCCGCATGCTCGACGAGCGCGGTATCGAGTGGACGAGCCACGGCGCGAAGAATCACACGTGGTACGACGCAAACGGAGGGGCGCGAGTGACGGCCTACGTGATCGATGCCGGACACATCCGCATCAGGATGTGCGGACTCACCCCCGAGCAGGCCATCGCCGCGACGGTGGGCGCGGGGACGTGCCACATGGAGGTGCATGACAACCTCGCTGAGACCGAGGGAATGGGCGAGGCGTGGCTTGAGTGTGACGAATGCCACTGGCAGATGCAACTTGAGCCGAGCACTCCACGTTTCAAGTTCTGCCCGAACTGCGGAAGGCGAAAAAGGTAAGAGTGGTGGACGAATGATTGAGCTGAAGATACACCCGTTCCGCATGGGGGCGCCGAAGGAGGCCGCGCTGAAGCCGTTGGAGGAGGCAGCCGAGGTTTACGCTGCTTGGCAAGCAGTGGATGGATGCGGAGGTCCGAGCGACTGCCGTGATTGCGAGATACGTGACTGCTGCGATAAGCCGCTATGCCTCGCCGACGAGCTGGCCGACGTGATACAGGCCGCTTGCAAGCTCGCTGACCGCTACGGCATCGACCTACAGGCCGCGATGGAGCGATGCGAGGAGCGCAACCGCGCACGGGGAAGGTATGGTGACGGCAAATGAGCGAGCTGGCATTCACCGACTACGCAGTACGCGTGTGGTCCGATGGTGACGTGAACATTTCGAGCTGGTCAAGGCTCAGCTACGCCCAACTCAATGGCATGTCTAGCTTGCAATGCAACGCCAAAGAGGGCACCGAGGAGCACAAGGCGGTCAAGAGCGCTTGCATGGACGTCGCCAACGCGATGCGTGCGCTCAACGACGTGCTTATGGCATTGGAGGACGAGCGATGAAGACGACAATCGAGAGGTACACGTGCGACAAGTGCGGCAAGGAGATAGACCAGCACGACATCAACGCGGTGATTAGCAGTCGCAGCACGTACGAAACGATACCCGTCTTCATGCACGACCCCGCATACGACGAGGGATACCGAGACTTCCTCGGGCGTGAGTCCATAGACCTCTGCGCCGAATGCGCGAGAAAGTCCTTCAGGCTGCACGGCGAACGGTGTAGGGACGAGGACGGCAACTGGCACATCAAGTACTCGTGGATGGACGAATGATGAAAAGCATCGAAGAGCTGCGCGAGGAGATACGCATCCTCAAGCAAAATCACATTGACACGGATGAACTCGTGAGGATAGCCGACGCCATCGAGCGCGAGGTCGAGGAATGCTACATCGAGCTGCCCATGGACGCGGACGACGATGTTTGGCACGTTGACGACCTTGTTGTGGGAGAGGTAAACCCGAACAACCCGAAAAGAGTCGAAAGGATGCTCTGGTATGGGCCAGATTCTGGATGGCAGCTCGAAACAGACAGCATCCTATACACATGCCCTGAGCGTTCACGTCACTACGAGCCGCCGACCGTAGAGGACGTGTTGCGTGAGTTCGCAAACCTCGTGCGCAACGAGGAGCTGGAGCAGTCTCGGATAAGTGACGAGACAATCGCCGAGTATGCCGCTAGGCTGCGACTGCGGGAGGAAGACGATGAGTGACCTGCTCAGGTGCCCGTTGTGCGGAAGCGTGGCAGAGTACGTTATGAACAGGCCGAAGGGGCATCAGGCCAGATGGGCGGTGGCATGTTCGAACACCAGCAACGTCGCACGGGACAACGGCGACGTGATGTGTGGATGCAGGACGCCGTTCGTCAGGACCAAGGAGCATGCGAGGCAAATTTGGAACAGGAGGGCTAAATGAGTGACGAGCACGAGTACGCAGTACTCTACGAGGCAGAGGATGACGGGTGGGACGAGAACGAGCTGCACGTCGTAGGCAAGGACGTGACCCTAGAGAGCTACGTGGAGCTGGCAAGGCACCTCGTGGAGGAGGGCCACAGGAACGTCCGAGTGGTCGAGTACGTGACCGTCGCGAGGGAGGTGTACCGACCATGAACAGCTCCGAGTACCACGAATGCATGGGCGAGGTCTGCTTCACGCGAGCGCTCCTATGGATGTTTTTTGCGGCAGCAGTGTTCGAGACGGTCGCCAACCCTGCGGGACTCGTGATAGGAATCATCAACTTGCTGACGGCGATTGGCTACTTAGTGTGCTGGCGAATCGAGCTAAGGAGGGCGAATGAGTAGCAGTGAGTACCGCATTGCAATGTACGAGAACTACGTCACGAGGGCAAATTGGAGGTGGTGACGCCGATACCGAACCGACTTTGCGTAGTGCCGCAAGAGCTGTACGACCACATGGACGATGCGCTCGAATCCGATGACCACGTGCGCTACAGGATGGTTCGAGTCGTGCGCATCGCATATTCGCAAGGCTACCAAGACGGATATCGCGACGGCCACGCGGATGCCGAGAGCGGACATGACGAGAGGGTAAAGGCGAGCTTGGCATGACCGAGTGGACGGACGAGCAACGTGCGCTCTTGGTCGAGTGCGCCACGCACGTGACCGTGGTCACGGGCCACGACATACACGACTGCGCGACGGAGCTGGCGCGGATTATCAAGGCATACAAGGCGAGCAAGGTTGACGAGAGAGGCAGGGAGAAGTGAGAAGCATTGACGAGTTGAAAGACTATGTGCAGTCGCACTCCAACGATATGTTTTACGAAACGATTGATGGCGGTGGTCGCCGCGCGCGCGTCGTGACGTGCAGTGAAGGGTACATCATCGACCTCATCGAGAAGGTAGAGAGCGAAGTCAAGGAGTCCTGCAGCACCCCCAGCGATGCCACCCTATTCTCGCAGCGCGTCGAAGAGGCGGTCAGGAACGGCGAGGACGTGACGCTGTTCGGGGTCGATTACATGCCGTTCCCAGTGGACAATCAGGGCTACGTAATACGCCCCGGCGACAGCGTCTACGTCACGGGCATCACGGACCCTTACGAGGTGACGGGCGTCGGCAGGAAGTTTGGCGAGACACCCGCAGTGTGGCTCAGCAACGGAGCATGGGAGCGTGCCAGCTGCATCGAGAGCCACACCACCCCGCCGTCGCCGGTCGAGGCAATGCTTAGGGAGATGTGCGACCGTCTGAAAAATCGGGAGGGAGAGGACCTGCACAAGTCGGCAGGCGAAATCGTCGGTGAGTACGCGACAAGGCTCAAGCTCAAGGAGACTGAGTAGCTTGGAGGGGCCAAGATGAGTGACGTAACGGCATTCGAAAAGAGCACGTCGCTGTGCATGTACCTGCGCAACGGCGGCAAGGACCCGCGCAAGATTGGGCGCATGTGGCGAGCCGCGTTCTCGCGAGTCCTGCGCGAGATGGGATTCAACCGCAAGGCCCGAAAGGTCATGTGGGACATGTTGGCACTCGGCAACTGGAAGCGCCTGCACCAGACCGAGGAGGAAAAGCTCAAGACCCGCGAAGAGTGGCTTGAGGCGTTGCAGTGGGAGGTCTTCTATTGCTCTGACCGATGGAGCTTGGACAGACTCACGCGGTGCCACTGGCTTTACAGGCAGTGGGCAGGGATTTGAGATGGAGTCAGCGATGACGATTTGGGAGAGGCTGTTCGGCACATCCGAGAGGGCGGCACGCACGCTTGAGGAGGCTTTCCTCGACAGCGACACGTGCTGCAACATGCTCGATGCGATAGGGGACAGGCCGACCCTCGCCGATAAGTGCGCCAACTGCTGCTGCTACAAGGACGAGTACGGCGAATGCCAAATGAGCGGCCACACTGCGCTCGAATGGCTCAATCACGAGTTCGTAGAGCCAAAGGGCCACGACGAGAGGATAGCGGTCATACGCTGCAAGGACTGCAAGTATTGCGCGACGGGCTTCGACGGCCCCAACGTCTGCAAGTACAGACCGTCGATGATGCACACCGTGGCGCTCGATGACTTTTGCAGCAGGGCGGAGCGGAGGGAGGACGCATGAGCTACTGCCGATTTACTCCCGACAGCGACGTGTACGCCTACGACTGCGACAGAGGAATCCAAATCTGGGTCACCAAGAAGGACCTCGACCGCCTTTGCCGCACGTATTTCGAGGCGTACCAGTACCTCCTGCGACTGCGCTACGTGCATGGGCTTAAAGTGCCGGACTACGCAATCGACGCGCTCAAGGCCGATGCGGAGGAGGAATCGCTCAGGCTTGCCGGAACGTCCGAGTTCGTCGCGCTCGCGGAAGAGAACGCACGCCTGCGCTCCTGTCTGAGCGACGATGTGGAGAACGCGCGGCAAATCATGGGTGAGAACGTGGCGATGCGGGAGCTGTTGGCAGACATGTGGAACGAGCTGGACGCCGCGACGCAGTATGACGCAGGTGGTGGGCGCGGCGTCTTGTACGAGTTTGCCGACCGCATGCGAAAGCTGGGAATCGAGGTAGACGAGTGAGGCCACAGGTTTACATTCCGCCACGCATTGCGAGCGTCGAGACGCGCGATGCCGTCACCGTGCTTTGTGATGCAATAGCGCGGTGCGGGGCGATGCCATATGCGGATGCGGAGCAGAGCCTGTGCCGTCTGCTTGGCTGGATGTGTCAGCAGGATGCGGTATGCGAACTGGGAATGGAGGCAAACGTATGAGCGAGGCACAGGAGGCTTTGGCAGACGTGCGCGGGTGGCTGTGCGACAACCTGAGCGACGGTGACGCTGGCGAGGTATGCGGCATGTTGTCGGTGGTATCAAGGCATATCAACGAGATTGAAACCGAGAACATCAAGCTGCAAGCAACGAAGTCCTACCTTCTCATGAACTCGAACCCCACGACGGGGGAGCTTCGCCGCGTAAGAATCGAGTGGAAGAAAGACCGCGACGAGAACGCCAAGCTGCGGGAGCTGGCACGTGACCTGAGATTTTGCGCGAGACAATCAATCTGCCTGAAATGCAAGCATGGCCGCATTTGCGACCTACGGATTGACGAGCGGTGTGCAGAGCTGGGAATCGAGGTGAACGAGTGAGCGAGTTGAGCATGTTGGCCGACGAACAAATGCGAGCAGAGAGCGACGCGCTCTATCATGCCGGCATGGGTGACAAACTCAGTCTTAGCGACCGTGAGAAGTGCGACGAGGTAGTCCGACTGCGACACGAAAACGCCAAGCTGCGGGAGCTGGTGCGGGACGCATGGGGAGAAGGTCATCCAGACATATCATGCGGAGACTGCGAAATCAGAGATGAATGTCACGCGGAAATCGAAGAAGCCCACAAAAATGGCAATGGTCGATGGAACACCCGCTGTCTGTTCGAGCGTCGAATCGAGGACCGCATGCGCGAACTTGGAATCAAGGTGGACAGGTGATAGTCGAAATGACGCCAAAGTACGCCGAGTACGAGCACCACAAGGGAGAACGCTTCGAGACTGACGGCAAGACGTACAAGGTTGGTGGTGTTGAAGTCTACTACCTCAAGGGCTATGGAGCCTATGCAAAAGACGGATTGCGCGAGCGTGGAGTGGAGGTGGACGATGACGATTGACGAGGCCATAGAGCACGTTGAGGAAAGAGCTTGTGGTAACGACCAATGCGCCAAAGACCATGCGCAGTTGGCTGACTGGCTACGCGAGCTTAGGCGAGCAAGGATGGAAATCGACCTGCTGAAGACGTTGAGAGACGGGTTTAAGGCAGACGCACAGAAGTATAAAGCCGAGAACGCCAAGCTACGTGAGCTTGTGCAATACATCCTAGACGAGAGCTATGGCGACGATTGGTTCGTCGTGAAGGCTGGGGAACTCGGTTTTGAAGCCAATTACTGATGTGGCAGAGATGGTGGGTAAAGTGACGAAGATAAAGGCTGGCATCGGCAAACACCCGGACGAGATGAGCTTCGACGAGTGCATGTCGCACGTGCGGCGCGTGCTGTTCTGGGACTCGATAGACGGTCAGTGGACGGATATCGACTTCCTGAAGAGCGCTAAGTGGGACAGGCTCGCGGGATACATCACGAGTGCGCACGCTCGCGGGCTTGAGTCGCTCAGGGCCGAGAACGCCAAGCTGCGGGAGTGTGCGGCCGACCTACTCAAGAGGATGCGTAGGCAGGAGCACGAGTGGGGGCTTGACGTCATGGTGGCCGAGTCACTAAGTCCGAGCCTACTCTACAAGCTGCGCGAGCTAGGAATCGAGGTTGGAGAATGAAGCTATCCGAGGCCATCCGCGAGTGGAAGAGAAACATAACTACCCACATGGCAATCGAATACGTGCTCACGCTGCGTGCCGACATTAACGCCTTTTCTGATGCGGTGCAGGCACTTGAAAGGGAGAACGCCAAGCTGCGCAGGTTCGTGACGATAAGGAACCACTGCATCGCTGGCGGCTGCGACCTCTGCCAGTACCGAAAGAACCGTGAGTCGGAGGACGTCGAGTGCGAGCTTGACGACTTGAGACGCGAGCTGGGAATCTAGGAGGATTGAACGATGAGTCTTGAGGAGGCCTTTGGTGTATGCGTTTTCGCGGCACTTGCTGCGTTCTGCGCGGGCTGGTTGAAGGGAGACACGGCTGGCTACAGCAGAGGCTATCACGACGGATGGAACTTATGCAGTCTCGAATGCCGAATGAGTATGGACGACGGGAAGGACGAGGATGACTGATGGCCAAGAATGCATTGATGCAGTAAGCCGCTTCGTCGGCGTCATGTCAGACCTCATGACGGAGATGGGCATCGACGAGAGCAGGTTCACGGTCGACGAGCTGCGACAAATCATACGCGACGGCACGGCAAAGTTCAACGAGTGCTGGGACGAGTTCTACCTATGGGCCGTGCGGCAGATCATGGAGCAGGACGAGAAGAGGACGCTCACCAGGCTTCTTCTCAAGGAGCAGATAAAAATCACTCGGTCATGAAAGGACGTTTTCCTTGGAACAAGTAATCAACGTTCAGTCCGTCACGCGTGCCACTCCGCCATGGGCAGAGCGGCACAACTACTTTAATGGTGGCGGCAAGAGCACGAGCGGACTCCATTACAGAGGTTGGACGCTCGTGGATGACCGTGGGTGGCGATGGGCATCGAAGGACGGGACGAACGTGCGCGTCAGGATATGCAAGGAGTACACTCCCCAGAGCGAGGCCATATCGTCGTTCCACGAGAGGGTTGACCGAGAATGTGCATGAACCCGAGCGTCGAGTACATGCGCGTGCATCGCGAGGAGCACCAGAGGAAGTTAGAGCTTGCCCGCGAGTATGCCCGTGGGTACGAGGACGGCAAACGTGCCATGAGTGCCGACGAGTGGTACGAATGGTATCGTAGGATGCGTGGTGAGCGCGACTTGGAGTCCGCCATAGAGAAGGTTCTCATCGACATGAGTCTTGGGCTATGCTCGATGGGGAAGGCAGTTCAAAGGCTGAAGGGGTTGGTCGATGGTTGAGATACTGAGGCATCCCACCGAGGATGACTGGGAGCGATGCAGGATGCTTGCGCTCAACACGGTGGGCAAGAGCCCGAACGGTCCTGTTTCCGACTCATGGAAGCACCGTATGCTGAGGTCGCGGCACTCGCCGAAGAGGACGCTCATGTTCACCATCCGCATGGACGTCCCGTATTGGGTGAGCGTGCACTTCGTCAGGCACAAGATAGGCGTCGAGCACTACGTGAGCACCCAGCGAAACGACCGACAGGACAGGTACGACCGCAACGAGGCTCCGCAGGGGATGCACGTCACCCACGTCATGGACATCGACGCAGACGCGCTCATACACATGGCGCATATGCGCCTGTGCCACCAGGCGGCAGACGAGACACGGAACGTCATGCGCGAGATATGCGACGAGGTCATACGCACGAATCCCGAGTTCGAGCCGTTCCTCAAGCCCAAGTGCCTCGCGTACGGGGCGTTCCACTGTGACGAGTTCCGCCCGTGCGGCGAAGTGACCAAAAACATCCAAGCCCCCTGCCTTTAGGCATGGGGATATGATGGAGACAACAATGTATAGCTTAAATTATACTGCTAGAACGTAGATAATATAGCCATGAAGTACAAGAGCAACCGAAACGTTGTCTATAGTTGTAAGTACCACGTCGTGTGGTGCCCGAAGTACAGGAGAAGAGTCCTTGTGAACGGCGTGGACGAGCGACTGAAGGAGATATGCCACGAGGTAGCCGATGAGTTGATGTTCGAAATCATCGAGATGGAGGTCATGCCAGACCATGTTCACATACTTGTTGATGTAGACCCTCAGTTCGGGATTCATAGGGCCGTGAAACGCATGAAGGGCAGGAGCAGCCACGACCTCAGACAGGAGTTCCCGTGGCTCAGAAGCAGGCTTCCGACGCTTTGGACCAACAGCTACTTCGTTTCAACCGTAGGTGAAGCACCGTTGGATGTGATCAAGAGGTACATCGAGGACCAGAAGGAAGTCTAGCGTGGAGAAGGGTTACAAGTTCCGCATATACCCGAACGCCGAGCAGGTCTCACAGATAGAGGAGACCTTCGGCGCATGCCGATGGGTGTGGAACTACTTCCTAGAGCTTCGCATCGCCGCTTGGCAGGCGAACAAGAAGGGCTTCTCCAACAAAGACCTCATGCGCCACCTCACCGATCTGAAAAAGACGGTCGCACCTTGGTTGTACGACGTTAGCAATCCGGCACTCCAACAGACGTTGCGCGACTTGGACAAGGCATATGCGAACTTCTTCCGCAGGTGCAAGTCAGGTGCAGGGAAGAAGGGATTCCCGAAGTGGAAGCGCAAGTCATCCGGCAGGCAGAGCTATAGGGTTCCCGCTGAGAACGGTAAGAAGGCACGTGTTGTTGATGACAAGCACGTGAAGATACCCAAGCTTGGCATAGTCAAGTGTCGCGTGTCTCGTGAGCTTGAGGGACGGATACTTAGCGCGACGATACGGAGGGTTCCCAGCGGAAAGTACTACGTCACGTTCATATGCACCGACATACCGGAACCTGACATGCCACTGGGAGACAACGTGATTCTCGGCATAGACGCGGGAATCCATGACCTCATGGTGAGGTCTGACGGTGTCCATATGGAGAACAACAAGTACCTAAAGGCGTCGGAAAAGCGTCTCAAACGGGCACAGAGGAGCCTTTCAAGGCGCAAGAAGGGGTCGAAGAACTACCAGAAGCAGCGTAACAAGGTCGCAAGGATTCACGAGAGGGTAGTGAACCAGAGGACGGACGCAATACACAAGGCAACGACCGACGCGGTGCGCGAGAGCCAAGCCATCGCGACGGAGAACCTCAACGTTGAGGGAATGATGCGCAACCACAAGATAGCGAAGTCAGCGAGCGATGCGTCCATGGCAGAGGCCATCCGCCAGCTTGAGTACAAGTGCCGGTGGTACGGACGCGATTTTGTGAAGGTCGATAGGATGTTCCCCTCTACCCAGCTATGCGGGTGCTGTGGGGAGGTTGTCGGCCCGAAGGGCCTACGACAGCTTTACAAAAGGGACTGGACATGCCCGTCTTGTGGAACGCATCACGACAGAGACCTCAACGCTGCAAGGAACATAGCGAGAAAGGGATCAGAACTACTTGGATACGACCAAGAAACTACCGTGGGGCACACGGGAAGAAACGCCTGTGGAGAGGACAAGGACCTCGCGCCAAGCGCGATCCTCGATGAAGCAGGAATCCACCGGCTTTAGCCGTGGGGAGTGTCAAGCAATACCGTATCGCACGTGAGTACAGGCGCAAGTGGGACGAGGTCGGGTACAAGTACGTGTGCCCCGCATGCGACTCGGGGCCGGTGGACGGGTTCGCCTACTGCCCCGACTGCGGTGCGAGGCTGCGTGGATACAATGGCGGATTGAAGGACGGCTCACAGTGTCACAAGGCAAATACAACTGCATGATCGACGACGTCGACATGATGACCAAGGTTCGCGTAAACAGCTTGGTCAAGAGCGACAGACACGGCTATTTCATCGAGCTCGCCGTGTTGCAGAGGGACGTCGTGACCCTCATGAAGTCGGGCATGCCGCCGAGGTTCAACGGCAGGGACTTCATACTCAGGGCGAGCGTCGGGAACACGGCGACCATCCTCATAAACGGCATGAGGCTCGACTGCCTCGACGAGGACAGGTTCGCGAACGTTCCCGTCGACAAGGTCGTCCTCAAGGAGGTCATGCTCAGGAAGTACTCGGACAAGACGAAGAGCAGTAGGTCGTGCTACGTGACGCGTCTCGTGGCGTCGATACCGTACGTATATCTTGAGTCCGAGTAGCATGACGCCACCACATGTGGTATAATTGCATCGCAAGCGCCGAAGACGTGGGTTACTTCTTTTACGTTGGGGACGCCAAAGACAAAACCCCGCGTCGAACAATGCCTTGCGTTGCTAAACGAATGTCAGTCACCCCGTGCCTAAAAGACGGGGCTTGAAAGCCCCGACTGACTAGCCTGAGCGCTTCGGGCGCTACGTTGACGGCGAATGCATAGGCACCTTGGGATGTTTGTCCTAGTCCCAAGCACTGCGGCAGGTGGTTAAAGGCTCTGAGGGGGTAGGAGCGGTGCTGCCTGTAAGAAACCGTCGTACAACATTGGCGAAGGGCAACTAACGGCTTGGTGCGTGCCGGTTTACAGCATAGAACGTACCAACTGAATGTCTAAGAGAGGGGGAGTCGCACGTGGTCTACGTACTTGACGTCGACGGAAATCCGATTATGCCGACGAGGCGTCACGGTCATGTGCGGCGCATGTTGAGGGAGAAGAAAGCACATGTCGTAAGTAGATGTCCGTTCACCATACGGCTTGATTACGAGACGGAAGGCAACACGCAGCCGGTCACGCTCGGCGTGGACGCAGGCAGCAAGACCATCGGGCTATCTGCAACGACGGAGAAGGACGTCCTGTTCGAATCAGAGGTCATACTGCGGAACGACATAGTCAATCTTCTGTCAACGAGGCGAGAGCTGAGAAGAGCAAGAAGAGGTAGAAAGACTCGCCATCGCAAGGCAAGGTTCGACAACCGAAGGAAACCGAATGGATGGCTTGCACCATCCGTCAGGAACAAGGTTGACACCCATCTGTCGGTCATACGCAAGGTTCACGACATACTACCCGTAAGCAGGGTGGTCGTTGAGACGGCGTCGTTCGACATCCAGAGAATCAAGGCTTTGTCATCAGGCAAGGATGCGCCAAAGGGCAAAGACTACCAGCAGGGCGACCAGCTCGGGTTCTGGAACGTGCGCGAGTACGTCCTGTTCAGGGACGGGCACACGTGCCAGTGCTGCGGTGGCAGGAGCAAGGACCCGATCCTCAACGTCCACCACATCGAGAGCCGGAAGACGGGCGGTGACGCCCCCAACAACCTCGTGACGCTTTGCGAAACATGCCATAAGGGATACCACGCAGGGAAGGTGAAGCTCCCGAATGCCATAAGACGCGGCATGTCGTTCCGAGACGCGACGTTCATGGGCATAATGCGCTGGGCGCTCTACGACGAGCTCAAGGCAACCTACGACAACGTGTCAATGACGTACGGATACATAACCAAGGACACGCGCATACGAAACGGCCTTCCGAAGGAGCATCGCGTCGACGCACGCTGCATAAGCGGCAACCCGAAAGCCACGCCACCAGACGAATGGTTCCTACAAAGGAAGGTGCGCAGGCATAACCGCCAGTTGCACAAGATGACGATCGGCAAGGGTGGCAAGCGGAGGAACAACCAAGCTCCGAAGTACGTACGCGGATTCCAACTGTTCGACAAGGTCAGGTGCGGCAAGGCCGAATGCTTCGTGTTCGGCAGACGGATGCGAGGATACTTCAGCGTCCGTCTCGTCGACGGCACGGTCGTGTCTTCTGATGTGTCATACAAGAGACTGAATCTTTTGGAAAGGCGAAAGGCGATTCTAGTAGAGAGGAGAAGTGCGGCTCCTCCCCATGCCTAAAGGCAGGGGTACCCGCCGCGCGAAATTATGATGGAACGTCGCGCCGAAGGTCACGGCTACTTCAAGGCTAATCACTAGGTCACAGGTTCAAGTCCTGTCGTGGCGCGAACGCGCTGCGTAGCTCAGATGGCAGAGCGAGTGGAAAAGGTCCGTGGCCGACACTTTGCCGACGTTCCTTCGCGAATCGGGCACCAGTCATGACAGGACTGGTGCCTTCTTTATCAAGCGACGACGAATCGGAGTGTAGATGGCAAGTCTCAACAAGACATCGTCCGGCAAGATGAGGACGCAGAACAAGTGCGGGCACGCCGCATACAAGATGGATGACAAGACGAAGCTCGTCACCATGGCGCTCACGACCATGTTGGGCGAGCCAAAGTTCTATGGCGACAACACGGACGAACTCATACGGCTCGCCATGAAGCTGTGCCATGACGGCGAGGGCGAGTTTGTCGCGAAGCTCGCCGTGTGGGCACGCACCAAGGGCAACATGAGGTCGGTGAGCCATGCGCTCATATCCGTTGTGTCGTACAACTGCTCGGGAGAGCCGTTCATACGTCCGGCGGCGCGAGCCATAGCGTCGATGCGAGGCGACGACGGCACCGAGATACTCGCGACGTACAAGGCGCTCTACGGCGACAAGGTGCGATGGCCTCACGCAATACAGCGTGGCGTGAGGGACGCGCTCGAGGGGTCGAGCCCGTTCTCGCTCGCTAAGTACCAGTCGCGGAACCGCGACATGAAGCTTCGCGACACGCTGCGCATCACGCATCCCGCCGCATCGCGAGACGACACGAGGGACGCCATGGGCAAGGTCGTCGACGGCACCCTTCCCATGCCGAAGGGATGGGAGACGGAGCTGTCCGAGCGCGGCAACACCAAGGAGGTCTGGGACGAGCTCATACGAGAGGACAGGCTCGGAACATTCGCGAAGCTTCGCAACCTCCGCAACATGATGCTCGCAGGGGCAGACGTCGAGCCCGTGCTCGACACGCTCGAGGACAGGAACACAATACTCAAGTCGCGAATCCTTCCGTTCAGGTTCTTCGCCGCGTACAAGGAGCTCGCGCGTTACGGTCTCGACACCACGAGGGTCACGAGGGCTCTCGACGCGGCCATGGGACACGCCTGCGGCAACGTCGACGCGCTGCCCGGAAGGACCGCAGTGCTCATAGACACGTCCGGGTCGATGGGGGCCATCCTGTCGGCGAAGTCCAGCGTGCAATGCAGCGACGTCGCCGCAGTGCTCGGTGCCATGGTGGCGCGAGTCTCGGACGACGCATGGGTGTGCGGCTTCGACTTCACCGCCAAGCGGATACGCATGACAGGTATGTCGGTTCTCAATGATGCCAGGACTGTCCCGCTCTGCTGCGGCGGCACCGACATGGGCGCTGGGTTCGAACTCCTCATGAAGAGTGACTTCGACGCCGACCGCATCATCGTCCTCAGCGACAACGAGGTCAACGGTGGGTGGTACGGCAACAACCACAGGACAATCCAGTCGTGTCTCGAGCGCTACCGCAGCAAGGTGGGCCACGACGTGTGGTGCCATGCCATCGACCTACAAGGGTATGGCACACAGCAGTTCATCGGCCCGAAGGTGAACGTGATTGCCGGATGGAGCGAGTCGGTGCTGCGGTTCATAGGCATGGCGGAGTCGGGGGTCGGCTCGATCGTCAGCGAGATCGAGTCGATGCGGATCTAGCGGCTCCGATGGACCGTCTCTTCGAGGTCGAGACGACCGTCGACCGGTGCTGCAAGACGTGCGCACATTCGACGGAGCGACACGGAAGGCATACCAGGGGGACGTATCCCTTGGTGTGCCTTCTCATGGCATGCGCCGTGCCGTACAGGTACGGGGACGGCACCAGGGCGACGGACTACCCATGCAGGATGGACTTCGACATGGGCGGGCCGTACCCGCGAGGATGGGAGGCGAGAGGTGATTAGCTACGTCGCCTGCAAGGACTGCGCACACCTGCGCATAGATGAGATGGGCCTCCATTGCGACGCGAAGTTCGACTGCGTCAACCAGAGGCTTCCGCGTGGAAAGAAGCCCATGAAGCCACACAAATACACGACGCCGGAGTATGGCGTCGCGGGATACCGCACCCCCGATGACGGGCGAATCGAGGGGTGTCATGCGACGTGGTACGTAAGGAGATGATGCCAGTGACCAAGAGCCCGCTGACAAAGACGCAGAGGCGCAAGGTCGCCAGACTCTACAGCGAGGGCATGGGGCCGAAGGACATCGCGACTGAGCTCGGTGAGCCACGCAAGACCATAGCGGCGTTCATCAGCACCAACTATCTCACGAGCAACGGCGACTACATGTCGAAGAAGCCGAACCACAGCGTGAGAGTCAAGAGCGACGTCGAGGAGAGGAACGTCGCGAGGCGCATGCGCGACGAGGGGCTCATGGTTACCGAGATAGCGATGCGAATGCGCAGGTCGAGAAGCGCGATACGGCAATGGCTCAAGACAGACGACTGAGGGGATTGAGATATGTCACAGGTGTTCAAGTGCGATAGGTGCGGGAAAGAGATAGCCGAGGACAGGTACGTCCTTGATATGAGACACCAGCCTAATCCGACGTTCACGCGCGTGGGTAAGTCGGTGTGCGAGTGCGACTTGTGCAAGGAGTGCTACGAGGCCATCGACAGGCTCGTCAAGGGCGGCGTCGCGGGCGAAGGGAAGATAGAGCGCCGCAAGTTGTTTGTTGATGGGGCCGAGTTCTTTGGGTACGAAACTGATAGCAGCTTTTCGAGCACCGGCTGTTGGTCTGAGGACATAAAACTCAGGTTCGGCAGCGGCTCGAAGAACTACGCCGTGGAGGTCGTCGAGCTCGAGGAGGAGCGTCATGGCTAACCCAAACCGCAAGATGTGCACGATGCGCAAGGTCGACTCGGTGACACCCATCGAGGGGGCCGACAGGATAGAGGCAGTCCACATAGGAGGATGGGTGGTGGTCGACCGGAAGGGACAGTGGAGTCCGGGAGACCTGTGCGCCTACTACGAGATTGACACGTTCCTGCCGACCGACGACGAGCGCTATTCGTTCCTTCGTGAGCGAGGCGAGAAGACCATGGTGGTGGACGACGTCGAGGTCACGGGTCACGTGCTCAAGACCATCCGTCTGCGCGGACAGTACTCGCAGGGCTTGATAATGAAGCCGCATGACGTACTTTCCGAGCTGATACCGGAGGACGCGTATCAGAGGATGTACGAGTCCGGCACGTCGCTCGACAAGCTCGTCGGTGTGTGGGAGTACCATCCCGAGGCCGAAAGGTCTCTCATTGCCAAGTTCGTCGGAGGGTATGACTTGTGCGTTGCGCCGAGGGCTGATGCCGAGCGGGTGCAGAACATAGGCCAAGACGTGTTCGACCTCATCAAGCGCACGGGATATTACACGAGCGTGAAGGTCGACGGCACGTCGATCACCATGGTCAACGACGACGGACGCATTCGCATGTTCTCACACAACAACGAGTTCGACTTGGGCGTCGGTATGGGAAAGGTCGTGTACGACGCGGCAGAGAGCCAAGGCATCGTCGCGTTCCTCGAGCACTTCCCGAACGTCACCATACAGGCCGAGCTGTGCGGCCCGAAGATCGAGGGCAATACGCTTAGGCTCAATGACTACAGGTTGTTCGTGTTCTCAGTATATGACGTCAATTACGGCATGTACGTCACGCCGTACCAGCTTGACGGGCACGAGTCGGTCACGTCCATACATGACTCGTGCGTGCCGTATGTGGGCGACGCATACGGATACGGGTTCCTCGACCAGTTCGATACTCCGCAAGACCTCATCGAGTGGACGAACGGCCTTCGTGGGATGGTCACTCCGGGATGCCTCGACGAGGGAGTCGTCGTGCACGTAATCGACGACTCGTCCCTTGACGAAGTCGAGCGCATGGCGCTTCGCAACGCGCTCGGGAGTCAGATGCAGATAAAGAGCGTGTCGAACAGGTTCCTGCTCAAGAAGGCGAAGAAGTGAGCGAGCCCATAGTCAACCCGGCGCTTGCGAAGACGCAGCAAGGTCGGATGCCGCAGGACGAGGAGGCCGAGAGGTCCGTGCTCTCGGCGATGATGCGGTCGCAGGAGGCGTTTCAGGAGGTCGTCCTCGAGGTCAACGAGGACGACTTCTTCATTCCTGCCAACAGGACGATATTCAACGCGATGCGGAGGTCGTTTGACGAGAACCATCCCGTAGACCCCGTGACGCTGGCCGACGCGCTCAGGAGCGACGGCGAGCTCGACAACGTCGGCGGCATCTCGTACCTCATGACGCTCGCCGACAACACGTTCGCGCTGGTGAGCTGGCCGTACCATGCGAGGATTCTCAGGCGCGACACCACTTTGAGGAACATGATTGCTGCGGCCGCTCAGATAGAGGCGCTCGCGTTCGCGGCACCGGAGGACACGAGCGAGGTCGTCGACCAGGCGGAGAGGCTGCTGCTCTCGGTGACCGACAGGAGCGTCAGGTCGAGCTACTCCACGATAGGCGAGGTGATGGAGCAGCTCTACGATGACCTCGGCGAACAGTCCCAGTCGGAGGGAGACGCCAAGGGCGTGAGGATGGGCTTTCCCGGCATGGACTCGAGGCTGCTCGGCCTGCGTGGGGGCCAGATGATAGTCGTCGGGGCGCGTCCCGGAGTCGGCAAGACGTCATTCTGTCTGAACATGGCCGTCAACGCAGCCGACTCGGGCGCGAGGGTCGCGCTATTTTCCCTCGAGATGAGCAAGAAGGAGATAGCGGAGCGCCTGTTGTCCTCCCGGTCAGCCGTAAGCCTGTCGGACATAAGGTCGGCGAGCATAGACGACAGCCAGTGGCCGCAGATATTGGAGGCCACCGAGTACCTCAGCGGGCTTGACGTGCTCATAGACGACACTCCCGGCATAACCGTCACCGAGATACGCGCGAAGGCGAGGAGGATGCTTCGCGGCGCGGCCAACGGCATCGTGATAATCGACTACCTCCAACTGCTCTCGTCACCGTCCGGGATGGGCAGGAACGACAGCAGGGCGACGGTCGTGGGGGAGATGAGCCATGGCATCAAGATAATGGCGAAGGACCTGAACGTGCCCGTGATGGCGCTCAGCCAGCTCAACAGGGTCGTCGAGGGCAGGACCGGGAAGAGGCCGCAGCTCAGCGACCTGCGCGAGTCCGGCTCCATAGAGCAGGACGCCGACATAGTCATACTGCTCGACAGGTCGATGACGCCGGAGGAGGCCGAGCGGCAGGACAGGCCGAACGAGGGCGTCACGCAATTCATCATCGCCAAGAATCGCTCAGGTCCGCTCGGCGCGGTCGACATGAGGTTCGACGGAGACACGATACGGTTCCGCGAGATAACGTACGAATACGCATAGGAAGGTTGTCCGGATGTACGATGCGAAGTTCAAAACACCGATACGGGAGTTCTTCAGGAAGGCGGTGCTTGCCGGGGTCCTGATATCGATAGGTGCGGCGTTCATGCTGTTCGTACGCGCAGACCTCACGCTCAACCCAGCCATGAGGGGAGTCCTCTCGGGACTCTGCTTCTCGGTCGGGCTGTTCGGCGTCATGTGCAGCGGTGCCGAGCTGTTCACGGGAGACTGCCTCATGCTGCTCGGCGTGGTCGACGGGGTGTGGTATCCCTATGAGCTCGCGCACAGGCTCGTCGTGGCGTATCTCGGCAACCTCGTCGGTGCGCTCACGACCGTCGCCGTGGTCAACGCGTGCGTGCCGGACTTCTGCGGAGCGGCGCTCACGCTCGCGACCGCCAAGTCAACGCTGCCGTGGTGGATAGCGATGGCGCGTGGCATAGGGTGCAACGTGCTCGTGTGCCTCGCCGTATGGTCGGCGCGTCTCGCGTGCTCGCCCACAGGCAGGTTCTTCTCATGCCTGCTTCCGGTCATGTGCTTCGTCGCGCTTGGCTTCGAGCACAGCGTCGCGAACATGTTCATACTTCCGTTTGGCTCGATGTTCGGACAGGTTCCGATCGCTGGTGCACTCGGCAACCTGATGTGGGTCACCGCAGGAAACGTGATCGGCGGGTTCGCGTTCGCGATGCTCGCAAGGGATGCAAGCTAGGAGGAGAGATGCTCACGAGAGACGAGATAGACGCGAGGTTCGACGGACACGAGCTGAACGAGGAGCAAAGGCTGCGAATCGAGTGCATACGGCACGTGGCGAAGGACCTCGCCATGTGCATCAACGACCTATGCCCAGATGGCAGGAACAAGAGCGTTGCGTTCCTCCGGTTGGAGGATGTGGTGATGCGTGCCAACAAGGCGATTGCCGAGTCCGGCAACCTCCGGCAGTTCTAGCTTTGCGGGACGCCCGTGCCACGCATGGGCGTCCCTTTATCAAGAGACGACGATTGGAGGAAGCGATGCGGCTGAACCCCAATGTGAGGGAGCTCAGGGAGAGGCTTTGCGATTCGGGAATAGAGTTCGGCGAGAATGACGGCGAGTACGAAGGCGAGGACGGCGAGCTGTATCACATCGAGAAGACCATCATCGAGCGTGACGGTCACACGCACGTGATATCCTGCTCGCACGTCATAACTCCCGACAACGAGAGAGTCGGAGTGTCCAAAGGGTGGAAGTTCGGGTTCCTCGAGCTTGCCACCGACGACGAGGACGCCGTCATGGTGACCGTCGACGAGGCTGTGGAGGCGGTCTCATGAGGGCTGGCAGGCACACGAGGCGTGCCATGGCGAGGTTTCTCAGGTACGTCAACAAGGAGAAGAGGAGGGTCAAGGACAAGCGAGACGCCGACGTGACGAGCGAGTACGGCGAGAGGGCGCATAGGATGTGCGGCAGGAAGCGGTCGTATGCCACGATGCGACATGCCGAGGAGATGGCAGCGCGGTACACTGCGATGTACAACGTCACGCACCGCGCGTACAGATGCCCGATATGCGGCGCATGGCATCTCACGACCCGTGACGAAAGGCAGGGCACGTATGCTTCCGAGTGAGGTGTTCATGGCAGCGAGGGACGCGCATGTCGACATCGGCAGGATAGACGCGGAGCTCGGCGAGCTCAGCGACAGCATAGGGGTTCAGGGACACAGCTACGAGAGGCACTCGAAGAACGGCATCCTCGACCCGTCGCGACAGGTGATACGCAAGTTGGTCGCAGAGGAGGAGTTCAAGGCCGAGAGGGCCGAGTGCATGAGGTCGATAACCGAGGCAAGAAGGCTGCTCATCGGCGTGCGGAGGACGTTCGGGGACGACATGGCGGACGTCATCGAGCTGTACTACGTCGAGGGCATGAGCATCGGGAAGACCGCACGCTACGTCGGGCAGGGAGTGCGCGTCACCGAGATGATGCGCGACTTGGCAATGAGGGAATGTGACCGGATAGGTTACGTGAGGCTGAAGGAGGCAGGCTTTGCCGACGACTAATCAAGAGACAACGACCGAGGAGAGGTCCGTCGTGACGTTCGACCCCGACTCGGTCATGCCGACGTGCATGCATGGATGGAACGAGTCGCTCGCTGCGATGGAGGCGCTCGAGCCGATAATCACGTCGCAGATGGGACTGCTCGCAGACCCGTCGGTGAAGAAGTACGACGTCGTGAGGATCATAGACGGCGACAGGCTGATAAGGCTCGAGCGCAACGGCGCGTTCTGGGACACGGACGCCACCGACAAGGAGATACGCAGCGCCCACAACTTCCTCAGACTGTGGGCAAGCGGCGGGCTCGAGGGCAAGACCGTGTTCGAGGCGCCGCAGAGGTACGAACCTACCGACGACATGACGTTCACCGGCACCCCGATAGAGTGCGAGGCGTGGCTGCGCAAGAGGTTCGACGTCATGCGGTGGGCCATCGTTGGCTACACGTCCGAGCAGGACGGGAACGGGTACGTTCCCGGAGAGCGGCAGAGCGAGATGCTCGGCCTGTACGAGCGGAGCGTGTGGAAGGTGACCGTCAACAGTCTTGACATGGTGGCGGAGAGCCGGATGAGGACGCAGATGATGGTCGACGCCAAGAGGATAGACACCGAGCGCGAGGTCGTGTCGCTGCTGCTTGGCGGGAGCACGTCGACGACGAACGCAAAGTCTGGCAATAGCGAATAAGGATAGATATACCGTATAGTTTATGTTATAATACAGCACTGTCCCACTTTACGACGAAGGGCGGCATGATGCTGAGAAGGTGTACCGAGACGTTCGAGACGCGCGAGGGCGGCTATCCGTTCGAGATAGAGAAGGGTACCGTGTGGCAGGCCACCAAGATGGACGTGGCCGACGGCGGATACGAGATAGCCATCATAGAGCGCGTCGAGGGAGGCGCGTACGTCGACGTCCAGAGGGTCAGGCTTGACAGGCTCGGGACCAACTTCGAGGCGGTGCCGCGAGACGAGATTGCGTATCCGATAGGATGTGCCGAATAAGGCGCTCAGATGGCCTTATTCGGCGTTTTCTCGTCAATTATGGGTTAGTAGTCGTTATTGCGACTCAGAGGCAAAATAGGGGCTTACAATGAGCGAGAACACAAGGACCGGTATCACGTTCCTAGACCTTCTGGCGGTGATGTTCATAGCGTTCAAGATAGTCGGCGTGGTCGACTGGCCGTGGTGGGTCGTGCTCATGCCCATATGGGTGCCGTTCGCAATCGGCGTCGTCTTGTTCATCGTCATCGCCATTGCAAATAGCTAGGATATGCATTAGAATATAGTTTGCATATAAGGTTCACCAAGGAGGAACGAATGCCGGAAACGAATGTAGAAGCCAAGCTGTCGTCGCCGTGGTACGTCCAGGTGCAGAAGATCAAGGCGCTGTTCGCCTATGACGCAGAGGTCTCCGTCGTCTACGATGACGAGGACCCGTACAACGTGAGGCTCTACGTGGACAATCCGACCAAGGCAGACGCGCTCGACACGCTCATGCCGGACAAGTACGAGTTCGGCAACGTCACGCTCGGCGTCGATATCGTTCCGTCGAACGAAGAGGTCACCGCGGAGCAGCGCTTCCGCATCGCGTTCGACGGCAACCCGGTGTTCAGCGGCTCGATATCGGTGGACGTGCCCGGAGGCAAGTTCACGTACGCGGTGTTCGAGCCCGACGTGGCGCAGTTCAGGAACGACGACATATCGTCGGCGTTCGGCGTCGCGACGATGACGTACGAGGACGTCGCGCGTGACGTGTTCACCGACGACTCCGGCGTGTTCATCTGCTCCGACCTTGTCTCCTGCGACGAGGTCGAGTTCGTCGAGTAGCCTTCCGTTGCGAGTCCCGCTTGTGGGGACGGCCAGCATGCGGCCAGAAACGCATGTCGCGAGGACGCCAAGCCAACGTCCTCGGCACTGGGATGTAGCTCAGCTGGTAGAGCGTCGGCCTGTTAAGCCGAAAGTCGTGGGATCGTGGCCCACCGTCCCAGCCATCGCGGGGTAGGCCAACGGTACGCCACTAGCCTCATAAGCTAGGGATTGCGGGTTCGACTCCCGCCCCCGCCACCAGACAGGGGGTTGGCCTAATGGTATGGCAGCGGTCTCCAAAACCGCCGATTGCAGGTTCGAGTCCTGCACCTCCTGCCACTTCCCCGTAGTTCACTTGGCAGAACGCAAGACTCTGGCTCTTGAGGACGTCGTTCGAATCGACGCGGGGAAGCCAAAAACTCGTATGCGGACGACGTCTGTCGTCCGTGTTTCTTTATCAAGAGACAAGGGAGGCAAGGCATGACGCAGCAAAAAAGGTTCAGGAGTAATACCGTCGCCGTGCTGGACAGGTTCGGCGAATGGATGCGCGAGAACGCCGACAAGCTCGCCGACGCGTTCACGGAGGGGTGTCAGGAGTACTCCATCGAGCTGTCGTTTCGCAGCGGTGAATTGCCGGTGGTTCACCTGAGTGCCGACAGGGTCGACAAGAAGATGATCGATGCGATGTGGCTCAATCAAGAGACGGAGGACGATCGTTCCGGTGGCCGGAAAGGACGTAGTTCTGTGCCCAAAATGCTACTGGGAATACAGAAACATGCTCGAAAGGCACGAAGAAGAGCTGAATTCGTTCGTAAAAGGTGGCTCGGAGCCAAAAAATTCTGAAAAATAGGGGATTTGCGCATAAAGATGGCATCATACGGCCAAATGTGGCCTTGTGAATCGCATTGCGATGCCTTGCGCCGCAAAAAACGTGCTCTGAGCACGAAAAAATGCCTGAAACGGCATAAAATAGTGTCTGAAGGTGCCATTGGCGGCAAAAAAGAGCATGAACGGAGTCAAATCGACGATGAAACCTGGCAAGAAGGCAAAGTTGGCGCTCTGCATGTGCATTGCGGCGCTCCCGTGGCTCGTATTGGTCGTACTGATGGCGACTTTCGGCGTCACGAACGTTCTGGTGACGATTGCGCTGATGCTCGTCGCGATTTTCGTCCTCATCGTCGTGGTTCTGTTCGTCAGGGCATGCGGATTGGAGCTTTACGAGCGAGTCTTCGATGGGAACGAGCATGAATAGGTACATGTTTATCGTCGTGTCGGTCGTCGTGCTCGCAGTCATGGCGTTTCACGACGACTTCAGGAACTAGGGAGAGAACATGGCTATGTATGCCGTCAACATCGACTTCTTGTACGACGACTGCTTGTTTTGCCCGTGCTACGCACGCGTCGGGCATGATGGTAGGTCATGCAGGGCCGCGCAAAGGAGCTTGACAGGCATTGGGGCATCCTACGAAGGCGTCGAAGATGCCGTAACTGCGTACCGAAGGCCTGAGTGGTGCCCGCTCGTCAGACTCGAGCACTGCTACGTGATGTCTCATTGGAAGGACGACAGCCGATGCCACATGGTCACGCAGACGTTCGACGACTTCAACACGGCGCAGATGGCAGCAAAACCGTACTCAGACTACATACAAAGGCCGATCGAGGTCGATGACGTCGTCTGCGCCGACCTTGGTGTCGTAATCAGTGTCAAGCCGAATCAGGAATGGGGGAACCAGGTTGATTAGCAAGAGTGTCGAAATCGTATGCGATATATGTGGGAAGACGATTGAAGACTTCGACAGCTACGTCGAGGTGAGGGCGGAGGAGCTGGGCCTGTACGATGACCCATTATTCCCGAACGATAGGCGATGCATAGCTGCCGAGATGTACCATATGCACACGGGATGCTTCAGCGACGTGAGGTTCGTCATCGGGCACGTGGGAAAGAACCTTCGTATGGTCGCGGAGGACTTGCGCGACGAGTCTCAGGCGTCCGACTCCGAGCAGGTGGATTGATGAGTCTTCACACTGCCGACGAGTCCGAGGTCAGGGAGCTGGCATTCATACTTCACGATGCGATAGCTGGCGAGTGGGTGACGATTCGCTGTCCGAATCAGATGTCGGTGAAGAGGCTGTTCAACGATCTGTGCGAGCTCGCGGATGCCATGGGACTCGCATACGACGCGTGCAGGGCCGTGGGATGCGAGCAGATAGTTGTCGGTGACTCGATACGGGACGGCGGCATAGACTTCGAATGCTTGAGCAACATGCCGATTGCCAGGGACGAGGATGTCGCCAGACTAACGCGTCAGGAGATTAGCGCAAGGAACATGTTGATTCTCAGCACAGCGTTTGACGAATGCGGGGAGGAATCAGTGTGGCACAAGTGGCTGGGAGCATGATGTCCCAGTTCCTTCGATGCGAATACTGCGGAAACACATACCGCAACGACCGTGAGTACTGTCCGCATTGCATGGCGCCAAGACCGGAAGAACTCGATGAGAGTAAGCAGCATACAGTTTTCTACGCAGATGGCAAAGTCGTTTACACGTCACACAAACCCGTAATTCCCCCAACATATGGGACAGTTTATCGTAAATAGCCTCACATATTGTGGTACAATACGTTTGCACCGCGCCGAAGCATAGGCTTCCTTCGACTCTTAATCGAAAGGTTGCACGTTCGAGTCGTGCCGTCCGTGGGCTTATCCCGCAGACGTAGCTCAATTGGCAGAGCATTGCTTAGCCTATGCGAAACTAGCCGGTGCTGTCTGACCAAAACCTGCAACCCCCTGCCTTTAGGCATGGGGATGTGGTATAATGATGGTTGCGAACTTTGAGAATCACATATTCGGCGGTTGAGGGGCAAATCCGGGCCCCTCGTAAAATATGTGTCTGTACTTGCGACGAGAACCAAGTCGCAACTCGTGGCGAGAACCAAGCCATGGCAAACCCAACTACCGTGGGGCACACGGGAAGAAACGCCTGTGGAGAGGATTCTGGACCTGCACGCAAGTGCATCCTCGCAGAAGCAGGAATCCCCAGGCTTTAGCCGTGGGGAGTGTCAATTCGACTCTTAATCGAAAGGTTGCACATTCGAATCGTGCCGTTCTGCAGCATTCATGACGCGCCGCAGCGGTGGGTTACTTCAACATTAGTTCGAATCTAATTTTTGCAGACAGTCTTGCAAAATCGCCTAGAGGTTAAGGCAACGTGCCAATGGCACGTATCGTACCCACCACGTCCCATGCCGTCAGGAAAGCCCCGGTGCCCTTGGTTGGGCATCGGGGCTCTTTTTTTATGCCGATTCCTCGTCGTGCCTGATCCTTGCGTCGACCGAGTACGAGAACACCATCCTCGCGCCCTTGTACGTGACGCCGTTGAGCTTTCCGGACTTGAGCATTGCGTAGACTCGTTGCCTTGACACGCCGAGACGCTCCGATGTGTCCCTTATGGTCTCGATTTCAAAGCTACGCTGGTGAATCTGCGCCAACACGTACGTCCCCTGCTTGACGACGGGTATGAACTCGGTCGCGGACATGTCATCGGCGTCAACGTCGGCCACGAGGGCAGCAATCATCGCCGAGACGTCGTCGTCGTACAGTCCGAGCGACAGAACCTCCCTATGGAGCTCGACGAAGCCCATTCCCGGCCTTTCCTGGTACTTTCCAAGCCTTGTGGCGCTCACGTTGTGCCCGTTCTTGCCCAGAACCTCGCACATGTACTTGTTTGCCCTCGCAAGAGCCTTTATCGTCTCTTCTTTCATCGTTTTTACCTCCTTTTCTCGGTTGCAAGCCTATTGTATAGGTATTTAACAGCTATTGCAAGCATATTGAGCGTAAAAATGGGGCATCCGACGTCCGAATGCCCCGAAATCGATGCTAGATGAGCGAGAAGTCGCGTCTCCTCGCGCACCTGCCCTCGATCGTGAAGTCGATGCCCTCGAAGAGCACCCTGCGGCCGGACTTGAGCGTGTACCTGCGCATTGCGGCGTAATCGGTCGTCGCGGTGCCGAGCCTGTTGCCGGAACGCCTCGCATTGCCCACTTTTCCATGCGTGTACATGACTGCGCTGCCTACATGGCCCTTGTCGCTTGCCGGGATGCTCTCCCACTCGCTTTTGGTGAAGTGCCTGACCTTCTTGCCCATGTTCTCTCCCTAATCCTCGACTCGCATGTCGTTTAGCTTCCATTTGAGGTATCTGAGCGCCGTCTCAACGTCCTTGAGCCAGTAATAGCCCTCTCCGGTGTGAAACTTGAGCTCCGCATGGCTCGTTGCGTCAACGAGCGTCGCAACCTTGCGTTCTCCATCGTAGATTGTCACGCAACCCTCCACCTGTTCGAATATCTCCACATCTCGTCCCTCGCCATGTCGTATGTGCCGTACCTCCTCCTCCTGAACAGCCTTCCCCTCGAGTCTCGTAGCGTGAGCATGTACTTCGCGCCAATCTTGTCAATCTGTGCCGAATATCCGTCACCACGGAACTTTGATGCCATCTCTCCTCCTCGAAACAAGAAGGCACCCGCTTTCGGGTGCCTTCCATGCGTTTGTGTGATATAATTGCCGTTGCACTACAGGAATGTGCCAACGGGGGTAGTGCAAGTGGTACTTACGTGCGTCGTCGGCAGGTGCGGCCTTGGCGACGCACGACCTATCTACTTTCCATACTTTTCGTAGCTGTCGTCGAACGCACGACCAAGTTCGTCCTCGGTGTAGCCCTTTCTCAAGGCACGTTGCCAGCATTTCTCAAACTTCTTGTCATCATCGACGTAGCGCCAGAGAATCTGGACGATTCTCTGCAGTGTCTCGTCCTCTTCGCATGGAACCTTGAGTTCGTATGCGTCGAGGTCCTCCTTCGGTATGTCCTCGCTGAACTCGATGTAGCCGAAGCTTGTGCGGCGTATCTCAGGGACGAACGTCGGCTTGTCGAAGTGGTGAAACGCCACGACCTTGTCTCTGTGCTGGCTGGGCCACGTTCCGAGCCCTATCGGCCTGTTCGTGCTGTATGCGATCAACGTTTCCTCCCTCTTGTCGAAACCATGCCTTCGTTGTCATGCCACATGCTAGTTCAGGTACGTGAACGCATCCCTGAACGTGTACCCGAACCCGTCGAGGTACTCGTGGCCGTCTACAGTCTCGTAGATGCCCACGCTCCTCACATCTGTGTATCCGGCCTCGATGAGTGCCTCCTTGCCCTCGCTGACGAGGTCTTGGACGTCCATGCCGTCGAAGTCGCTCAGTTTGAACCCGATTCGCTTTGACACCGTGTCGACGAGCCTTGCGTCGCGTACCACCATCTCGCTGAACGTCATTGCCATTGCATTATCCTCTCAATCCGTCTCTTAGAGTGCGAACATGCTAACGAACTCGTCTAGGGGCATATACTCGTTGTCCCTGCCGATGTTGTGCAATCTGTCAAGCTTCACGACAAGGTCTGCCATGTTCCTGGAGTTGCGCTTGCGCTCGCACCTGTAGATGCGCTTCTTGATGCGCACTCCGCCTTTGTCCCTGCCCTCCCAGTGCTTGTTCGTTGGCTTTGCCGTGCTTGTCCAACGGTTTACCCTCGTGTACGTGCCACAGTTTGCAATACGAACTACCTGAACCACCATGTTTGTTCTCCTCTCAAAAAGGGGAGGGCACCCATGTCGGATGCCCTCCATTGCCGATAAATATTCGTCTGTGCCTAGAACCAGATGCACCTATGGCTGGTGTTGTCGAATATTGCCCACACCCATCGTGACGGCGAGCCTTTGACGCTCAACTCGGCGCTCATGTTGTCTTCGCAGTCTGTGTCCCATTCGATGAAGGGGTCTGCGATCTCGTACTCGTTCTTCTTGTTCTCGTAGTTGCTACGCATGTGCTCGACTGCGTCACTAAGCTCGTCGTACGCACCGCACATCGTCATGCTCTCGATGCAGTCGGAATCCTTGTGATAGCCCATCAACACGAACATTTTTTCCTCCATAGTCTCTATCTGCTTGACTTCCATCGTTGCTTCGTCGGACACACGCTATACGTCGAGCGCGAAGTGATTCGCTATGTACATCACCGTCCGCGCGTCATACCCGACCCTTGCAAGCTCCTTGAGGAACGACGTGAGGTTGTCCCTCGTGACGTCGAACATCCCATCGTTGCGCTCATACCTCTCGATGTCGTGGCATGTGATGCGACCGAGACCGTACCCGCACTCCTCGAATCCGTATGTGAGGATGTATCCGAGTCCGTCGCTCTTGTCGTAGTAGTTGATGCTGCCGAAGCCATCGAGACGGCTAAACTCGCCCTCGCATGGGATGCAGTCGTGTCCGGTCATGAAGCCGAGAAAGTTCTTGGCGTCGGTCTGGTCGAGCATGGACACGGGAAGCATTGCGTTCTTGACGTTCATTTCGTTTTCCTCTCCAAAACAATGGCGGCACCCTCTCGGATGCCGTCAAACTACCGACCCTATTGTAAGTCTGTTCACTACTCGGACGTTCTCCTAGTGGTTCAACGGATCAATCTGATGCGCTGGCTCGGCGTGAATCACAAGCCACGTGCCATCAGGCCACTCCATGATGTCGTATGGGTCGCCATCCGTGTCGACGGCGATGGCATGTCGCTCACAATACAACTCAAGTTCGTCGGCATTGTCGAAGACATGCTTTTCAGTGCGCTCATTCGAGACTTCCTCGGTCTCAATGTCGTAGTCGTAGACGTACACATGCAGGATGTAACCCGCATAGTCCCTGTTCACGCCCTTGATATGGCTCAACATTGCCTTGCCTCCTCTCGTCTGATGAACGACCCTACTCCTCGTCATCATCAAACCAGTAGCTTGCGTCCTCGTACCCGTGCAACACGGCGCCACGCCCGAACCTGCGCCTGAGATTGCTGCCGAGCTTGTCAATCACCTCCTCCTCGTCGTCGAACGTGTCTATCACCGAGTAGATGTCGGTGATGCCGGTGTTCGTGTCAAGGCGCACGAACCTCTCGCAATCGAGCAGGTCACGGTATGCGTCCATGCTCAGAGGATTGACGTCGATCTCATAGCTCTGCATTTTATTGTCCTCTCACTCGAAACTCTCTCGTTGCTTGAATTAATTGCGCTATGCCGCGCAATCGTACACCGTAAAGCTCGTCCAGCTCACCTCCAATGCCAGCTTTTCGGCGGTCGTTACGTCTGCATGCCCAACGGGTCCGAGCTCGTCCCAGCACGTGAGTTGGAGTCCGTCGTACCTCGTGGAGTTGTGGAGGTAGTAGTGGAGCCTGCTCTTGCCGTTCCATATGCCGACGCATCCGCACTTGCATGCCTTGAGAAGCACGTCATTGTACATGTCGAGCCTTGCGCACTGCCAGTCGCACCAGTCGTCGTCATGGTCGAGGTCGAACAGCCAGTCCTTGGGGAACTCGTCCAAGCTGTAGTCGGTGAACCCGTATGCGGTCTCTTTCGGATGAACCTTCTTGCTGTACTCGAACATCTCTGCTCCTTTCGTCGAAAGCCCAGCAAAAAGGACACTCTTGCGAGTGCCCTTGCGTGCCAGGTTTTCTTTAGTTACTATCGTCCGCTTGGGTTGCCGATGCCTATGCAGATGCCCGTATCCCATGCGCTTAGGTCGGTATCATCGTTGCTTATTAAGTCCGTCTGCGTTATGCCTACTTACCCTTGCAGAATTAGTCGTCGTAGAACAGGTCGTCTCCGCCCTCGATGAAGAACTCTCTGGGGTCATCAGTGTCGATGACGAACCAGTGCCACCAGTTGCCGAACTCGTCCTCATGCTTCATCTCAAAGTCGTCGACGTAAGACCACTCGGAAGGGTCGTGCTTTCCTTGCCTGTTCCTGAGAAGCTTCTCCATGGCGTTGTGCGCTTCCTTGTAGGACGCATATTTGCCGATGAGAGCGGTTCCAATCTCATTTGTACCACGCTCGTGCTGTGCCTGCATCAGAATGAACATGCCTTGATCCTCCTTGAACTGCCATCTCTTCCATGACAAAGAGGCACCCGAAGGTGCCGTCAACCTAATTCAAATCTTGTACGAAGAGTCCGCCCGTGGGATTCGACTCGTACTCCACGAGCATGCCGTCCCTATCGGCGATGATGTACAGCGGATAGCGACGCATGCGACTCCTCTCCATCACGCGCTGCTGCGTTCTCATGTGCGCAACGTCACAATGTAAGCTCTCTGCATTCGTTGGCATCCGAGTTATGACGTGACCACTCTTGTCGCCAATTCTCATCTCGATTGCCAGTGGAACAATGCCCATTGTCTCCTCCTTAAACCAAGGGCACCCGAAGGTGCCCGCCGTCTTCTATTGCTCGTCCCACGCGGGTTGTCTGTCGATTGCATACCGGAACACCCTCGCCACGCCGTCTCCTATGTTCATGAAGTCGTAGGAGAGACTGCAGTAGTAGCCATCCTTGCAGAATCCAATGTCTCCCTCGCAATACGGGCCGTATGACGAGTAGCCAATGGACGCGTCATAATGTAGCGGCTCACCAACCAACTCGTACCCCGGCCCCACGAGCAAGTCCATCATTGCGAATATGTCCTTGTCCGTGTCGAGCCACGCCACGTCGTTTGGTACCTTCACGTTGCAATACTGCATGTTCGTTCCTCCTCAAACCGATGGGCACCCGAAGGTGCCCGCTGTCAACTGAATTGTTTCTAGTGACGACGGCTACTACCACCAATAGGATTCCTCTTCGTCGACGGTGACCTCCTGCTCGTGTACGCAGAACTCGTGCATGCCGTCCCACGCAAGCACCTTAATGGTCGGGTCGTCCCCGGTTTCCTCGCATCCCTCGGAGCAAGTCACGGTTGCGAGTTGGAGGTGCCTGCCGTCGTCTGTCACGAGGTCAATCGACACGTCGTCGTAGATGCCTGCGTCTCCCGCGATGCTTGCGACGATGCGTCCGAGGCCACACCTGACGGATATCAGGGGAGACTTCGTTCCGTGGAACTCCTCGAAGTCCTCCTCCCAACGCTGGTGCTTGCCGTGCTGTCCGAATCCCCATTCGCCAACCTCGATGGTGCCAAGTTCGTTCTTCTTTGCCATTGCTATGCCTCCAAGCTCGTGTACTTACGCCTAAATTCTTCCGCGCTCATGACTGGTCCATCCCAGTCCCAGTCAAGAACTCCGAGGTCGTTGTCGTACTCCACGCAGTTCTGAAGCTCGTCCTCATACGGACGACGGTTCAGCTCACTGTGGATGTGGTCGAGGTATTCGCTTGTTGCGTTGTCACGCAACTCACGAGCTTCCTCGATGCTGTCCGCCTCCACTACGTCGATTTGATAGAGGGTGATGGCGTGCTCGAGATAGAATCTCATGTTTCCTCCTCACTTGCAGACAACGTCATACGGTGGCTGCTCGTCGTCTATCCTCACCAGCATGTACGTCGTGCACGGCTGGCCCTTCTTGTTCTTTCGCCTGCCCATCTCACGATGCGCCGCGCTTGCGACCTTGCGAATGTCTCCGTCGCAGAGGACTGTGAAGCTGAGCGCCTCGCCTTCCCAGTTCGTTACGTTGACGGTGTGCTCCATCACTCACACCCCCAACCGTAGTAGTGCTCGGCCTCAAGGGCGGCCACGAGAAGCCTCGTGATACCCTCGTTCGGCATGAACAGGTTGACCATCTCATCATACGAGATATCCTCCATTGCCCATGCGATGAGGTTGCTCAGCTCCGTCGTGTCCTCCACGAGGAGCTCCTCGCACATGATGTCGAGCACTCGGTGCTCCCAAGTGCTCACGTCATCGTTGCTCTTGATGAGTTCACTGTAAATCTTGAGGGCTATCTTCTTGCCTTCGCTTGCGTCGAACATTTCTTTCTCCCTTCTAAGCTGCACGCAGCTTCAAAACCTGCTGATACATGCCCTGCCATTCGCCTTCGCTGACGCCGAACACGTCGCCGTCAAGCTCGACCTGATAGGGGACTCCGTCGTGGCACCAGATGCCAACTACCGGTATGCCCTGCTCGTCGCTCTGCTCGGGCCATGCGTCCCACATGAACCCGTCGAACGGCACTATGGTGTGGTTGAACCATGCGTTGCGGCATATCCGTACGTCACCGTTCTTCCAGAACCTCTCTCCATCGTAGTAGACGGCGCGGCTGCACACTTGATGTGCGTACTTGTAGTACTGTCCGTTGCGTCCCTTCGGAGAGTTCGAAGGGCGATTGAACTCCTCGAACGTGTAGCGCGTCACCCGAACGCGCTTCGTCTGTCCGGTTATCATCTTGTACGGGCGGGGACGGTCGTAGAACCTGCCCTCGGTGAACACGAGCTGCCCGCTCTTGTCCACCTTCGTCTTGCTGTTCGGCTTGTATTGCCAAACGAAATGCTTGTCCCTCTTTACGCCGGGTAGCCAACTGCCCTCGGGATTGGGACTGTCATCCCATGCATGCTTGGGTTGAAAGAAGTACTCGGTACCCCTTTCGTCTACCTTCACGTGCCGGTTGTCAGTGGGCAACAGAACTCGCTTGCACATGTTGTTCTCCTCTCTGTAGTAGCGAAAGCCCATCAAAAAAGGCGCTCCGTTTGAAGCGCCCTTGCGTGCTGGGTTTTCGTTGCCTTGCCAACGAGACATTCGTCCTAGAGCTACTCGAACGCTGGAACGTTCTCAAAGAAGATGCTGTTGTACGTGTTCCAGTATTCATCGTCGTCGTCACTGTACAGAAGACCAGTGACGAGTTCTCTCATGAGTTGGTCGAGGTCACTAGGGCTAAGCGAACCAACACACTCGACGAACTGCGGTCTTTCGTCGTCGATGCAAGTGACAATGTAGTAGTCGCCACCTTCAAATGTCTTGTTTTTCGTCACGACGATGATGAAGTCCTGCGGATACTCCTCGTCGCCATTCTCGAAGAGGACTGCACGCTTTACCATTGCCTCAGTGTCTCCAAAGATTCCATACTTCATTGTCTTTCCTTTCGTTTTCAAAACCAAGGGCACCCGTAGGTGCCCATTACAAACCGGAGATTACCTCACGAGAAGGGTATGCAGTGCGTCGTTCAATGCGTTCTTCTTCTCGGCGTGCCATTCCTCCTTGAATGGCGGATACTTCGGGTTATAGTCGGCGAACCCGTTGAGGTAACGCCTCCTTGCCGCCTTGTGTTTCTTCATCTCGTCCCACCACTCGTATACGAGGTGACGCACCGCCGCATCCTCGTAGAGCTCGTGGGCACATACCATGACGGGGACTGCTATCTCATCTACGTATTGGTCGCACCAGTCAGCCAGCCTTGCAACGAACTCGTCCTCGTCGAACTTGTCATTTGCCATCGGGAACCTTGCCTTTACCTCTGCCATTTCGCTCCTCCTTGAGACCAAGGGCACCCGCAGGTGCCCGTTGCCAACTAAACTCGTTGCTTGCTAGAACTCTTGCCACAAATCTGCGGCGAAGAACTTAACTGCCTTCCTTGCGAAGTGGTTCATGATGCCGAGCATGAGCATCTCATGCTCTCCTGTCGGCCACTCCGCAGTGTACGCAACGTTCTCGTTGCGATACATGATCGAGAACGTGTCGTAAGCCACACGGTACACTGCGTCCTCGCAGTTGCCCTCCTCGGCGAACGCAATCGGTGCAAGGAGATATGACAAGCACTCGATGAGCGCAATGTCGGGATGCAGCTCGCTCGTCTGCGTCTCTGCATCCAAGTGCTCATCGGTAGTCTCTGCAAACCAATAGTCGTCGTAGTGTCCCACGACGACGGTGTACTTCATCCCGTCGTAGGTGAACGTGCCGTGCTTGCACGGCTTGTCAACGTCCCATAACGGTCCGTTGCCGTAGTAGCCATGCTCTTCCATCCAGTCGAACGTGGAGTCGGTCATAGTGTTGAATCGAATCATTGCTCCTCCTAAAGAACCTCGTAGCTCATCCAGTACTCGTCTTCGTCCATGTCACACTCATGGACGTCGTCAGTGAGGAAGAGCTGAATCCATGGCTCGTCCTCGTCTGCTAGTCCATATCGTTCGCAGATTGTGTCGTGCCAAAACTCTCCGTTCTGGACAATCTTGTCGAACAGCATTTGCGCAAGGTCTTCGTCAACGAAACGTGCCTCGAACGGGCACTCGTATTCGTTGCTGTTAATGTCTTGAATGCGCATTGTCACGTCGTACATCCTCTACTCCTCAATCTCGTCGAAGAATTTTTTAAAGTTATCCACCGTGAGGCGATGGTCACCAACAGCTTCGTTGAGCGCATCTTGTATGACGTCAATGAGCTCGTCCTCGAGCACGTCGTACTTGAAGTCATCGAAGTCGTCGCTCTCGGTGTCGGCACCTGCCTCCTCGAACAGGTCTACTGCGATGTTGTGCAGCTTTCGTCGTAGGCGTTCTTCGTCGTCCACTTTGCATTGAATGCGTCGATGAGGTCGGCGTACGTGATCGAAGTCTTTGCGGGTTCGATATCCTTGTCAATCATGATGCCAAGTGCAAGGGCTTGTTTGCGAAGGGCGTCGAAGTCCACTCGGCTATACCTCGACCCCTCGTTTTCCTCCACGTAGCGCAGGATTTCGTCACGCTGACTTGCAATTGCATTTTTCGTACGTTTGTCCATTTCAGTTCCTTTCTCTAGGACTAATTGGCATGTGCCAATCCCGCCGAAGGCTCGCTTTCGCAAGCCTCCTTGGCAGGTTGGTACACACCTACTCGGCAAGCTCGATGCCGAGGTATTCGGCGTAGGCCCGCTGGGCATCCTCCCAGTCGGGGCGTTGATCGTAGAAGCAGGGGACTTCCATCTGTTCCCCTACTCCCAACTCGTTCATGGTGTCGTTGATGACCTGCTCATTGGCAGCCCACTTGCGCCACCAGCGGTAATCCTCTAGGGACAGCTCGAAGTCTGCCTCCTCGAAGTCTGCCTCGGTGCTTATGGGCACGCCGCTGTTGCCCATCACGTCGGCAAGGAAGTCAACCCCGCTCGACGATGTGAGTTGCAGAGTGTGAACCTCTCCGGTTTCGGGGGTGAAAATCGTTGTCATGGTCTATCCTTTCTAATAAGGCCACCCGAAGGTGGCCGTTAACAGGTACTTGAAAATCGTTGGGTAAAAAATTGTTGCTAGTTTCTGGCATAGGCCAACGACATACATTTGACGTACAAGTTGCTTGTGCCATACCCTTGCATGGCGTCTAGCTCGTCATTGACGACAAGCCTTGCATAGCGGCGACGAACAGTCCAGTTCGTCGCCTGCTGCACTGCGAAGATTAAGGCATCTGCGAGACCGTTGGCCTCGCCTTTGTAAAAGCGAGACATTCCTAAGATTGTCTCGCGTTTTTTCGTCGGTCGCTTGCCAGCATCGACAAGCGACTGATACTCATCAAAGTTTGAGTTCGCATAGAACTCATCTTGCTGCAACGTTCCCATCAGGATTACTCCCATTGGGGTCGAAAGTACCTCGCCGAGTGCGAGGGTCGCACGCTCAAGCTCGTTGAGCATTGCGTCATTGCGGACAAATATTGAACCGAAGAACATGATTTCTTCCTCCCTAGAATCGTTACCAGTCTTGAATATCCTCGGCGATTTCCTCGCCTACGAACCATGTGGTATAGCGCCCAAACATGCGCTCTACTGCAACGATGGCATACGAGTTGTCCTCGTAGCTCGTTGCGCCATCGCATGCAACGTATGCGACAACAGTAACGCCGTCGCAATTGTCGGATGCCTGACGAGCGGCGAACTCCAAGTCGCTCGTCATCTTCCGCTCGTAGTTCTCATACGAGAGGAAGCGGCCACGGTGATGCATGTACTCGAACCGTGGCTTGTTCTCGTCCTCGTAGCGCTCGTACGCCACGAGGATGCATGGCACCTTTCCATTGCCTTCGAATTCGGGAATCATGCTTGCCTCCTGAATTCGTCGCGAATGATCTCGAGCACGGCGTTGTCAGCCTGCTCGAAGGTGTCGAGCCGGACTCCACACCAGATGGAGTCAAGTTCGAGGCCGTTGATTCGACCTCGAACGTACCACCCTCGCATGGGGCAGCGGGGATTCGTGATGATGTTGACGACTACGTTGTAGCCGTCACCTGTTATTCGCATGCGTCACCTCCACATGAATGCCCATGCGACCATGAAGAGAATCGCAATGGGCGCCGTGATCAACGCTGGCGCGACAAAGAGCGCCAGCGCCTCCAAAAGAGAAAAATCGTTGCTCATCTACTGCCTCCCTACCAGCACGTAGATGGCAATGAATGTCACCACGTACAGAGGGAACACATGAATCAAGAAGTACATAATTCGTTTCTCCTTTCGTTAGTACTTCCGTCTGTTTCTTGATAGATGCCCTCACCTACACCCTAGACGCCTGGCCCTTGGTCTCGGTGCACTGCGGCGCGTTCGGGTTCGTTTCTTGGGCATGGTGTTAGTTGAGCATTAACGTGAACACCACGTGCTCGATGCCGCGCAAAAACTCTGGCGACACGTCGCTTACGTGGTTTGAAATAATGCCCAGCTCGTTGAGAACCGGGGCGGGGAGTGTGTGCATGAACGCACACAGGTAGAGGAACATTACTTATCCTCCTTCTTGTCGAGCGGGTGCGTTAGTGTCTCGAGGTACACATAGGTGTCCTCGTAGTGGTCGAGCTCGTCGTACATTGCTAGCCTCCTTTCTGATTCGTTATGCTAGGGCCGTGGAATATGTCCACAGCTCCTCTAGGTTTTTTTGATAGAACGGCATGATGGTATAGTCGCCACGCACGATCATGTAGTGCCATGCGGTGCGTGCGAACTCGTAGGCGGTGCGTGCGAGATCACGCACGTTGTCCTTGGTGGCCATTTTCCTCCCTTCGAAAACTCGTAGACGTATGCCGTACGGTACGAAAAATCGTATGAGTTCCCGTATCGTGCGGTAGACGTGTAAGCGAAAGGCACCCACGATTGCCGTCATGGGTGCCTTTGCTCGTGGATGTTGCCAACTCGCTGCCGTGCGACCACGCTCGGCAAAGCGCCGCACTTTGAGCGCAGCTCGTTGGGATCTATTGCGTCAAGGCGGATGCATCGTTTCACCTCCTTTCATGCGTAATCGTATCGTTGGGCGCGGCTACCTGCCGTGACTCGCCCACGTTCGTGGCAGTGTCAAGGCGGATGCCCATGAACTCGCATGGGCTCACCTCCTTTCGTGATGTGACTCGTTAGAGGGTGAAGGGCTCGCCGCTATTGATGCGGTAAGTTTCGATTGAACACGAGAACTTTTCGTTCTCGTATTCGATGTATAGATAGCTATCATCGACGTGATACGGCTGCGTGTTTACCGCAGACTCGATATAATTCCTCCAGACGAACTCCCATGCCTGCTCAAGCGTGGTAAAAAGATAGCCGTCAACATGCTGTTCGTTGTCGTAGTAGTCCAGTGGATTGTTGAACTTCTCTTCAGCTTTGACGATGTAAATCATATCAACCTCCAAACTCGTTACGGGTACCCTCTGTACCCTTCGGGCTAGAAATTCGTTAGAGTTTCCAGCTCGAAAGATACAGAGGCTACGAACTCGTTAGCTCGTAGCCTCTGCGGTGGAAGAAACTCGTGCTCGTTGGCTATCGGATTGGTAGGTCAAGCATCCGAATGCCATGGATGGCGGTTTCCCGCCATTCGCAATATTGTTTGTCTACATATATATAGACAAGCTCTCCTTCGTTAAAAGGGAGCCTCATTTTTGATAAGAGTACTCCGCCCGAACGTACCTTTTCTAGTATGTCGGGTTCTTTCTTACTGTTCCCGTAGACAACTACGTACGGTAACGTAGCTGTCCACCCGTGATTCGTTGATATGAACACAGCAACATCGCCGTGTTCGCTATCGATTCTCACTCGTCCTCCTTTCTTGAGGACGTTGTAGACGATATTTTCTATGTTTTTCTTGCTAAACGTTACATGTTTTTTCATTTTTCGTTCCCCTTTCTCGGGATTCGTGGGTCTTGCCCTATGCAAGTGCCCTCGATGCAAGGCGCATTCGTGCCCTGCATCGAAGGTACACGCAAAAGGGGCGCTAGTTTTAAGCGCCCCAAATCTAGCTCGTAAAGTTGATGTGTTTATGCACACCTGACGATGTGGTCAAGCTCGTCGGGCGTGATGCCGAGTTGCGCAGCGGCGTCAAACACGCCTGCTACGTAGGCGTCAAGCGCCCGCTCGGCTTCGGTGTCGAACTCGTCGAAGCTGTCGGCGTAGGCAAAACGCCTACGTAGTTCGTTTATGATTTCGTAGAAACTCATGGTGTTTCCTTTCTAACTAGTGCGTCAATGCGTAGTCGGACATCGCTGCTATGTGTGCGAGCGCATCAGCTTCGTTCGTGAATCGTTCGTCATGCCAGTTGCGTACGCCATATTCGGCACGCCAATCGATATCGTAGGCACGCCAAAAGCGGCCAACTCGCTGAATACCAAACGAGAAGGTAGACAACCATCCATGAAGGTAGTGTTGGCATGTGCCCATAAAAAGGGCTCCCGTGTGGAGCCCTTGCTGATAGGTACAAATCGTATTACTCATCAATGATGAATTCAAAGCCATCGGACTTAGATCTCATAATTAACTCGTATCCGGTGGCTTCAGCAAACCTAACAATCTTGCTAGGTTTTGGTTCGTTTTCTCGTGAAAACGTTGACGTGAGGTTAGTACGGTTATACCCCATCTTAACCGACACGTCTGTAACAGAGAGGTTCTCACGATTGAGAACCTCTCTCATTGCGTCAAGTGCATTCATAAGCTCACCTTCCAGCCCTTTGACAGGTGAGCTTAATCATAGCACTTATGCAGACTTCTTTGCCCTGTTTCGCCAGAATTCCCTCCTTTCCTCCTTGCTCATGCCCTCAGTCAGTGCATCATTCCTACGGTTCTTTTTCGCAGTCTTTTCGCGTTGGGCGCCGTCAAGCGGCGCCCACCAGAACCCCTTACGGCTCCACGTGAAGCCGTTGTGGCGCAGAGTGTTATGCCACCTTTCGGCGTAGCCGCGCTTCACCTTCACCTGAACGGTAGACGCCTTCAACGTCACCGTCGTTGTGTCAGAACGAAACTCATCCCACCATTGGGAGCACGCCTCGGACGGAACAATCCTTAACGTGGACTTGGGCGTGGACTTGGGCGTGGACTTGGGCGTGGACTTGGGCGTGGACTTGGGCGTGGACTTGGGCGTGGACTTGGGCGTGGACTTGGGCGTGGACTTGGGCGTGGACTTGGGCGTGGACTTGCGCGTGGACTTGG
>JAFWIE010000127.1 GCA_017533825.1 Atopobiaceae bacterium | reverse complement strand
CAAGCAGCTCCGTCGCGCCGGCTACGGATACCCAGACGACGAGTACTTCTTCCTCAAAATCTTCGACTCGAGCAGGCGCTACTCACCTGGCAGGGAAACGTTGGCGGCATAGCGGTCACCTACAGGTTTTAGGACTGAGCCTTTTTTTTCGGCAGACGGTAGCGATTCTTACTCTTTCGTACCGTTTGCTTTTATACTTTCCCAGTCTTCTCCCATCTCATGCTGCACGAGTTTGCTACATCGCCCGTGACGCACTGTGTTGCGACGATGCTACTGTCGCTTATTATGTACCCGCAGATGCTTTGAAGTAATACACGAGGAATGCGGGCTGTTGTGGGGCATTCTTTTCCGCAGCCTCTCCACAGAAATGGGCGTTACCCGTAATGGGCCAAGCGAGAAGGGCTGATCTAATCGCAGGGGACGACTTAGCTGAAAACGAGGATAAAAAAGGGACGGTCCCCGGGCAACGAGGCCTTCGGGGACCGTCCCTTCATGGATGGTCGTGGTGCGCCACGGAGCTTATCTCCGTGGCGCTCTTGGTCGGTCGCTACTCGCGGCGACGGCGCGCGCCGATCGCGAGAGCGACGGCGCCGGCGACGGCCAGCGCGGCCAGCGGCAGGTAGGTGGTCGGGTCGCCCGTCTTGGGCGTGCTCGTCCTGGTCGTGGTCGTGGTGACGGGCCTGGTGGTCGTCGTGGTGGTCCTCTTCTCGGTCTCCTTGTAGGTGTTCGTGCAGGTTATCGTGGTGCCGTTGCCGGCCGCGTTCTTCTGCTCCTTGAGGCTGGGCGTCAGGCCCTTCGCGTCGGTCTCCTCGCAGGAGTAGTTGATCTTGCCGGCCTCGTCGAACGGCAGGTCGCGCGCGGTCCTGGACTCGCCGTCCCTGAGCGTGAACTCCGCGACGCCGTCGGTGAACTCCATGTCGCCGTAGGTGCCGGAGAGCTTCCTCGTGGTCTTGTTGTCGGACTCGAGGAGCGTGACGCGGAAGCCGAAGTCCTTCTGCTTGTCCTCGGCGCGCGTGCTGGAGACGACCTTCCTCACCGTGATGGTGCCGGCCTCGGCCTCGGGGGCCTCGAGCCTGTTGGTGACGGTGGCGTGGTCGGCTTCCTCGTCCTCGCCGTAGGCGACGGAGGCGTTGAGGTTCTCGTCGAGCGTGACGGTGACCTCGACGGGGTCGGTGTTGTAGATGATGCCCGCGGTCGGCTCGTCGGGGACGACCTCGGTGATGGTGTAGGCGAACTCGCCGTCCGCGTCTTCGGCCTTGTAGCGGATGGGTGCGAACTCGGCGGTCTCGCCGTTGGCGGCCTTGGCCCTGCCGACCTCGTTGCCGTCCTCGTCGGCCAGCACGAACTCGAACCTCTCGTCGCCCTGGTAGTCGCCCTCGAAGGCCTTGGCGACCCTGATCTTCGCGACGCCCTTCGGGCTCTCGTACGCGTTGGTGACAACTGCCTTCGCGGTGCCGGACGCCGTGACCTCGAGCTCGGCGGCCTCGGCCGTGACCTCCTCGCCGACCTGGTAGGTGGTGGTGCGCTCGTACTCGACGCCGTCGCGGTCGAAGAGCTCGCCACCGGTCTCGGTGACGGTGTAGGTGCCCGCGGGGAGCGCCTCGCCGTCGTCGGTCTCGTAGATGCTCCAGACCGGGTTGCCCTCGGCGT
>JAFWIE010000071.1 GCA_017533825.1 Atopobiaceae bacterium | reverse complement strand
TGTTGTCAAAGCGATTTGATTAATTATTACCTGCTGAGTAATTGGCCCCTAGGACACCCATGGCGCGGCCGGTAACGTGGCCGTGGCAGGGTCGCCCCGGTGCCCATGGCGCGGCCGGTAACGTCGCCGTGGCAGGGTCGCCCCGGTGCCCATGGCGCGGCCGGCAGCGTGGTCGTGGCGGGACCGTCCCCGGTGGCCGTGGCAGGGTCGCCCCCGGAGCTCATGGCGGGGCTGTGGAAGGGTCGCCCCCGGAACCCGCAGAGTGGCTCTAGGCTTCTTTGGTGCTCTTGGGCATGAGCTCCGTGAAGAGCTTCGTTCGTCTCTGCAAACCGATGTTGTCAGGCGATACGAGTTCGATGCCCATTCGGGCAGCAATCTGATGAGCCAATGTCGTGGCTCCTTGCAACGATGCGATGGCGCTTGGCGTGACGCGAAATGTCGCATAGCCGAGCGAGGTCAGGATGTTCGAACGTATGGCGTCGTTCGTGCGCTTTGCCTCGTTTGACCCGCCGTGGAAGGCGGCGCTGTCGTATTCGAGTGCCACTCCATCGTCCTCCCACCACATGTCTGGGCATACGGTGTCGCGATCGGAGAGGTGTCCACGCCATTTAGACACGTCCAGGTCTTTGTTGAGGACGGGTCGAGGCAAGCCAAAGCCGCCCATCTCGACGGGGAGCGTGAGCATGAGCGCGAGTGCAGTCTCCATGGGAGACTTCGAATGGTCAAACGCAAGTTGCGAGGCTCGTATGGCGCGTCGCTCCATGGAACGACTGCCCATCGAACGGGCCATGGTCTCGAGGCTTCGACAGCTCATGAGGGGTACGGCCTCATAGTTCGTATCCTTGTTGCCAACGGGAAGTCGATAGGTGCCGGCGAATTCGCATGCTACGACGGCTGCGACTACGAGGCTGCGGATGCGCTCCCAGTTGAGCGGTATCTCCAAGACGGGCTTCTCGTCGAGGCCTATGCTTGCGATGATTTCGATCTCGGCGTGCACCGACTTCGCAAAGTCATCGAGAAGCGCGTCGAGCTTCACGTTGGTGCCGCATAGCTGGAGGATCGTAAGCTCGGGCCCGCTCACCAAGAGATTGTTTCCCAGCCAAAGGAGGGAGTTGGCGGGTAGATTGCGGCTCCACACATGAAAGGTGGCTTGTCGTCCGCGGCTGCGGTCACGCGAGGACGGGACGATGAGGTCCGTTGGTTGAGAAGTGATGCCGAGCTCCTTGAGGTCTGTCTTCGCGCAGAATTCGATAAACCCACGTTGGGTAGAGACGCAATCGCCGTGCTTGGGCAGCGGTCGCGGTTCTTTGGGCCAACGCTTCGTGTTGCTCGAGACAAGTCGAAGTGCCTCGCATGCCGATGTGTGACTTATGAACGCGTACATCGTCTCTCCAGTCTTGCCGATGTGGACAGGGTCTTGGCCGTCTTTCAACTCAGGCTCTCGACGGTTACCCTCGCAATTACTCAGCAGGTAAATATTAATCTAATCAATGTGAGAAAAGCGCAGGAAAAATAGCCAAAAAGTTCAATATTAGATACCTGCTGAGTAGTTCTGTGATGGCGGCCGGGGACGGCGGCCGGTGAAGGGACGACGACAGTGGAGGCGACAGGGGACGGGAGCCGGACGGGGACGGCGGCCAGGAAGGGGCAGCGACAGGGGACGGCGGCCGGGCGGGGACGGCGGCCAGGAAGGGGCGGCGACAGGGGACGGTGGCCAGGAAGGGACGGGGAGCCGGGCGGGGACGGGAACTGAGGGAGTGAAGAACAGGTGGGGTCCGCTGCTCGCGCCTCGGCGGCCCGTGTTACACTTCATGAGTTACACGAGAGAAGAGGTGTTCATGGGGACTCAAACGATTCTTGCGCTCGACACGTCGTCGGACATGCTGTGCTGTGCCGTGGGGCGCATGGGCACCGACGGCACGATTGAGGTGCTGGCGAGCCGTGACCACATGTGCCGACGGCATGCCAACGAGGAACTCGTGAATTCGGCGCTGAAAGCGTTGGCGGCGGCGGGCCTTGCGATTGCCGACGTAGATGCGGTGCTCGTGGGGCGTGGTCCCGGGTCGTTCACCGGCGTTCGCATCGGCATTGCCACGGCAAAGGGCATGGCGTGCGGACTGGGAAAGCCGCTCTTGGGTGGCTCGACGCTCGATGCGACCGCATGGCGTGCGTGGCTCGTGGGCGTGCGTGGCATGCTTGCGGTTGCGCTGGACGCGATGCGCGGAGAAGTGTATCCGGGAATCTACGTGCTGGATGAGAAGGGCGCGCATCGAACGTTTGCGAGTGAGACGGTGCAGAAGGTCGACGAGTGTGTGGCGTCGTGGGCGAACCGCGCAGACGCACGTGACTTGTTGCTCACTGGCAACGGCCTCATCAAGTATCGCGACCGCTTCGAGGCGGGGGGCCTCCTGCGTCATTGCGACGAGGCTCTGTGGTTTCCCACGGGCGAGTCGCTGTTGTACGGATTCAAAGGGAGTGCGCCTGTCACGATGCATGGGCTAGATCCGGCTTTGGTGCTACCGGTGTACACGCGGCTCTCGGATGCGGAGGAGAACGAGCGCAAGCGCCTTGGTCTGGGGGAGTCTTCACACGTCGAGGTGACGGGTGTCGCCGACGAGCTGGCCGACCTCCATCTGCAGCTGCGTCCCATGTCGGTGAACGATGTTGAACAAGTGGTTCGTCTGGAGCAGGAGGCGTTCGCCGGTGACGTACACGACCCATGGTCGTATGCCCTCTTCGAGGAGGAGTTCGCGCAGCCCGGTCGTACCTGGTGGGTTGCCCACGATCAAGGTGACATCATCGGCTTCGCGGGTGGCATGTTGGCAGGTGACTCCCTCGAGGTGCTCGACGTGGCGGTGCGGCCTTCGCGGCGTAAGGAAGGCATCGGCACGCGTCTCATGCAGCGCATCGCCTACGATGGACACGTCTTGGGTGCACAGACCCTGACGCTAGAAGTGTCCGCGACCAACGATGTGGGACTCGCACTATATCGGTCGCTTGGTCTGGAGCAGGTGGGGCGTCGGCGCGACTACTATGGCTACGGCAAAGACGCGCTGATCATGACGACGTCGCTGCCGTTGCTGACGCCGCATGTCTCCGACGCCGCCTTGACGGAGCCCCAGGCCTCCATGCGGCCATGGCCCATCGTGCCTGCGCCACGCGATGCGGCGGCGCAGGAGCGCATCGCCGCTGCCGGACCACTCGTGCTGGGCATCGAGTCGTCATGCGACGAGACGGCCATGGCGGTGCTTGACGGCACAGGTCGCGTCATCTCGAACGTCGTGGCCACGCAGATTGACTTCCACGCTCGCTTTGGTGGCGTCGTTCCCGAGATTGCGAGTCGCAAGCATACCGAGGCCATTGTCAGCGTCTTTGAGGAGGCGCTGGCGCAGGCGGGCGAGACCCTTGGGGTGGATACGCTCGCACCGTCCGACCTTGCCGCGGTGGGCGTGACGGCTGGCCCCGGCCTCGTGGGGGCGCTCGTGGTGGGCGTTGCGTTCGCCAAGGGCCTGTGTGGAGCCACCGGCCTGCCCTTGGTGGCGGTCAATCACCTTGAGGGTCATCTCTTCGCGAACCTCTTCGCGACGCCCGATCTCGAGCCGCCCTTCGTCGCGAGCCTTGTGAGTGGCGGAAACACCATGCTCGTGCATGTGCGGAATTGGGGCGACTACGAGCTTCTGGGCGCCACCATCGACGATGCGGTGGGCGAGGCGTTCGACAAGGTCGCCAAGGCGCTGGGCCTGGGATATCCGGGCGGTCCGGTCATCAGCAAGCTGGCGGCGAAGGGCAATCCGCGCGCCGTCCACTTTCCGCGCGCGATGATGCACAGCGGCGACTACCGCTTCTCGCTGAGCGGTCTCAAGACCGCCGTCATCACCTACATTCAGGGCGAGAACAAGGCCGGGCGTGCCATCAACCTGCCTGACCTCGCCGCGAGCTTTGAGGCGGCCGTCATTGACGTGCAGGTGAGCAAGGCAAAGCGCGCCGTCGACGAGTGTGAGGTCGATGACTTCTGCGTGGGTGGCGGCGTGGCTGCCAACCCGCAGCTGCGTGAGGCATACCAGCGCGAGTTCAGCAAGCGTGGCGTGCGCGTCACGGTGCCACCCATGAAGGCGTGTGGTGACAATGGCGCGATGATTGCGCTCGCGGCGCTGCGCAGCTATCGTGCGGGTCTCTTCGCGGACCTCTCGCTGGATGCGGCACCCAACGCCAAGCTCGACGCTTGGACGTGCGACCTCGCTCCGGTGGCCCAGCGCTGGTAGGGCAAAGGGGATGAGAATCGCGCCCTGGACGCTTGGGCAGGGGCCCCGATCGTGGGGTCGTGGCCATGTCTGGGGTGATTTGGCGTGGTCCGATGCGGCGAGGTTGGCGTGGTCCGATGAGGCGAGGTCGCTGAAGACCACTGAAGGGCCGCGCCCCCAATGGTGCGCGCTTTGTGTGTAGAATGCTCGTAGCAAATACGTGCCGATTGAGGAGGCCCCATGCAGGACGGATTCGTTAAGGTCGCGGTGAGAACCCCGCGCGTGCGCGTCGCCGACGTGGCGCACAACGTAGAGGCGTGCAGCGAAGCGATGTGCGAAGCGGCCCAGGCGGGCGCCAAGGTGATCGTGCTGCCCGAGCTGTGCGTGACGGGCTACACTTGCGAGGACCTCTTCTGGCAGGATGCACTGCTCGACGCGTCGCTGCGTGGGGTTCAGACGCTTGCCGAGCGTACCGCCGAGCTCGAGGCGCTCGTCTTTGTGGGGGCGCCGGTGCAGGTGGGTGGCAAGCTGTACAACTGCGCAATCGCTCTCAATGCGGGCGACGTGGTGGGCATTGTGCCCAAGCGCTTCGTGCCAAATTACAACGAGTTCTACGAGGCGCGGCACTTCACTGCGGGGCCCGAGGTGTGTGAGGTCGTCGAGTGGGCGCCGGGGCGCTATGCCACGTTTGGTGCCAACCAGCTCTTCGCGTGCGAGGGCGTGCCCGACTTGGTGGTTGCGGCCGAGGTCTGCGAGGACCTGTGGGCACCGCAGCCGCCGAGCATCGCCCATGCGTTGGCTGGTGCCACGCTCGTGGTGAACCTCTCTGCATCCAACGCCATCGTGGGCAAGGCGGCCTACCGTCGCTCCTTGGTGGTTGGCCAGTCCGCACGTCTCGTTTGCGCCTATGCGTATGCGAGTGCTGGATGGGGCGAGTCCACGACCGACGTGGTGTTTGCCGGGCACGACCTCATCGCAGAGAACGGACGGCTGCTTGCCGAATCGGTACCCTTCGGGCCGGGCGCGGCAACGACCGAGATCGACGTCGCCGCGCTGGCGGCCGAACGTCGCCGCATGTCCACGTTTGGGAGCGCGGTGGTGAGCGAGGCGGCAGGCCACATGGTGTCGCGCTTCGTGCTCGAGCCGACCGAGACCGAGCTTACCCGTCCGGTGGACGCCTACCCCTTTGTTCCCGGCGACGATGCCGAGCGTGCCGAGCGGTGCGAGGACGTCTTTGCCATTCAGGCGCATGGTTTGGCCAAGCGACTTGAGCACACGCATGGCACCTGTGCCGTCATCGGCATATCGGGCGGCTTGGACTCGACTCTCGCCCTGCTCGTGGCCGTTCGGGCGTTCGACCTGCTAGGTCTCGACCGCCATGGCATCATAGCGGTTACCATGCCGGGCTTTGGCACGACGCATCGCACGAAGAGCAACGCCACCACGCTGGCCGAGGCCCTGGGCGTGCAGCTGCGCGAGGTGAGCATCGCGGCGGCCGTGCGACAGCACTTTGCCGACATCGGGCACGACGAATCGGTGCACGACGTGACGTACGAGAACTCCCAAGCGCGCGAGCGCACCCAGATCATCATGGACATCGCCAACCAGGAGGGTGGCCTTGTAGTTGGTACGGGCGACCTCAGCGAGCTCGCCTTGGGTTGGGCCACGTATAATGGCGACCACATGAGCATGTACGGTGTCAACGGGGGTGTGCCCAAGACGCTGGTGCGCCACCTCGTACGCTACGTGGCCGATACGTGCGGCAACGACGTGGAGGCACGCGTGCTGTACGACGTGCTCGACACGCCCGTCTCTCCCGAGCTGCTGCCTGCCAACGAGGACGGCACCATCGCACAACAGACGGAGGACCTGGTGGGACCCTACGAGCTACATGACTTTGTGCTGTATGAGGTGTTGCGGCGTGGATCGCGGCCACGTAAGGTGTACCGACTCGCACGCATCGCCTTTGCGGGCACCTACGATGACGCGACAATCCTCAAGTGGTTGCGCACGTTCTACTGGCGCTTCTTTGCCCAGCAGTTCAAGAGGAGCTGCCTGCCCGACGGCCCGAAGGTAGGTTCGGTGGCAGTGAGTCCGCGTGGCGACCTGCGCATGCCGAGCGATGCGCTCGCTACCCTCTGGCTTGCCGAGCTGGACGAGCTTGGCTAAGGGTTGCACATATCCCACGGGGACGTGCGGTTGCCATGGACGATGAGGGTCACACATGAACAGGTTCTGGGACAATCTGGATGAGCGCTACGTGAAGACCTGCGCCTATGCGGGCGTCACGGTGGTGCTCGTGGTGGGCGCGCTGATGCTCCTGTACTTTGCGTCTCCGGTGTTTGCAAAGATCTGGGAGCTTCTCTGCGCCGTGGTCGAGCCGCTCGTGTATGGCGCCGCCCTAAGCTATGTGCTCAATCCGCTGGTCAAGCGCGTCTCGTCCATGCTCAAGCGCCACGAACACTTTGCGATGGACGGGACGCGGCGTCGGATGACGGCCGTGGCGCTGAGCTTGGTGCTCGTGGCGCTGTTTCTGCTTGCCATCGTTGCGATCTTTGTGCTCATGGTCACCCATAGCGTCACGAATCTGCGCTGGGAGTCAATACAGGCATTGTTCGGTGAGGCACAGGGCGGCCTCATGCATATGGTGAGCGTCGCCCAGAGGCGCCTCGAGGAGTGGGGAATCATCTCGCTGGGGGGCGACCACAAGCTGCTCGATACCTTCAACGAGGCGAAGAACGTCGTGACGACGATCGTGTTTGCCGTGATATTTGGGGTGTATTTCCTCATCGACGGACCGCGCGTGACGGAATACCTGGGCCGTGTGGCACGTGCGCTGCTCGGGCGACATGCGATTGACCCCACGCCCTTCTTTGAGGATGCGGATCGCGTCTTCTCTGGATACTTCCGAGGCCAAGGCATTGACGCGCTGGTCGTGGGGCTGCTCTCGGGCATCGCGCTGACGATCGTTGGGGTGCCCTTTGCGCCGGTGGTGGGACTGCTCGCCGGTCTCGGCAACCTCATTCCCTACGTGGGCGGACCCGTGGGGTTTTGCTCCATCGCGCTCATGTGCATTCCCGACATGGCGTGGGGCACGATGATTGCGGGGTTCGTGGTCATGGCGATCGTCATGTTCGTGGATGCCAACGTCATCAATCCCAAGCTGCTCTCAGACAACGTCGAGGTGCATCCCATCCTCGTGGTGGCGGCGCTCATCGCCGGTGGTGCCGTGGGAGGGCTTGCCGGCATGCTGGTCGCCGTGCCCTTCGCCGCCTTTATCAAGATCCAGGTGGATCGTTGGCTCGAGAGACGCGAGAATGGTGAACGGTGAACGCGAACGGTGAACGAACGTAAGGGCCTGCGGGGGATTGCCCCAACGCTCCGAAAAAACGCTATACTCATAAAGTCTGTCTCCATTCTCGAGGTCGTATGTCTACGAAGCGCCTAACAACCCCCAATCCCAATTCCCTCTCTGCGGAGGAGGCCGAGGAGCTCTTCTCGAAGGTCGACAATTCCGGCCATACCGACGTGGAATCCGCAGAGCGCCAGCGTGCCCGCCGCAAAGAGATGGGTCATGGCGTGGATGTGGACCCGCTCTCCAGCGATGATCCGTCGGGCTCCAACGTAGGGCAGCGACTCTCGCGCCTGGCGGTGGCCGTCGTGGTCATCTGCGTGAGCGTTGTGGTGTTTACGCAGGTCTTTGTGGGCGTGAAGCGTGCCGAGTACACCGCAAACCTCTCGCGCAACGTCAACGTGTATACCGTGGCCGACGCCATGGCAGGGGGCATCGAATGGGGCAACGGCTTCACTCAGTTCCCACCGGAATTCTCGGTGCAGGAGGCTGACGAGAACACCGGCCGCATTGAGGTCTCGGTGGTCGATACCACCTCGTCGAACGTCTTCGAGTGCCTCTCAAGCTCCCAGATTCAGGCGACGGCCTTCTCGGTGAACTCCCTGCTCAATCCAAAGATCAATACCGTCATCTACCACGTGAGTGTGTACATGGACGAGAATGGCGTTCTCCAAAAGTCGTCGGTCTTTGGGTTCTTCAAGCCCTCGGGCGACCTCACACCATTCATCACGTACGTATGGACCAAGTCAACTACGAGCGAGGGCCAGGTTCGCTTTACCTGCACGATCGCTGGTGTGGACGACGAGCTGCAGGGTCTGTTGCGCGAGCAGATCACGTCGCATGCGACGCCGCCCTTCGTCGGTGGCACAGAGGAAGAAGCCGACATGTAATGACCGCTTGCCCGCAGTGGGATTACGGTCAATTCTGAGCGCGATCCCACTGCGGGCAAGCGGTCAGCTCTCTTTGAGCGGGCCTTATTGATTGCGGTTCTTTATGCCAGGAGCGCGGCGACCTCGCCGAGGACGGTCTCGAAGCTTACGCCACGCACCTCGTAGTCGGGCTGTTCGCGCGTGACGCGCATGGCATCGCGCACCAGCGTGCCGGCGAACTCGACGGAGGCATAGAGGTCGCGGCCGGCCATGATGGCGGCGAGCAGCGCGCTGGCATAGAGGTCGCCAGTGCCGTGCAGCATGTAAGGAAGCAGTTCGCTCGCAATCTCGTCTTGCTCGACCTCCTGCCCCGCCACCACGTTTCGGATGAGGCCGTCACCGTGCACGATGCCCTTGAGCACCACATGCTTGGCGCCCATCTCGAGCAGGGCGTCGAGCAGGCGATCGACGTAGGCGTCGTCCACATCCTGCCCGGCGTATTCGATGCCGGTGAGGATGGAGGCCTCGGTGAGGTTGGGGGTGAGCACGTCCGCGCCATCAACGAGGTCGCCCATGGCGGCGCAGAGCTCGGGCGTGTAGGTGGGGTAGCGCTTGCCGCCGTCGCCCATCACGGGGTCGACGATGCGCAGCGCACGAGGATGCTCCTGGTACAGGCGCTGAATGGCGCCAACCTGCTCGGGAGCGCCAAGGAAGCCGGAGTAGACGGCGTCGAGTACGATGCCCTCCTCCTGCCAGGCGTCCAGATAAGGGGTGAGCATGTCGGTGGTGTCGTGCATATGCCAGGTGGGGAACTTCGTGTGAGCCGAGAAGAGCGAGGTGGGCACGGGGCACACGTCGCAGCCGGCGGCACTGAGGACCGGGATGGCGACGCCGAGCGAGCACTTCCCGTAGCCGCAGAGGTCATGGACGGCGGCGATGCGGGGGATGTAGGCCCCACTTCGTTGATAGAGACGAATGTTCCTTGCGTTAGTCATGGTTTCTCCCTTCACGTGGACTTATGGACCGACGCTGCACGCAAGGATAGGTATTTGTGCCACCGACTGCAACACACATAACCGATAACGCATTATCGGCGTTGGGTTCCCCTTCATGGACCCCATAGGTTGTCCATACGCAAACCCGCGTGTTGCGGTACCATAGCTCGAATGTCTCTGTTACCGGAGTAAAGGACTAGTACATGGCAAATGCAATCTTCCGCAGCAAAAAGGACTTCATCAAGCAGTATCGTGACCGCTGCCGCAAGACCTTTGGCAAGGACATCGAAGACGCCAGCATGCGCGAGCGCTTCTTTGTACTCGCTTCGCTCATCGCACACCGGGCTCGCGTAGAGCACGTAGATACCCACACGATCGGCGAGAAGAAGGTCTATTACTTCTCGCTCGAGTTCCTGATTGGCCCGCTCCTCGATAACTACCTGCTCAACTTTGGCGTGCACGACCTCGTTGAGGAGGGCCTGCGCGACATGGGCATGGACCTCGATGAGCTTTGCGGCTATGAGTGCGACCCGGGTCTGGGCAACGGTGGTCTGGGACGCCTTGCCGCCTGCTTCCTCGACTCCATGGCCAAGGAGGGCATCGCGGGCTACGGCAACGGTATGCGGTATCGCTACGGCCTCTTCCGCCAGGAGATTAAAGACGGTCGACAGGTCGAGAAGACCGATGCGTGGCTTGAGCACGGATACCCTTGGGAGACGCGCAAGACCGCCAGTGCCGTCACCGTGCAGTTTGGTGGCCACGTGGTGCGTCACGAGGAGAATGGACGCTATTGGTTCACCACCGAGGGCGCCGAGAAGATCCTGGCCGTACCGTACGACGTGGAGATCGTGGGCTACGGCGGCGGCAAGGTGAACAAGCTTCGCCTGTGGAAGGCCGAGCCGGCCGAGGACGACTTCGACCTCGACGCCTTCAACGACGGGCGGTACTCCGACGCCTTCGGCTTCCGCTACAACGCTGAGGCCATCTCCACGATTCTGTATCCGGCGGACGCCGGCGAGCATGGCAAGCTGCTGCGCCTCAAGCAGGAGTACCTCTTCGTCTCCGCGGGCCTGCAGACGATCCTGCGCACCTACGAGAACGAGTACGGCCCCGACTGGGAGCACCTGGGCGATCACGTATGCGTCCACACCAACGACACGCATCCCGCCATGTGTGGCCCCGAGCTCATGCGCATCCTCGTGGACGAGAAGGGCGTGGACTTCGACCTCGCGTTCAAGATTGCTCACGAGACGTGCGCCTACACCAACCCCACGGTGCTGCCCGAGGCCTTGGAGAAGTGGCCCATCAACATGTTCCGCAACCTCCTGCCGCGTCTGTACATGTTCATCGAGGAGATTGACCGCCGCTTCCGCGAGACCTTCCCGCGCATGGGCTCCGACTGGGCCAGTATGCTGCAAGAGACGGCCATTCTGTGGGACGGCCAGGTCCGCATGGCGAACCTCTCTGTGATCTTCTCTCACTCGGTCAACGGCGTCAGTGCCTTGCACACGCAGATCATCAAGGACACCGTGCTCAAGGACTTCTACCGACTCAGCCCGGAACTCTTCAACAACAAGACCAACGGCATCAGCCATCGTCGCTTCCTCGCCAACGCGAACCCCGCGCTGAGCAGCCTGATAACCGAGGCCATTGGCGACAAGTGGCTCGAAGATGCCTATGAATTCGAGAAGCTCCTGCCCCTCAAGGAGGACGACGCCTTCCTGCAGAGCTGGGCAGCCGCGAAGCTCACCGCCAAGGAGCGCCTGGCGGCCTACATCAAGGAGACCACCGGCATCGTCGTCGATCCCACGTCCGTCTTCGATACGCAGGTCAAGCGCTTCCACGCCTACAAGCGCCAGCTGCTGAACGTGTTTAAGGTCATGGACATCTACAACCGCATGCTCGACGACCCGAGCTTCCGTCCCCAGCCGACGACGTTCATCTTCTCGGGCAAGGCAGCGCAGAGCTACGTCTTTGCCAAGGAGGTCATCCGCCTCATCAACGGCGTCGCCGACGTCATCAACAACGACGACCGCGTCAACGACGTTATCAAGGTTGTCTTCATCCCCAACTTTGCCGTGTCCAACGCCCAGATCATCTATCCCGGTACCGAGATTTCCGAGCAGATCTCCACGGCGGGCACTGAGGCTTCTGGTACTGGCAACATGAAGTTCATGATGAACGGTGCCATCACCTTGGGCACTTACGACGGCGCCAACGTCGAAATCTGCGAGCTGGTAGGCGAGGAGAACATCAAGATCTTTGGCCTGCGCACGCCCGAAGTCGAGGCGCTTACCCGGAGCGGTCGTTACTACGCCTGGAATGAGTACAATGCCGACCGCGCGCGTCTGGGTCGCGTCATCGACCAGCTGACCGACGGCACCTTCGCACGTCAGTCGGGCAACTTCGAACTGGTGCGCGACGAGTTGCTGGTCAGCAACGACCAGTATCTCGTCTGCCGCGACTTCCATGGCTATGTTCAGGCATGGGAGGAGCTCACGAGTGGCTACGCTGACACCCGAAATTGGAACCGTGTATCGATTCATAACACGGCCAAGTCCGGATTCTTCTCCTCTGACCGAACAATACGTGAATATGCCGAAGAAATTTGGCATCTTGGTGAATAGGTTAGTTTGTGTTGGTCGCGAGAAAGTGACGAAAGGGGAGTTTCTATGAGCAAGAAGGAATGCGTTGCAATGCTTCTTGCCGGCGGGCAGGGGTCCAGGCTGGGCGTGCTCACGAGCAAAGTCGCCAAGCCGGCCGTTTCGTTCGGCGGCAAGTATCGCATCATCGACTTCGTGCTGAGCAACTGCGCGAATTCGGGGATCAGCACGGTGGGCGTGCTCACGCAGTATCGTCCGTACCTCCTGCATGAGTATCTGGGCACCGGCGAGGCGTGGAACCTCGACGAGCGTGACGGTGGCGTAGCTATCCTTCCACCGTTCGCGACGCAGACGGGCGCCTCTTGGTACGCAGGAACCGCCGACGCCATCACCCAGAACCTCGGCTACCTCGAGGGCCAGGACGCCGAGTACGTCCTCATTCTCTCGGGCGACCAGCTCTATCGCATGGACTATGAGGACATGCTCGCCACGCACAAGGCAAACAACGCTGACCTCACCGTCGCCGTCATGCCCGTGCCTTGGGAGGACGCGCCTCGCTTTGGCATCATGAACTGCGCCGAGGACGGCCGCATCGAGGAGTTCGTCGAGAAGCCGGCCGAGCCCAAGAGCAACCTTGCCTCCATGGGCATCTACATCTTCAACGCTGACCTCCTTATCAACACCCTCAAGGAGGACGACAAGGATCCCGATTCCACGCACGACTTTGGTGGCGACATCATCCCGAAGCTGCTGAACGCCGGCAAGCGCCTCTACACCTACCAGTTCAAGGCTTATTGGCGCGACGTAGGCACCGTGGCTTCCTTCCACGAGGCCAACATGGAGCTGCTGGGCGCCGAGCCCGCGTTCGACCTGTTCGCGCAGGACGCTCCCATCATGAGCAACTCCTCCACCCGTCCTCCCGCATTCGTCGGCCCCAAGGGCTCTGTGGACGACTCCCTCGTCGACAACGGCTGCACCATCATGGGCTCGGTTGAGCACTCCGTGATCAGCGCCGACGTCTTCGTGGGCAAGAACGCCATCGTCAAGGACTCCATCCTCTTCCCCGGCGCGCGCGTCGAGGAGGGTGCCGTGGTCATCAACGCGATCATGGCCGAGCGCTCCGTGGTCAAGCCCGGCGCAACCTTTGGTTCTGCAGATGAGGAAACCGTTACCCTCGGCGATGACGCCGTTGTTGAGAAGGAGGCGTAAACGATGCCCAAGGCAATCGGTCTTGTGACCTGCAACTACACGACGGCATCTAACGATGACGTATTCCTGGGCCGGCCCGTGGCGTCCATGCCCTATCTGGGCCGTTATCGCCTGGTGGACTTCGCGCTCTCCAACATGGTGGACGCGGGCATCCGCAACGTCGGCATGATTATGCCCAACAACTACCGCAGCCTCGTTGACCACGTTGGCTCCGGCAAGGATTGGGATCTCGACCGCAAGAACGGCGGCCTCTTCATCATGCCCGGCACCGCCTTCGGCACCAGCCGCACCGGTGCCCGCTTCCTCATCCGTGACCTCGTGCAGAATCGTGCGTTCTTCACCAAGAACTCCGAGAAGTACGTCGTGCTCGCCACGGCCAACTTCGTCTGCAACGTGGACGTCAAGGCGCTCATCGCCGCCCATGAGGCTTCCGGCGCAAACATCACCGTCCTGACCAAGAAGGCATCCTGCGACGGCAACATCGACGTCGTGACTTTCGACGTTGAGGATGGACGCGTCAAGGGCATGCATCAGGGCGTGAAGTTTGGCGAGGAGGCCTTCCTCGACTACGCCATCATCGAGCGTGAGCTGCTCCTCGAGCTCCTCGACTCCTTCGCGGCTGTCGATCACCTCGATCTTTTCGAGGCTCTGAACTCTGAGTATGGCCGCTTCCGCGTCATGATCAACGAGTTCGACGGCTACATGAAGCCGATCTTCGACAAGGCCTCCTACTTCAAGGCCAACATCGACCTGCTCGATCCCGAGGTCCTCGACGAACTCGCTCCTCAGGGCAACCGCGAGATCAAGACCAAGGCTCACGATAACCCGCCTGCGAAGTACGAGCCGGGCTGCAAGGTCACCAACGCCCTCATCGCCTCTGGCGATCGCATTTACGGCACCGTTGAGAATTCCATCCTCGGCCGTAACGTCATCGTCGAGCCGGGTGCGTCCGTGCGCAACGCCGTGATCATGCAGGGCGTCATCATCAAGACCGGCGCAAAGATCGAGAACGCCATCATCGACAAGGCGAACGTTGTGCCTGCCGGCACTGAGCTTCGCGGCACTGATGGCGACATTCTCTACCTCAAAAAGAACTAGTCAGACACACTAAACTACAAGGCAGGGATGCATCATGGCAGACAGCGTAAGAAGAAAGCTCAAGATTCTCTTTGCGGCATCCGAGGTCAAGCCCTTCTCGAAGAGCGGCGGCCTGGGCGACGTGGCGGGCTCCCTTCCGCGCGCGCTCAAACATGCCGGGGCCAAGGTCGCCGTCATCTCGCCGAAGTACGGAACCATTCCGCAGGAGTACGTGGACCAGATGAAGCACGTGGCAGACTTCTACGTGCCCCTCTCTTGGCGTAGCGTGTACTGCGGCGTTGAGAAGCTGACCTATCAGGGCCTCGACTTCTACTTCATCGACAACGAGGCGTACTTCAAGCGCGACAGCCTCTACGGTTTCTTTGACGACGGGGAGCGCTTCGCGTTCTTCTCCAAGGCCATCTGCGAGTCGATCGCCAAGGTCGAGGAGCTCGAGTGCGACGTGCTGCACTGCAACGACTGGCAAACCGCCATGGCCACTGTGTTCCTGCGCGAGTTCTACATGCAGATTCCGGCGTGTGCCCACGTCAAGACGATCTTCTCGGTGCACAACGTCCTCTTCCAGGGCCAGTACTCCGACAAGGTTCTCAACGACATCCTGGGCCTCGCCGACGTCCCCTCTGCGCGCGACCAGCTCTACTGCGGGCCGCAGGCAATCAACTACATGCGCGGTGCGCTGCTCTACTCCGACCTCATCAGCACGGTGAGCCCGACCTACGCCAACGAGCTGCAGATGCCGTTCTATGGCGAGGGCATGGACGGAATCTTCCGTCGCCGCGCCGGGTCGCTCTCGGGCATTCTCAACGGCATCGACACGGTTGAGTGGGATCCGGCGACGGACGAGTTCCTGCCGGCGAACTACGATGCCAAGGACCTCAGCGGCAAGGCGGAGTGCAAGCGTGCCCTGCAGGAGGAGTTCGGACTGCGTCAGGATCCCGAGCGGCCGCTCGTCTGCATGGTGGGTCGCCTCACCAAGCAGAAGGGCCTCGACCTCGTGCGCTACAGCATGAACGCCCTCATGGCGCGCGGCGTGCAGGTTGCCATCCTCGGAACCGGCGACAAGGACTACGAGGACTCCTTCAAGTACTTCGATTGGAAGTACGGCGACATGATGAGCGCGCGCATCGCGTTCGACGGCCCTCTGAGCCATCGTATGTACGCGGGCGCGGACCTCTTCCTCATGCCGAGCGAGTTCGAGCCGTGCGGCCTTACCCAGATGATCGCCATGCGCTACGGCACCTTGCCGGTCGTGCGCGAGACCGGTGGCCTGCGCGACTCCGTCCAGCCGTACAACCAGTTCACGGGCGAGGGCACGGGCTTCTCGTTCGCCAACATGAACGCCGACGAGATGGCCGGCTGCCTGCTCAACGCGTGCGAGGTCTTCTGGACCAACAAGGACGCGTGGAAGCAGCTCCAGCTTCAGGCCATGGCTGAGGACTTCAGCTGGCGCCGTGCGGCTGACGAGTACCTAGACCTGTACCACAGCCTGCATCCGGACGTGATTCGTTACAACAAGCGTCCCGAGTAAGCTGCGAAGCAAACTCAGGCCAAGCGCCGCTCCCATCCGGGGGCGGCGCTTTTTGTGCCGGCATGGCACGTGCTCCAACGGGTGAGGGTCCCGAGCGTGCCTCTTACCCATTTGTGTGGGATCATGGGTGATTGGACCCCAATTCACCAGCTTACCTATCGAGAAATCTCCGCACAGAGGTAATGACGTTTCAGGTCTGATAGAGATTCATGTTTCAAATGAATAGATCAACAGATACAATTTTGCTTGTAGATTACAGTCCACCGCGAGGCCGGTGGAAAAAGGCAAGCAATGATAAGGGGGTAGGAATGAGAGGTAGATTACGAGGTTTGCTGGCGGTGGTGCTCTCGTGCGCCATGGCGTTAAGCACGTTCCCGACTGAGGCTCTGGCTGTCGTGGAGCTGGGAGAAGGGGACATCGAGTATACAGGGCAGGGTGACAACAAAAAGGTCAGTAAGATAAAAATCGATCCGTATACCCTGAACTGTTGGGACGACAAGATCAATGGGGACGAGCTCACTATCGACAACCTCGGAGTTGTCGCTGACGAGCTGAGCAAGATGTGGGCGCCGATTGCAGGTGCCATATACGACGACAACTCGCCGGTAACCATCAACTCCAGAAAGAATAAGACAAGATGGAATGAGTGGTATGGCCCAGATGTTGAAAATGGAGATCCTTCCGATGCCGGATCTGTTGATGTCATAGACGCCTTGATGGGTAGAAGCGAGCTGAACGAACACGACGAAGATGACACGGGTGAAGATCGCTACAACCGCAGTGGCGAATGGCGCGGTCGTGATAATGATGACACGTACATGACCTCCGGCCTCCAGTACGCAGTCAGCATGGACGACATCCTGCGCGAGATGTGCGACATGAGTGGCGCTGCATATGCTGGCGACGAGATTAACGACCACGACTTATACATTAACCATCGCGCAGAGAGATCGGCAAAACTCTACGAGCTTGCTGGCGAAGACGGCGCAGGCCTCAGCTGGATGAAGGACGACGCGGAGGCGGGAAGCGCGCACGCCTTCTATCGTATCGTCAGCTCTCAAGATGAGGATGGTGATAGGTACTTTTCCAACAACTACGCCCTTATCTTCTACGATTTCCAGCTTACGGCTGTCGGTCTTGACGAGGAGGTGGGCGCGAGTCGACTGGAGGAGTATACCGCAGATGACGACTCCACGAAGGCCAGCACGGAGTTCGTTGAAAATCGCTCGCAAAGGGACCAACAGGAGAGCTTTACCCTGAGCAATTCCACCGAGGAGACCGTGTCGAGCAGTTACTCACACTCCAAGACCATAACGCACGGTATCGACGCCGGCGTTAACGTGGAGTTTGAGCACGATGCCAACGTTGCCGCTGGCACTGCAAAATGGTCCCAAAAGATTGGGTTCCACTTCTCCACCAATTGGTCCAAGGCAATCCAGACGGCACATTCTAAAGAAGAGTCAATTAGCAACAGCACGAGCACATCGAGCACGACTTCAGTCACGATACCACCCCACACGGCGATTGCCTTCGAGAAATCCAAGGGAATAGTAGCGAAGACGCTGAGCTTCAATTGCCCCACGGTTCTAAACTACAAGGTCGCCATCGTCAGCCTGTGCTGGAAACCCGGAGCCAAAAATGACGTGAAGACGTTCTCCGCCCGGTTTGGCTGTGGGGTTCAGGACGGCGGCGTGCATGCGACGCAGAACCTCTACATGCGTGCGTTGAACGCGAGCACAAAGAACAAGATAGAGCGTGCTTACGGTCAGGTGGCGGGAGCATACGAAGAAGATCACATCAGCGTTTCGGGCATTGACTGGGACAAGATCGTCGAAAAGACCTATAGCGAGGGCACGAATGGTTGGGATGGAAACATAGCGAGCAAAATCCAAGCTGCTGCCACCCAGCTTCCCATGTTCACTGCGGGCATGTCGATGACCGTTACCACGACGACCAACACCTCGTCACTTGGCAACATCCAGCCACTCTTCCAACTGAAAGAGGTCAAACTTACCGAAGGCAACAAGCGCTACTCGATGATCGTGGGCGACTCGTTGAGTCTTGCCAACCTCAAGGTCGATGGCTACAACGAGTATGGCGTCGATTATTACGGATTCCAGCCCGACAAGGGCGAGTGGGTCCTGTGTGACGGATTGGGCAATCAGCTCGATGCGAGTGACGTCATCGAGATTGACTACGACGAGGCTACCGGCACCATGGAGGTCGTCGCCAAGGCGGAGGGCCAGGCCTATCTCATGTGGGTGTTGGACAATAACGTGACCTACAAGGCCAAGGAGGGCTTGGAGGTCACAAGGAGCAACCCGCACGGCCTAATCACGCCCATCGTCCGCGTCACGGTGAACAAGCCCGTTACGGACCTCACGGGATACCAGATCGAGGCTGAGGGCGAGCCGACCATCATCGTGGGCGAGCAGCTCGACCTCAACAACGCATTTAACGCAGCTGTCATCGACGCGAGCGACAGAATCGTTACGCATAGCGTGAAGTACGAGGCACGCGACAATTCTGAGAACTCCCCCGTGTCGGTTGATGAGAACGGCATATTCACCGCTGAGAAGAAGGGTGACTACAAGGTCCGCGCCACATACACGTTGCCGAATGCAAAGGATGGCGCCGTCGTCAATTCCGACTGGCTCATAGTTCACGTGGCAGACCGTCCTGAGGCGAGCGTTGATCCCGTCGAGCTCACGGCGGATGGCGGCGAGGCAAAGGTCATCCTGAGCGGCCAGTATCTCGGTGAAGGCATCGAGGTCAAGCTCACCGGCACCGATGGCTCCGAACTCAAGGCCCAGACGACCGGAACCGGCACCGAGCAGGTAGCTACCTTCAACATTCCTGCGAACACCACGTTCAACGTGGACAAGGTCTACAGCGTGTCCTGCGTAATGGGTGGCGAGAACGTTGCCGAAGGCATGACCGTGACCGTCAAGGCGAACACGCTCACCAAGCATGACGCCGTGGAAGCTACCTGTGACGAGGACGGCAGCGTCGCGTACTGGGAGTGCGACCAGACTGGCAAGCTCTATCGCGACGAGAATGGTACCGAGGAAATTACAGCGGAGAACGTGACGGTTAAAGCGCTCGGCCACGAACTGACTAAGCACGAGGCCGTGTCGGCCACGTGCGAGACGGACGGCAACATTGAGTACTGGGAGTGCTCGAGGTGCCACACCGCCTTCGCCGACGAGGCGTGCAGGAACCCGGTCGACCTCGCCGACGTCGTGGTCCCGGCCACGGGGCACGCCTGGGGCGACTGGGACGTCACGACACCTGCCACCGAGGAAGCTCCGGGCGTGGAGACCCGCACCTGCGGGAACGAGGGCTGTGGGGCTACCGAGACGCGCACCATCGACATTCTCGAGCACACGCATGACCTCGTGAAGACCGAAGCCGTGGCTGCCACGTGCGAGAACCCCGGCAACATCGAGTACTGGACGTGCACGAAGTGCGGCGACATCTTCGCTGACGAAGCGGGGACACAACCGATAACGATTGACGACACCGTGATACAGCCCACCGGCCACAGCTTTGGCGAGTGGATGGAGACGAGGCCTGCCACCGAGGACGCCGAAGGCGAGGAGACTCGCGCATGCAACAACCCGGGTTGTGAGTATAAAGAGACCCGCACCATTCCCACGAAGACGCACACGCACGATCTGCAAAAGATCGATGCGAGTGCCGCTACCTGCACTCAGGACGGCAACATCGATTACTGGTTGTGCACCTCGTGCGGCAGACTCTTCACGGATATTGCCGCTACGACCGAGGTCAACGTCGAGGATGCCGTGGTCCCGGCCACCGGCCACAAGTGGGACAATGGCACCGAGACGACGGCGGCCGGCTGCACCACCAGGGGTGTGATGACCTTCCACTGCACCAACGCCGGTTGCACTGAGGAGAAGACCGTGTCCATTCCCGCGACTGGTCATGACTGGGGCGAGGGCGTTGCGACCAAGCAGCCCGGATGCACCACGAACGGCGAAAGAGAATACACTTGCGCGAACGGCTGCGGCTCAACCAAGACCGAGCCCATAGAGGCAATCGGCCACAAGTGGCCCGAGGAGGGCACGGTGACCACCGAGCCCACCTGCACCGCCAAGGGCGTCCGCACCTACACCTGCGAAAACGAGCTAACCCACACGAAGCAGGAGTCCATCCCCGCGCTTGGCCACGACTGGGGCGAGGGCGTCGTCACCACCGAGCCCACCTGCACCGCCAAGGGCGAGGAGACCTTCACCTGCAAGAACGATCCGACCCACACGATGACCAAGCCCATCGACGCGATCAACCACGACTGGGACGAGGGCGTCGTCACCACCGAGCCCACCTGCACGACCAAGGGCGTCCGCACCTATACCTGCAAGAACGACCCGACCCACACGATGACCAAGCCTATCGACGCGATCAACCACGACTGGGACGAGGGTGTCGTGACCGCTGAGCCCACCTGCACCGACAAGGGCAAGAAGACCTTCACCTGCAAGAACGACCCGACCCATACGAAGACCGTTGCCATCGACGCGCTCGGCCACGACTGGGACGAGGGTGCCGTCACGACTGCACCCACCTGCACCGGCAAGGGCGTCCGCACCTTCACCTGCAAGAACGACCCGACCCACACCAAGACCGCGCCCATTGATGCGCTCGGGCACGAGTGGGACGAGGGCGAGGTGACCACGGCCCCGACCTGCATTACCAAGGGCGTGCGCACCTACACCTGCAAGAACGACTCGACCCACACGAAGACCAAGGCGATCGCGGCGACCGGTCACGACTGGGATGCTGGCAAGGTCACCAAGAAGCCTACCTGCAACGCGGAAGGTACCAAGACCTACACCTGCAAGAACGACCCGACCCACACCAAGACCGAGTCCATCGAGGCGCTCGGGCACGAGTGGGACGAGGGCGAGATAACCACGGCCCCGACCTGCACGGCAAAGGGCGTGCGCACCTACACCTGCAAGCATGACGCGACCCACACGAAGACCAAGGCAGTTGCGGCGACCGGCCACAATTGGAGCGCGCCGACCTATAAGTGGTCGAAGGACTACAGCTCCGTCACAGCCACGCGTACCTGCCAGAACGATCCGAGCCACGTGCAGACCGAGACCGTCGAGACGACGAAGAAGGTCAATCAGAAGGCCACCTGCACAACGGCGGGCAAGGCCACCTACACGGCGACCTTCTCGAACGCGGCCTTCAAGAAGCAGACGAAGACCCAGACGCTCGCAAAGCTTGGCCACAAGTGGGGTACGACGACCTACACCTGGTCCAAGGACCTCTCGACCTGCACCGCCAAGCACGTCTGCACGCGCGACAAGAGCCATGTCCAGACGGCCAAGGCCAAGGTGACCTCCAAGGTCACCAAGAAGCCGACTGCCACCAAGGCGGGCGTGCGTACCTACACCGCAACCTTCGATGCCTCGTGGGCAAAGAAGCAGACCAAGACCGCTTCGATCGCGGCGACGGGCACCCCCACGGTATCGGCTCTTGGCCACGTGAGCAACGTTGGATGGATGAATCGCGTCTCCGGAGGAAAGGTAGTCGGTATTCCGGGGCATTCTCGGCGTCTTGAGGCGCTGGAGCTCACCCTGCAGGGCGCGCCCGTCTCTGGCGGCATCGAGTACCGCAGCCACGTGCAGGACACCGGCTGGGAGAAGAGCTGGTCGCGCAACGGCAAGATGAGCGGCACCACAGGCCAGTCCAAGCGCATTGAGGCCCTGCAGGTTCGCCTGTACGGCAAGATGGCCGAGCAGTACGACGTGTACTACCGCGTGTACAGCCAGAATTACGGCTGGATGGGCTGGGCAAAGAACGGCGCCAAGGCCGGAACCCAAAGCAAGAAGCTCCGCGTCGAGGCCATACAGGTCACCCTGGTGAAGAAGGGCGGCAAGGCTCCGTCTGCTGTCTTCCAGGGCGCGAAGCAGGCCTACTCGAAGGTGTTCGTGAAGTAGCTGCGCCGAACAACGATCCGACAAGGATCAAAACAGGGGTCGCCCCCAGTGGACGAGATTCACTGGGGGCGACCCCCTGTTTGACCCTCTGGTTCTCCCAAATGTCCACATGAAAGGGTAGCCGCTGGGGCAAAAGAATGCTACCATCTACCGACATGTGTACCAAATCCTTAACGCACCCGAGCAAACAGGAGGGCATCTCTTGAGAGCAATCCACAACACAACGAGCATCGCCTACCGCACTCCGTTTGGCGCATGCCCTCTTGGTGAATCCGTCACTCTGTCCATAGACGTTCGAGACGAGGAAAGTCCCCAGGCAGAGATCCGCGTCTGGGTGGACGGCGAAGGCGAGACGCTGTATCCCATGAAGCCGGAGGTGCGCGAGGAGAACGGCGAGCGCGTCGTGCGTCTGACGGGCACCTTCACGCCGGAGAGTACACAGATTATCTGGTACTACTTCAACATCACCGCGGCCGACGGATCGGTGTGGCGCTATGGTGCGCGCAACGAATGCAGCGTGGGGGAGGGCGCCTTTGCCAACGGCGAGCCCCGCTCGTTCCAGATCACGGTGTACGAGCCGCGCGAGGAGCGGCCTCTGTGGTATCAGCACGGGATTGTGTATCAGATCTTCCCCGATCGCTTCGAGCGCGGCACCAACTGGCGTGAGCTCACGCAGGTGAGTCTCGACCAGCACCGCAATGGCCCGGGCCGTCGCCTCGTCGAGGATTGGGGCATGACGCCGACGTACGACAAGGACCAGTACGGACGCATCTCCACATGGGACTTCTATGGCGGCAACTTGGACGGCGTGCGCGAGAAGCTGCCCTATCTCAAGTCGATGGGCATCTCCGTGATCTATCTCAACCCGATTTTTGAGGCGGCCAGCAACCACCGCTACGACACGGCCGATTACATGCGCATCGACCCCATGCTGGGCGACAAGCAGACGTTCGTACGCCTGTGCGACGCGGCGCACGAGATGGGCATCTCCATCATCTTGGACGGCGTCTTCAACCATACGGGTTGCGACTCGCGCTACTTCAACAAGTACGGCAACTACCCCGAGGTCGGCGCGTTCCAGAGTGCCGAGAGCCCCTATGCCTCGTGGTTCAAGCTGGCAGGCGCAAGCGACGGGGAGTATCAGTGCTGGTGGGGCGTGGACGACCTGCCCGATGTGGACGAGAGCGCCCCCTCGTATCGCGAGTTTATCTGTGGCAAGGATGGCGTAGTACGCACGTGGTTGCGTCTCGGTGCGGCTGGCTGGCGCCTCGACGTAGCCGATGAGCTGCCCGACGACTTCATTGCCGACATCAAGGCCGCCGCCTTGGCCGAGAAGCCCGACGCTCTCGTAATCGGCGAGGTGTGGGAGGACGCTTCTCACAAGGTGAGCTACGGGATGCTGCGCAAGTATCTGCAGGGCTCGGAGCTCGACGGTGTGATGAACTACCCCTTCCGCAGCTCCCTGCTCGACTTCATCACGAACAAGTGCACGGCCGGCAACATCGCTGACCGCATGGAGGAGCTCTACGAGAACTATCCGCGCGAGGCGTTTCTCAGCTGCCTCAACCTGCTGGGCAGCCACGACCGCGAGCGCGTTCTGACCACGCTCGGTGATGCGCCTGCCAAGGAGACCCTCTCGGACGAGCAGCGTCGCGACTATCGACTGCCCGAGGGCCAGCGCAGTCTGGCGGTGAGCCGCCTATGGGTGGCCGCCCTGCTGCAGATGACGATGCCGGGCGTGCCGTGCGTCTACTATGGCGACGACGCGGGCGTAGAGGGCTACACGGATCCATACAATCGCGCCACGTATCCGTGGGGTCGCGAGGACGAGAACTGCCGCACGATCTATCGCAACGCCATCGCGGTGCGCAAGTCCCTGCCCGAGGTCTTTGCCGACGGCGACTTCAAGCCGTTTGCCGTGAATGACGACGTCTTTGGCTTTACGCGCACGCTTGACGGCGTGACGGTGTGCGTGCTGGCCAACGCGAGCCTCAAGGATCCGCATGTGGTGAGCGTGCCGATGCATGGTCCCGAAGTGGATGACATCGTGCAGGGCAAGAAGCCGGAGGTTTCCGGGGATGGCAAGTCCTGCTCGGTGCATCTGTGGCCGCTCGGCACCTCGGTGCTGTACTTCCATGAGGAGGAGCGCCTCCAGATGCCCATGGAACATGGCATGGGCGTCATCTGCCACATTACGAGCGTGCCGAACGATGGCGAGCAGGGCACGTTGGGTACTCCGGCGAAGCAGTTCGTGGACGTGCTCGCTGAGGCGGGTCAGACCTACTGGCAGGTGCTGCCCGTCAACCCCACCGACGAATTCGGCTCTCCCTACGCGGGTCTCTCGGCGTTTGCTGGCAACCCCTACCTCATGGAGGGCTTCCAGACCAAGCTCGACGAGTTGATTGAGGGCCTCGAGGACGACCCCGCCTACGAGGAGTTCTGCGAGAAGAACGCGCAGTGGCTCGAGCCCTACGTCGCGTTCCAGGCCATTAAGGACGCCGTAGGCGAGGAGGTGCCGTGGTGGCTCTGGCCCGAGAACTATCGCGAGTACCGTGAGGGCATCGTGGACGAGGGCAGCCTCGCGCCCGTTGCCGAGACGCACCGTCGTGCGCAGTATATGTTCCAGAAGCAATGGGATGAGCTGCGTGCGTACGCAAACGACCATGGGATAAAGATCGTGGGCGACATGCCCATGTACGTGAGCGCCGACTCCAGCGACGTGTGGGCCGAGCGCGAGATCTTTGCCCTGCAGGAAGACGGCCGGCCGGCTGGTGTCGCGGGATGCCCGCCCGATGACTTCGCTAAGGACGGACAGATTTGGGGCAACCCGACGTTCAGGTGGGACGTCCTGCGCAAGACCGGCTACGACTGGTGGATGCGCCGTCTGGAGCGCATGCTTGAGCTGTATGACTACGTGCGCCTGGATCACTTCCTGGGCTTCTCTTCGTACTACAACATTCCCGGCGGGCGTGGCGCGCTCGAGGGCCTGTGGAACTTTGGCCCGGGCGTGGATATGTTCCGCGTGGCGTACGAGCGCTTCGGCAAGCTGCCCTTCATCGGTGAGGACCTTGGCACCATCACTCCGGCGGTACGCTTCCTCGTGGCGCTGACGGGCTTCCCTGGCATGGACGTGGTGCAGTTCTACAACGAGGACGTGCGTCAGGGCTATGTGCCGGCCGCTGGTAAGATTTGCTATCCCAGCACGCACGACACGCAGACGCTCGTCGGCTGGATTCGTGACAAGTGGCCTTACGAGAACACCGCGAGCGTGTATCGGGAGATCATCTGGCGCTGTCTGAAATCGAGCGCCGACGTCGTGATCGTACCGCTGCAGGACGTGCTCGTTCTGGGTGATGAGGCGCGCATGAACGTGCCCGGCGTCAGTGAGGGCAACTGGTGCTGGCGCGCTGACGAGGACGCCGTGAGCGCGTCGAAGCGCTACCTCGCCTCGCTCGCGTACGACTCCGGGCGCGCACGCAAGGAATAGCGCCGCTCGGTCATCTGACGTGGTCTAACGGGGTCCACTGGGGGTTGTCCCTCGGTGGGCCCTTTATTCTTCGCGAAAGGGAGTGCCTCTTTCGGGAAATGATCCTCCCACGCACTGCCCTACACGTAGATGCCAGCGACGTCGAGGAGCTCGGACATGCTCCTCACGCAGACGCGATCGTTGAGAACGAACAGCTCGAACTCGCCGCGGCCAAAGTCCATGAGGTGGCGCAGGTTTATGGTGAGGTCGTGCCCCTCCTCTCCGTGCAGGCGGGCGATCTCCAGAATCCACTTGGCACAGTTGTCCCCGCACGTCGAGGCGTTGAACACGTGGTCGAGGTCGTTGTCGGTGAATCCCGTCGATAGGGTCTCATTGCCGTTGCGACGGGCGCCAGGCTTCTTCGGTGCCCGCGGAGTACTACGACGCGCTCTTGGAGGCCGGAAGGCAGGCGGATAGCACTGTGTTCGTGGAGTTCATGCTGGGCACGATTCGCGACGCGCTGAAGGATGCGCTGCGGCAGCAGACAAGTACGCCAGATGAGCAGATAAACGAGCAGATAAATGGGCTCCTCGGTGACGTGACAACTGAACGGCAAAGACGGATTCTGATGGCATTTGTCCTAGACCCAACGCTCACGTACGACTCGCTCGCACGGCGCATCGGAGTCTCTTCGGCTGCAGTGCGGCGTGACGTCGCCGAGCTTGCGAGGCGAGGGATCGTCCATTGTGAGGGTGCACGCAAGAATGGGCGTTGGGTCGTCGGCGCACTAGCGGATAAGGGGTGACGCCCATACGGCTGAAGTTCGAGAACTAGCGCCATGTTGCCCATTCGAATGGTTGGCAGGCAGGGACCACATGCTGTGGGTGCGAGGGTACTATGCGGGCACCATTGGGCTCGGCGAGACGAAAGTCCAGGCAGGAACCAGGAAGAGAGACACGGGATAGTGTGGTCGATGGACACCTTGGGCGTGGGGTTGTAGCAACGCCGGCCCGACGCGGCTTTGCCGCAACAGCAGCGAGCCGCTATGCGGCGCTGCCGAAACCCCGGCTTTGCCGGGGGAGTATTTCTCTTAACGAAGGGGAGTACTCCCTTCGCGAAATGGCGATTGTGGTTCACCTTGAGCTCGTGGTTATGAATCCCCACCGATTGTCGTCCACGACTGTGGGTATCATGGTTACATCGTTAAGAGGCAGACCGAATTGAGGGGCGGAGGTGATTCGTTGGTGGAGCCCGGGGTTGTTTTTACGAAAGATTGGGTCGTCGACTTCGTTCTTGACGTAGCGGGATACACCTCCAGTAGCAATCTTCTGTCTGGCTGCATGGTCGAGCCATCCTGTGGAGACGGCGCGTTCCTCGATCGTATCGCGTCGCGCCTGTGCGAGCGGGCAGAACGGGAAGGCTGTTTGACGGTCGGCTGCCTCAGATCATGCGTCAGGGCCTTCGACTTGGATGCTGGCGCAGTTGCTGCCAGCAGGATGGTCGTTCGAAGGGTTTTGGAACGCCATGGTTTGAGCGAAGACGATGCTGTCCTTCTCTCAGATGCGTGGGTTTCGGAGGGTGATTTTCTCCTGGCGAACGTGCCGAAAGCTCGCTGGGTGGTCGGGAATCCACCGTACGTACGCGCGTCGCTGATTCCCCGCAATCGGAGGCAGGCCTATGGGGAGGCGCTGTCTTGCGTAACTATGGGGTCGGATCTCTATGTAGGTTTCTTCGAGAAGGGCCTAAGTGTACTTGCGGATGACGGCGTCCTCTGCTTCATCTGCTCGGATCGGTGGCTGCAGAACCGTTATGGCTCGCGGTTGCGCGCCTTCGTGTCAAAGGGGTTTAGCCTCGATGCGCACATTAGAATGCATGGGGTAGACGCCTTTGAGGATGACGTTGCGGCCTACCCAGCGATATCGCTTATCAAACGGGGTGCGGGCAGGCATATCCGCTACATGGAGTGCGATCCGGGATTCTCTATGAGTGATGTCCAGGATGCCGAGATGTGGATTGCCTCAGATGAGAGGGCGTTTCAATCGAGAAATGCGACGGCAGGCGTACTGCCCCCGCTGTCTGGGCCAAAGTCGATACCGCTTGCCTCTCCCGAGAAGCTGTGGCTGCTCGGCGAGCTTGCTCGTCGGTATCCCCGACTGGAGGACGCCGGGGTGAGGTTGGGCATTGGCGTCGCTTCGGGCTGCGATGCGGTTTACATTACGGAGGATCCCGACCTTGTGGAGAAGGACCGCATGTTGCCGTTGTTCTTTATGCGTGACTGGCGTGCTGGAAAGCGCGAAGGGACGAAGTGCCTCGTGAACCCTTGGGATGACGACGGAACCCTTGTTGACCTCGATGAATTCCCGAAGCTCAAAAGGTATCTTGAGGAGAACGAGGAGAGGCTGAGGGCGCGCAGGGTTGCCAAAGATCACCCCAGTTCTTGGTATCGTACGCTCGATAAGCCAAATCGCTCCCTCATGGGAAGGGAGATGCTTCTTTTTCCCGACATGGCGGCGCGATCGGATCCCGTTTACAGCGATGGATCCCGCTACCCCCACCACAACTGCTATTGGATGACCTCGAGCGAGTGGGATGTGCGTTCGCTCGGCGGACTCATGATGAGCGACTTGGTTGAAGGCTATGTGGATGCCTTTGGAGTAAAGATGAGGGGGTCGACGCTCCGTTTTCAGGCTCAGTACCTGAGAAAGGTGCACATTCCTCGTGCCGACGATGTCGATGATGATACGAAGCGCGAGCTGGCAGAGGCATTTGCCACAGGAAGCCGCGAACAGGCAAATCGAGCAAGCAGAAGGGCCTATGGTTTGGAGGACTCATATGCGTGAGGACGTGAGGGACGCCGTTCTCGATTGCGTCAACTATGCCGTGACGAAGGGCACGCGAAGCGGAAGGCATATCGCCCCACTCGCCATGAAGATTGCCGAGGACATGAAGCGTGTGGGGTATGACCAGGACTCCATCTATCTCGATGACGTGAACGTGACGCTGCCGGGCTGGTTCCGGCCCTCGAAGAAGTGGGACATCACCGCATTTGAGAACGATGTGCTCGTGGCGGCCATCGAGCTGAAGAGCATCAACAGCAGTTTTGGCAACAACGCAAACAACCGTGCCGAGGAGGCACTCGGCAGTGCGTCGGACGTTGACTACGCGACGCACAACCATCTCCTTGAGCCTAACGACCTCCCACCCAACTTTGGTTACGTGCTCCTCATCCGAAAGACGCCAGAAAGCACCAGGCCGTCGAAGATCGGCGCGAAGTCTCGCTACGCCTTCGACGGGGAGTTCGAGAACTCTTCTTATGTCGATAGGTTCACTATCCTCGGGAAGCGCCTTCTGCGGGAGCGAATCTATCAGGCGGTGTGGGTGGCTGCCGTTGACCTGGAGAACGGCGTCGTGGAGGAGCCTGACCCGCTCATGACCTACGATAAGTTCATCGCCCACCTCAAGGGCTGGATTGACGTTGTGAGGGCATAGTTTCTTCGCGAAGGGACCAGTACCGTTTGTACCGAGCAAGCGATGGTTTTTCGCTGATCGCGTTCGGGCTGGTAGAGGGGTTGTTCTTCGTGAACAGCCCCTCCGGTCGCCATTGGTGCTAAAGAGAGTCTAAAGAACGGTGCATGCGCCACGCCCTTCACCACAAACCCAATCTCTCTTCTTGTAAGCTGCCAGCAGTGCATCTCTGACCTTTTGTTACCACCAGCAGTAGGACGTCGCGCACACCCCCGAATCGGCGGCTGCGCTAGGTCGCCTCTGGTTGAAGGCAGCACGACTGCGACCACGTACAGACCCTCGGAGAGGTCCTGGTTTCCAGCCTCATATGCAGGTTGATCCGTTCCAACAAAGGCATCTCCAAACATAAAAATGGCGAGGTACGAACCTCGCCGTTCTGGAACCTCCAAGGATTGTCCCTTTCGGCAATGGCATTATCCCACATGGCCAGGTAAACTCGAAAGAGGTGTTTTACGCAGCAAAATAATCTTTTGTCTGCTGGTTGCTATGCATCAGTTGATTAAATGTGGTGTAGATGCTAGCTATACGTGCTTGTGTTTCCAAATCCGGTGCCCATAGCCGATAGTCTCCAAGTTCTTGCGAATCTGCTCTTGCGGGCGATTGGACCCTCGAAGCTTGTCGGCGGCGCTCCATATCTGCTGCTCGAGCTAATACCCGCGGTGTTGTCGGCTTTCGTGCGCCTCGCAGGTGCGACGCCCCACCCGAACAATCTCCCAAAATAACCCAAATCGGGCACCTCGAAGAGGTTGTTCGGATTGGGTGCAGCGCGAACCCGAACAAGCTCGCGGAACAGCCCGAATCAGCTAACTTTGGGAGGTTATTCGGGCGCCGGCCTCGGTGGCCATGACGCATGAGTGATGTCCAACCCGAACAACCTCCCAAAATAAACTAAATCGGCCCATCCGAGGAGGTTATTCGGTTTTAGCTCGGACCGAATCCGAACAAGCTCGCGAAAGCCCCCGAATCAGACATTTTTGGGAGGTTGTTCGGGGAGGTTATTCGGGCTGGGCCGTAGCCGCCGGCTTGGCGGCGTGCGTCTCAGGTGGGATGCGGCGGCGGCGCGCCATCCGCCGTTGGGGCGTCACGCTCCGTGCACTGTGTGCGGCAGGCTCGTGCCCGCACGGCGCGCTTTTGTGGTAGTTAGCGGTAGTGAAACAGGCCGCGTGCCATGTGACGACCGTGCTAGGGACTGCTCTTGGATGCTCCGTGCCCTCCGATGGCGCCGACGAAAAACGAGTAATATGGTCGCGTTGCCTGTGGCGATTGGCGCAGGAATGCCTCGTCCGAAGGAACCGTCCTTGAGGCTCCTCGATTTCTTCTCCCCAAGCGCCCGTCACCTGCATGTTAACCTGCGAAAAAGCTAAACGATGCGATACTATGTTCTTCCAGCATGCAGAGCGTGATTCGCTGGGCACAAGCTGCATCTTTTGTCGAGAAATGCTTCATCTCTGGCAGAGCCAAGGAGAGAAGAGAGAGGGAGATGGTGTGATGAGACGCATAGGAAACAGAATCGTAGCAGCTGTCGTAAGCTTGACCCTCGTGGCGGGGCTCGTGCCGACGCCTGCCTTCGCAAGTGCCGACGACTCCGTCGTGCTCGGCAATGCCGTGGGGAATGAGGAAGTCGTTCCGGGGGAGAACCAGGATGAACCGAGCTCGGAAGAGGTGGCTTCGGAAGAAGACCCGGCTGAGTCGTTGCCTGGGGACGATGCCCCCGACGAGAGCATCGAGGACCTTCTCGACGACGAGGTGCCCTCCGATGAGAATCCCGCTGAGGAGGATCCTGCGGCGGATGACGAGACGTCCACCGAGGAGGACTCCGCGGTAGATGACGACGTGCTAGCCGAGGAGCCGCTCGACGAGGACGCGAGCGAGGTGGACGAGGATGCGACCATCGACGTGGTCGCGGGCGAGGACGTTGAGGCGGCAGACGCGAAGGACTCCGACGAAGAAGACGCCTTGGAAGTCGCCGACGTCGAGGGCAAGTCGACGAATGACAAGGACATCGCGGTCGAGGAAGTCGATGCCGACGAGGAGGCCGTCATCGAGGAAAAGAAGTCCGATGACGAGAGCGCAAAGGACGCTGACGGCCTCACGGCGCAGGCCTCAGCGCCCGTCATCACGTATCAGGCGCACGTGCAGTCCATCGGCTGGCAGAATCCCGTGACGAACGGCAGGACGGCCGGTACGTCGGGCCAGTCCCTGCGCATGGAGGCGTTGCGCGTCTCGCTGCCCAAGGGCACGAGTGGTGGCGTCACCTATCGAGCGCACGTGCAAAACATCGGCTGGCAGGGCTGGGTAAAGAACGGTGCGGTCTCTGGTACGTCTGGTCGAGGTCTGCGCGTCGAGGCATTCAAGATGAAGCTGACCGGAGCGATCGCAAAGAAGTACGACATCTACTACCGTACGCACATCCAGCAGTTCGGCTGGCTCAAGTGGGCAAAGAACGGTGAGTCCACCGGTTCCCAGGGCTTGTCGCTGCGCATGGAGGCGCTCCAGGTGCGACTTGTCGCCAAGGGTGATTCCGCGCCTTCGTCAAGCGGCTCGTTCCGACTGACCTTCGTCAAGGCCCCAAGCATCTCCTATCGCGGTCATGTACAGAGCATCGGCTGGCAGCGCTGGGTGGGCAACGGCGAGATGGCCGGCACTTCTGGCCAGTCGTTGCGCGTCGAGGCGCTGCAGACGCGTGTGAAGGGCACCGGACTCAGCGGACAAATCCAACTCAGGTCTCACGTCCAAAGCATCGGCTGGGAGCCCGGATGGTCCACGAAGAGCGGTACGTCGGGTCGTGGCCTGCGTCTCGAGGCGCTTTGCGTACGGTTGACGGGCAATCTGGGCAAGTACTTCGACGTGTATTACCGTGTCCATGCGCAGAGAATCGGCTGGATGGGTTGGGCAAAGAACGGCGAGAAGTCCGGCACGTCGGCCATGAGCCTGCGTCTTGAGGCGCTTGAGGTGCGCGTGGTACCCAAGTGGCAAGCCGGTCCTGGCAGCGGGGAAAACCGTTACATAGACGGCAAGACCGTAAGCAAGATGGGCTACCAGAACCCGGAGGGCTTCTATCAGGTGAGCTCGAAGAACGTCCACATCACCAGCGCGGCGACCGCTCCTTGGGACTATGTGACGCCTTCGCGAATCGGCGTGTGGGCATCGCGCCAGGATTGCATCAACGCGTTCATCGCGCGTGCGCGCGAGTATCTGGGCACGCCCTACGTGTGGGATTATTCGTGCGCGCCTGGTGTGGGGGTCGACTGCATCGGTCTGGTGTACCAGTGTGCCTACGCTTGCGGCATGGACCTCGGTGGCGGCACGGGCTACGACGACTTCAACCCGTGGGCGCATTGGACGTCGGGCAGCAGCGGCTGGCACAGCCACGATGCGAACAACTTCTGGAACTACGGCAGGGTCATGCACGTGTCGCTTGACGATCGCCAGGTGGGAGACCTCATCTCGTGGTCTGGTCACGTGGCCATCTACCTCGGCGGCGACTCGATCATCGAGGCGTATCCCGGCAGCGTGATGTACAACAGCCTGTGGGCGCACGGAACGCCGCGTGGTTGCATGCGACTGTTCCAGTAGCGGAATCGGAAGGCCCGCGCATGCGTCTTTGCGCGGGCCTCGTGTATAAGGGAGGAAAACTTCAATGAGTCGGTTCTTGGTGATGATGGCGATTTGGCCCGCCGCGTTTCTCATCTGGTACGTGTATCGCAAGGATACCGTGGAGAAGGAGCCCGGCGGCTTGCTCGCGCGGCTCTTCTTCCTCGGCGCACTCATCTCGGTCCTCGTGATCGTCGTGGAGCTCCTCTTTGAGTCGCTGCTCAGCTCGATGTTGACCGAGGGAACCGTGCTCTATGCGTTCCTCGAGAACTTCTATGGGGTTGCGCTGGTGGAGGAGGCGGGCAAGTTCCTGATTCTCATGACGGGCACGTGGAAGTCGAAGCACTTCAATTACCTCTTTGACGGAATCGTTTACGCCGTGGTCGTCTCGCTGGGCTTCGCCACCATCGAGAACATCTTCTACGTGGCGGCGGGTGGAGTCTCCACCGCCATCGCGCGAGCGCTGCTCTCGGTGCCGGGGCATGCGATCTTTGGCGTGTGCATGGGATACTTCTACGGCTTGGCCAAGCGGGCCGAACTGCGTGGCCTGAAGGATGCCAGCGTGACGAACCTGCTCCTGGCGCTGGTCGTGCCCACGCTGATTCATGGCACGTACGACTTCCTGCTGAGCGTCGAGCTCTTTGGCCTCTTCCTTATCTTTGAGGTTGTGGTGACGGTGCTGGCAGTGAAGCGAATCAACAAGTACTCGCGCGAGGACGCCCCGCTGGAGTAGCCGACGGACCGCATTGGCCGCCTGTTCACGAGGGGCAGGCGGCCTGCAAGCGAACGATACGACGAGAAGGGAAGCGACATGAACCTCAAGAACCTCAACTTCAAGTATGCCTTGGTGAGCATCGGGTACATGCTCCTCATCTCCGGCTCGCTGGGCTTTGCGTTCAACTACCTCTCGCAGGTGGGGTTCGAGCCAGGTGTCATTGGCACCGTAATGTCGGTAGTCAGCCTTGCCGGGGTGTTCCTCGGCCCTATCGCGGGCGACCTTGTCGACCGCTCCCAGAAGATCACCCAGAAGCTCTTCATCATCGGCTCGATGATCGTGTGTGCCCTCGCCGGAGGTGTGCTGCTCATGCTGCCTGCGCGCTCGCTCGTGATCCTACCGGTGATCGTGGTGGCGTTCGTCTGCTCCACCATCGGCATGCCAATGCTCAACGGCATGGCGTTCTCGTACGAGCGATTTGGCGGGACCATCAACTACGGTCTGTGTCGCGGCATCGGATCGGCTGCCTACGCCGTGGGTTCGAATCTTGTGGGCCAGCTGTGGGCGGTTCTGGGCACCTCGACGCTGCCTTTGGTCGTCGTGGCCGGTGCGCTGCTCACCGCGGGCATGACGCTGCTGATGCCCGAGGTGCCACGCAAGGCGACAACCGGTACCTCGGGCGAGAAGGGCGCGGCAGAGGCCTCGCTCTCGATTCCGCAATTCTTTGGTCGGTATCGCTCGCTCGTTCCCGTCATTGGTGCGCTCGTGCTGCTGTACTTCTGCCACAACATCGTGAACACCTACATGGGCGCCCTGCTCGGCACCTTCGAGACTGGCGCGGGCGTGGAATCGACGCAGGGCACGGCACTCTTCATTCAGGCGATGGTGGAGCTGCCGACGATGTTCGGCTTTGCCTTGCTGCTCAAGCGCATGAGCGTGGAGAAGATTCTGGCTGTGGCGGCCATCTTCTATTCCATCAAGCATGTGCTGGTGCTCGTGGCCTGCAACGCGGGCAGCGTGCCGTTGTTCTACGCGGCTATGGTGCTGCAGATGCTCTCCTTTGCGGCTATCACGCCGGGTATCGTGTACTTCGCAAACAAGCACGTGGCGGGAGCGGACCAAAACAAGGGCCAAGCCGTCTTCGCAACGGCGAACACCGTAGGCGGTTTGCTCGCCAGCTTCGTGGGAGGCTGGATGTTTGAGCTCATTGGCGTCATGCCGGGACTTACCGTGGGCGTGGTGGCCTCGTGTGCGGGCACGCTGCTCATGCTGTGGAGTCTGCGCGCCTCTGTGCGTGCGTAACTGGCCGTTTGTCCATAGCGAGATCGTGATCGCGTCTGACTGCTTGTCCGCCATGGGCAAGCAGTCATTTTTGACCACGATCCCTTCTGGCGAAGCGGGCAAGCAGCCACGTGCGGTAACATGGGACGGTTACCTCAAAGACAAGGAAGTCCCTCATGCTGATAAACAGCGTTGCCAGCCAGCTACTCTCGGCGCCCGAACTGCGCGACTTTATGCGCGACATACGCGAGGGGAAGGATGCCTCGATTGCGCTCGGACAAAGTGCCCGTCCGCTCATGACGGCGTCCCTGTGGGCGCATGACCCGCGCCCGTGCCTGCTTGTGGTGGCCGGGGAGGACGCGGCCGACAGCACGGCGCGTGCGCTTGCGGCATGGCTTGGCACCGACGTGGTGGGGCGCTTCCCCGAACGCCGCGACCTGCCGTGGGCCGACAAGCCCGCCGATGATGCCGTGGTCGGCGCCCGTTGCTCCGCGCTTGAGCGCCTTGCCACGGGCCAGAACTGTTTGATAGTCGCTTCGGCGCGCTCGTTGCTGCGGCGCGTGCCGCCCAAGGGAACGGGCTTCTACGCGAGCTCAACCTTCTGTGTGGGTGATGAGGTCGAGTTCGAGGAGCTGCCGCGCCTGCTTGTGGGCATGGGCTATGCCGATACGGGTGCTGCGGACGTTCCGGGCACCTTCCATGTGCACGGGGACGCAGTCGACGTGTATCCCGCGCAGGCGACGGCACCGATCCGCTTGGAGTTCTTTGGCGACGAGATCGATCGCATCCGCTCCATGGTGCCTTCGACGGGCCAGACCATCGGCGAGCTGGAAGAGGTGCGTGTGGTGCCGTGCCGAGAGCTTGCGCTCACGGACGAGACGGTCGCACGCGCAGACCGCGGGCTCTCGTATCGGGCACGCACGAACAAGCAGGTGGCCGCCGACCTGGAGCTCATCGACCAGCGGTCGAACGCCCCGCACCTCGACCGCTACCTGCCCGACTTGTATGGTGGGAAGACGGCCTCCCCGCTCGAGCACCTTACGAGCGGGTCGCTCGTGATTCTGGCCGAACCCCGCGCGCTCTTTGATGACTGCGCGCATGCCTCCGACGAGATTGTTCACGCGGCTGCTGCTGCCGGCGCGAGCACAGAGGGGCTGTATACCCTGCCCAAGGAGCTGGACTTCGGCACGTGCCAGCGCGTGACCTTTGCGTCGATGGCGCGGGTGGGCACGACGGTGCGCACGGGGAAGAAGGCCGCCTCGGGCTCGCAGCTCTCTGTGCAACAGCCGGGCATCGCAGGTGCCGACTCAAAGCTGCTCGGGCGGGTGCGCGGACTCATTCGCGATAACGCCGTCATCGTCTTTGCGGTGCCCGACCGTGCCGCGCGCGAGCACCTGGAGCTGCACTTCTCCGACGAGAGCATCCCCTTTGTTGAGAAGCTTGGCAACGCCGGGGGGCGGGCTGCGACTCAAGGGTCGGCCCGTTCGGGAAAAGTGCCACAAAGGGGACAGTCCCCTGAGGGACACCTCGAGGCGGGGGTGGTGACGTTCGTGGACGCGCCTATCCCCTCGGGCGTGGTGGTGCCCGCGGCGCATCTGGCGGTCCTCAGCGTGAGCGACCTGACGGCACGCATGGCCAAGCGTCGCCGCCCGCGCCGCCTCGACGTGACCAACGTGACCTTCCCCTTCAAGCCGGGCGACTACGTGGTGCACGCCACGCACGGCATCGCGCTCTTCACGAGCATCGTCCGCCAGGAGGTCGGCGGGCGCGAGCGGGACTACTTCCTGCTGGAATACGCCAATGCCGACAAGCTCTACGTGCCGCTCGAGCAGGTCGACCGCATCACGCGCTACGTGGGTCCGGACGGCAGCAGCCCGCGCCTGACGCGGCTCAACACGGCCGACTGGAGCCGTGCGACGGGAAAGGCGCGCCGCAGCGCAAAGAAGCTCGCGTTCGACCTCGTGGACCTCTACATGCGGCGCAGTGCCGTGACGGGCCATGCCTTCTCGCCCGACGTGCCTGCGCAACAGCAGATGGAGGAGAGCTTCACCTACGAGATGACGCCCGACCAGATCTCGGCGCTTGCCGACATCAAGGCCGACATGGAGACGGCCAAGCCCATGGACCGGCTGCTGTGCGGCGACGTGGGCTTTGGCAAGACGGAGGTGGCGCTGCGGGCAGCGTTCAAGTGCTGCATGGACGGACGCCAGGTGATGGTGCTGTGTCCGACGACGATTCTCGCCCAGCAGCACTACGATACCTTCTTCGATAGGTTCGCGCCGTTCGACCTGCGTGTGGAGGTGCTCAGCCGCTTCGTGACGCCGGCCCAGCAGCGGCGTTCCCTCAAGGACTTTGCCGAGGGCAAGGTCGACGTGCTCATCGGCACGCACCGGCTCCTCTCAGCCGACGTCAATCCGCACGAGCTGGGACTCGTGATCGTGGACGAGGAGCAGCGCTTCGGCGTCCAGCACAAGGAACAGCTCAAGAACATGCGCGAGCAGGTCGACGTGCTCACGCTCTCCGCGACCCCGATCCCGCGCACAATGCAGATGGCCATGAGCGGGGTGCGCGACATGAGCCTCATCCTCACACCACCGCCGGGGCGCAAACCCGTGCGCGTGCACGTGGGCGAATACGATCTCGACGTGGTGAGTGCCGCCATCCGTCGCGAGCTAGCGCGCAACGGCCAGGTGTACTACGTCTCGAATCGCGTGCATACCATTGAGGATGCGCTCGCACGCGTGCAGGAGGCCGCTCCAGAGGCGCGCGTTGCCATTGCGCACGGACAGATGAGCGCAAACCAGGTGGAGGAGGTCATGCTCAGCTTCCAGATGCACGAGGTGGACGTGCTCGTGGCGACCACCATCATCGAGAGCGGCATCGACAACCCCCACACCAATACGCTCATCATCGAGGATGCGCAACGACTGGGTCTGGCGCAGCTCTACCAGCTGAAGGGTCGTGTGGGTCGTGGACGCGAGCAGGCGTACGCGTACTTCATGTTCCCGCCGGAGGACCCGCTCACGCCCGAGGCGACCGAGCGCCTGACGGCCCTCAGCGAGTTCCAGGAGCTCGGCAGCGGCATGAGGATTGCCATGCGCGACCTGGAGATTCGTGGTGCCGGGTCGCTGGTGGGCGCGGAGCAGCACGGCAACCTGAGCAGCGTGGGCTTCGACCTCTTCACGCAGATGCTCGGGCAGGCCGTGGCGGAGGCGCGCGGAGAGGTGCCCGAGGGAGACGAGCCCAGCGATGTGACCATCAACCTCAATGCGGATTTCTACCTGGCCGAGGAATACGTGCCCGAGGTGGACAAGCGCGTCATGGCGTACCGACGGCTTGCGGCGGCATCCGAGCTTGCGGACGTGGACAAGCTGCAGGGCGAGCTCGAGGAGACGTGGGGCGGCATGCCGCTGGCGGCGCGCAACCTCTTCGACCGAGCGCGGGTGCGGATTCGCTGCGAGCGCTTGGGAGTGACGAGCGTTGCGCTCACGGGCGGGCGGCTCGTCTTTACCGGCATCGAGGTGCCGCGCGCCGTAGCGCTCAAGATGCGCTCGGAGCGGGCGTTCTACTATCCGAAGACGCACCAGTTCAAGTATCCCATGCGGCGCGATGCGGAGGCGCTGCTGCCCGCGACGCTCGGCGTGCTCGCGCAGGTGGGCGGCGACGACGAATAGCGGAGCAAGTCAAACGAGTCGTCGCCCGGACCACGCATAAAGGCATGCTGTGCGCATATTCGGTATAATCGCATAAATTGAGCACAAGCGATGGGCTTCAACATCCCTTACCTGCGCACATACGTCATGAGCTACGACGGTTGCGACGCGAACGACGCCCTTGTGGAAAGCTGGGACATCTGAGTCGGGGCGAGTCAACGGGTCCGCCCCGACTCACGACTCACGAACGCGGAACGAACGGCAGAATATCGGCCAGATCCTCGTCGATGCGCTCCTGGGGCACGACTTCCCCACGCAGCTCCTCGTACAGGGACCAGCCGTTGCGATCCCAGCAAGGGACGCGTGCCATGAGCTGGGCATAGTTGGAGATGAACTCGTCCGCCTCGGACTCATCGATCTGGATGGCGAACTGATTGAGGACGTCGATGAGGTCAGACATCCTCTGGCTCTCCCGAGACATCCCCACCAGCATGATGAGTATCCCCGTCGCGAAGAGCGTTGCGGGCATGTCGTCGGGCGCGCTCTTCTCTAGGATTGCCGTAAGCGCCTTGCCGGGCGCCTGCTTGCATAGCATGCGCGCCACGCTCTCGGCCTGTACCAGCTCGTCCGTGACGGGGTGCGCAGGGTACTCCTCCTGCGCCACGAAGAGCTCCTCGACATAGTCCAACTCATCGGGATCGTTGTCCTTTATGCGGTCGAACAAGATGCCATGCACGAGGCATCTCATGTCGTAGAGTACCGCCACCGAGAATCCGGAGCTTATGCCATCCGATCCAGCAAGCAGGGTTGTCTCGATTTCCTCGGCATCCGGCGGGTCAGGCACGTGGGTGATGCACTCGTCGATAGCCTCGCGGAGTGGCACGATGCCCCTGAGGTCCACCAGGGCGTCGAGGTAGTTCAAGACGCGCTCGCGCGGCCCCGCGCTCCTGATTTCCTCATCCCAGTCCACCTCCTTGAGCTTGGCTAAGATCTCCTGGGGCATGACGCAGTGGAGAGTGTCGTTCCAGAAGTAGAGCAGCGAGAGGGGCGGGTGCGGGGCGGGAATCTGCTTGAGCGACTCGAACTCGACGACGGGCAACGCGATGTGTCCGTTCTCCTCACAGAGGTGCTTCAGGTCTTGGAGATAGGTGATGCCAAAGGTGCGTGCCAAGGTGAGGAGATACTCGGTTGGCGCGTTCATGCGGTCGACAATGTTGCGGACAAGCGTCCGCTTGTTCATCTTGGAAATGCTGCCAGTCAGGCCTACGTTATGGGCGAGGTCGCGCAACTCGCGCACAGAGAGTTGGGAGAGGTCCTCGACAAGCGTGAACGCGGGCTTGTCGTTGACGCTTTGCGAGAGCACGAGGTCAAGCATGACATCAGGCCCGACCGACTCCAGCATTTGTTCCAGCATGGTGTTGAACTCGTCCAAGGATGGCTCCTTTCGTAGGCGTGCGACCATTGTAGCGTGTGACGGCGGACGAATGCCCCCTGTCGCCGCTGCCCGCACTCATTGCGCATTTGTTGTCCCCCATGCGTGGTACCATAGCCCAAGTTATATGAAAGAAGGTGCTTATGGCTTTTATAGACGTTGTGGAATGGTCACCGAGCAACAACGACGTATATGCGTGGCGTTTTCCTGAGTCCAACCTCAGCACGGCAACGCAGCTCATCGTGCGCGAGTCGCAGGAGGCCGTCTTCTTTAGCAAGGGGCAGATGTTGGGGAAGTTCGGTCCGGGCAAGCATCGCCTCACGACCGAGAACCTTCCTCTGCTTCGCAGGTTGTACGGCATCCCCTTCGGGGGCACGAATCCCTTCTTTGCCGAGGTATGGTTCGTGAACAAGGCCATGCCACTTACCATCGACTGGCGCACCACCACCATGCGCGTCATGGATCCGGACTACGGGACGATGGTGCCGCTGTGTGCGGCTGGCCGCTACGGAGTCAAGGTCACGGATGCCGAGAAGTTCCTCGTCAAGCTCATCGGCACGATGCGCGAATTCACGTCGGCGAATCTCACCGATCACTTCATGGGTCCCCTTTCGTCCAAGACGAATAGCGTCATTGCGTCGTTCATGCAGGCAAACCGTGTGGGCATCATGCAGATAGCCTCGCAACTCGACCAGTTGGGTGCGTTTATCGGGCAACCGATGTCGGAGTTCTGGGCCGAGTACGGACTGCAGCTCACGGGCTTCTACATCACCTCCGTCGACGTGGACACGCGCAGCGCGGAGGGGAAGAAGATTTCCGAGGCGCTGAGCGACCGGAGCGCCCAGAACATCGCCGGATACACATGGCAACAGCGCCAGTCGTTTGACGTGGCCAGCAATGCCATGAGCCATGGTGGCGATATGGGCATCCTCGGCATGGCGATGATGGGCGGTATGTTTGGCGGCGGCGGCATGGGATCGGCCATGATGCAACAGCCGTCACAGACGGGGTTCAATGCAGGGCCGGGGCTTGGTGCCGGAGCGAACCAGCAACAGGGCCAGCAAGCACAAGGATACGGCGGTGGTGCTGGCGCCACGGCTGGCAGGCCACGCGGGAAGCAGGTGTTCTGTGCCAACTGCGCTCGTCCCTACGACTCCTCCTCGCGCTTCTGCCCCAACTGTGGGCACGAGTACAATCCCTGCCCGATGTGTGGGTCCGACAATCACCAGAATGCCCATCGCTGCGTCACGTGCGGGGCGACGCTCGCGTCCGCTCGCTCGCCGCTTGACGAAACGACGTGTCCGCGATGCCGGACCATCGTCGCGCCAGGGGCCAAGTTCTGCCCGCAGTGCGGCAATCGGCTGAGCTAGCGCAAGGAGGACGGACATGTCTCACCCCAATCATTCCCTCGCCCTGCGAGTCATCTTGTTTGTCATCGGCTTGGCGATACTGGTTACCGCCATGTTCCTGCTCCTGCCGTATCGCACCATCAACGGGTCCGCCGCGTTGTTTACGACCGTGGACGCCATCGTGCTCTATGCGGTGATCTTTGCGCCGTTGCTCATGGACTGGGATAGAGACGCCCTCGCTGCCGGCAAGGTGGCGTCCATGGGAATCGTCTGGCGCGCTATCGTGCCGTACACCGTCGTGACCCTGATGGTGCTGTATTACACAAACAGCATGCCCTACCCGCCACTCAAGCTACTTGTGGTGGTGCAGCTCGTGGCGGCGTTCGGACTTGCGATCGCGCTGTACCTCGCACGCGAGACCGAGGCTCACATCAGTGACGTCGCACATGAGGAGCTGGCCGTGCGTTCATCGGTGACGCGTCTGCGCACGATGGCGGACCAGCTGGTCACGGCTGCCGCGTATCTGGATCCGCAGGAGGGTGGGACCGCCAAGGAGCTGGTGACCCTCGTCGATCGCATTGCCGAAGAGCTGCGCTATACCACTCCGGTCCATACCGAGGAGGCGCTTGCGCTCGAGAGGCACATAGCGACCAACATCGATGAGCTTACGGCTCGTCTGGGTGCCTACGACTTCGATGGCACGCATGCGGAGTACGAGGTCGCCTTAGCGCGCGACACGCTTGTGGTCATCGATCAGCGCAGGAGGATGCTGAACTAGGCACAGAGGGAGGCGCTCTCCGGATGCATGCCAGAGAGCTGGAAGGGGACACCATGACTGGCAAGGTATTTGAGGACTCGGCGGACATCTACGAGGACCAGGCGCAGGTTCTCTTTGACTACTATCGGCAGGCAGCCGAGAAGATAGTCTCGGAAGAGCAGGCCATCGAGGAACAGGTGGCCGCCACCGAGCAGGAGCGCCAGCAGGCCGTGGCCACTGGCGACGCCGCGCACAAGCAGCTCATCTGGTGTGCCGCCGGCGCGGTCGCCTCCTTGCTGCTGTACTTTGTGCATCCAGCGCTTATCCTCGCGGGAGTGCTTGTCTGTGGAATTCTGGCCTTCCAACAATACCGCGCAGAGAATGCTGCGCAAGCGTCGATCCAGCAGATTGATCAGCGTCTCGCTGAGTTGGGGTACGCCAAGGAGAACGTGCGGAGGGACTACCGCATCGAGCGCATGGGGGTTGCGTACGTGCCGGTAGCACGAAGGGTCAAGTCGGGCGACCGCAGCTATGTGGTCGACTACACGGGCGATGTGCCCAGCACGGAGTTCAGGCTCACGCTCGTCAACCAGCCCGAGGAGCTGCGCTCGACCATGGATGACCTGCAAGAGCATCTGGAGCAGATGCCCGTGGTGGAGTCCAACACCGAGGTGGAGCTCGTGGATACTTCCGACTATTCGACCTCGCTGCAAGACGTCACCCTGCACGATTACCTCGGCACGATCGATCGCGAGGTGCGCAGCGTACGCTACCTCGTGGGCGACAGTCGCAGCGTCTCGGTCGAACTGCCCGTGGTGGCGCCTTCGAGCGAGCGCTATCGCATGCTGCAGGAGTATGGGACGAGCGATCCGACAGGTCATCCCATGATTCCCGTCTTTGACGCGCGCGACGTGCAGCGGAAGGTCAACGACTTCTCGGCCATGGGGACGCTCAGCCAACAGTCGTCAGAGGATGGCAGCGGTGATGTGGACTTCTTCATGGAAGTCATGCGGCAGCTCGCACAAAGCGTCGACCTGCTCTCGCGCTCGCGCACGGCGAGCATGTCGGCCCTCATCGAGTACAATTCGCACATCATGCAATGCGTGCTCAAGGCGGCTTTCGATCAGTACTCACCCACGCTCGAGGCGGCCGAGATCGAGCGCATCCGCACAGCGACGTTCAACTACAGCGACGAGGTGAGCGATTACGTGCCGTTTGCCCTCAAGGAGAGCTCGCGCGTTCGTTATGACGTGTTTGCCGATGCGTGGGTGGCCGACAACGGCTCGCGCACGGCGACGCCCTTCGGCATGCATCAGGTGGACGCCGAGGTGCTCATGCCGGTGATTGACAACCTCATGCAAGAGAACCGCACCGAGCGTCTGCGCATCTACTCGGATATCCAGAACCAGAAGACCGACTACCTCAACCAGTGGCATCGCGATACCGATGACTTCTTTGGTCGCAACCGAAGCGAGGCCAACGAGCTGATTCAGCGCATGAACGAGGCGTATGCGGAGTTCGTAGAGAGCAGAATCAACTACGAGCAGCAAAGCCATGCGTTCGAGGCGATGAAGGCCACGGGCAACATGTCCGACGCGGAGGTGGAGGAGGCCCACAACCAGGCCGAGGTCATTGCGGGATTCCAACTTCAGACCAACCAGGCGCGCGCCAAGCAGGATGAGTTCACAAGCTTCATGGAGCGCGTGCGCGAGGACATCGACCAGAGTGCCGAGGCGTTTGGGCACGTCGAGTACTACGAGGCATCGTTGCGCGACACGCAGGCGCGCGAGAATGCCCGCGCCGCCGCAAATCTGCGTAACCTGGACGCTCGTAGACTGCGCCTGGCGACGGTGAGCGCCTATCTCGCCCAAAACGGCGACGTGCCACCTGAGCCAACGGTGAGCGAACAACTTGACGAGGACTTCAGGATCAACCTGAGCAGTCAGGCGGAGAACGAGATTCGGGCGCTTCGTGGCGAGGGGGTGCGCGAGTAATGGAGGAGTTCAACTTTACCGTGGACACTCGCCCCATGGCCGAGAGCATTCGTGGGGTCAATCACAGCGTGGAGCTCGTGGGAGGAGCGGTCACGGCGATGCAGGTTGCAGTCATCGCCTCTGAGCGCAAGGCTGCAGATAAGATTTGCGACAGCATCGACAGCGGATTTTATCTGCTTCTACGTTCGAAGCTCAGCCAGAGAATAGCCCAGTTCGCGAGCACCATGAGCAGCAGGGCTGGCTCCATGATGGAGACGGCGTCGTCCATCGAGCGCACTCACCAGCAGATGGTCGAGGACTTCAACCGCATCAAGTCGCGTTACGTCAAGGTGTTCGAGGGTCTCAACCGCGAGTTGGAGAAGCGCGTTCGCGAGCTTGATCGTCCCGCGATGAACTTGGCGCATTGTCGATCGGAGTTCTTGTTTGAGCGCCAGTGTCGCGACGTGCCTTCCACGCTGTACTTCACGTCCGACACGGCCGGTGTTGCACTCAAGGCATCGAACGCGCACGTGAAGTCGCGGGCACGGGAGTCCATCGAGCAATTGGCCATCGGAAGCCGTCAGGCGGCAGAGTACCGCCGTACGACGCGAGACATACTCGAACCTGCCCAGCCCGACGCGGGGATGGGCGACCTGCCGTACGAGTTCGTCCCCGTCGCATATGCGGTAACAGAGAACCTTGCTGCGCCAGGGTCCTTCTCGCTTGAGGTGACGCCGCCCCAGGGCCTCGAGCCCGAGACACAGGCCACCATCGTGCGGGGAGTGCGCCAACATCAGGATGCGCTGGTCGATACCGGGGATCGTGAGTTGCAGGCCGTGCGCTCGTTGTTCGTCAACAAGGTCTCGTCTGCGGGGATGGACGAGCGCGTCGCGCGTACCATGACGGGTCTCTTTGACGCGTCCTTTGGCGAAGCGAGCTCGGTCGGGGCGGGAGGCGCGCAGTGAGCTACTCGAAGCGATTTACAGGAAGCGTTCACTACTCCGGCTCAAAGACGGTGAACTACCCCGCGAGCGAGAACGGCGGAAGCATAACGTTCGACTATTGGGGAGACGTACCCATTGGCATTACCATCGACGTGGAAACGCAGGAGTTCGACGACAGCGTGAACGGCACGAAGACGGCGCTTTCGTTGGTCGCGGGCGAGATTGCGGCAACCGAGGTGGCGCAGGTCGCCGAGATCACGGCGGCAGGCGAGCGGATTTCGCAGCATGCGACGCAGGGGTTCTTTAGGCTGCTTGCCAGCGAGATGTCGGCACAGGTCTCGGAGTTCAGCGGCCGCATGAAGGCGGTTGCGGGCCTGCTCGTCGAGGAGGGAAATCGGGTCAGCGCGGTACACGAGCAGATGCAGACAGACTATCAGGCCATCAAGGCGCGCTATACGCGCATCTTCGCGGAGTTGGATCGCGAGCTGGACCGCAGGGTGCACGAGTTGGACCGCCCGGCGTTCACGCTGAGCGAGAGGGTCATGCGAAGGGTGATAGACGGCCCCATAACGCGGTCGGCAGGTGCGGTCGTCATGCAGGACGCAGATCTTAATGTCGCCCAGCTCAAGTTGCAAACTGCGCGGACGAAGCGTGTGGCATCGGAGTCGGTAGGCGCGCTCGCCACGGTGTGCGGCTATCTGGAGGACTGTGCGCGGGAGGTCGAGGGCGTCATGGACGACGTCCCCGAGCAGGGCGTGCTGTTCGCGCCGGTGATGTATGCCGTGGAGAACGACTTGGGCGGCCAGGGTACGCGCATCGTGGTGCATCAGAATGGGCTTGCCTCCGCAGACACAGTGAAGCGCACGATCATCTCGCAGGTTGCGGCGCAAGAAAACGGAAGGACCGACACCGCCTTGGCGTACGGGTACGAATCGCAGGCCGAGCAAGATGCGATTGACCGGGCCTTCATGCAGCGGTTGAACCGCTATGTGTCGGAGGGCGGAGACGAGCGGGTTTCTCAGATGATGGCAAGCATGTATAGGAAGGATGCGCGACAGGCGCACCGACAGGGCGATGGAGCGAACGCATGACGAAACTCAGGGAAGTGCAGGTCGGAAAAGACAACCTCGTGGGCCTAGCAGATTGCATCGTAAGGGGAGGCATTCTGCCTGAGCGTTCGAGCGAGCTTTCGCGGTCTGTGCGCGTGCAGGGGAACGTTATCGTCGAGGGCGGCGTGTATGCCGAGGCGCTCGAGATTGACGATGGCCCCACGGAGTTCAGAAACGCGGTGTACGTAAACCGGGAATTGCACGTGAAGAACGTGGCCACGAAGCTGGTCATCTTCCGCAAGGCGGTGGCGAGTGGAGACACCGTCTCGGCGTTTGTGATGAGCGGACGCGTTCTCTTTGGCGCAGACATCAACGCCAGCGCCGTACGGCTCAAGAACTGCTATGTGGGTGGCAGCATCTATGGGACGGACATCGAGCTGGAGAACTGCGTCGTCGTGGGAGGCGTGTTCGCGTCGCATACGCTCTCGATGACTGATGTGATGGTCGGAACGTTCCATGCGCCCGAAGTCAGCCTTGGTGGGACGAGCTATCTGCTGTATCCCACGGCATTCTCGGTGGAGCCCATGCGGGTGCTGCCGGGAACCCGACTTTACGACCTCGCGCTTGCCGACTTGGGGGCGCTCTATAAGGGCGAGGAGGAACAGCCCGAGAGCGGGAAGATTCTCATGGACCTTGCGGCCGACGCGCAGCGTACCGTGTTGGTGGACGATGGTGGGTCAAACGTCCTGGTCAACAGCTATTCGGTGGCAACGCGCGTGCTTGCCTCCGACCTTGCCGACCCCGAGCGCCTCGAGAACCACTTCCTGCTCACGGCAGGTGCGCTTGGCACGCAACTCCAACGCACGTATGCGCTCAACAAGAGCGATGGCAGCAAGTCGGCCGACCTGACGATTGAGAACATCTCCGCGTTCCTCTTTGCGGTGCTCGAGGGTAGGGTGACCGTTCGTGACCTGGACAGCCACGTGTCGTTCGAGGAGTTGCGCGAGAGATTTGGCTGACGTCACGCAAGTGGGCCACGGACCATCATAGGGGGCAGGCCCTCCGACTCGCTGCGCGACGAGTCGGAGGGCCCGCCCCCGAGGTTGTGGACTTCAGCGTCAGTTGCCCATGGCGCGGCGCAGCTCGTTGACGCGCGCGATCCTGAGGTCGAGCGATGCGGTGTGGAACTCGTTGTTCGCATTCGGGTCGTAATAGATGCCGCGGCCCACCATGACAATCTGTGGATCGAGTGCCATCACTTGGGAGATGTTTTCCATGTTGACTCCGGTGCCGATGACGAGACCAGCATGGATGAGGTTGCGCTTCACGGCTTTGGCGAGGTCGAGTGGCTGCAACTGGAAGATGGAGCCGTGGTTGCGCTTGTACAGGTCGTACTCATGCTCCATGAGGTAGCCCGAGGCGATGCTCACGTAGCTGACGCCCAGCGCGTCCACCTCGGCGGTGCGACGGGCCGGCCGCTTGATGCCGTCCATGTCGCACATGATCTTGCCGCCATAATGGCGGGCGTGGCGCACCATCTGCTGGATGACGGGATTCGGTGCCCCCGCAAGCACGGTGACGATGTGGGCGCCGGCCTCGAAGCATCGACGTGTGATGCCTGACCCGCCATGGAACACCTTGGCATCGACGCACAGCTTGAGGTCGGGGTGCGCCTGATGGATTTCGCTCACGATATCGAGACCGAAGGTCACGAGCTCGGGGTAGCCGATCTCGATGATGTCCACGTAGTCGGCCATCTCGTCGGCTCCGCGAATCAGCTCGTGGCGCTTGCCGTGGTCAAAGACGAGTTGCAGTTGTGCTGCCATGATTCGATCCTTTCTGCGCGTCGGCCGCGCCTAGCTGAAGAGCTTCTTGTCGTTACCCGAGGGCACTTGGAAGAACACCACGCCCACGAGGCCCACCGCGATTACGGCGAGCAGGAAGAGGAACATGGGCGGGTAACCAGAGGCGTCCACGATGCGTCCGCCGATGTTGTTCGACACGATGGTGCCGAAGCTCTGGCATGCCTTGACGAGGGCGAGGCCGGTGATCTGTAGGCGCGCGTCCACGATGGTGTTCACGACCTTCATGTTGGCCATGACGTTGATGATGACGGGCGGATGCTTGCACAGGAAGGTGATGACGATGATCACGGGCAGCGGAAGGTCGAGGCCGTAGGTCACCATCTGCACAACAACGAGCGCGAAGCAGATGAGCAGCAGGATTTTGTTGGGCACCTTGTCCATGTACTTGGACGAGAAGATGATGAAGGGCAGCTCGCAGAGCGTCGCGATGGCGAGGATGGTGGAGGCGAAGGACGGGTCCATGCCCTTGCTCGTGAGAAAGGCCGGCGCGAAGGAGTACACGGCGCCGGTCACGCCGACGAAGATGACCTGCAGCAAGAGGTAGTAGAGGAACTTCTTGTTGGTGAGAAGGTCCTTCATCGAGACCGGCTCCGCTTCGTCGCCGGCCTCGATGTTTGCCTCTTCCGCCTCGGCCAGACGGGGCTGCGTGCCCCAGAAGCCGAGGATGCACAACAGCATCGTAAAGATCAGGGTGATGAAGAGCGCGTCGGGCGAGATGGCGTCGTAGATGATGCCGGAGAGCTGGGTGCCGCAGGCAAAGCCGATCGTGCCCCACATGCGGACCTTGCCGTAGTCGTAGGGGCTCGAGGTTGCCATGCGCTCCACGACGGGGTTCGCGCCGTTCATGAGGAGGTTGATGATGGACCAGGAGCCGACGAGCATCATGAAGTTGGGGGCGATCACCACGCCGACCGCCGCGAGGCATACGATGCCGAACATCGTGAGGTTGACGGGGCGCATGCCGAAGCGGTCGGTGAGCCCGCCGATGATGGGTTGGGTGACCATGGCCGAGAGCGAGCCGACCGAGACGCAGAGCGAGACGTCGCTTGCGGAGTACCCCTTGCCGATGAGGTAGACCGAGAGCATAGCCGAGAAGAGCGCGAAGCTGATGTTATAGAACAGATACATGAGCACGTAGCTCAGGTAACTGTTGGTATACCGCGCAATTAACCGATCCATGGAGCTCCCTTCCCCGGTGGTTGCATCATTTAAAGAACATAGCACATTTCTTGTCGGGCTCCCTGTGGGCTATCTCTAGTGGGTCTTTCCGCCTTCGTGGTCGCTCCCGGGGAGAAGTCCCGATGCGAAGCCCCGCGGCAAAGCCCCGCGGCGAAGCCCCGCAGCGAAGCCCCGCAGCGAAGCCCCGCGGCAAAGCCCTGAGGCAAAGCCCCGCGGCGAAGCCCTGAGGCGAAAAAAGACGGCCCTCGCGAGAGGACCGTCTTCGTGCTGGGTGATGTGGCTCGTTGGCTATGCGGCCTCGGCGAGCTCGACCTCCTCCTCGGCCTGCGGGGTGCCCGCCGCGTCGAAGGAAGCCTCGCGAGCGTTGGGGCCAGCCTGGTTGGGATCGGACTCGGCGAAAGTCCACTCCTTGTCGAGCTTGACTTCGTCGCCGAAGAAGGTCTTCCACTCGTCCTTCTGGCTCACGGCGTGCCAGCCGTTCTCCTTGCAAGACTTCACCATGGACTCGGCCTTCTCGATCTCGCCCCAGTCACGATCGGTGTCGTCACAGCAGAGCATGAGGGCAAGCGACTTGTACTTGTTGTTGTTGACGCAGTAGTTGGCCATCGAGCTGTCGCCCGAGGAGTTGCCCAGCGAGACGACCGGCTGCTTGCCAATCTCGGTGGCGATGATGGACGGCTTGTTGGCCTTGACGTCCTTGATCACCAGCTCGCCGCCCAGGACGAGTTCGTCTTCGGGGGTCCAGGTGTACTCGAGGCCGTCGGCACCCTTCTGGCCGGAGGCCTCAACGGTGCTCACGCTGCCCTTGATGTGGACGTCGTCCATCCAGGGGAAGTAGGCGGGGATGAGCTCGCGCAGGACGTTGCGGTCGGTGCCCGAGACGACGTAGCAGTCGAAGCCGTTGTCGTGCAGGTAGTTGACGAGCTGGACCATGGGCTTGTAGTAGGAGTCCTTGCGCTTGAGACCCGTGAACTTGGGGGCATCGGTCTCGCCGAACTCGGCGACGTAGGCCCTGAAGTCCTCGACGCTCATGCCCTTGAAGGCCTCAGCGAGGTACTTGGCATGCTGGGCCTCGAGGCCGTCAGGGAACGAGCGAGTCTGCTCGACTTCCTCGATCTGGTGCGCGACCTCGACCTGCTCGGGCGTGGGCTCATAGGTGGAGTCCCAAAGGACGCGGTGGATGTACATGGCCCAGTCGAAGTAGATGGGGTCAAGCTCGCCGAAGAGCGTGCCGTCCCAGTCGATGGTGCAGAGGCGATCCTCGGCGGGGATGAAGTTGGGGCTCTTCTCGTCGGTGACATCGGCCACGTACTCCTTGACGAGGGCAGCGGTGGGGGAGTCGTCGGCCCAGAGGTCGAGCGCTGTAGCGTCGTCGACGGCTGCGGTCTCGGTGGCGGCGGCCGCGTCGGCGGTCTCGGTGGTGGCGGTCGCGTCGGCGGTCTCCTCGGTTGCTGCCTCCTCGGTAGCCGTCGCCTCGGTGGCGGTCTCCTCGGTCGTGGCAGCGGCGTCATCGGACTTGGCGCCGTTGGACTGCTGCGCGGTGTTGCCGCACGCGCCCAGGCCGAGCACGACGGCCAGTGCGAGCGCTAGGATGGTGAGGAACGGTCGGTTAGTTTGCTTCATATACGGGCTCCTTTCTTGTGGGTTGGCATTGTAGGCTATTGTATGCCCAATTCGGGAATGCCGTTTCGCGTTGCGACTCCTACACAAAACGGGGCATCTGGGGATTGCCCCAAATGCCCCGTTGCTGGCAGCACGGTGGTGTCGTGGACTATGCGGCTGCGTCGTATTGCACGATTTGCTTCAGCTCGTCGAGCTCGGTCTGCATCTCGTTGAGCTGCTGCTCGATTGCGGCGCGCTCGTCTTCCGGCAGGCTCTTCGAGTGATTAGTCAGCTCGCGCATCGTGGCTATGGAGCCGTCCGTGGCGATTATCGGGACCTTGTAATCGTCTCGTTCCTCCTGCACGGGGTCAGTGGTCTCGATGGGATCCACCTCATAGTGATGATTCTCGGGCGGATCGATGATGTAGAGGGACCACAGGATGCCGCCGATGATGGCGATGATCACAAAGGCGATGTTCATGGTGTCGCTGGGGACGCGTGCGAGCCAGCGCTCCATCATGGGGTAGACAACCCACGCGATGATGGAGGCCGCGACGCCGAAGGCGGCGGTGTTCTGGAGGCAAACTTGGCCCATGATGTTGCCGACCATGTCGGAGTAGTCCCACAGTTGGTGATCGGCGTTCACGATGAGGCCCATGGAGAACTCGATGACGGTGCAGGTGAGGGCGTTGGCGATGAAGCTGAGGATATACGCGACGATGGGCTTCTTCTCGAAGCGTTCAAGCAGGTACTGCCAGAGCGGGTAGAGGATGAGCGCGATGATGACGACGGCCGCGCCCTCCATGGGGTAGGGGTAGAGCCAGTCACGCCAGAGCATGGTGTTGGTGGGGTCGTACTCGCCCTGTACCAGGTTGAGGCGGATGAGCTGGCACATGGCCGCCTCCATCCAGTGGCCGAGCACCGAGAAGACGATGAAGTAGATGATGAGGTTGCGCACGAGCGGCCAGCCTCCGCGCTTGAGGGTGGTCTCGTCGCGCACCTTGGGACGGAAGGTTGAGAGGTCGTTGACCAATACGGCGTCGACGCGCTTGGAGCGCAGGAAGTACACGATGAGGAAGATGTACCACACGTTGTTGACGACCGAATCAAATAACGAGAATTTGCTCTGGACGATGCCGGTGATGATATTTGTGACGATGCAGAACACAGAGGTGAAGACGACGGCGTTCTTGGCTTGTTTGAGGTGGTTAGTGAGAAACCAGAGCGCGACGCCTTGCAGGATGATGGTGATCCAGCTGAAGATGGTCACTGAGTTGTAGGTGATGGTGTCGCGCGAGGTGAGGACGAGGGCAAACAGGGTGGCTGCGATGTTGATGGTGTAGCCAATCTGTACGAAGCGCAGAAGGCCGAGCTTACCAGGCTGGCTGAATTTGATGGCATCGTAGGCGGTCTTTGCTGACTTCGTTGCGGCCTTGTGGGCTTGCTTGGCTTCACGACGAGCGGACTTGGCGCGCTTGCGGGCGGTGCGGGTCTTCTCGCGGTCGCCCATGTTCTCGGCGATGACGGCAAGGCGGGCTGCCTCGTCTGCCACCTCGTCGGCTTCCATAGCCTCGCCGACTCTGGCAACCGCCTCTGCGGCGTCGAGCTGCGCCTCGCGGGTGATGCGCGCGCGATCGGCCTTGCCGGTGCTGAACGCGGCGTCGATTGCATCCTCGGCTTCGTCTAGCGCGCGCATCTTCCTTTCGGCTGCGGCGAGTGCTTCGTCAAGGTCTGACTCGGCGGGCGGCTCCGACTCGGCAGACGCATTGGTCGCGGCGGGCGGCTCCGACTTGGCAGACGCATTGGTCGCGGTGGGCAGCTCCGGCTCGGTTTGGGCGAGCGGTTCTTCTTCTACGGGCTCAGGTGGTACGACTCTAAGGTGTTTGGGCATGGCGTCTCCTTGCTTTGACGGCTGCAAACCCGGTGGGCTTGTGGAATAAGTATATATGAACGCGCGAATGGGGCCGAGTGATTCGCTCTTCAAGGGAGGGAGAGCTCGATTGGCATCGTGGTGGCATCGCATGATGGCTGCTCACCCGAAAAACCTCCCAAAAGAATCTAATTCGGGACCTTTCGCGAACTTGTTCGGATTCGGTCCGAGCTAAAACCGAATAACCTCTTCGAGGTGGCCGATTTGGCTTATTTTGGGAGGTTGTTCGGGTGGGCCATCCCATATGCGCTATGGCGTGTGCGCCCTCCGCCCGAATAACCTCCCAAAGTTAGCTGATTCGGCCGGTTTCGCGAGGTTATTCGGTTTTGCGCTGCACCCAATCCGAACAACCTCTTCGGAAGGCCCGGTTTGGGTTATTTTGGGAGGTTATTCGGGCGGGTGGTGTTCGGGCGGGTGGTGTTCGGGCGGGAGGTTGTTCGGGCGGGCGGTGTCGAGCGAGTGCTGTCGTTACAGGGAGAACTCGTTGCCAAACAGGATGCCAAGCAGCTTGTCGCGCTCGTCTTTCTCCTTGCTGGTAGCCTTGCGTCGCTTCACACCCAGCAGCTTCGCGAGTTGGTTCATAAGTGCCTTTCGCACGTCTGCGTCGTTCAGCTGGTCGTACATTACGACAAGGATGCGCTCGCCGTTCGCGAGCAGGCAGTTCAGGCGCCGCTTGTCCTTTCGTATGCGCTCGTGCTCATAATGAATCGCTCCATCGTACTCGAGGCCAACGCGTTTCCCCTTCCAGTAGAGGTCGATTTCGAAATACGTTCTGTCGTCGCGGTCGAGCGTCTCCGCATCGAAGTCACTTGCCTTGATTTGGTAGTTGATGGCGGGTCGTGGCAAACCATAGCCGCCGAGGCGTACGGGAAGGGATGCGAGGGCGGCAACATCTGCCTCGAGGGGCGATCGGGCGCCGTCGACGATCCATCTGAGTGCTTGGCGCGCCTTGCTTGCACCGTAACAACCCGTCGCGCCCGCCAAATACTCCTCGAGCTTTGCTACCGTCGTGATGGGGTCGACGGTAAGCGGCAAATCCGTGCCATTCAATCGATAACTCGAACAAAGCCAGTAACCCACCAAAACGAGTTGCTGCATGTTGAGGACCCCCGCTAGTTGCAGGAATGAGAACTCTGGCAAACTCAGGTACACATCGCCATCGAGCCTGCAAAAGCTGTGCTCGGGAATGCGCGATGTCCAGCAGTGTCGCTCGAATCCTTCCAGCCGATTGCTGTCGAGCTTTCCGGGGACGAGGACGTGAATGGCCGGTCCGGTGGGAACAGGCCTCTTCGCGGCGCGGCCCTTGCGAGCACGGTCTGGCCAACCCCTCGCGGAGGTCGCCTCGAGGCCGAGTTCTTCGAGTTCGTATGATTGCAACTGGGTGAGTGTGTAAGCCGCGTTGTTGAGTGACGTCATATGGACCTGCCTCGCGTAGCAGGACACATCCGTACCGTGCGAGAGCCAATATTGAAGTGAGGTGGAGTATCCGATGTATACCCTCATGACGCTGCCTCCTTGCGACGAAGTGCCTTAGCGACCAGGTGAGTCACTTGGCCGCGTCAAACGTGCAGGAACCATAACAGTGCGTCGCGAGCGCTGGTTGCAGGCATCTTTAAGGGGAGCGCATAAAATGAAGGCAGAAATGAATATTACAGCGCTGACCTGCGCCGCTCAATTCGTGTGTAATTGAGAACGACAGGCGAACGGTAGGTATTGGTCGACGAACGGCATGCTTGAGCCTGAAGACCGCCTAGAAGACCAACTGACGTTGCGCCACGTAGCTCAGCACAAAGAGCGTCGCGTCCACCACGACCTTGACGAGCACCTCGGGTGCCATGGGCAGCGCGATGGTGCCCAGCGTGGTGAGCGAGGCGCTGAGGGCCATGATGGTAACGGCGAGCGCCGCATAGCGCGGGACGGAGACGAGGTCGTCGCGCTTGCTCTGGAACACGATGCGTGAGTTGATGGTGTAGTTGAGCGTCGCCGAGATCAGGCGTGCGACGACGGTCGAAATCGCCACATAGCCACCAACTCCGCGCAAGGCAGGACACAGCAGCGCGAAGGCACCAATGTCCACCCCGCAGGAGACAAGCGAGGAGAGTGCATACAAGGCGGGTTGACGCAACAGGGAACGATAGATGCGCCAAGAGTCCTTTACTGTGTTGAAGTGCGTCTGGTGATTCTCCTTGGAGTCATAGACGGTGGAGATGGGCACCTCGACGATGGGCGTCGTGCCATGGGCGCAGGTGAGCATCTGCGTCTCGAACTCGAATCGGTCTCCCGGCAGGTCGAGGCACTTCTTCATGAGGTCGCGTGGGATGCCGCGCAGGCCCGTCTGGGTGTCGGACACATACAGGCCCGTGAGGGCGCCGAACACGCGCGACGTAATCTTGTTGCCCATGCGACTCTTCCAAGGAACGTTGTCGCCGTCGAAGGTGCGCACGCCCATGATCAGTGAGGTTGGGTTGCTCGCAAGTGCCGCGCGAATGCGCTCGATGCACGATGGCGTGTGTTGGCCATCGGAATCCGCCGTCACGACGCCGGGGGCGTCGGGCCAGTGGTCGAGCACGTAGGAGAAAGCCGTCTTGAGCGCAGCACCCTTGCCGCGGTTGACCTCATGCACAAGCAAGACATCGCCGTCCTCGTCGTGCATGAGCGCGCTTGCGGCGTCAAAGGTGGGGCGATATGCGGGGCCGCTACCGTCATCGACCAGAACCACGGGGCGCATGTGCTGATCCGAGAGTGCCTCGAACAGCGCAATCATGCGCTCGTCGGGCTCGTAAGCGGGAATGATGATGGGAATGCGGTCCATGAGACTCTTTTCTTCGTCAGACGTAAACACCCATTATACAGGATGGTACGCCTGTGAGACGCGCCACATTAAACATGGCTGGTCGGGAGCCCAGGGCACAGAGCCCATGCACGGAGCCCAAGCACAGAGCTTGGTTTTCAGTCTATGTGAAATGCGGCGAATGGGCCGTGCGCACTCGGTCCTCATACGGTAATCTGTATCTTCAGCACATTGTATCTAGATAGTGGGAGGGTTACTCGTGTTTGGACGAGACAAATCGACGCGCGTCGAGCGGGAGAAGGACGGACTCGGGCCCGCGCGCATCATCCGTCGCATTTTCGGCGTGCTCCTAACCGTGGTGTTGGGGCTGGTCATTGCCTTGGCTGGCATCGTGTTCCTGCTCTGCAAGGGACCGTCTCAGTCGGCGCGTGACCTCACCGTGACCACCTTCTTGGAGTCGGGGTCGCTCAAGTTCGTGCCTCACCTGTTCCTCTCGAATGAAGAGATCTCCGAGATCGTGAACAAGACGGCCATGCAGTCCATGGACACGAGCGTACTCGACGCCTCGCTCGTCGACGCGAGCCAGACCGGCGAGGAGGCTGCGGCGCTCGACATGAACGCTATCGAGATCAAGGAGATTCTCGGGCGTACCTACTACGCGAAGCTCATGATCGTGAACGACCCGTCGCGCGTGAAGATCGGCGGCTCCGTCCCCTTTGGCGACAGCTGGAACCTTGACGAGATCGTGACCGGAAACGGCTGCATCGCGGGCGTCAATGGCGGTCTGTACGCAAACATCACCGGTACGGGTGGTGCTCCGCGCGGCGTCGTGGTGAAGGATCACGAGATTCTGTGCATGGACATCTACGACGAGGAGGGCCTCTACCTCATCGGATTCGACGACACGAACCTCCTGCAGATCATCGACATCCACGAGATGGGCGAGGAGGAGATTCGTGCCACCGTCGCCGATCGCCACATCCGCGACGCGATCTGCTTCCAGGACGAGGCGTCCGACGCGAACAACCACTTCGTGCCGCTGGTCATCAACGGCGTTCCGCGCGAGCTTGGCGGACTTGGTTCCGGTGCCAACCCGCGTACGGTAGTGGGGCAGCGCGCCGACGGTGCCGTCCTGCTGCTCGTGACCGACGGGCGTGGAGCGAGCGGCCATCTGGGCGCGACGGCCTCCGACCTCATCAACATCATGGTGGAGAACGGCGCAGTGAATGCTGCGAACCTGGACGGTGGCAGCTCGTCCAGCATGTGGTATGACGGTAAGTACGAGATGACGAGCGTGACGCTCATGTACGCCAACGGCTCGTGGCTCATGCCGACGGCGGTTGTTGTCGAAGCGAGGTGAGCTTGATGGAAGAGAACAACAGCCAGAACGCCTCCAGGCGGGCGGATACAGCGGGAGCGCCGGAGGGCGCGCCGAGGAGAAGGATGCAGCGGCGTCGTTCGCCGGCTGCCATGCCGAAGGACCAGCGCGTGAGGGTTATCTCGGCAAACGACGAGGACAGTGCGGCGCAAGAGACGGATGCCCAGCGTCGTGCACGGGCACAGCGCCGCGCACGGGCAAAGCGAGCCCAGGAGGTGCGCCTGGCAGCTGAGGAGCGTCAGGAGCTGGAGGCGCGCGAGGACGACGCGAACGTGGGCGTGGTGCCAGTGGTCGCGACGCGTGCGCTGCCGGTTCGTGATAGCGAAGGTGAGGACTACGGTGCTCACGTGCGGAAGAAGGTCGAGCCGGTTCCGGAGCGCGAGGCGGCGCAGGTGCCGGCGGATGACTCCGTGCAGAGACCGGATGACGTGGACGCCGCGAGCATGCCCTTCTGGGGCAGAGTGGTCTCTGAGGAAGAGGAGCCGGTAGAGGATGCCGGGTCGGCGATTGAGCCGGATGAGTACCTCGATGACGAGGACTTCGAGCTGGAGTCGGATATGGAGCTCGAGGATGAATTCGATGACGAGTTCATCTTGGAGTACGGCGACGAACTCGAGGACGAGGTCGACGAGGCATTTGACGAGAACGAGCTTGATGAGGGGTATGGCGAAGTGACTCAGGAAGACCTCGATGTGGAGCGTGAAGACGAGTTTGACCAAGACGCTCTGGCAGAGACAAGGTCCGAGCTCGAGACGGTGCCCGATCCGGGTGTGGAGGTCGAGCCGGAGCCGGTGCGCGCCCCGCGCCTCCGTCGTCAGCGGCCGGATGCCCGGCAGCAACGTGCAAAGACCGTGCCTGCTGCGCGTCAGGCGCCACAGCACCTGATCGATCAGAGCAAGAGCCGTGCTCGTTCGCGGCGACCGGTGTTCTGGATTTGTTACGGCATCCTTGTGGCCGTCCTTATCGCCATCGCGGCCATAGCGATGGTATACACCTACGACAGCCTCGTGCGTTACGAGAACGCCCAGCCGCAGGTGTATATCGACTCGTTCGTCAACGACCTCAAGGCCGGTGGCAATGCGGCGACGGCTCGGCGCGACCAGGTCATTCGCGAGGACAACATCGGGGCATACGACTCCATCGAGCAGCTCGACGCACGCTTTGACCAGGGCGTAGGCAAGGCGAATTATCGCGTGGAGGAGGGCGGCATCGCCTTCGACACCAACGCGCCCATCTACACCATCTACGCCGATGACGCGCCCTACCTCACGGTGCACCTGCAGCCGACGGACACCTACGTGCGCCTTGGCCTGCTCACCATCACCGACTGGGACATCTCGCGTGCCATTCTCTACACGCCGAACGTTCCGGAGACGGCCGAGACGAAGGTGGACGAAGGGCTCGCGTACGACATCTCCGTGCCCGAGAACGCCAGCGTCGTGGTCAACGGCAAGCAGCTCGACCCCAGCACGATGGGTGGCACGAGCACGGCGATGCCGGGCTTCGAGTATGCGGCACAGTTCGTTGACGTGCCCGAGGCCGTCACGTATCACCTCGAGGGACTTATGAGCGAGCCCGAGGTGACGGCGACCAACTTCGAAGGCGCGAACATCGAGCTTAACCATAACGGCACGAGCATCGCGGCGGCCTCGCTCGCGACGCCTAACCGCACGGCGGACCAGCTGCCCATCGACCCGCTCGAGGTTGGCGAGACGTGGAGCCTTCTCATGACCAACGACCTCGGCAGTGGCATCTCGGGTGTCACCTCGTTCCTCATCCCCGGTTCTGAGCTCTACGACCAGGCGACGGCGTTCGTGAACAGCGTTGACATCACGTTCGTGTGGAGCCACTCCTTCAGCGGGTTCAGCAACGAGTCGGTCTCCAACTGCATCATGTACAACGACAAGCTGTTCTCGTGTGACGTGAGGTTCAACAAAGACATGGTCCTGAGCTCGGGTGAGTATCGTACTGACGAGTTTGCGAACACGATGATCTTTGCCTACGTGGACGACAACACGGTGGACACGCCTGGTTGGTATCTGGTCAACATGCAGGCCATCGCCGACATGGCGCCCACGACCACGACTTCGACGGATGCCGGCGCGACGACGACCTCGACCTCGACGACGACCTCGATGGATAGCACGACCAGCGACGGTACGACGAGCACCAATGGCTACGACACGAGCACTGGTACCGAAACCGGCACTGGTACCGGCACTGGCACCGCTACGAGCACGGGCACCACCACGAACGGGACCGGCACGGGCACGACCAGCGGCACGGGCACGGGCACGACCAGCGGCACGGGCACCGGAACTGGTACCGGCACCGGCACTGGCACGGGCACGACCAACGGCACCGGCACCACTACCACCGACGACACGTATGGTACGGACGACACCGATCTGTACGGCTACGATGAGTACGGCTATGACGAGTACGGGTACGATTCCTATGACTCGTACGGAACGATCTAGCATCCGATGACGGTCCACGGAACGGCCCGGGAGGGGTTATCCTCCCGGGCCGTTCTGCTTGAAGGGGGCGGCTCCTTGTGTGAAAAGGGGCCGTTCTGCTTGAAGGGAGCGGCTCCTTGTGTGAAAAGGGGCCGCTCTGCTTGAAGGGAGCTACTGAAGGGGGACTGAAGGGGGCTACTCCTTGTGCGACAAGCCCTCGTGGACAGTCAGGATGTCGTAGCGGACGACCTTACCGGCGAGCGAGTTGCTCGGGCGCAGACCTCCAAGGTACGGTCCCTTGAGCGGCCGCTTGACCACCACCTTGCGCGGCCCCGCATCGAGCGCCGCGCTAAGCAGCGCCTCAGCGCCCTCTTCGGTGCAGGGCCGTTCGAGCATGCGCAGCATCTGGAGCTTCTTGTTCGTTGCGGCATCCTTGCGCCGCGCGGGGAACATCGGGTCGAGATATACCACATCGGGCTTCATCTCCAGATGCTTCAGCCCCGTGACGGCGTCTTCTTCCACCAGTTGCATGCGCCCAGCAATCTCGGAGAGCCGCGCGTCCTGCAGGGCACGTTGGAGGGCGTCTCGAAGCAGGGCGGCGACTTTCTCGTCGCGCTCAAACAGAACTACGGAGAAGCCTGCGGCCGCGAGCAGCAGCGCATCTTCGCCCAAACCAGCTGTGGCGTCCACGGCGACCGGCGACGGAACGCCACGCACGCGTGCCGCACGAACGAGAAGCTCGCGATGCAGGTTCTGCGGACGCAGCCGGGGGAGCAGACGCGCAAAGTCGCCACGCAGCGTGACGCCGTCTGCCTCGAGTGCGAGCCTCCCGTCCTTGTCTGCGACGAGTTGGGGGACGACGTCCATTAGAAGACCTGAGCAACCATGCAGACGTTGGTGTTTGCCTCTGTTCCCTGCGTGAGCGGCGACGAGATGGGGTCGCCTGCGGTGATGACTACCAGGTCATCGGGGCGCACGAGCTTGGCCTGGCGTGCCTTGCGCAGCGCGTCGTAGCACGTGGGGGCGAGGCCGTCTTGCTCGCTGGTCAGCACGCCGTCGACGCCCCAGTAGAAGTTTGCGCGTCGCATGGTGTAGTCGTTGGGCGTGGTGGCGATGATGGGAAACTTCGGGCGGAAGACGCTCATGATGCGTGCGGTGCGCCCCGACTTGGTGGGGCACAGGATGGCTACCGCACCCACGCGACGCGCGATCTCGACCGCGGCGAAGCCCGTGGCACCGCTCACGTTTTCGAGACCCTTCTGCTCGTGATAGACGTACCGTTCGGGCAGATGCTGTTCGGCCTGCCTGCATACCTCTGCCATCATGCGGACGGCCTCGGCGGGGAAGTGTCCGGCCGCGGTCTCGCCGCTGAGCATGACGCAGTCGGTGCCGTCGAAGATGGCGTTGGCGACGTCGGTGACCTCCGCGCGGGTCGGGCGCGGGTTGTGGACCATCGACTCGAGCATCTGCGTGGCGGTGATGACGGGCTTGTAGGCTTGGTTGCAGCGCTCGATGATGCGCTTCTGCAGGTAGGGAACCTCGGCTGGGGGCACCTCCACGCCAAGGTCGCCGCGTGCCACCATGATGCCGTCTGATGCGGCGAGAATCTCATCGAAGTTGCGGACGGCGAGCGCGGACTCCACCTTGGAGATGATGTACATGTTTGGCGCGCCAGCCTCGAGGCAAATCGAGCGCACCTCGTGCACTGCGTCGGCATCGCATATGAACGATGCGGCGACGGCGTCGACGCCCATCTCGCAGGCGAATCGGATGTCGTCACGGTCCTGCTCGGTGACGGAGGGCATCTGTGTGACGACGTTGGGTACGTTGATGCCCTTGCGCTCGCCCACTGTGCCGCCGTTGGTCACGCGACACTTGATCTCGTTGCCATCCACGCGCTCGACCTCGAGTGCGATGAGGCCATCGTCCACAAAGATGCACGTGCCCTGCTCGACCGCGGCGGGGAGTCCGTCATAGCTTATGTGGATGCACTCGGCCGTGCCCTCGACGGGGCGCGTGGTGAGGGTGACGTGGCTATCTGTGTTGAGCGTGATGGGCTTGTGGTTGCGGTTAAGGCCGGTGCGGATTTCTGGTCCACGCGTATCGACGAGAATGGCCGTGGTGACGCCGACTTCCGCAGAGACACGCCGGAAGCGCTCGATGTTGCGACGGTGATACTCGTGGTCGCCATGGGAGAAATTGAGACGAGCGACGTTCATGCCTGCGCGTATCATCTGGTCGAGGACCTCGTCGTCTTCGGTCGCGGGCCCCATGGTGCAGACGATCTTTGTACGATTGGCAGGCATGGTGGCTCCCTTCTCGCTAGGGCAAGACTCTTGCTTGTGCAATTGCTTACGGTGTCGAGCGTCATTATCATAGACGAATATGGCGTTCGTGAAGCTTGTCGTTGCCGATCGATGCGGCACCGGGTGAGGTGGAGCGCGGCTTCTTTCGCGTGACCTGCCGCCCGCGGGTGCGATGGTGCCGAGCAGGTGCGCAGGCGCTACCATAGAAAGGCAAAGCCACCCACAAAGAGCATGCCGAACCGGAGGAACGCCATGAACGTCTCCCATCATCCCATGGCCCCATTCATTCGGGGCGCGGTTAGTCTCAAAGAAGACATCGACGGGCTTGTCGTGCCTCAGCGGTTCTTTCCCGAGCAACTCGAACATCTCAAAGGAGTCGGGCGCTCGCGCCGCGCCGCGGCGACGGCGGGTACCATGATCGCCTTCGCGACTGATGGCACCGAGGCCTCGTTCGACTGCCGTGTGTTGCAACCGTTGGACTACTCGCATCCCGTCTGCAAGGCAGTCATGGCGGGTGGCGCCACGGGCGAGGCTCCCTACGGCTTTGCCGAGGAGGGCAACGTTGACGGTATCGACCTCGTGGTGGATGGGCGGCTGCTCGCGACGGTGGGCGTCGCGGACGGACCCCTGTGCCTCGCCTTCGAGAATCCCGAGCACGAGGAGCTGGAGGTGCACATCTATCTGCCCACCATCATGAGCGTGGCGGTGGGCAACCTGCGGACCAATGGCTCGCTCAAGCCACTCCCGTTGCGCGGTTATCTGCTTGCGCTGGGCGACTCCATCACGCAGGGCTTCGTGTGCGGCCATCCGTCGCTTTCGTATCCGGCACAGGTTGCTGCCACGTTGGGCATCGACCTCCTGAATCAGGGCGTCGGCGGGTACGTCTTTGACGAGGGGGTTTTGGGCGGCTTCTCGCTGTGGCGAGACGAGCGGCCTGAGGTGGTTGTCGTTGCGTACGGCACCAACGACTGGGCGAGTCTGCGTTCGGCGGGCTCGATCGAGGGCGGAGCGGTTTCGTTCATCGAGCGGCTGAACCGACTGTTCCCGGGGGTGCCCACCTATGTGCTCTCGCCGCTCTGGCGTGTGGACGAGCATGAGCCCGTGCCCTGTGGTCGACCGCTTACCTGGATACACCAGATGCTGGGCCGTGTGTGTTCGCGTCACGAGAACATGCACGTCGTGGATGGATATCACGGTATTCCCAAGGACCCGATGCTGCTTGCGGACGGCGTGCTGCACCCCGGGCCCGAGTGCATGGGCATGGTGGCGGACCTGTTGCTGGAGGCGATGTGCAACGACAGCGTTGACCTGCTCGTATCGCGGCGCGTCGCGCGCAAGTTGCAGGATGCCGGCGGCGAGGGCGGAACCGAGGAGCTCGTCTCGCGTGAGGCACGCATCGATCGCAGCATCTCGCTGCGCAATGGTTCGCCCGAGACGCATCCGGAGTTCGATCGGCTCGTGCGTACGATATGGCGTCTGCGGCAGCCGGACGGGTGTCCGTGGGACTTGGAGCAGACGCATCGCAGCTTGGCGAAGCATATGGTTGAGGAGGCGTACGAGGCGGCGGAGGTCATGCGGCGCGGCAACGATGAGCCGGATCACCTGCGAGAGGAGCTCGGAGACGTGCTCGAGCAGGTTCTGCTCAACGCGCAGGTCGCTCGCGACCGTCACGCGTTCGGCATCGATGACGTGTGTCGCGAGCTGAACGAGAAGCTCATCAGGCGGCATCCGCACGTGTTTGGGGCTGCTGCCACGATGGGTGCGACCGCTGACGAGGTGCTTCAGATTTGGGACAACGTGAAGCGCGAAGAACGTGTCGAAGCTGTGGAGCGAGCGGGGTTGCTTGATTCCGTGCCCGTGACGTTGCCGGCGCTCATGCAGGCGCAGAAGATCTCCAAGCGGGCGGCGGCGATGGGCTTCGAGTGGGATACCGTCGACGACGTGTGGGACCAGGTGGCTGAGGAGCGCGCTGAGTTCGAGCGCGAGGAGCCGGGGAGTGATGCCGCGGCGGAGGAGTTCGGTGACCTCTTGTTTGCGCTGGTCAACGTGGCGCGGCGCTGTGGCATCGATGCTGAGGAGGCACTCGCCGCATCCAACGCGAAGTTCAGACGTCGGTGGGCGGCTATGGAGGCGCGTGAGGACCTCGAGCTACTCGACACAGCGGGTCTCAACGAGCTGTGGAATGACGTGAAGGAAGCTGAGTCGGAAGACAGGCGGTAGGGCGAAATGAAGCGAAGCGTGCCCTCTCGCCCCATATGTGCCATAATGAAGGGCCACGCTCAGCGCGTGGGCCATAACACACCTCAAACGAAGCCGTGGCATGAGTTATAACGATCGCACATCTCCTAGGCGTAATCGCCCCTCTGGCGGACGTCTCTCCTCAACGGGGGAGCGCGTGCCGGAGGGTCGTCGTATCTCGCGGACTCGGTCGTCGACGTCGGCCCGCGGGGATGCGAGCCACAACGCGAGAAGGCGCGACCAGCGGTTGCACGACGAGCGGTTGCGCGACGAGAGAAGGCACGACGAGCGGTTGCGTGTCCGAGAGACGCAAAGGGGTCCAAGGAGCGCGGCGCGTGGGCGCTTCGACGAGACCGAGGAGATTCGGCGCCACACGATCGACCATTCCGCGCGTCGACGTGAGGATTGGGACGCGGAGACATCGCCGGCCACCGAGGAGCGCGGGCGCATTGCGCGCCGTGCGAATCGGGCGCCACGCAAGCGGACGCGTTCGGTGGGCGCCGACGTGCTCTCGTTCCCGGCCAGTCAGGCGAACGGGCTCAACTTGCGCATCAATCGTCCGTACGGGCGTGGGTCCACGGCACAGCTTGTGCAGGACCAGCGCGGCCAGACGGGCGTCTCTCGACCGGCGGTGTACACGCAGGAGAAAGTGGGCTTGCGCGACCGCGTGCGCATTGCGCGCCGGTGGGGGACGGGTTTGCACCTCAACGTATGGTATGTCGCGCTTGCGGCGTTGCTTGCCATCGCGCTTGCTGCGGCGGCGATCATGGGGCCATTGCGTGACTACTACATCGCGTGGCGCGATGCCGGTCGGCTTGACGTGGAATATGCGGTCGTATCGGAGATAAACGAGACCCTTGCGGATGATGTGGAGCGACTCAACACGCTCGAGGGCATAGAAGACGAGGCGCGACGTCGTGGGTACGTGTACCCGGACGAGGAGGCTGTCGTCGTTGAGGGCCTGGAGGACGTGGAGCCCCCCGCTGAGGAGGAAGAAGTGAAGGCGGCGCTTGACGAGTACGAGCAGGGCTTGCCTTGGTACGTGCATGCGCTTGATGGCTTGTTGGGCTATCGGAAGGGGTAGAGATGACACGCGTGGCCGTTATCGATATCGGGACCGTCACCGCGCGCTTGGCGATTGCGGACGTAGAGGACGGCAAGGTGCAGCGCCTGGTGCGTCGCTCGACCATCGTCAACCTTGGGGAAGGGGTTGACCGCACGGCGCGGCTCTCGGTTGAGGCGTGCGGGCGCCTGATTCTCTGTGTGGATGGTTACCTGAGGACGATTGCCGAGGCAGACGTCGATGCCACGTGCTGCACCCTGACGAGTGCGGCGCGCGATGCGAAGAACTCTGGAGACCTTTTGGCTGCCTTTGAGTCGCGTGGGCTCGTTGCGCAGGTGATTCCCGGCAAGGTGGAGGGATCGCTGACCTTCCTCGGCGTGGCGCAAGACTTCGTGGGGGAGCAGTTGCTGGTCGCTGACAACGGTGGCGGATCGACTGAGTTTGCTTTGGGGCGGCTGGATGCCGTGAGCGGCCTTGACCTGCAGAAGGTGCGCTCCATTGACGTGGGATGTCGGCGCGTCACCGAGCGATTCCTTCAGCGTAACGATCCCCCGACTGCCGAGGACCTGCGCGAGGCACACGAGTTCGTTGCGGGTGAGTTTGCGCAGGTGGCGACGTGGTGGACGTCGGAGGAGGACCGTCCCGTGCGCGTGGTGGTGACGGGCGGCACGTCGACGACGCTGGTGGCGCTGAGCAAGGCATTGGTACCCTACGAGTCTTCACGCGTGCATCTGGCGCAGCTTACGGCGGAACAGGTGCGGCTGCAGGAGGAACGTCTTGCGGCTGTGACGGCTGCCGAACGCGCGGAGTTCGCGGGCATACAGCCGCAACGGGCGCCGGTGATTCTGGGTGGCGCGGTCGCGGTTTCGGAGATCCTTGCGGCAACGGGCTTCTCGGCGCTTACCGTGAGTGAGAGTGATTTGCTGTTTGGCATGGCGCTGACGACGGCGGCCGCGGCAAACGGTGAGGCGACGCCGGTTGGGTGGCAACCAGAGCTGAGCTAGCCGCTGCATTGAATGGCCGCTGAGTGAAGAGTTTTCGATCGGACGAGAGAATCATTGGTGCTGACCCGCCGCTTGGTGGGGCGTGGGGCTGCGTCCCGTTGGCGACGTGGTCCCATGCCCTGTTGGCGACGTGGCCCGACGCCCGAAAAACCTCCCAAAAGAGTCTGATTCGGGGCGTTTCACGAGCTTATTCGGATTCGGTTTGGGCTAAAACCGAATAACCTCCTCAAGGTGCCCGATTTGGGTTATTTTGGGAGGTTGTTCGGGTTGGCCATGATGCATGCGCTATGGCGTGCGCGCCCTGTACCCGAATAACCTCCCAAAGCTACCTGATTCGGGCCGTTCCGCGAGCTTGTTCGGATTCGGTCCGGTACCATTCCGAACAACCTCCTTGAGGCGCCCGATTTAGTTTATTTTGGGAGGTTATTCGGGTGGGCGGTACGCTACGTAGCACTCGTAGGCAGCGCCCACAGTCTTTTGGAGTGGTTCGCCGCCTTTTTTGTTGCCATTCCGGGTGGGTGCGATAAGATAATGACGGTTTGAATGGCACCATGGGGGCGTGGCGAAATTGGCAGACGCAGGGGACTTAAAATCCTCCGCCGCAAGGCTTGCGGGTTCGAGTCCCGCCGCCCCTACCAGGTGAGTGACGCGCCCCTCTGCGGGGCGCTTTCTCGTTCGTGCGCCTCCCGGGGACTCGAACCGAGAGGTCGCAACATGCCCGCGGCATGTTGCGGGCCGAGGAGCGAAGCGACGAGGTCCACGAGCGTCGCGCGCAGCGCGACGCGGGAGTCCCGCCGCCCCTACCAGGTGAGTGACGCGCCCCTCTGCGGGGCGCTTTCTCGTTCGTGCGCCTCCCGGGGACTCGAACCGAGAGGTCGCAACATGCCCGCGGCATGTTGCGGGCCGAGGAGCGAAGCGACAGGCAAATTTGGCGGGGCAATCCAAAGCCAGGTAACGCTTGCGATTTGTTTGAGGGCTAGCGCCTATGCGTCCGGCCCCCACATCACGATGCGCTTCTCGGGCGCGAGGTACATCCCGTCGCCCTCGGTGATGCCAAACTCGTCGTAGATCGTGTCAAACATTTGCGCGTTCACGTTCGTGCGGAGGTTGTTCATCGGGTGGATGTCTGCGGCGTAGTAGGCAAAAACATCTTCGGTTATTACCTGAGCGTACTCTTTAGCAACAGAGCTAAAGAACTCGTTATAGTCGAAGTCTTCGTCCTCGGCGGCAATCTGGAGGATGACCTGCATGCCCGCAAGATCGGCATTGGCCTCGCCCACGATGTTTTGTCCGTCGACCTTCACGCCGGGCTTAAGCTCGATATTGCTGTAGTACGCGGCGAGCGCCGAGGTCTTGTCTGTGAACTTGTCCACATCCTCATTCGCAAAGACGGGGCTTGGAAGTCCGTAGGCGTCGAACTGGGCGCCCGTGTAGTCAAAGCCGTGGCTGATCTCGTGGCCTATGGTGTAGCCAATGTCAGCGAGCAATGCCTCGTCGCTCATATCGTCTGTGTATGAGCCACTCGTGACGTAGCCGGGCAAGATGTTTATCGAATTGCTCGATGGCTCGTAGTACGCATTGTTGATGGTGGGCTCGGTGCTGAACCAAAGACCTGAGGCGATTGCCGGCTGGCCTACCATCTCTGCCTTGTAGTCGTCTTTGTATTTCTTGAGCTTGAGGTAGTTGGAGAGCAACGTGCCGCCTTTGTCGGTGGGCGTGAGCTCCAAGTCGCTGTAGTCAATGTAGCCGTCAGCGGGCTCCAATACGTTGAGCGTCATGTGATCGAGCTTTTCGATGACGCGGTGCTGCGACTCCTCGCCGAGCCAGGCGGTGTCGTTGACGAGGCTCTTGTACGTGTTGATGATGCGCTTTGAGAGCTCAGTCAAACGCTCCTTCGCTTCCGTGCCAAGGCAGTCTTCTACGTACGTCTGGGAGACAACCTGTGTAAAGGAGTCGCGGTTGTCGCATGCCGACCATGCGCTCTGGTCGGCATCGTCGGTATAAAGGCCACGTTCTATAAGTATCGACTTGTCGCGATACGGGCGAGTCTCCTTAAGTATGCGGGCCTTGGCCATGAGCTTGATCATGTCCAAGTTCTCTGCGACCCACACGCCATCGAACGCCTTTGCCCATTCGGCGGTCGCGCCGTACTTCTCGGAGCGGTCTATCCCGAGCTTCGCGAGCATCTCCCTCATGGGATAGTTGGAGAAGAAGCCAAAGAACTCGTCGGGTTCAAATATGCTGTTGCGTTCGTCCTCTGCCATCTTGCCAAAGTCCTGCTGCAGGTAGGTCTTTGTTCCAGCGAGTTGCTTGCCATACTGACGCTCAAACTCTACGAGGTTCGCGGCAGCTTCCGTCGCGGCGTCTTCATCCATGCCTGCCGCCATGAGGTCGCCGATAACGTAGGATGAGGCATGTGACAACTGGGTTTGAGCTGCCTCTTGCTCGATCTCGTCGTCGGTTTCTTGGTAGAAGGTCCCTCCGTCGAGGTACACGTCGCAGAAAAGGAGGTTGGAGGCTGCCCCTACGATGTTCGTCTTGCGCGTGTCGCAGGTCATGATGTCTGTGGCGATGAACGGGCAGAATGGGAAGTCGTCAGAGACGAGCAACTCGTTCATCTGCTCAATCGACTTCACGGCGTCGATACGATCGAGGTAGGGCTGAATCTCCGAGAGTCCCGCTTCTTTGATTGCTTGCCCGTCAGCCGCCTGGTTATAGAAGATACGAAGCTGCTCGAGGTCGTGATTCGTCTTTGAGTCGTCCTTGATTACGGCGGTGACTGCATTCCTGAGGTCGTCGGAGTGGTCGGCGCCAGGGTCGCCTCCTTTCACTTGGTGGGTGGAGAGATAGTCGTAGTCGTAGGAGGTATACATGTCGTCCTTGAGGTCAGGCCGCTCAGGAGGCAGGTTGTTCTGGAGGACGGACGTAACCCAGGGCTTGCCCTCGAGCTCATCGGACTGCGAATCCTCGGAAGAAGCATCGGTATCTGCGCTGGTCGTAGCGCTGTCCGAGACGGCTGGCATGAGCTCCGAGTCCGGTGCGGCGCTGCAAGCAGTGAGTATGAGTGATAGGAATAAGGCCAGCACGAGAGCCGGCAACGTTCTCTTGGGTTTCATGCATCCTCCTCTTGCGTGGGTGGCGATTCGCCTGCTTGCATCCGCGGGCGCCCGTCTTGGTCGCATATCAAAGACTGTAACAGAGTCGGTTGCGTGGAACGGAGGACGGTGGAACGGGGTGGAACAGGGTGTGGAACAGGGGACGGGTTTTTGTTCCACACGCGGGGCATGGAACGAAAAACCCGTCCCCTGTTCCACACCCTGTTCCATGTGGCGTCACTCCTGAAGGTACTTGTCATTGCGCGAGAAGGACTCGCGTAGCCTCATGCTCTCTTCCCATCCCTGCGCAAAGCACTCGCCGTATACGCAGTTGAGCGCAAAGCGAATGCAGGACTGGGAGTAGTAGGTCGCCACGCTGCCGCGCGTGGTCTCCCCATCGGGCAAGAGGAGCAGGCACTCGAGGCCCGCTATGCGCTCGCGTATGGCGGCGTTTGCCGTCACCACGATGGACTTGCACCCTTTGCTGCGCAGAAGGGAGATCTCGTAGGCGAACTTGTCAACGAGACCACCTGAGTAGGTGATGATCACGGCCACGTCCGCCGGTCCCAGAATCTGCGTCGCAACCACTGAGTCTCCGTTGAAGTTGCCGGAATACGACACGACCCCTATCTTGAGCAGCAAGTTTGCAAATGCCTCGGCAGAAACGTAACTGTCACCCACGCCGTAGAGCGCAACCCTTCGTGCGCCGCGAATGAGTCTTGCCGCCGTGCGCACGTCGTGTCTGTCGATGGTGGAGGCACATGCATCCACCGACTGTCTGGTGAGGTTGGCAATCGAGCGGATGATCTGTTGCGTGTCGCTCCCCTCGATGAAGGGAAAGTCCGGATTCACGTCGAGCGCGCTCGCATGCGCTGCCTCAACCTCTCGGGCCAGCGCAATGCGAAAGTCCCGGTAGCCATTCACGCCCAGCTTGCGGCACAAGCGCACGATCGTTGCCGTAGAGGTGTACGTGGCGCCAGACAAGTCGCCGATGTTCATCTGCGCCACGTCATCCACGTGATCCAGGATGTAACGCGCGAGCTCTTGTTCCGCATTGGTGAACCCCTGCATGCGCTTGAGCGCGTCGATAACTGCCACGTTCTGCCCTCCCTTGTACTTCGTTTTCATGTTTTGGCCGTCCTCCGCGTCGGTTCGCAACGAATCGCGTAAACGGTTTACCAACTCGCCGGAATCCATTGTACCCCGCCTTTGACCTCGATAAAGTCCAAATCAACAAGCGCGCGCTACTGTCCACCCGGCGAGAAGCCGGACGAGAGAAAGGGAAGGAAGACATGAGCGAAGAAACCACTCAGCAGCAGAGCTTTATGGATAAGCTCACCGACACGGTCATGAAGATCGCAGCTCCCATCGGACGCTTCGGCATGCTCAAGCCTATCGCATCCATTCAGGACGGCCTGCTCGCATGCATGCCGCTCATCATCGCGGGAGCCACCTGGCTCGTCATCTACGTCCTCGGCTCGCCCTCGGTCGGCGATTCCGGACAGGCACTCATCCCGTTCCTGGAGCCTCTCGCGGGCAAGTTCGCTTGGATGAACGACATGACCATGAGCCTCATGGCGCTCTATGCCTCCATGACGATCGGCTCCGCCTACGGCGAGAAGCTCGGCATGAACGGTCGCACGGCAGGTCTTCTGGGACTCTCCTCGTTCATCGTCATCACCAGCGGTCCTGACGAGGGGCTTGCCACCGGCAACTGGTCTGCCTCCGGCTTGTTCGTCTCCATGGTCGTATCGCTGGCCGCCGTGAGGATTTTCTCGCTGTTCATCGAGAAGGGCTTCACCATCAAGCTGCCCGAGCAAGTACCGCCCGCAATCGGCAACTCCTTTGCCGCCATCGTGCCCTACGCCGTCGTACTGGGAATCTGCTGGATCATTCGCACCATGCTGAACATCGACCTCGTGGCCGTACTCATGGGCCTGCTCGCCCCGCTCGTAGCCGGCGCAGACAACATCTTCGTCTTCATGGGCTCCACCTTCGTGCAACAGCTCCTGTGGATTGTCGGCCTGCACGGCGACAACATGTGGGTCACCAATTTCCAGCCCTTCGGCCTCATGTGGCTTGAGGAGAACGCCACCGCGCTTGCCAATGGCTCCACCGTGTTTGACCTCCCGCACGTGCTCGCTGCCTACGGCACCGGCGGCGGACTGGCCCGCCTGGTTATCTGGCCCGCAGCCGCTTGGCCTCTGGTTGTGCTCATGCTCCGCTCCAAGGTCAAGTTCCACCGCACCCTTGGCGGCACCTGCCTGCTCCCCGCCATCTTCACCATCGTCGAGCCCGTCATCTTCGGCCTGCCCATCGTCCTCAATCCCTACCTCATGATCCCGTTCGTGCTCTCGGGCGTCGTGGGCGCCGGTGTAGGCTACGCGATGATGGCACTGCCGATGTTCGGCAAGTTCTTCGTGAACCTGCCCTGGGCTACGCCCCCGTTCCTGCTTGGCCCCCTTGGCACCGGCGACGTGAAGTCCATCCTCATCGTGGTCGTGGTCTTCGTCCTGGGCCTGCTCATCTACCTGCCCTTCTGGCGCATCTACGAGAAGAAGTGCCTGGAAGAGGAGCAGGGCGACCAGACCGAGGAAGCCGCTGAGGCGCAGGCCGCATAAGTTGCCTTCCCTTCCTTGCGCGGTCCGGATGGCCAAACCGGGCCGCGCCTTTATCAAGTATTGTGTAGCGTGCCATTCGATACGAGAGGATGAAGAGCCATGGCATTTCCGAACAAGTTCCTGTGGGGTGGATCGATCAGCGCGGCCCAGGTCGAGGGTGGCTGGAACGAGGGGGGCAGAAGCCCCGTGCAGATCGACTACGCCGGCCCTGCCGACGGGACCGGTTTGCGGCCCGTATACTACCGCGCGGCGGACGGCACCCGCGCCACCATGCATCAGTTCGACCACCTCCCGGAAGGCGCGAGCTACGAGTTCTTCGATGACGTGGACTACACCAACCACGAGGCTGCGGACTTCTACCACCACTGGGAGGAGGACATCCGCCTCTTCGCTGAGATGGGCTTCACCACGTTCAACACCACGGTGAGCTGGGCGCGCATCTACCCGCAGGGGATGGCCGGCGGAGTGAACCAGGAGGGCGTCGAGTTCTACCGCAAGGTGTTCACGCTCGCGCGTGAGCTGGGCATGGATCCGGTAATCACCCTGTACAAGTACGACGAGCCCGTGTGGTTCGAGGAAACGTACGGGTCGTGGGAGAACCGCGCCATGATCGACGAGTTTGTCGCCTTCGCGCGGACGTGCTTCGAGGAGTACCGCGGGCTTGTGGACAAGTGGCTCACCTTCAACGAGATCAACGTCATCCTGCAGTGGCCCGAGGGCTGCCGCCTGCTCGAGCTGCACAACCAGCTTGTTGCCGCTGCGCGCTCGGTGCGGGTTGCCCACGAGATTGACCCGAACATCAGCGTGGGCTGCATGATCGCAGGTCAGTGCACCTATCCCTTTACCTGCGACCCCGCAGACGTGCTCGCGGCGTACCAGTCCATGCAGGAGGGCTTCTTCTACTGTGCCGACACCATGGTGCGCGGCGCCTATCCGCGCTTCGCCCCGCGCATCTGGAAGGACATGGGCTGGGAGTATGAGGTTTCCGACGAGGATGCGGCAGACCTTCTGGCGGGCAAGGCAGACTTCCTCGCGTTCTCGTACTACAGCTCCTCCACCATCACGACCCACACTGACGATGCGGAGATGGCCGCGGGCAACCTCTTCTGGGGGCCGAAGAACCCCTACGTCAAGGCGAGCGAGTGGGGCTGGCAGATGGATCCCACGGGATTCCGCTACTTCATGAACGTCCTGGCCGACCGTTACCCCGACGTGCCGCTCTTCGACGTGGAGAACGGCCTGGGCGCTAAGGACGAGGTCGTCGTCGAGAATGGCGTCGAGCGCGTTCACGACGACTATCGCATCGACTACCTGCGCGACCACATCACGCAGCTGCGTCGGGCGGTGGACGAGGACGGTGTGCCGCTGTTTGGCTACACCACTTGGGGACCGATCGACCTGGTGGCGTTCACGACGGGGCAGATGTCCAAGCGCTACGGCTTCATTTACGTGGACAAGAACGATGACGGCACGGGCGACCTGCACCGCGTGCGCAAGGACTCGTTCTGGTGGTATCAGAAGGCCATCGCCAGCAACGGGGAGGACCTCGGCTAGGTCTGGAACATGGAACAGGGGACGGGTTTTTCGTTCCACGCTTCGCGTGGAACGAAAAACCCGTCCCCTGTTCCACCGCAAGCTATGCGTCATACGTATATCACGTGAAAGCCTATAAGTATTGGTGCGCAGAAGCTCTCCATGCCAGAATGAGAAACGAAGAAGGCTGTAGCGATGGACTATAACCAGAAGAGGAGATGCTCATGATTTATCGCGACTTCCAGGACCTCAAGCTGTCTGGCCTTGGTCTCGGTGCCATGCGCCTGCCCGTCGTTGACGGAGACGACCATGTGATTGACGAGCCTGCCGCAGCGGCCATGGTTGACTACGCCATGGAGCAGGGCATCAACTACTACGACACGGCATGGGGCTACCACGGCGGCCATTCCGAGGAGGTGCTTGGACGCGCGCTTGCCAAGTATCCGCGTGAGAGCTTCTACCTGGCCACCAAGTTCCCGGGTTACGACAACAGTAACTTTGGCAAGGTCGAGCAGATCTTCGAGCGCCAGCTCGAGAAGTGCGGAGTCGACCACTTCGACTTCTATCTCTGCCACAACGTGACCGAGTCCAACATCGACGACTACCTCGCCGACGACCGATTCGGCACCTTGGCGTACCTGCTCGAGCAAAGGAAGGCCCGACGCATTCGCCACTTGGGTTTCTCGTGCCATGGCGCACTTCCCGTGCTTAAGGCCTTCCTCGAGAAGTACGGCGAGCACATGGAGTTCTGTCAGCTGCAGCTCAACTACATCGACTGGCATTTCCAGAAGGATGCCGACAAGGTGGCGCTGCTCGGCCAGTACGGCATCCCCGTGTGGGTGATGGAGCCGCTGCGCGGTGGCAAGCTGGCCACGCTGCCCGAGGGGCATGCGGCCACGCTCAATGCCCTGCGTCCCGAGGAGACCATTCCCGCCTGGGCCTTCCGCTTCCTGCAGACGGTGCCCGAGATAACCATGGTGCTCTCCGGCATGTCCAACATGGAGCAGCTGCAGCAGAACGTCGCCACCTGGGCCGAGGACAAGCCCCTCTCTCAGGAGGAGTGGGACGCCGTGCTGGGAATCGGTGACGCCATGGCCACTGGCGTGCCCTGTACCGCCTGCCACTACTGCACGAGCCACTGCCCTATGGAGCTCGACATTCCGCACCTTATCGCCCTGTACAACGAGCACAAGTTTACGGGCGGCGGCTTCATCGCGCCGATGGCCTTGGGCGCGCTCCCCGACGACAAGCAGCCCAGCGCCTGTATCGGCTGCGGCAGCTGCGCGGCGGTGTGCCCGCAGCAGATCGACATCCCGGGCGTGCTCGCCGACTTCGCCGAGATGATGGCATAAGACTGCGCTTGACCACCCATGGCGTATGCCGCGCTGCGCGACAACGAGGGAGGTGTGGAACAGGGGACGGGTTATTTGTTCCATGGAACAGGGGACGGGTTATTTGTTCCAAACAGGGGACGTGGAACGAAAAACCCGTCCCCTGTTCACGTCCCCTGTTCTACAGAATCTCTCCGTTGCTGGTGATAACGTTCTTATACCAGTCAAACGAGTCCTTCTTGATGCGCTTGAAGTCGTGATCCGCGTCGATGTACACGAAGCCGTAGCGCTTGCCGAAGCCCTCGCGGGTGCTGTAGAGGTCGATGGCCGCCCAAGTGCAGTATCCCACCATCTCCACGCCGTCGTCGACGGCCTTGGCCATCCACTGGATGTGGTCGCGCAAGAACTTGATGCGGTTCTGGTCGTGCACGCGCAGCTCGCCATCCTCCTCGACGAGCGCGTCGCGATGCCCGAGGCCATTCTCAAGAACGAGGATGGGAAGCTGGTAGCGGTGCCAGTACTCCATGAGCATGAGATAGAAGCCGTAGGGCTCGATGGACCAGCCCCACTCGGTGTGGTCGCAGTAGGGGTTCACGTGGCCGGTGCTCATGGCGTTGCCGGACTTCTCGCCTTCGGCAATCACCGTGGTGAAATAGTAGGTAAGGCTGATGAAATCGGGCTTGATGTGCTCCTTCATGTAGGCGAGGTCACCGTCGGCGATGATGGTGTCAAAGTCCACACCCTCAAAGCGGTTGAGGAAGTACTTGGGGTAATACCCGCGTGTCTGGATGTCGGTGAAGCCCCAGCCTATGAAGTACTTGTGCTTCTCGGTCTCTTCCACATCCTCGGGGCGCGGGCTCGCAGGGTAGGCGATGTTGTTGGCGATGTTGGTGCCGACCTTGGCCTCGGGGTCCACACGGTGGACGATCTCGCAGGCGTGCGCATAGCACATGTCCATGTGGTGGATGACGCGGAACATGTCGGTGTCGTTCTCGACCGGGGTGCCCGTCATGTAGGCACGGTCAATCCATATGCAGTTGTATTCGTTGAAGGGCACGTAGTACTTGATGCGGCCCTTGAAGTGCTCGACGACGGTAGCCACGTAGCAGGTGTAGTCCCCTGTTCCACTGTTCCACCCGCGCGTGGAACGAAAAACCCGTCCCCTGTTTCCCGTCCCCTGTTTCCCGCGCCCCTGTTTCCGTCTACTATGCTCTTAGGTATGATTCATGGTTGATGGTTGACTGATGGCACTGTGGCAGCACTGGACGCCAGCAAAGAAGCCCGTACACAACGGGCCCATGCACATGCGAGGAGGGGCACATGAGCAATCTGTGGGGTAGGTTGTTTGGCAGGCAGCAGCACGGTGTGGGGGCGGTTCCGTCGTCGGATGTGGGCGAGGGGCAGCTGCCCGTGCACTGGCTAGATGTGACAGCGCGTGAGTCGGACGACAAGCCATGCACGATCAAGCGACTTGACTTGCAGGCGAACGTCACAGGCCTGCATGCGGAAGTTATCCAGACGCTCGAGATCGGCAACCCCAACCGTCGTCCCATCAGCGTGTCAGTCTCTATTCCCATGCCCGATGGCGCCATCGTGTGTGGTTACGCTCTCGAGATCGATGGCCAGATGATTGATGGCGTGGTCGTAGAGCAGGAGAAGGCACGCGTCGCGTTCGAGACGGAGCAGCGTCGCGGTGCCGATCCCGGCCTTGTTGAGGCAGTGCGAGGCAACCTCTATCGTACGCGGGTGTATCCCGTACCGGCGAGGGGAAGCAGGTCGCTGCGCCTGCGCTATGTGACGCCGCTTTCCTTTGGAAGAGAAGGCGAGGCATACCTCGATTTGCCGCTTCCTTCCGAGTCTCCCGAAACTTGCAGCTTGACCATCGACATCGAACAGCTTGCAGAAGATGCCGCACGCCCGATTGTCTCGGGCATCGACGGGTTGTCGTTGAGCGAGCAGCAGGGATGCTGGTCACTGCATCACGAGGGGGTGCACCTGACGGCACATGGCCCGCTGCGCATTACGTTGCCCGCATTGCCGACGCGCTTTGTGCTGACGGAACGCAGTGCAGCGGGTGACGTGTGGTTCGTGGCGTCTGAGAAGCTACCGGCCGAGGCATCGACGCAAGACGTTCCTGACATCACGGACCTCACGGTGCTGTGGGATGCCTCCGGCTCGCGTGCCGAGATGGACCATCGACGGGAGATCGAGCTGGTTCGCTGTTACGGCGGGGCTGGGTCCATCAAGACTCTGCGCCTGGTTGTCTTTGCCGACCGTGTGCTTGAGGTGCGGGAGTTCTCCGATGTCGACGAGCTGGCGCGCTACATCGCAGGTCTCTCGTACGACGGCGCTACCAACCTTGCGGAGTTGGCACGTGCGCTCGAAGGCCTATCGCAGGCGTGTGCTGGTGCCGCTGCCGGTAGCGCCTGCCTGATCTTCTCCGATGGCCTCGATACACTCTCCGACAAACCGTTCGAGCTGCCGGAGGGCTGCGATGCCTTGGCTGTGGTCACGGGCGCCGAGCGTGATGCGGAGGCGCTCAGCCAGGCCTGTCGTGGGCTGGTGTTTGGGCTTGACCATGCGCCGCGCAACGTGCGTGAGTTTGCCTTGGCCTTCGACGCGGCAAACCCGCAGAGGCTGCTTGACGTGCGTGGTACGGGTATCGCTGACGTCTGTGACGCGGGACTGATGGGCAGCGGAAGACGTTGCGTTATCGGTCGCCTGGTCGATGACGAGGTGAGTCTCAGCTTTGGTGACGAGGGCACGGTTTTCTCGCTGGCTCAATGCACCGCGCGTTCCGGCGACGTCCTTGCCGCAGCGTGGGCTGCGCGCAGGGTTGCACAGCTCTCGGTGCGTGCCAGCGAGAACGCCGATGAGCTTCTCTCGTTGGGCCGGCGTTTTGGAGTAGTGTCGCCCGCCACGTCGCTTATGGTGCTGGAGGAGCTCGACCAATGGCTACGCTACGACATCGAGCCACCTGCGTCGTGGGAGCGCATGCATGATGCGTGGCTTCGCGCTCGTGCGGGAAGGATGAACCTCTTCAGCCCACAAGAAACTCAAAACATGCATCGCAGGAATCTGGCGAGACAATGGGAACACACGCTGTCATGGTGGGAGCACTCCAAGGAGGCTGCCGTTCGCGCTGCGACTAGTATCCGCGACGGGGGCTTCTGTCCGCGCTGCGGCTCTCCGTTGACGCGTGGCGAACGCGTCTGCTACATCTGCGGATTCCGTCTGCCTCGCCGGATGGGCGAGGGCGACTTTGGGGGCGACCCATCCCCCCTGTTTGTTGAAGCCTTGCCAGAAAGCGTATCGATGCCCGACAGCGCGCCGAGGCCTACTGGCCTGCCAGAAAACTATCGGTCGAGGTTGCGATTGGCCATCTCGGACGTCTTTGACGAAGACGATCGTGATGTGAGCTACGCGCGCAGAGCCTCTCGACGTGAGGCGCGCCGCCCGCTTGCTGCGATGGCCGACGCTTCCCTAGGGGATACCGGGGCCTTCGAGGCAAGCTTTGACTTCATCGAGGAAGAGGGGCTTGCCGAGGATTCGAGCGTGCAGAATGCTACGCCGACATCGTCAGTTCGTGTGATGCCTTGGATGCCCAACGCCCCCTACCTCAAGGAGTTCGACAAGGCTTTTGAACAGGGCATCGACGCGGTTCGATCGGCATATTTCAATCAGCGTGCACAGTATCGCACGAGCCCGTCGTTCTTCCTCGACTGTGCGGGCTGGTTCTTGGCTCATGACGATGAGGACTTTGGCATCACGGTGCTCACGAATCTCGCGGAGCTTCGTGTGGATGATCCGGCGCTCCTGCGGGTGATGGGCTGGCGGCTGCGCGAGACGGGACGGCTCGGACAAGCGTTGGTAGCCCTGCGTCGGGTGTTACACATGCGTCGGGAGGACTCCCAGAGTCATCGTGACGTGGCACTCGTCCTTGTCGAGTTTGCGCGTGCGGCGTTTGCCGAGGGCGATGAAGAAGCAGCTCGTGCATACGCCACCGAAGCGGGCGAGTTCTACCGTCACATTGCGCTCACGCCTTGGTCACGCCGCCCGATGGCCATCGGTCTCTTTGCTGTGGAGGAGTACAACGTCTTGCGTGCCTGGGTGGATGCGCAGAACTGGGGCTGTGCGCCGGAGCTGCCGTCGCTGGGTGAGGACCTCGAGGGCGTGCTGGACTGCGACCTACGCATCACACTCGCCTGGGATGCCGATGAGACTGACGTCGACATCCACGTGACAGAGCCTTCCGGCGAGGAGGCGTACTACGGGCATCGCTACACCACTTCGGGCGGTCGGGTGTCGGAGGACATCACCGATGGCTTCGGCCCCGAGCTCTACGAGACACGCCAGGCGCAGGACGGTGTCTACGACATTCGGGCGCACTACTATGCCTCGCACCAGCAAGCCATCTTTGGGCCGGCCACCTGTACGCTCACCGTCTACACCGATTGGGGTCGTCCGACGCAGGCACAGCAGGTGACCACCACGCGTCTCGACAATCAGAAGCAGATGATACCGGTTGGTACGGCGGCTTATGGGGCTGCTGCACAGCAGGATGGCGAAGAGGAGCCTGAGGAGAAACCTGAGGCTGATGCGAGCCAAGTCGTACGTGGAATGTCTGCAGACGAGGTCATCGCCCTGCTCGGAGAGCCAGATAAGCGTGAAGAATGGCCCGGCGGAGAACAGTGGACCTTCACACTGCCAGGCAACCGAAAGCTGGCCGTCTTCCTTGTGGAAGAGGTGGTCGAACGCGTGGTCGAGCGTATGCCTTGGGGCGAGTCGATGATCATCTCTCAGTGATTTGACCTACCGATACCACTATTCCTTTGTAAACGCAGGCGCGAGTGTCGCGGGCGTGAGAAACAAAGTACCTAGGAATGTGAGCAGAGTACGGGCAGGCGTGGGGTCGTGGCGGGTTGCTGTGGCCGCGCGCCTGCTCGTCGGCGTGCGGGCTCCACGTGCTTGTGAGATGCGCGTAGTCCGCTCGTCTAGCCGAGGGTGGTGGCGCGCTCCACGATCTCGTGCGGCACCAGCACGTGTGCCTCGACGTCCTTGTCGTCGCCCAGCATCGCAAGCATCGCCTGGGCGCCGCGTTCGGCGAGCGCCGCCGTGTTGCGCCGCACCGTCGAGATGGCGGGCGTGGAGACGCGCGAATAGATGGAGTCGTCCATGCCGATGACGCGCACATCGCGTCCCACGGCGACCCCGCGCTCCTTGAGTGCGTTCACCACACCGAGCGCGACGCGGTCGCCGAGGGCGACAACGCCGTCGAACGCGTGGCCCGCATCCAGGCAGTCGCGCACCAGCTGTGCGGCCTCCACCAGACTCGACTGCTGATGGGGCCCCTTGAGGACGAGATTCTCGTCCAACGGCATGCCGTGATCCTCGAGGCAGCGAAGGTATCCCGCCACTTGGTCTTGATCTCCGCGGTGATAGACCGTTGCCGAGACGCTTGCCAACGCAACGCGCGTGCATCCGTGATCAATGAGGTTCTGGGTCATGTCGTAACCCATCGCGTGTATGTCGTTCTCCACGTAGGTCTCGCGCCGCATGTCGATGGTGCCGCGATGGTCGATATGCACCACGGGCAGGTCCACGGCGATGGACGGGGGCTCGTGCGTCCTTCCGCCTATGTAGACAAGGCCATCCACCTGCTTGGACACAAGGTCGCGCACGTAGCGCTCCTCGCGCTCCGCGTCGCTTCCGGTGTTGCAGATGTAGGAGGTGTAGCCTGACTCGTGGAGCAGGCTCTCCACCCTGAGCACCAAGGTCGAGAAGAAGTCGTTGCTCACGTCCGGCGTGAGAAGGGCGATGGTCTTTGTGCTGGCCTCGCGTAGGCTCTTTGCCGCAAAGTTCGCTACGTAGCCCTGCTCGTGTGCGATGCGCAAGACGAGGTCGCGCGTCTTTGCGGAATAGCTGCCCTTCTCGTTGAGGACGTTCGAGACCGTCGCCGTGCTGACGCCGGCGAGCTGGGCAATGTCGTAGATGGAAACACCGCGCTTGGCCATAGGAATCCCTTCGTTGCGTGGGTCTGTATTCTACAACAGCGCGCGATGGGGCGCGCGAGCGGCATGTGGGCGGGCGAGTGGGCGGCACGCGGGAGGGTACGCAAGCGGCGCAATAGCGGCACGCGGGAGGGCAAGCTAAATCGAGGGAGGTGCGAACAGCAACGAGGTTAACCGTTTATGTTGATGGTATGAAGGGAAGTAAAACGATTAACCCAATTGCTCCTGTCTGCTATTCTCTCCTTAGTTAAACGGTTACGTAAGGAAGGAACACCATGTCCGCCCAAAGCAAGCTCCTGCTCCCCTCAATGATGTGTGCCGACTTCGGTCACCTGGCAGACGAGGTGACGGCGCTCGAAACCGCCGGAGCCGACGGCTTCCACCTCGACCTCATGGATGGCACGTACGTGCCCAACTACGGCATGGGCCTGCAGGACATCGAGTGGATCTGTAAGAACGCCACCGTTCCCTGCGACGTGCACATGATGGTGGAGAACCCGGGGCGCTACGTTGACAAGTTCGCCGCCATGGGCGCCAAGGTCATCTACGTGCACCCCGAGGCCGACCCGCACGTGGCGCGCACGCTGGCCACCATCCGGGAGCTGGGCGTGGAGGCCGGCATCGCCATCAACCCCGGCACGAGCTTCTCGGCCGTGGAGCCGGTGCTCTCGCTCTGCGACTACGTGCTGGCAATGACCGTCAACCCCGGGTTCGCAGGGCAGGCGTGGCTCGACTTCGTGAATCCCAAGCTCGAGCAGCTCGTCGCCGCGAGCCATGAGGGCGCGAATCACTACGAGGTGTTGGTGGACGGCAACTGCTCGCCGGAGCGCATCGCCCAGGCGAGTGGCATGGGTGTGCGCGGCTTCGTGCTGGGCACGGCGGGCCTCTTCGGCCGTGGTGACTACGGCACCACGATGGCGGCACTTCGCGCGCTCTAGGCTCCGGGCTGGAGGCGTCCCGCGCCCCGGTCCGCGCTCCGACGCCGGTCGACGGCGGCCGCGCCAGGCCCTTTTTACCGACTATGGGAACGGGCCTTCGCAAAAGGCCAGTTGGCAAAGACGGAGCGAACCATAGTCGGTAAATTCGTTGGCATCGAGACAGCAGGCGGACTCAACAGGCAGGCTCAACAGGCAGACTCAATAGGCGGACCCAAGAGGAGGGCCCGCCGCAAGCAAAGGAGAAGAAGGATGGCATTCAAGAAGCTCGCAATCGGCAACGACCACGTCGCGGTGGAGATGAAGCGCGAGATCCAGGCGTATCTGGAGGAGAAGGGCTACGAGGTCGTCAACGTGGGCACCGACTCCACGGAGCGGTTCAACTATCCCGTCAGCGGCTTCAAGGTGGCGCAGATGGTCGCCTCGGGCGAGGTCGACGGCGGCATCCTGATCTGCGGCACGGGCGTGGGGATCTCGCTCTCCGCGAACAAGGTCCACGGCATCCGCTGCGTCACATGCTCCGAGCCCTACTCGGCGCGACTCTCTCGCCAGCACAACAACACCAACTGTGTGGCCTTCGGCGCGCGCGTCGTCGGCATCGAGACCGCCAAGGACATCGTGGACGCGTGGCTCGGCGCCGAGTACGAGGGCGGCCGGCATCAGGTGCGCATCGACATGCTCGCCGAGATTGAGCAGACGCAGACGCTCGGCTGAGAAGGCTGTGACAAACGGCCGGTGACAAACGACTGTCGTCTTTGTCAGTCGAACCGCCTCCCCATTTCTTGGACACGAGAAATGGGGAGGCGGTTCAGTTAGCCGTCGGCAGAGGGCGGTTCAGTCAGTCTGTGACAAGGGGACGGTCGTTCTAGACGTTACTCATCGGGCTGCTGACCGTCGTGTGCCTCCCAGGCGCAGGGGCCGAGCTCGAGGTCGGTGAACTTCGCCGTAAACGAGGAGTCCTCCGGCGAGCAGGCGTAGATGCCCACGCGCACCGTGCCCGCACCCTCGTACAGGTGACAAACGCGCATCTGATGCCAGCTCGTTCCATCCTCGGAGCAGTCGATGCGATAGTCGTCTTCGCGCCTGCTCAGGCGATACCACATCTCGCGGACGTCCGCGGAAATTTCGGTGGTGGCCCAGTCGCTATAGCCGCGGTTTGTGACCACGCTGCCCAAATGCTGAATCACGCCGTCCTCGTACTCAACCGAGCCCTTGATCCAGTTGTCGGAATCGAGGTACATCGCGACGCCGCACTGGTCGAAGCGATGATGCGCGCCCGAAAAGTCCGTTCTCACCACGAGCGAGAAGAAGCGCTCGTCGGTGGTCAGCTGGAGGACGGGGGCGTTGTCGTTGCGGAAGTGGTAGTAGGTGCGTTGCCAGAGGTCGGTACCCGGCTCGGTGGTAATCGTGATGGCTGCGTCGGATGCGCTCCACTCGCGCGGCTCGCGCGTCCACTCCATCGTTGCTGCGTCAAGCATGGTTGCTCCTTTCTGATGGCGAAGCACCAATCGTTCGTGTTATTGGGCTTCTCCAGTATGACACAGGGACTGGAACAGGGGACGGGTTTTTCGTTCCACGTCCCCTGGAACAGGGGGACGTGGAACGAAAAACCCGTCCCCTGTTCCACAAATTTCAGAAAAATGTAAGGTCAATCGAGTGCAAAACGAAACAGGGTACTTTACCTGCGGATGTGCAAAAAACGGGGAAAAAAGTGTGTGCTAGCGGGGAAATTCGTGCAAGTTGACCCGAGTATCATGCGCCTCCCAGGCATCAGGTGGATGCCAAGAAGAGCGAGGAGGAACGGCATGGTTAATCCGAGCGGCAAGAGAGGAAGGGAGCGAAGGGAGCAACGAGCACGAGGGGCGCGACGGGCGCGACGGAAGCGCTGGGATGACGCGCTGCGCAGGTACGTCTCCGTCGTGGTCTCGGCGGCGATGGTGACGCAAGGTCTCATGCCGGGAGGTGCGACGGCCTTCTGCTTCGCGTGGGAGCAGAGCGAAGAGGCTGCGACGGTCGAGGGTGCGACGCCTGAAGCGGATGCTGATGGTGATGCGACCGAACGCGACGAGGCGAGCAGGGCGAGCGGGGAGAACGCGGAAAGCGCGGAGAACGGTGGCTCATCCGAGCAAGGTGATGAGCCCGCGCACGAGCCCGCGACGGAAGACGAGCGAGACGAGGGGGAAGGCGATGACGTATCGGAACATGATGGGGAAGAAGACGGCCCTGATGCGGGGCAAGGTGACGACGCAGGCAAAGAGCCCGACCCGTCCGCGGGACCTGGGAGCGAGGACACGCAGGAAGGAGAGCCGTCTGCCGAAGAGCAACAAGGCGATGCGGGGCAGGTAGCCGCTCCCGGAATCGCCTTGCTGTCGGTGCGCAACGAGACTACGGGCTCGAACGTCGCGTCGACGACTGAGGACAACATGCTCTTCTTTGAGCTTGGCTATGAGGGGCTTGAGCGGTGTCCGTATGAGGTGCTTGTCGAGCTCGTCGATCCTGAGCGCGGGGAGGTGCTGCATCGAGCGGCTGCGCCAGGGGCTGGCGAAGCAGAGGCCGGAAGATTGGAGTATCGGACGAACCTCTCGCCGGAGCAGGCAGCTGGGGCTGCGAACGTGGGCCCATGGGTCGTGGACCTGCACGAGGTCGCGTGTCCCATGGCTGCCGTGCGGGTGACGCTGCTGCGGGACGGCACGCAGGTCGCGTCGCAGACCTTCGATGCGAGTGCCGGGACGGCTGTGTGCGTGCCGACGCTTGCGTCTACGCTGCGGGTCGCAGATGGAAGCGACCGTGTCGCGGTGGAAGGGACGCCCGCTGGGACGCCCGCTGAAGGGTCGGTCGTCGTGGACGAGTTCGCGGTGACGGGCCTACCCATGGGAGTGGAGGCGCTCGTCTCTGCCGCGCTCGCGACTACCGATGGCGAACCGGTTGCCGCAGCCTCCACGACCGTGGTCGGCACGGAGAGTGGCACCGTGCAGGCCAGAATCGAGTATCCGGCATTCGAGGCGCGCAAGTTCGTGGGCAAGAAGCTCGCCAGCACGCTGACCGCGCGGCTCAACGACAAGGTCGTGGCCTCGTATCCGAGTCCTGCCGCGCGCAGGCGACCGCGGGAGGCGGCGGCCAGGCAGGTGAGCATCGTGGCGAAGAGCACGCAAGCTGAGGCGTTGGATGGTGCGGCTGGTCAGGGGCCTGGTCAGGAGCGCAGCACCGAGAATGGCGAGAGCGGCGGTGCCGAGGACGATGATGCCGAGAGTGACGAGGCGCGCGATGCCGAGGAGGACGAGTCGGATGCCGGCGGTGAGTCGGCGTTCGCGCACGAGCCCGACGCGGCCGCAGACGTGGCGACGCTCGGGGGAACGCTCCTCGAGGATTTGGGCGCCGACGTACTCAGCGCACCTGCCGATGCGCGGCCGTCGACCTCAGCCGCATCTGTCTCCCGCGACGACGCGGGCGTCGTGGCGGTCAACCTGCAGGGCGAGGCTGCGCTCGATGCGGCACATGCGGTGGCGACCCTCTCAAAGAAGGTCGGCCGGTCCGAGGCGCTCCTGCTCGCGGCATCGCTGGGTGACGAGACGCGCGCCGCGGCGGATGAGGGAACGCGCGACGCTGCGGCGGGTGGCTCAACCTCGAGAACCCTCGACGGCTTTGCCGCCGGTGCGCCGCCGCGCGACAACCGCGACGGAAACAACATCGAGGACATCCGGGTCTCGTGGATAAGCAAGGACGAGTTCGCCGACGATGACGAGGACCTTCTCTCCCGCCGGCCAGGCTCGGTGGACGTTCGCTCCGACGCGAACCAGAGCATCGTCGCGCAGATCGACTACAGCGTTTCTGGCGAGCACGACTACGAGGCGGGTGACCTGCGCATCATGGTGCCAGCCGCGATGTTCACGCTGCGCGAAGGCGGTCAGGCCGGCGATGTGGTGATTCCCTTGGCGGAGGCTCCCAGCCTGGCCACCGACTTCAACTGGCAGCTCGTCGACGACTACTACGTCTTTACCAACACGCGTGCCATGAGCGCGGCGACCAAGGGATTCATCCAAGTGATGTGGGTCAACCTCACCCCGCACCAGATCGCGGACGCATTCGCAAGCATCCATGCCGACGGGAGGGCAAGCGCCTACGACGAAGCGGCGAGCCATGTGACGGGCGAGCATCACACGGCCCCGTGGTATGCCTACATGGAGGTGACCACCTTCCGTGGGAACACGCTGCGCGCCGTATCGAACGAGATCCGCGCGCTCATGGACACCGGTGAGGTCGTCGATGCGGCCTACAAGCGCGTCACGGGGACGTCACCACAGGTCGTGGACGCGAACGCGTTGCCTGCGGGGACGATTCCCGCGCAGTATGCCGGCGAGTCCCAGTTCGTGGTCGTCGATTGGTATATGTATGCGCACTACCGGGGCAACCAGCCCTTCTCGCTTGACGTGGATGACGCGCTTTTGCTTGAGCAGGATCGGGCGAGCGGCGTCGAGCGGGATGGCTTCGTGTACCAGACGAGCATTGGTGACGCGGAGGTCGTCTCGGCTGCGCGGGACCGTGCGACGGGCGCGGGCATCTACACCGGCTGGCCCAACCAAACACAAGGCAACACGGCCTACGTGCACGTGTACTCCGCCTATCCCTTCTCGCAGTTCACGACCGGGCGCGAGTATACCTTCCACAATCAGATGACGTACACCCTCAGCCCCATCGACGGGCAGGACACGCCGACGGTGGCCCGCGCGACGCAATCGGTACCGTTCTCGCTTCACGCCTCGACCTTCGTCGAGCCGCCCGGCCACTTCAACGTGTTCAAGTGGGGCAACGACGGCTGGGAGGACCAGGCGACCATCGACGAGTACGACTACGTGGCGCACGATCCCAGCCAGGAGTCGAGAACCATCTCGCGCAAGGGCACGCGCCAGCACTACAACGGCTGGTATGGCATCTACGAGGACGCCATCAACCACCTGCGCGATGGCAAGGACGTGAGCCTGTGGTACACGATAAAGACCGAGGGCTGGGTCCTGCCGTGGACCTTAGAGAAGCCAGCCTCCTCCACGACTGCCACCAGCGACGGCTACCAGTGGGCGCGTTGGGACGAGGCGACCCAGCGCTACGTCGCCGCGACGGGACCCGTGGATCCGCAGCGTCCCGGCGACTACGAGCTCGTGGAATACTATCTGATTCAAGACAACTACCTCAAGCGGCCGGTCACCATGGTCACGACCGACCGGGGGCTGTACGTTGACGGGACGATTCGGGCGGATGCGGCAACCCTGCAGCGTCTCGAAGGCGGTATGACGCTCACTGCTGGATCTGACTACACCTTCGACTTCGTGGAGTTCGAGAAGCCGCTCATCGGCACGCTCGAGGGCGTCAACGTGCGGAAGGGCGAGCGTCTCTCGGTGAACACGGCGGAGGACGGCACCTTCGACTACGCCGCCGACGCGAATGACGCCCACATCCCCGTCATCGACCTCTACGTCGAGGTGGACGGCGCGTGGCGGGAGGCGCCCTATGCGACCGTGGACTGGAGCGGCGGGCGGCCGAGCATCTCGTCGGCCGGCGACGTGGTGGGCGCCACCGTCAAGCTGCCGCCCCATACCACCAACCTACGGACCGAGGTTACGACGACCCAGAACGCCTACCTGATGTCGTACCTCTATCCCTGCGTGACGCTGACGCCCACCGGCAAGGCCAAGCTCCAGGAGTATGCCCGGAGCAAGTTCGTGGGAGGTGAGGGCGAGACCGTCTACCAGCCGACGATGTGGGTGCAGAACGGCGTGGAGATGGACGCCTACGGGTACGCCCAGCCCAGTGCTACGCAGACGAGCAAGCTCGTGCACTTGGAGAAGTGGGGAGAGGATCGCCTCGACGGATACACGGCCGACCTTGCCGTTTATCCCACAAAGCGGGCCACCTTCGACCAGGTGAGCGACGTGGACTTCGTCCGGCGCACGGCGACGGTGCACTATGCCGCCAGGGTGGAGGAGCGGACGTTCATCACCGACGAGGAGACGTATCGCAAGGCGATCGCATCGGGCGAGCTTGCGGCCGAGACGGGCGGCACGTGGTATGACCTGCTGCCCGAGGGCATGACGCCCGTCCTGAACACGGTGCGCCTGCGCGACGCCGATGCCGTGCGGGAGGCCTATGTGGAGGACAACTGGCGCGGCACCGGACGCAAGCTGCTCGTGGTGAAGGCCGACCTCACGCCGATGCCCGTATCGTACAAGCGCACGCCCACGGAGGAGACGAGCTACTGGGAGGATGTGCCAGCCCTTACCTTCGATGCGGTCATGGACATAGAGACGTGGGTGGACCTCGGCGGCAGCGCGGCGGACATCGAGACGGGCATCGCGGTGCACAACGTGGTGGCGTTCCAGAGCGGCAACGACGTGCTGGGCACCGTGAAGGACTACGCCGGCGAGCAGGATAGGATCGACGTCGCCACAGGAAACAACATCCGCACGCGCACGGGTGCGTTCACCGGCGAGGAGGTGAGGGCGCTCGCGGACCTCGACCCGGTGGCTGATCATCCGAACTTCGTGTACGCGGACGTGGAGACGATGCTCGCCTTCCCCACCGCCGCGCGCACGAGCCTCTCGAAGAACATCATGGTCAACGACGACGGGCGCTGGAGCCAGGGCACCTACGACGACGTGCGCACCGTCTGGGAGGGCGGCTACTACTCCTACCGCCTGCACATGATGAGCGACGCGAACACCAAGTCCAAGGACCTCGTGCTCTACGACTCGCTCGAGAACTACTACGCCGTGGACGGCAACGACGACGCCGACGTCGAGACCGAGGGACACCCCGTCCCGCGTTGGCGCGGGTGCCTTATGGACGTGGACGTGAGCCAGATACGCTCGCTGGGCTGTGAGCCGGTCGTATATTACTCGACCATCGACAATCTGGTGCTCACCGACGCGCACAACGCCCGCCGGTCCAACGCCCACAACATCGACATCACGAACGGCGACATCTGGATCCCCGCCGACGACTACCGGGGCGACCTCAAGGACGTCCACGCGATCGCGATCGACTGCTCGAAGACCCCCGACGGTGCCGACTTCATCCTCGAGCCCGAGGCCGCGCTCACGGCGATCGTGCGCATGCATGCGCCGTGGGGCACCGAGCAGTGGGACGACTTCGACGACATCGCTCGCAGGTACGGTGACGGCGGCAGTGCCCGGAGCTACATCGCGGCCGACGCCCACGCCTACAACAACGTGTATCTGGTCTCGACCTCAGTGGACGCTGGCGCGGACTTCCCAGAGAACAGCCAGTCGACGCGCGACTTCATTCGCTTCGACTACACCAAGGTGGGGCTGAAGGAGTACGAGGTGCCCGTCACCAAGGTGTGGGACGATGACGACGACCGCGACGGCCTGAGGCCGAGTCGCGTTGAGGTGACCCTCTATGCGAACGGCGAGCCTGCTGGGTCTCAGATTGTGGGCGACGCCGGCAACATCCGCGTGCTCTCGGACGAAAACGGCTGGCATGCGACCTACCAGCATCTGCCCTACACCGACGAGAACGGCAAGCGGATCACATACCGCGTCGCCGAGTCGAAGGGCCAGGTGCCCGAGGGGTACACGGCCTTCTCGCGAAGCGATGCGGCCGGCGCCTTCACCGTTATCAACCGCCATGTGCCGGAGCGCGTCAAGGTGGAAGGTGCCAAGGCCTGGGAGGGAGACGAGGCGGATCCCAGCACGCGACCTGCCTACGTGGACGTGCAGCTCTGTGCCAACGGAGAGGTCGTGAGGACGACGCGCGTCAAGCCGCGCGAGGAGATTCGGCAGGGCGGGGAGCGCGTGCACGTCTGGCCGTCGTATCGCTTCGACGATCTCTACAAATACGAGCACGGTGTCGAGATTGCGTACAGCGTGAGGGAGGTCATGCCCACCACGGCGTACGTGAGCACGGTTGACGGCTACGACATCACCAATACCTATCACCCATACGGCAACGTGAGCCTCACCAAGCGGATGACGGGAGAGACGGCGGCCGTGGCGAACAAGCGCTATGCCTTCCACGTGACGCTCGAGCGGCCGTTGGGCGATGACGCATACGAGCCTCTTGCGGGCTCCTATGCATGGCAGTCCAGCGCGGGTGCGACGGGTAGCGTGCACGACGGCGACGTGCTCCACCTGACGGGCGGCGAGACCGTCACCATACGCGACTTGCCGAATGCCGCGCGCGTGACCTTCAACGAGGAGGAGTACGCGGGCTTCACCACCAGTACGGGCAGCATCAAGGCCGTCAGCGTCCAGCAGAACCGCACGCGCGAGGTTGTCGTGGGCAACATATACCGTGCTGCGGGCATGGCCACCATTACGGCATCCAAGCGGCTTGCAGGTGCCCGTCTCAAGAACAACGCGTTCACCTTCGAGCTAGTTGACGAGACGGGGCGCGTAGTGCGCACCGCCACGAACCGCGCCGACGGGAGCGTGACCTTCGGCTCCCTGACGTACGGGAGCGCGGACGATGGTAGGACCTTCTCGTACACGATGCGCGAGCAGGTGCCGAGAAACGCGACCAACGCGCAGGGCGTGACGTATGCTGGCGCAACGGACGAACAAAGGGCCGCAGGCGGCTTCTCGCTCGACGGCTACACCTACGCGAACCAGCTCTACACCGTGCTTGTCAGCGTGCGCGATAACGATGGGCGAGGGAAGTTGGACGTGCAGACGCGCTACGTCGACGCCCGGGGCATGGATGTCTCGGGGGGTGCGGAGGCACGCTGCTTTCAGAACGCCTATCACGCGCGGGGGACGGCGCGGCTCACGGCGTGGAAGGTGCTCGATGCGGGTGGGCTCGACCGCACGTTGCAGGAAGGGGAGTTCGCGTTCGAGCTCGTGCCGCTGGGAGGCACCGACGCTACGGGTAATGCCATCGATGCGGATGACGTGCCCATGCCCGCGGGCGGGGCGGGCGCGGCGGCCGGCGCGGCGGCTGGCACCACGGCTGGCTCGACGACCTCGCCGGGCGGCACCGATGTGGTCGCCAACGACGCGCGTGGTATCGTCAGCTTCGACGAGGTCGCGTACGACGAGGATGATGCGGGCTGTACGTACCGCTACGCCGCGCGCGAGGTGGCGGGTGACGATCGAACGGTCGTCTACAGCGACTCTGTGTTTGGCTATGCGGTCTGCGTCGAGGACAACGGCGACGGAACGATGGCGGCCACGACCGGCTTCGTCCGGGTTGCGCAAGACGACGCAGGCGCGTATGTGGCGGGAGACCCGACCGACGAGCTGCCCGTCTTCGTGAACGCGCTTGCGCCCGGTGCGCTCTCCATCGAGAAGCGGCTCCAGGGCGCGGACGATCCGGGCCAGGAGTTCACCTTCCACGTGCGCCTGACGGGTGAGGGCGTGAAGCCCGACGCGACATACGCATATGAGCTCGAACACATGGACCGTGATGCCATGCAGACCGTGGCGCCGAGTTCGCAGGCACCGCAGGTGCCGGACATCGATCCGCTCGGCTTTCTCGCGGGGCTGCTCGCCCCCACGCCGGCGTATGCCGCAACGGACGATTTGGTTGCCAGCGGGAATCTGTACAACCACTACGTGTCGCGTCCCGGCATCATGTGGGACCTCTACGAAGACGGGACCCTGCGGCTCCGGCCGGCGGAGGGAGATGAGGGGACGTGTGTCTGTAGCCAAGGAACGGACGATGCCTGGGCGAACTACAAGGACCGGATCAAGCGGGTGGAGACCGTGGGGACCCTTCACTACGTGGAGAGCATGTCGCAGCTCTTCTCGGGGCTCAAGAACCTCGAGTCGGTGGACCTAAGTGCGCTCGACACGTCTCGCGTGACCAACATGTCGAGGCTCTTCGAAGGATGCGAGAGCCTGACCTCGGTCGAGATTGCGAACCTCAACACCGCCTCCGTCACCAACATGAGTTCCATGTTCTTCAAGTGCAGGAGCCTGACGAGCCCGTCCGTCGAGGGATGGGACGTCTCGGCCTGCAAGAACATCGAGAACATGTTCCGTGGCTGCACGAGCCTGACGTCGCTGGACCTGAGCGGGTGGAAACCGACCGAGCTCATATCGGCCGATTACGTGTTTGAGGGATGCACCTCGCTCGCGAGCCTCGACGTTAGCAATTGGTCGTTCCCATACGTCACCAGCATGAAGATGTTCGTCAGTGGCTGCACCTCGCTTACCGACTTCAAGCATGAGGGATGGGACGTCTCGCACGTCGAGGACTTCTGGAGCTTCTTCTCGAATGACGCGAGTCTGGAGGAGCTGGACCTCAGCGAGTGGGACCTCTCGAGCATGACCTCAGACACGAACCTCTTCCTGCATTGCACCGGGTTGAGAAAGCTCGTGCTGGGCAAGCGCTTCAAGTTCAAGAACGCGGTCCTGCCCACGCCGCCGGCACCGCTCTACACGGGGAAGTGGGTGCGCGCGGATGGGAGCGAGGCACTCACGGGAGCGGGGCTCGTGAGGCGCTACAACGCCGATCCCGTCGCGTACGCAGACACTTGGCTCTGGCAAGAGGCCACGCATACGTTGCATTTCGATGCGGGTGGGGGCACCGGGACCATGGCCGACCTGGACGTCTCGTCGGCGGAGTTCGCCCTGCCAACGTGTGCGTTCGCGAATGGAGATGCTACCTTTGCGGGCTGGATAGTCGGTAATGGGACGGGCCTGACGTTTGGCGACCAAGAACGGGTGGAGCTGTACGCGGAGAACGGCAGGCACTTGCTGCGCGCCATCGGGTCCGAGCGCGGCTACCAGATGGCGGACGAGGGCAACGGCGCCTTTGGCCTGACGCTCCGAGCCGCCTGGACCTACGACAGCTACACGATTGCGTTCGCACTCGCCGAGGAGGATGCGGCTGCGGGCGCGTCGGGGAGCATGCAGCCGGTGAGCGTGAAGGCGGGCGAGGCGTACGACCTGCCGCATGCCAACCTTTACTGGTTCCGACACACCCTCACTGGCTGGGACGTCTCGGTCGTCGACAAGGACGGCCGCGTGGCGACGGGCCGGCCGAGGCACTACGATGCGGAGGCGACCGTCGCGGCTGGCGACTTCGTTGCGGGTGACAAGGTAACGCTCACGGCGACGTGGGACGAGGTGGACACGACGGCGCATGCCGCAGACGGCGAGTTTGTCATCACGCTTCACGGGGGCGAGCGCGCGACGTTCCCGTATCTTCCCGCAGGCACTTCCTACGAGGTATGGGAAGAGACGCCTGACGGGTGGAAGCTCGTCGAGGCCAAGGGCGCGGACGGGCGCGTCCAGCCGGCCACGACTGCGCGCGCAGCCTTTGCCAACCGTCGCGCGGAGCAGCATGACGCCGAGGCCACGGCCTCGCTGCACGCCACCAAGGTCGTGCGGGACGAGCGAGGAGACGAGCTGCCGGTGAAGGACGGCGCCTTCCGCTTCCGGTTGTACGAGGGGACGGGGACCGACGGCTCGCTTCTCCAGACGGTGAAGAACGGTTCGGGAGGCGACGTGAACTTCCGCGAGCTCCATTACGACAAGCCCGGCACCTATACCTACACGATTCAGGAGGCGGCCGGCGATGACGCGTCCTTCTCCTACGACGAGAGCCTCATCACGGCCACGGTCGAAGTCGTTGAGCGGATGGGGGAGGACGGGGCGAAGGTGCTGGTCGCCAAGGACCCGGTATATGCGCCCGAGGTACCCGTCCTTACTAATATAAGAGTACCCGAGCGACAGCCGGTGACGCATCGACTCACCATCAGGAAGTTGACCACGGGCGCTCCCTCCGGGCCGAACCCGACCTTCTCCTTTACCGTCCTGCTCTCGGACGAGCTGGGCAGACCCTTGCCGGCGGATACCGAGCTTCGAGTGGCCGGTCGTCCGCGCAAGCTCGATGCCGCCGGAAGGCTTGCCATGAGCAGAGAAGGAGCGGGCACCATTGTGATCGAGGGGCTGCCTGCGGGCACGGTCTTCTCGGTGGAGGAAGACGGCATCCCCGCTGGATGGACGCGCACAGACGAGCGCGGAACGCAAGGCGTGCTGGCCGAGGGCGACGCGTCCGCGGAGTTCACGAACGCCTATGCGGCCAGCGGGTTGGTTTCGTTGCGCGCCTACAAGGCGTTGGAAGGCGGGGAGCTCCGCGAGGGTGACTTCACCTTTGGGCTCTTTGCGGACGAGGCCTGCACCAAGCTCCTCCAGACGAGGACGAATGCCGCACCGGAAGTCGGTGGCGCACATGTGGGCCGGGGTGCCGTCTCGTTTGCGCCGATTACGCTTACGGAGCCGGGGCGCTCTACCTACTATATAAAGGAGGTCGCAGGCAAGGATCACACCATCGCGTACGACGACACCGTCGTGACGGCAACGGTCGAGGCCGTCGACGACGGAAGGGGCAAGCTTGCAGCGACGGTAACCTATGCTCCAGAGACCGCCCTCATCACCAACGTCAAGAAGCCGGGTGGCATAAAGATCACGAAGTCCGTCGTGGATGCGCCGGCGGATGGAGCGGCTCGGTCGTTCCCCGTCGCGCTCACGCTGATCGGGCCCGACGGAAGCAAGCTCACGGGCAGGCCGTGGACGAGCAGTCGGGACGACGTCGTGGGCGGAACCATTGCGAGCGGCGAGTTGCTGACGATTCACGAGGGAGAGACCATAACCATCGGCGCGCTTCCCGAAGGCACGCGCTACGAGGCGAACGAGGGCGCGACCGTCGACTTCACGCAAGAGGCTGCGACCGATGCCGAGGGTGTCGTCGCCTCCGACGAGATGCGGCTGGTGTCGTTCGTGAACCGCTACGACGTCGCGACCTTCGCGCGGCTCGAGGCGCGCAAGCTCTTCTTGGGAGGCACGCTGGAGGCGGGGGCCTTCGACTTCCAGCTCAAGGCGGGCGAGCGGATTGTGGACGAGGCCACCAACGGCGAGGATGGCACCGTGGCGTTTGACCCTCTGCCCTTTACGATGAACGATGTCGGCAAGGAGTTCACATACCAGATCATCGAGCGTCGAGGCGATGCGGTGGGGGTCATCTACGACCAGACCGTCTACGACGCGACGGTGCGGGTCCGCGTCACTGGTGAGGGGGAGCTCGTCGCCGACGTCTCGTACGCGCGGGACGGGGAGGCCGTGAGCGTCCCGACCTTTACGAACAAGTACGAGGCAACGGGCAGCTTCATCCCTAGAATCACCAAGCAGCTCAGGGGTGGCGACCTCAAGGAGCGGCAATTCGAGTTCGTCCTGCGTCGGGCTGATGGGTCGCGCCTCTCGGCGGCCGATGGGCGCACGCAGCTCACGGCACGCAACGATGCGGCGGGTGCCGTCGCCTTCGATGCGGTGCGGTATGACCAGAACGACGTGGGCAAGACCTACACCTACCTTGTCAACGAGGTTGACGATGCGCAACCGGGCATCACGTACGACGAGCATACCTTGAGCATGCGGGTCTCGGTCGCCGACAAGGGCGACGGGTCGCTTACCGTGACGCCGGAGTATCGCGAGGGACGAGAGGTCTTCACCAACGACTACCTCAAGCCCGCGACTGCCGAGCTCTTTGTGCGGAAGCGTCTGGAGGGGCGCGACTGGATGCCGGGCGACAAGTTCGCCTTCACCATTGAGGCCGACAAGGCCAACCCGGACGCGACGGCCGTGCCACAAGTGACGAGCATGACGGTCACTGCCCAGAACAAGGACGAGGCGCAGGGATTCGGGCCGATCGTCTTCAATCGCGCGGGCAGTTATCAGTACCGCATCCGCGAAGTGCGCGGTTCGCTCAAGCGGATGGCCTACGATGCGGCCGTCCACGTCGTGAGCGTGGATGTCGTGCGCAACGATGCCAACGAGCTGGTCGCGACGGTGGACTACGGAGGGGATGGGTCTGCGAGCGATGCTGCGGACGCCCTTGTCGTCACAAACACCTACACGCCCGCCAGACCGGACTTCCGCAAGCAGATTGCCGACCGTAACGACTCCACCGGCGTGCGCACCGGTTGGCAGGACTCGGCCGACTACGACATCGGCGACGAGGTCCCGTATCGGCTGCTGGCCACGCTTCCCGACGACGTGACCGCCTACAAGCGCTACCACATCTGCTTCGAGGACAAGATGGAGCGCGGCCTCACGTTCAAGGGCATCACGCGGGTTGCCGTGGCGGGCGTCGAGCTGGACGGAGCGCAGTACGAGCTGGAGGTCGACAAGGACAAGCACGGGTTCGACCTCGGCATTCGTTGGGGAGGCAAGGAGGGTTTGCCCCTTACCGAGGCGCTCAACGGCGGGGCTGTCGAGGTCGAGTTCGGAGCGACGCTCAACCAGAGTGCCGTGCTGGGCAAGCCTGGCAACGTGAACGAGGCCCGGCTCAGATACAGCAACAGTCCTACCACCGACGCTGCGGGCAGGCCTAACGAAGACGAGGGCACGACGCCTTGGGATTACGTGATCGCATTCACCTACAGGCTTGGCGTGAACAAGGTCGATCGCGAGGGTAACGCCCTTGAGGGCGCGAAGTTCCGGCTCGAGAAGCAGCTTGCGGACGGAAGCAGCCAGAGGATCGCCCTCTCGACGTCGGGCAACGCGTTCTCGGCGACGGGGATCGACGACGGCATCTACGTCCTCACGGAGACCGAGGCCCCCGAGGGCTACAAGTTGGCAGATTCCATCGTCTTTGAGGTGGGGGCGGAGCATCGATTGCTGTGGGCCGCCGCGAACGAGACCGGCGAGGTTCCCGCGTCGCGTGCGGACGTCCTCCGCGGACTCACGGGTGACGAGCGGACGGGACAGATCACGCTTGAGGCGACGGGAGAACTCGAAGGGCTCGTGGGAAGTGTTGCGAACGAGCGCGAGAGGGACGAGCGCGCCGACCTTGTCATCGGAAAGAAGCTCGTAGACGCGCTCGCGGAAAGCTCCGCGGCGCACGACGCCGAGTTCGGTTTCTCATTGCGGCTCGAGGGCCTGGCGGGGAGCGAGGGTGAAGCCGGCTCTGCGCCCGAAACCGCGCCCGAAACCGCGCCCGAGGCGTTCGTCGAGTTCGACGCGGTGCGGACCAAGGCCGACGGCAGCACCGAAGCGTGCCGGGCTGGCTTCTCGCGTGCCGATGACGGGAGCTATCGCTTCCTGGACCCGCACCACACGTCTGCGGGTGGTTCGGCCGGACTCTTCCTGAAGGCTGGCGAGCGTCTGCGCATCGTGGGTCTGCCCGTTGGCACGTCCTTCTCCGTTGCGGAGGAGCCAACGAGTGGATATCGGCTTGCGGGCATCAAGCTCAACGGCGCCGAGGTTGCCAAGGTGGATGATGCGGGTGACGTCGAACCTGCAGTCGGTGGCAAAGTCGGTGCGGATGGCTGCGAGGTCATCTTTACCAACGAGGTCGAGGGGTCTCCGCAGGCTCGGCTCAAGGTCACCAAGGAGGTTCGAGGTGAGGCGTACCACGGGGAGGAGGAATTCACCTTCGTGCTTGCCTCAGTCGATGGTTCTCCGATGCCCGAGCAAACGACTGCCACTGCCCGTGCTGGCCAGACGAGTTCGTTCGCTGCAATCTCGTACGACAATCCCGGTACGTACTACTACACCATCACGGAGACCGAGCCTGACGAGCCGACGCTGGGGATGCGCTACAACGCGGAGCCTGTGTGGGCAATGGTAACGGTGCCCGAGGAGATGGATGGAACGCGCGTCGCGTATGGCGGGAGCAAGGAGGCGTGTGACGCCAAGTCGGAGGACGCGCCGTCGCAGGACGTGTCCTTGGGAGCCGCGCCGTCGGAAGCTGCGCGCATCACCAATGAGTACACGGCGCCACAGACGGTTGCCCTCGAGGTGAAGAAGAGCGTCTCGAGCGACCGCGCGGAGGACAAGAACGGACGTTATCGCTTCCGCGTGACGCTTTACGAGCCGGACGGCACGACGGTCCATGACCTCACCGGCGCATATGGCGGCATGGAGTTCAAGGACGGGGTTGCTGAGTTCGAGCTGGGCGATGGTGCGTCGCGGACGGCGAGCGGAATTCCCCAGGTGGATGGCGGCCTGCGGTGTGCCGTCGAAGAGACCGACTCGGGAGGAATGGCGTCGCACACGACGCGGGAGGTTTCGGACGACGGTGCGCTGATGACCTTCACCTGCACGAACACGCGGCGCGAGGAACCATCGGTTGCGACCGCCGAACTGCGCGTGACGAAGCGGATCAAGGGTGATGCGTATTCGGGGAGCGAGGAGTTCTCGTTCGTGCTGACGGGTGTCGATGGAGCGCCGGTGCCGGAGTCGACGGAGGCGAAGGCGCGTGCGGGCCATGCCGCGAGCTTTGGAAAGGTCGCGTATGAGGAGCCGGGCACCTATTACTACACCATCGCTGAGGTCGAACCCGAGAGGCCAACGTCGGGAATGAGCTATCGCACGGATCCTGTTTGGGCATGCGTGGTCGTTCGCGATGACCGCTCCGTTGCCGTCTCGTATGGGAGCGAGGATGAGGTCCGGTCCGGGGGCGGCTCCGAGAGCGCGACGATCGTGAACACGTATGCGAAGGAAGGCGTGCCGGGCAAGGATTCTGCGGTGAAGGATGCGGCGAATAAGGCCACGAGCACGAAGACGAGGACTCCCAGTACGGGCGATTCAAGTGGTGTCGCGACACTCTTCGCGGTTGCCATGGCGGGCGTCATCGCTCTGGTGCTTGGTGTCGGGCGTCGGCGCAGGTAGAAGTGGGGCGCCCGGCCGGGCTATGGTTTCGGCCGGGCGCCCATCTTGGCGGCTCATGGCACGTCTGTGCCTACCGTTTGCAAGAAATAATGCTATAATCAATAGCTACGTAAGAAAGGCCAAACTCATGGGAAAGGAAGACGTTGCGACCAGGCGATACATGCAGGATTCACGGAGGTTCGCCGACGCGTTCAACTACGCGCTGTATGGTGGCGAACAGATCATACGGGCGGCGGACCTGAAGCCGCTCAATACGGTTTCGGTCCCTCCGGGTCAGGGCGAGCATCCTCGTGAGGAGCGGAGGCGGGACACATTTCGGTGCTGGCAGTCGATGACGGACGATCGGGTCGCGTATGCGCTGCTGGGCATTGAGGACCAGACGCGAACGGACCGGAGCATGCCGGCACGTTGCATGCTCTACGATGCGCTGGGGTATGCGGACCAGATTGACGAACTTAAGCGCAAGAATCGCGAAGGGCACCTGCTCAAGAGCAGCGCGGAGTTCTTGTCGGGTCTGCGCGAGGAAGATCGTGTGCTGCCGGTTGTTACGCTCGTTCTGCACTTCGGAACGGAGCCGTGGGATGGGGAGACGCGGCTGCACGACCTGCTGCGCGTTGAGGACGAAGACTTGCTTCCCTTCGTTGCCGACTACCGCATGAACCTCGTCTCGCCCGCATCGGTTGAGGATGCCGACATCAGCAAATTTCGCACGGACCTGGGTCTCGTGCTGGGTTACATCAAACATGCGAACGATAAGGAGGCGCTGAGAAAAGTGATGAAGAGCGATAAACGCTACGAGAGTATGGATGCAGAGAGCGTTGGCCTTATCAATCTGCTCACGAACTCGCACATTAAGGTTGACGAAGGAGAGGGGAAGGCCGTGGACACATGCAAGGCGATACGGGACATCCGACAGGAGGGCTACGACGAGGGAGCGCTGACGATGCTTGGCGATCTCGTGTCCGAGGGCGTCCTCTCCGTCGAGGACGCATCCAGGCGTGCCCGCCTCACGCCCGAGGAGTTCGAAGAGAAGGTGGCCGCGATCCGGGAGGGGTAGCCCCCGGCGACGAAGGAGAGGGGAAGGCCGTGGACACATGCAAGGCGATACGGGACATCCGACAGGAGGGCTACGACGAGGGGCACGACGAGGGCTACAAGGAGAGTCTGATAACGCTTGGCGATCTCGTGTCCGAGGGCGTCCTCTCCGTCGAGGACGCATCCAGGCGTGCCCGCCTCACGCCCGAGGAGTTCGAAGAGAAGGTGGCCGCGATCCAGAAGAGGTAACGCCCGAGGAGGGCTACGGCCACGTGGTGACCTACGCCAAGATTGATTATCGCCCGGATGGCGACGTGATGTCGACCGAGCGCAAAATTGGCAAGCGCCACGAGGGCGATTCTGAGTTTGCAGCGTGCGGAGAAGAGCCCGCAACGCAAGTGCGTGGCATGTCGCCTCAACGCCATCATAAAAGGCTAGACAGAAAAGACTGGAGAACGTCCCATGGGGGTCCGCCCTCACGGGACGTTTCCGAATGGCCGATTCTCGCCAAAGGGGTAACCCAGACGAGAGCCTTCGTTGAAAAAACCTGCGAGATACGTGACGAGAGATAACGAATAAGGCACGTTTTGGAACGAAATCGTGCCCAAGACGCTTCTTGCAATACTTTATGCTTGCGCCATCATAAACTGCTGGCTATATTTATAGATACTTTTCAGTGTAATAGGGGTATTGTGCTGAAAGCCTGTGTTTGTTATGCAGTCGCCGCAAGAGGAGGTTGTTATGGGTAGCGGGCGGAAGAAGGGACTCTTCTGGAACGACGCGTTCCGGAAGTGCGTCTCGGCCATAGTCACCATCGCGATGGTGACACAGAACCTCACGTTCGGAGGCCAGGTCGTCCCAGGACTCGCGGCCGAGTCCCCGCAGGAGGTCGCCGTGGCAGAGGCCGCGCGCGACGGCGGGGGCACGGGCGCCGAACAGGGCGAGGGCGCCGGGAGCGAGGTGACGAACGAGCAGCCGGCCGAGCAGCAGTCCGTCGAGCAGCAGCCGGCCGAGCAGCAGTCCGTCGAGCAGCAGCCGGCCGAGCAGCCCGCCCCGGCGATCACCTCGCTCGCCGTCCGCAACCTGACCACGGAGTCCGAGGTCGCGTCGGCAACGGAGAACAACACACTCTCGGTCGACCTCGGGTACGAGGGGCTCGAGCCGGGCGCCGAGTACGAGGCCGTGGTCGAGCTGCTCGACGCGGCCACGGGCGACGTCCTCCACAACGAGCCGTGGACGGACGAGGCCGGCGAGCGGCACGACGACCCCATCGAGCGCCGCAGGAACGCGACCGCGGGCGAGGCCGCCGGCACGCTGACGCTGGAGCTCGCGGACCTCGACCTGCACTGGGTCGCCGGCCGTACTGTCACGCTGCGCGTGACCCTGCGACAGGGCGACGCGCAGGTGGCCCAGCGCACCTTCGACGCCCGCGAGGACGCACACATATATATACCCTCCGTCGAGTCCGCGCTCCACGCCGCCGACGGTACCCAGGAGCTCGCGGCCGCGGAGGGCGCGGTCGCCGTCGACTCCCTGACGGTGAGGGGCCTGCCCGAGGGCCTCGAGGCCCAGGTGACGGGCGCCCTCGCGACGGCCGAAGGCGAGCCGGTCGCG
>JAFWIE010000126.1 GCA_017533825.1 Atopobiaceae bacterium | reverse complement strand
TTCGGGTTCGGGTTCGGGTTCGGGCTCCGGCTCGGCGATAATGGCAAGCTCGGCGCCCTCCTTGAGGATGTCCTTGTTCACGACGTAGATGCCGTCCTCGCGGGGCGCCACCTCGTCATCCTTGCCGTCGGCGTTATACGTCACGCGCACAATCCGGAATCCGTCGTTCGCGCGCGCGGCGAACTCCATGTCCCTGTCGAGGGGCACGGTGATGTCGGCCGCATTGACGTCGCTGCCGGCATAGACCAGCACGGCGTTCTCGAGGCGCAGCGCGAGCTTCGCCTCCGTCGGCTGCGGGGCCGCCTCAGGCTGGGGTTCTGCCTGTTCCGCGGGCTGTTCCTCGGACTTTGCCTCCTCCTTGTCGGAAGCGTCGTTCGCCAGTCCGCCTGTCACCTCCTCGGCTTGCATAAGCGCCAAGGCTCGCGCCCTGGCCGCCTGCTGCTGCGCCCACACGAGTCCCTGACTCGGCATGAGACTCAGCACCATGGACACACTGACCACGGCGCTCAGCAAGCGCGCCATGGGCATGTTGTGCCGCTTGGGTCTCTCGTCCCTGTCCATGCGTCCTCCCATCTGTTTAGCATGCGGAGATGCGCCTATGCTCCCAGCATGCATAACTACCCAAATATACGAGATTAAATATAGGGCAAATGCCCTTCAGTTTGGGACTACTTTTCAGTTTAGTACCAAATTGCGTCAAATGTGAATAAACCATGGAGAAGGCTGGCGGAACTCATGCGCATGGCGGGCTCCGCCACTTTCCCATTAGGACATGTATTTCGTAGGGCATGTATTCCAACGCGAAAAGGGACGGCCCCCGGGCGATAAGGCCTTCGGGGCCGTCCCTTCATAGGTGTTCGGTGTGCGCCACGGGGGTTAGCCCCGTGGCGCTCGTGGCCAGTCGCTACTGGCGACGGCGACGGAAGACGCCGATCGCGATCGCGGCGATTGCCACAACGGCAATGCCCGCGATGACCGCGACGTTCGTCGGATCGCCGGTCTTAGGCGTGCTGGTGCGCGCCACGGAAGTGGTAGTCGTCGAACGCTTGGGTGTCGTCGTCGTGGGAGGCGTGTAGGTGTTGACGCAGGTCACTGTCGCGGAGGCTCCGCCAGAGCCCTTCGTCTCAGTGAGCCTCGGGGTGAGACCCTGCGCATTGGTCTCCTCAACCTTGTAGCGCAGCTGTCCGTCCTCGCCGAACGGAAGGTTGCGCGCGGTCTTGGACTCGTCAGCCTTGAGCGTGAACTCAGCGACGCCGTCCTTGAACTCCACGTCACCGAAGGTGCCAGAGAGTTTGTTGGTGGTCTTGTTGTCGGACTCGAGGAGCGTGATGCGGAAGCCGAAGTCCTTCTGCTTATCCTCGGAGCGCGTGCTGGAGACGACCTTGCGCACGGTCAGGCTGCCAGGCACGGGTGCAGTGTAGTAATTGCTAACGGTCAGCTTCTCATCAGAGACGTTCTCCTCGGCCTTGCCACTCTGGAGGTCCTCGAACAGCTTCTCCAGTCTCTCGAGATCAGACAGTCCGGCATATTCCTCACTGTCGAAGGACAGCCCGTACCGAACAGTCACGTTAAGCTCAGCGTCGACATAGACGTACGCGATACGAGGCGTCGTGTCGTAGGTCATGCCCTCGCTCTTGGTCTCGGGCTCGAGCTCGGTGATGGTGTACCAGTACAGACCAGGCTCGGTGTACGTAATCGCACCGAAGGTCGCGGTCTCTCCGGCCTTAGCCTTTGCGACCGTCTCGGTCGGAAGCGCGTCGGAGTCAGGAGCAAGCGCACCAAACGCATCGCGATAATCCTTGAATTTCGCAAGCACGAAGGAGAACTCCTCGTCGCCCTCGTAGCCCTCGCCCACGACCTGCTTGGTCACGCTGAGAGAAGCCTCGGCCTCGGGCGCCTCGAGCTTGTTGGTGATGGTGGCGTGGTCGGCCTCCTCGTCCTCGCCGTAGGCGACGGAGGCGTTGAGGTCCTCGTCGAGCGTGACGGTGACCTCGACGGGGTCGGTGTTGTAGACGATGCCCGCGGTCGGCTCGTCGGGGACGACCTCGGTGATGGTGTAGACGAACTCGCCGTCCGCGTCATCGGCCTTGTAGCGGATGGGTGCGAACTCGGCGGTCTCGCCGTTGGCGGCCTTGGCCCTGCCGACCTCGTTGCCGTCCTCGTCGGCCAGCACGAACTCGAACCTCTCGTCGCCCCGGTAGTCGCCCTCGAAGGCCTTGGCGACCTTGATCTTCGCGACGCCCTTGGGGGTGTCGTAGGCGTTGGTGACGGTGGCCCTGGCGGTGCCGGACGCCGTGACCTCGAGCTCGGCGGCCTCGGCCGTGACCTCCTCGCCGACCCGGTAGGTGGTGGTGCGCTCGTACTCGACGCCGTCGCGGTCGAAGAGCTCGCCACCGGTCTCGGTGACGGTGTAGGTGCCCGCGGGGAGCGCCTCGCCGTCGTCGGTCTCGTAGATGCTCCAGACCGGGTTGCCCTCGGCGT
>JAFWIE010000070.1 GCA_017533825.1 Atopobiaceae bacterium | reverse complement strand
TGCAGCAGAAAAGCGCCCTTCCGGCCGGTGCTCCGAAAGGGCGCTAGGGTGGACCGATTGCATGGAACGGTGGACCGCTCACGTTGGAACGGTGGACCGATGGTTTTTGTAATGGGTGCCTGTTTGCTCTGTAATAATCACTCACCCTCACCAGCATCAACAAGACCTGCCAAATACTAAGAGACGACTACCATTGCTCAGGCATCTCCCCAATGACCGTATGGCGAATGCGTCTAAAAGTGATGTATGCCATCTCCAAGACACCCTCACCAATCCTCACAGGAGCGGTTGAGATTGACGACACATTCCTACGAGAAGACCAAAAGGCAAGCAGACACCTCGTGAACCCGCTATCAAAAGACATCCTGAAGAAGCGGAAACCACGCAAACACAAAGTCAAACCAATACTCGGAACACGGGGAAACGAATACGCAACCATAACCACGGCAATGGACGACACCGGACACTGCGTATGCCGTGTTCTCGCCTGCGGTGCCGTGCCCGAGGAGATACTCGGCGACTTTATCACCGAACATACCAAGAACATCTCATTCATATGCTCCGATGCCGAAGACACATACCGACGGGTATTCGCCAAGTTGAACATCGCACACTACATACACCCATCTGAATACAAGAAAATCATCACACAAGCAGGCATCATCACCAACGAGACCCCAAACGAAAACGGGGAACCACCCGACGAGGACGACGAGACGGGGCTCACCCAAGAACAGAAGGACAGAAACGATGTAATCCGTGAACGGCTATGGTCCAAAGGACAGATAGACCGCATCGCAAACCGTGGGAAGATGTCCTACGAGATGTTTAGGAAGTTGAAGCGGGAAAACCACCTGACCATAAACAGGGTGAACAGGCTACACGCCACAATCAAGAAATGGTTCAAGACACAGACAACAGGCGTATCAACCAAATACCTCCCCCTCTACATCGCTTGGTTTGAATACACGCACAACAAGGAAATAGACAAGAAGCAACGCTACGGCGACGGGGCAAGCCTCGCATCAAGGAAAGACGCTGAGGACATCCTCATTGAGGCAATGGGAACACGGGCGAACCTGACCTACGAGGAGATAGAGCAGATACGACACAACCCCCTGACACTCCCCAAGGCAAGCGGGCGATACCTCCATATGCTGGAACGACTCACCGCCAAGATACGCATAGAACTGAGAGACCCCGATTTCTACTATGGCGACGAGAACGGATCCATATCGTTTGACAAGAAGCGTCTACTCGCATCTATGAGCGACGCACAACTAAGGGAACTCGCCACACGCCTGAAGATGAAAGGCTGGCACACCTTGAAGCGGTCCGCCCTCATAGAGGAACTGAGGAAGCACCCCGACATCAAAGACCATCTATACATCGTTGCGGTGAACACCAGCGGTTCCAAGGACGAGAACGGAAACTACAACTACAAGCACAACCGCCCGCTGTTGAATGCCCTCTATCCAAAGGACGATTTCATAGCCCCCGAGGACGCTGAAGGCAACATCGTTTTCTTGGACACGGAAACGACGGGACTGGACAAGAACAAGGACGAAATCCTCCAACTCACAGTCATATCGCTTGAGGGCGAAGTCCTATACGACAAACTCATCAAGCCCAAGTTCGCAAAGCGATGGGGCAAGGCACAGATACTCCATGGGATATCGCCATACGATGTCCAAGATGCCCCGACGATGGAACAGGAGAAAGAGGCGATTGAGGCGATACTCGCCGAAGCCGATGTGATTGTGGGTTGGAATGTCCGTTTTGACTTGGATATGCTCTATGCCAATGGCATAGATGTTCCGATTGCCAAGGCGAAGTATTGCGACTTGATGCCTTGGTATTACAAGGCATACAAGAGGCGTTCTGGCTGGCTTGACATTAGCCAAAAGAAGTTAGAGAACGCCACTACTTATTTGGAGATAGAGCACAAGCCTCACAACGCCCAAAGCGATACCGCCGTCCTGATACCGATATGGAAATGGGTGTTAGATGACTCCATACCTGAGGTCAAGGGAAAGCCACAGAAGAAGCCGTTCTAACACCCACGGAACCATAATAGTTAGATAAGGCTAACTATTGTTATACTCAACCGATACGATGGGCTGGTTCCCCGCCAACGGGTCCTGCGGGGAACTCGTTGCCCGTTTGCGTTGCTCTGCCTTATCGTTGGTCTTGTTGGACTTCTTGGCGTTGTGGTCCTTACATAGCATCTGGCAATTGTCGCTCGTGGTCGTCCCGCCCTTGGACCAAGGCACGATGTGGTCCGCCTCCATGTCCTTTATGTCATATTCAATGTCCAAGCCCTCCTCCTCGCATAGCGGGCAATGGTGGTGTTGGCGTTCGTATGCTTCTCGCTTCTGCCTATCATTGAACGCCCTGATGGACAGAACCCGTTCGGGCTCGCCAAGGACATAGGGGTATATACCTGGCTTCTTGGTTATGTCCTCGTCCGCCATCAGGCGGGCAACCTCTTTCTCCAACCGGTCGGCGTCGCTCTTTTGGACATTCTTGCCATACTTGTCGTAGAGCGGACCCCAAGCAACTCGTTTCATCTCTTTGCGGTATGTGGGGAACACACGCTTTACCCAGTCAATGATTGCCTTGAAACGGGTCCACAACTCGGTTGCGTCCTCGTCCTGCTGGTGCTGGCTCATATAGCCCTCTATGTCGCCGTGGCTGACCCAGTCAATGGCTACCTGTAGCCCCTCCTGCCTGACCCATTTGGCGGTCATATACGGGTCGCCTATCTTCTTGCCCCCAGCGTTGGGCTTGCTGAAATACTCTTTGGCTGAGGTGAGCCACGGACCGCTGTAGATGGCGTTCCTGAGTTCCTGCTTTGATAGTTCCTCGCCCGCTATGTTGATGACTTGGAACCATTCAAGTTCCTCTTGCTCGGTTCCCTCGCACACATAAACCATCAACTCGTAATCAAGGAACGCCTCTTGCTCCTCGTCGGTGAGGTTATGGAAGAACTGCGGGTTGCCTCGGTCGCTCATCACGGGGAACGCCTTGCCTATGAACTGGCATATTGAGATTGTCCTCTGTTGCCCATCCAGAACCTCGTAGCGATACGGGTCCTCGTTGGTTCCCGCCCCTTTGCGGACCCAATACATTACGGACAGCGGGAAGTTATGCCTGACTGAATGGATGACTGCGTTTCTCTTCTTGTCGTCGTAGACGAAGTTCCTTTGGTATTTGGGGCGGATGTCCAACTTGCCCCCGAAACCCCTACACCCCTCGGTGTCGCTATCTACGAAACCGTCTGCGATGTCCCTTATCTTGATGTGGTGTAGTTCAACTTTCATTGGCGTTCCTTCGTTTGGTCAACCCTCTGTATGAGTATGCGGGCGTATACACGCTTGCCGTTGATTACTCCTAACCCGCCCTTATCTTGGTCGTTGAGTTCGTAGCGGACATACTGTAGGGTCTGCTCGTCTACATTGGTTCGGGCGTTTCCGTTCGCCAACATCAAGATACGGAACTGGTCGGGGCAATACTTGGTCATAAAGGTAATCGGAACGCCCATCAGTCCCAAATAGTCGCACGGTATGTTGTCCACCCTACTGACTTCTATAGCGTTGTAGTTGTCGTATTGGGGGTAGTCTTCGGGGGTGTAATCCCTCCATAGGGTGAGGGGTTGGTGTCGCTTGTCTATGTCCAAGTTCGTAAACCAGCATATGTTGCCGAATGTGGCGTATCGCAACCCGTCATCACGGACAACGACATTGCCCCGTTCGTATGTGTCTGGCACGATGAATGACATTGACCCGTAGTTGAAACCCAGCCATACCTTGTTGTCTTTGAGTAGCGGGAATATCTCCTTGTAGGTGATTGCGTTCTGGTTGGCAAGGATAAGGAACTGCTTGCCGTGTTCCATCAGTTGGGCAACATATTCCCTGAACAACGAGAACGGCGGGTTGGTGGTGATGATGTCTGCCTCGTCCAGCAACTCTACACACTCGGCGGACCTGAAGTCTCCGTTGCCTTCTAAGGGTGTCTGCGTGATTATCGGCTTGCCGTCCTGCCCTGCCTCCATTACCAACTTGTAGGTTCGCTCCTCGGGGTCGTAATGGGTTGAGGTGAGTTTCTTTAGCCCAAGGTCGGTGAAGTTGAGTTCAAAGTATCGCCAAAAGTTTGATGTGGTCGGATCATCACAGTTGAGGAAAATCTTCTTACCCTTGAAGTGGTGCCTGTAGTGATACATCTCGTTTGAGATGTCGTTTAGTTGGGTGTAGAACTCGTCTGCTTTCCTCAGCTTGGCGTTGTGTAGGTTGCTGTTCTTTGCCATAGGTATCTCGTCCCATTTAATAGCATTATGCGGTCTAAGAACCCCTGAGAGGCTCTTGGACCGCATTATAACTGCGGGTCTGGTCTGTTTACCTATGGCATCGTTAAGGCGTGCTTAAAGCCCTATGAGTGAACCTACTCGCCCTGCCCGTCTGGCTGGTCCACACGCTGAATAAGAACACGGGCATATTTCGGTTTACCATTCACTGCTACCCGTCCGCCAACTAAGAACTCCTTGGGCACGGTGTATCTATCCAATCCAATAATATGGAACTGTTCGGGACAATACTTGTCTAAGAATGTAATAGGCACGCCCATCACGCCGAAATAGTCAACGGGTATCTCGTCGCTTTTGCTTACTTCTATTGCGTCATAGTTATCGTAATGGGGATACTCTTCGGGGTCGTAATCTTTCCATAGGGTAAGGGGTTGGTGTCTTTTATCTATATCAAGATTGGTAAACCATTTGGCGGATACTTGCATACACCGCACACCGTTGTATTCCACTATGAACTTTGAGTCATATGTATCAGGCACAGCAAATAACAAGTTATTGCCTTTGCGGGTTCCTGACCTCGGGTTGACTCCCAGCCACAGTTCATTGCTCATAAATAGAGGGAATATCTCCTTATAGGTGATTGCGTTCTGGTTGCCAATGATGATGAACTTCTTTTTATGTTCCATCAACAGGGCGACATATTCCCTGAACAACGAGAACGGTGGGTTGGTCGTGATTATGTCCGCCTCGTCAAGCAACTCTATACACTCGGCGGACCTGAAATCCCCGTTGCCCTCCAACGGTGTCTTAGTCGTGGTTATGTTGCCGTCCTCGTCTCGTTCCATAACCAACTTGTAGGTTCGTTCTGTTGGGTGGTAATGAGTTGATACCAAGCGGGTTAAACCAAGGTCATCAAAGTTAAGTTGGAAGTATCTCCAAAAGTTGCTCTCCTCGGGGTCATCACAGTTGAGGAATACGGACTTACCTTGGAAGTGTTGCCGGTAGTGATACAACTCTGCTGAGATATCAGTTAATTGGGTATAGAACTCATCATTCTTTGCTTTCCTCGCTTGTCTAAGGCTCGCATTTGCCATCGCCCTCGTCCCCCTCCAAACCGTCGTTTGTCGGTCTGTAGGGTTCCGTGGGGTGGCGAAATGTCTAATCGGTGTTATATGCGGGTGGGTATGAGTTGACCCCCTGACCCGTCAAGTCGGGTAGGGGGTCCGTTCGTCGGTTGTTTCGGGGATATCCCGTGAAATCTGTAGACAAATAATCTACAGCGTGGTCCAATGGCTTTGGTTAGGGGTCTTGGATCCCTATTCTTGTATACTAATTCGGTCCAGCCAATTTACGCGAACTGACAAACCGCTTACCTGCGGTTTTATTTTTAGAGGGCGTGTTTGTGCTGGTAGACATACGCAACACCTGTTGTATATATCACCCGCGCGCGGGCAATTCGGGTGAAAAAGCTTCATCCGAATTGCCTAAACCATGGGTAAATAGTCGACCGGCAACTAAAACGCCCCTTAGAATCGCTTACAGCAAGCCGTCTACCTGCGGTTTTGCAGGACGGAAGAAACAGGCGGAAACAACCGGGGAGCGGATGGAGCAAGGCGCCGCCACTTGTTTATCTACTGCTCATTCACCATTAACAAGTATGGAGCGGACAGGGCGAAGGCGCGACCGTTGCCGTGAGCGTTTTATTCGCCACATGCGAATGCTTGCCGCCTGGACTGTGCATCGTCAGGCTCTTTCGTCACGGATTCGTTGCGCCATCTGTGCCGGTGTTCACCAGTGCTTAGCCAGGGAACGACCTGCAGGTGGGGAGAATCCCGTCCGGATCCGGACGGGAGCGACGTTGTTCTCCGCCGTGCAGGGCACTGCGGCCGCGCCGAGTAGCGTAACCAATCCGTGACGCTACTCACGCGGATACCTAGCCATACGGTTGCGCTGGGCATGGCGAGTAGCGTCGTGGATTCGTTACGCAACTTGTGTCGTGATTCGCCGGCATTCTAGCCAGGGAACGACCTGCAGGTGGGGAGAATCCCGTCCGGATCCGGATGGGAGCGACGTTGTTCTCCGCCGTGCAGGGCACTGCGGCCGCGCAGAGTAGCGTAACCAATCCGTGACGCAACCCTCGCGGCGTCCTGCGATTCGGACTCGATATCCGTGCCGAGTAGCGTAACGGTTTGGGTACGCAACTTCTGGTGTGACTCGCCGACGTTTTAGCCAGGGAACGACCTTGCTGGGGTCGCATGCGGTTTAGATCGGAATGCAAAGCAGGAAGGAGCTTCTAGGCCGCGCATTCCCCAGGCACACATATATATAAGGGGATGCGAGCCAAGACGGACAGGGTGGAAATAAGCGCGAGGGTAAAGGAGTGGGTAAACGAACGGGGTAAACAAAGAACAGGTCAACATCGTAAACCGATGTTGACCTGCGGATATTCTGGTGCGCCCTGAGGGACTCGAACCCCCGACCTTCGGATTAGAAGTCCGTTGCTCTATCCACCTGAGCTAAGGGCGCATATGGATATGATACCACGTACTGGCGGCACCTTACTTGATATTGATGAACATGAAGATACCGAGGCCAGCAAGCACCAAGGTGATAATGGGCATCTCCAATACGCTCAACGTGTAGAAGGCAGCAAAGACGCATGCAATCGATCCAACGGTGAAGAGCGCGCCCTTTGGCGTCTGGATTGCCGCGTAAAGTTTGTATTCGGGTTCGTCATCCTCGACGACGGGACAAATCTCGCGCACGAAGCCAATCGCGTTGGAGCTTTGGCTCTTGGTTGCCTCCATCACCCAACAAAGGTCCTTGGAACATGCGACCAAAAGTATCGACTTGCCTTTCGTGGATGGCATATCGTCGGTCCACGTGCCGGCTACCTCCGATGCCTCAGCAACTGCCTTCCTCGCGTCTTCCACGTTCATCACGTCAAAGGTTGTGATAGCGCCCTTATCGAGTCTATGCACGGTGTTCGCCGACTTGAAGCAGACCTCGTCTCCCTCAAGCCACATGCTCTCGCCATGGCGGCCATTCACGCGCATCTCGTTATTTGCCATATGCATCACCTTGTCCCGTCTTTTGTGCTCAATTTGTTTATCATATCCACAGTCCGCGCACAAGTCATGTGCCTAAGGTGCGATTCATTGTTCACAATAGGAGGTATCGCATGTCTCTCGACCGCATACGCGAGCTGCTCAAACCCTGTGACCGTCTGGTGGAGACCATAGAGGCGACCCATCACGAATGGGATGGTCGTATCTTTACGGTGGAGACCCTCGACGTGAGGCTGCCAGATGGTTCGACCAGTTGGCGAGAGATTGTTCGGCACAACGGTGGAGCGGGCGTTTGTGCCGTACGCGACGGAAAGATATGCCTGGTGCGCCAGTACCGCATTGCCCTCGAGCGCATGTCGTTGGAGATTCCCGCTGGCAAGCTCGATCCCAATGAGGACCCCGCCGTTTGTGCAGCACGGGAGCTCGAGGAAGAGACGGGCCTCGTAGCCGAGCGGATCGAGCCTTTGGCCGTAAGCGCTGGCGCCCCTGGCTTCAACAACGAGAAGACACGCATCTTCGTGGCGCGCGGTCTTTCTCAGGGCGCAGCACGACCAGACGAGGGGGAGTTCGTCGATGTCGTGTGGGTTCCCATAACCGACATGGTGGAGGCTATCAAAGCAGGCCTCATCGAGGATGCCAAGACGGTCATCTCGGTGTTAGCGGCAGCAGCGGGCCTGGCATAAGTCATTCGGAAACGCCGCATGTGGGTTCAAGAGGGGTCGTCCCCTATAGCCCACATGCGGCATAAATTGGTGGAGCAGGAAATTTCCAAAAAAGAGAAAAAAGTGCTTGCAATGGCCGGGGGTGATGTGCATAATAATAACTCGTTCACGGAGTGGGACACACGGTGGGTGTAGCTCAGTTGGCAGAGCGACGGACTGTGGCTCCGTAGGTCCAGGGTTCGAGCCCCTGTACCCACCCCATGCGTGAATGCATATTTGGGCCGTTAGCTCAGCTGGCAGAGCAGGGGACTCTTAATCCCAAGGTCCAGGGTTCGAACCCCTGACGGCCCACCATCGATTCCTCGAGACTGGCATTCGCCAGTCTTTTTTTTGCAAGCATCGTGTGTGCGGTAGATCGCGTGCGAGTCTGCATGGCGAAGCGTGGCTCGACCCGCACGTCCAGAGGTCATGCGTCATGATTCCGTGCCGTACTTGGCGGTGAAGAACGCTTCAAGGCAGGTGAACGGTGCGAGAAGGGCGTTGCGCGGCATAACAGCCAAATTTCCCGCAGATATGGATAGAATGAGTACGTAGACCCGCCATCTTTGTACGGTCGCCGAGGTAATCTGCACAGATGGAGCGAAATGGTCTAAAAAATTGTAAGGCTGGTTTGTCAGCGCGACAGATGGGAGTAAGGAATGAGCAAACTCGTCAAGAAGGTCTTCTTCGACAACTCCGCAAAGAACACGGCGGAGGCACTTGAGTTCTTGTCTGAGAAGGCAGTGGAACTCGGCATTGCAGACGACAAGGACGCTATTCTCGCGGCCTTCAACGAGCGTGAGGCCCAGGGCCCCACGGGCATGACGAATGGGTTCGCCCTTCCGCATGCTAAGTCTTCCGCTGTCAAGGAAGTCTCCGTCGTCGTCGTGAAGTTTGCCGACACCGTCGAGTGGAAGTCCATGGACGACTCCTCCGTCAAGGTCGCAATCGCCATCTTCGTGCCCGACGATCAGGCTACCACGACGCATCTCATGGTCCTCTCGAAGATTGCCGCCCTCCTGCTGCAGCCGGACTTCTGCGCGACGATTATCGAGTCGGATGACGAGGAAGAGATTGCTGGCGCTATCGAGGAGGAGGCCGAGTAGCCTCTCACAAGCACAGGTAAGCAAGAAACGCGGTCTGAATCGTAGCTCAAATCCCATCGCCGAACGCCGTCCTTGCCCTGGGCATCAGTAAGGTTTGTCCCCGCCATAGGCGGGTTCGTATAGTGGTATCGGGCTGGAAGGAGCTTGCGTTGATTTATACCGTAACGTTAAACCCGGCTATTGACTACGTGATGCACCCCCTCACCTTGGACATGGGCTTCACCAACAGGTCCAGCAGTGAGGAAGTACACTGCGGCGGCAATGGCATCAACATCTCCACGCTTCTCAACGAGCTTGGAGTGACGAACGTCGCCTTCGGCATCTCCGCCGGCTTCACGGGCGACTACCTGCTCAAGCGCCTTCAGGAGAAGGGCATTTCCTGCAATTTCGTGCGCCTGGAGAAGGGCTACACCCGCATCAACGTTAAGCTGCAGGGCATCGTGATGACGATCTGCAACGGCATGGGTCCCAAGATCAGCCAGAAGAAGGTCGACGAGCTCCTCGAGCGCATCGATGCGATTGGCGCGGGCGACACCCTCATCCTGACGGGCTCCATCCCCAATTCGCTGCCTGCAAACATGTACGACATCATCATGCGTCGTCTCGAGGGTCGCGGGATTCGCTTTGTTGTTGACGCTCCTGGCCAACTGCTCATGGAGTCGCTGTCTGCAAAGCCGTTCCTCATCAAGCCGAACAATCATGAGGTCGGCCGCATCTTCGATGCCAATCCGGAGACTCCGGAGGAGGCGCTTCCCTTCGCGCACAAGCTGCATGAGCTCGGCGCCCAGAATGTGATCATCTCCTGCGGCGGGCATGGCGCTGCTCTCGTCGACGAGTTCGGCGAGGAGCACACCGTCCCGACGGCAAAGATTAAGCTGGTCAACGCTACTGGTGCTGGCGATTCCATGGTCGCAGGCTTTGTTGCTAAGGTGGAGGAAGGCGCAAGCTACGATGAGGCGCTGCTCTTCGCATCCGCATGCGGAACCGCAACGGCTGGCAGCAAGGGCATCGCAAAGCGTTATAAGATTGACCGCGTCGTTGCCGCTCTGGAGAAGCAGATGGGCGAGGCCAAATAACGTAATGAATATGAGCGGGCCCGTCACAGATGTGGCGGGCCCCATTCAATATTGCCGTAAGGCGTCTGTATAGACGAAACGATAGGAGGAGATTGCAATGTACAGTGGAGTTAACGCCTCTGATGGCATCGGCATTGGTGTGGCGAGTGTCGCCATCGAGCCTGATCTTTCCTACACGCCCACGAAGATCGAGGACACGGAGGCCGAGAAGGCGCGTTACGTCGCCGCTCGCGAGGCCTTCATGGAGATGACCAACAAGCAGATTGCCAACATGCAGGCGAAGGGTCTGGAGAAGGAGGCTGGCATCCTCAACGCGCACATCGAGTTCGCAGAGGACGACGGCATTCTCGATTCCGTCACCATGGCCATTAGTGAGGGCATGTGCGCCGAGCAGGCGGTCGACAACGCCTACACCATGTACTACGACATGTTCTCCCAGATGGAGGACGAGCTCTTCCGTGAGCGCGCGGCAGACATCGCCGACGTCCGCACCGGCCTTCTGGCCGCTCTGCTGGGCAAGCAGCTCGTTGACCTCTCCACGCTGCCCGAGAACTCCATCGTCGTCGTGGGCGAGCTCACGCCTTCCATGACTGCCGACATCGACAAGGAGCACGTCGTCGCAATCGTCACCGAGACCGGCGGCCGCACCTCTCACGCAGCCATCATCTGCCGCGCCATGGAGATTCCGGCGGTTCTTTCCGTCGAGGGCGCTACCAAGAACATCAAGTCCGGCGACCTGGTGGTCGTGGATGGCTCCAAGGGCGACGTTGTCGTCGACCCGACCGACGCTGAGCTGGAGACCTACCGTGAGGCCGCTCGCAAGTTCGCCGAGGACAAGGCCGCTCTGGAGGCCTTCCGCGGCAAGCCGTCCGTCACCGCCGACGGCAAGGAAGTCCTGATCGTAGCCAACATCGGCAACCCGAGCGACGCAAATGGTGCCAAGGAGCATGACGCCGAGGGCGTTGGCCTGTTCCGCTCCGAGTTCCTGTTCATGGACAGCCAGGAGCTCCCGAAGGAAGAGGACCAGTTCGCGGCATACCAGAAGGTCGCCCTGATCATGAAGGATCAGCCGGTCATCATCCGTACGCTCGATGTGGGTGGCGACAAGGAGATTCCCTACATGGACCTCCCGAAAGAGGAGAACCCGTTCCTCGGTTATCGTGCCATCCGTTACTGCCTCGATCATCCCGAGGAGTACAAGGTACAGCTGCGCGCCCTTCTGCGTGCCTCCGCTCATGGCGACGTCAAGATCATGGTCCCGCTGGTGACCTGCATCGACGAGATTCGTCAGGTCAAGGCGCTCGTTGAGGAGTGCAAGAAGGAGCTCGACGCTGAGGGCATCGCCTACAACCCCGACATCGAGATCGGCACCATGGTCGAGACGCCTGCCGCCTCGCTCATCGCTGACGTGCTCGCGGCTGAGTGCGACTTCTTCTCCATCGGCACCAACGACCTCATCGGCTACACCATGTGCGCCGACCGTGGTCAGGACAAGGTCGCCTACCTGTACAACCCGTATCAGCCGGCCGTCCTCCGCTCGCTGCAGCGCATCATCGGCGAGGGCGTCAAGGCTGGCATCATGGTCGGTATGTGCGGCGAGGCCGCGGCCGATCCTCTGATGGTGCCCGTGCTGCTCTCCTTCGGCCTCACCGAGTTCTCGGTCTCCGCGCCGTCGATTCTGCGCACCCGTCGCACCGTCTCCCGCTGGACCATCGCTGAGGCTGACGAGCTGGTCGAGAAGATCATGAAGCTCAAGACCTCCGCCGAGGTTCGTGCCGCTCTGCAGGCCGCTGCCCGTTAAGCTTTGCGCCTGACTGGCTAAGTGGCTAACCGCCGCCCCCAACGCACGTTGCGTTGGGGGCGGCTTTTTGCTGCGAATGTAACGGGGTGGTTACCGAACTCTCAACGCGTGGTTGCTTGCCTTTACACACATACTTTAGCGTGATAGACTCCCAACGTTTTCGGGGCGACTGCCTCATTACCACACAAAGGGAGACGCGACACATGAAAAAGAAGATTCTTGTATCAATCTTGGCAATCACGATGATGGCGTTGGTGCTTGTTGGCTGCGGCGGTTCGTCGGATACGAGCACCGAGGCGAGCGATGCTGCAACAACCGAAGAGACCACCGCGACTGAGGCCACAGAGGATTACGCTGAAGGCTATGTCTTTAAGCATGGATTCGACAAGGACTTCCCGCCGTATTCCTTCATCGACGACAATGGTGAGACGACGGGCTTTGACGTAGAGCTTGCAAAAGCAGTGTGCGACTACTATGCCTGGGAATACCAGGCCGTACCCGTGAACTGGGACGCGAAGGATCTTGAGCTTAATTCCGGCAGCTGTGACTGCATCTGGTCTGGCTTTACGAAGAGCCCCTCTCGCGAGGCTCAGTACTGCTGGAGTGAGCCGTATTCCATCAACACGCAGATGATCATGGTGCTTGAGGATTCCGACATCAAGACGCTTGATGACCTTGCTGGCAAGAAGGTGGGCGTGCAGATTGGCACGTCGGCACTCGACATGCTGGAGACCCCTGAGGCAGATGGCGGTTGCAAGGAACTTGCAGACACCTTCGGCTCGGTCGAGACCATGGACACCTATACCAACGCCGTCGCAGAGCTCAAGGCAGGTGCTATCGATGCCATCGCCATCGACGTCACGACGGGCAACTTCCAGATGAGCAAGCAGGAGGGACTGAAGTACCTCGACGAGAAGCTTGGTGACGAAGTCTACGCCATCGGCTTCCGCACCGACGACACGGCGCTGCGCGATAAGGTCAATGAGGCACTTAAGGTGCTCGCAGAGAACGGCAAGATGGAAGAGATCGGCAAGAAGTACGAGGATATCTACGATAGCCTCTCGATGATCTAGGCTTGATTTGAGGTGTTTCGTGCCGCGTCGCTGGAGCGTCGAGTTCCGGCGGCGCGGCATGCTATTTGACGGTTCTGAGGGAGAGATGCCATGACGCTAGAAACCATGATACTCACCATGTCCTCGGGCATGATAGAGGCCATGAAGATATTCGGCCTGACCGTGCTCGGGTCCCTGCCGCTTGGCATGATCGTCGCGTTGCTCAAGAAGTCGCGCTTCGCAATCGTTCGATGGTTTATCAGCGTATACATATCGGTCATTCGTGGTACGCCGCTGATGCTTCAGTTGTTGGCATGGTACTTCGGACCGTACTATCTTTTTGGCATGAACATAGGCAATTGGCGCTTCCCGGCATTGATCGTGGGCTTCGTCGTGAACTACTCTGCGTACTTCGCAGAAATCTATCGTGGAGGTATCGAATCAATACCTGTGGGACAGTATGAGGCGGCGGAAGTGCTCGGATACACACCGACGCAGACGTTCATGCGCATCATCTTGCCTCAGGTCATAAAGCGCATCATGCCTGCGGTGACGAATGAGGTGATCACGCTGGTTAAGGATACGTCACTTGCCTTCAGCTTGGCATATGCTGAGATATTCAGCCTTGCAAAGCAGATTTCGGCATCGCAGGCGTCCTTCACCCCGTTTATCATTGCGGGCATCTTCTACTTCGTTGCCAACTATGTGGTCGCATTCATAATGAAACGCATCGAGAAGTCCATGGACTACTACAAGTAGGGGAGGACGAGCATGATCTTGCAGATGAACAACATCCGGAAGCAGTTCGATGGACTCGAGGTGCTTAAGGACATTAGCTTTGGCGTGGACAGCGGTGAGGTCGTGAGCATTATCGGCCCCTCCGGATCGGGTAAGTCGACGCTCTTGCGATGCGCGACCTTCTTGGAAACGATTGACGGAGGAGAGATCTGGTACATGGGCGAGGCTGCCGCTCGTACCGATGCTTCGGGTCATGCGGTGTATGTAGGCAAGAACGAGTTGCGGCGCTTCAGAAGCTACTATGGCTTAGTGTTCCAGCAGTTCAACCTGTTCCCGCACTACAGCATTCTGCGCAATCTCATCGATGCTCCTATAGAAGTGCAGCACCGCACGCGTGATGAGGCGACAGCGACAGCGATGGATCTGTTGCGCAAGATGGGCATAGAAGACAAGGCAGATGCGTACCCCTACCAGCTCTCGGGTGGACAGCAGCAGCGTGTTGCCATCGCACGAGCGCTCGCAATGAAGCCGGAGATTCTGTTCTTTGACGAGCCTACGTCCGCGCTTGATCCTGAGCTCACGGGAGAGGTGCTCAAGGTCATTCGTCAACTTGCTGATGAGAACATGACCATGGTGGTCGTGACGCACGAGATGTCCTTTGCTCGTGCCGTGAGCAATCGCGTGCTCTTCATGGACGGCGGTGTTATCGTCGAACAGGGTTCTCCCGAGGAGGTCTTTGGGAATCCTCAGGAAGAGCGCACCCGTCGGTTCCTGAGCGTCTTCGAGAGGTAGTTTCCCGTGTCGGGTGACGATGCGATTCGGTATAGGATTTTTGATCCGACGGGCAACATCACCGCGCTGGTAGAGACTCCGGTTGACGTTGCTCGTCAACCGGAGGTCGCGGCGCAAATCATGGCGGTTCATCCGCAGGTCGAGCAGGTTGGGTACGTGCATGATTCGAACGCGCTGCCAGAGCTCAGGATGGCGGGTGGCGAGTTCTGTGGCAATGCCACGATGTGTGCTGCTGCATGGTATGCGCGGCGCATCGGTCTCGATTGTGGGCAAGTGACACTCAGCGTGTCGGGTGCTGCTGAACCGGTTGAGGTCCGATTGGATGAGATGGCCGACCAAGGGTATGCGGCTACCGTGCGCATGCCGCGCGCACTTGCCATTGGGATACGAGAATTGGCGTTTGAAGGACGCCATGCTACCGTGCCCCTCGTGCGCATGGAAGGAATCTCACATATCGTCGTGGAGCGTGGGAGCGCCTTCTGGGAACTTCGAAATCTTCGTAACGAGGCTGAGCGGGCGGTTCGTTCTTGGTGCGAATCGCTTGGCGTCGATGGGCTCGGTTTGATGTTTGTGGATGGCGAGGGTGAGCGACGTTCGGTGGTGCCGCTCGTATACGTGCCTGCAAGTGCGACCGTGTTTTGGGAGAACTCCTGTGCAAGTGGCAGCGCGGCCGTGGCGATGTACGTTGCCGTTACCGAAGATGCAGGGTGCACGCTGCATCTTGAAGAGCCGGGAGGGACGCTCGTCGTGCGGAGCCAACCCGACGATGGGGAGACCTGGCTCTCGGGGCACGTCCACCAGGTCTCCACGCACCTTAGCCCTCGAAGGGCATATAACGCTTGAGACGATCAGCCGCCCCTGGCCAATCGTCTGTGACTTCGAGAATTGCGCGGCCAACCATGATGATTTCGGGGTTTAGGGCGATGACGTCGCGGATGTTGGATTCATTGATGCCAGTGTGAACGGCGAGTTTGGCATGCTGGAGGTTGCGCTTGACTACGCCAGCGAGGTCAAGCGGGCGCACCTTTGTGCGGAAGAACCCACGACGGTGGGCGTCGATGTCGTAGTCATACTCAGGGATGTAGCCAGAAGGCACCATAACGTAGTCCACGCCGAGCTGGTCGACCTCTGCTGTGCGTTTGCCGGTCGTGCGTGGCGTCGCAGCCATGTCGCACATGATCTTGCCATTGTAGCCTGCGGCCTTCTCGACCATCTTTGAGATGACAGGGTTCGGGGCGCCGGAGAGCACCGTGACGATGTTGGCGCCAGCCTCGAAACAGCGCGTCGTGACGCCAGTGCCTCCATGAAACACCTTTGCGTCCACACACAGGCAAAGGTCGGGATGGCGCTTGCGAATCTCTTCAACAAGTCCAAGGCCGAAGGTGATGACCTGTGGGAAGCCAATCTCAAATATGTCGACGTGATCGGCCATGATATCAGCCATCTTGAGCATCTCGTGATACTTGCCGTGGTCGAGGGTAAGCTGAAGCTTCATGTTTATTCCTCCTAAAGGATTTGCATTGCGAGGGCGAGCACAGCGGGCATGGTTGCCATCGAGAGCACCGTCGTTCCGATGGAAAGGCCGGTACCATACTGGTAGTCAGCTCCGTACTTCTGTGCGAGCATCGAAGTTGCGGATGCGGCGGGTGCGGCGGCGACTATCATAAGCACCATGCGGACCTCGAAGGAGGCCGGCATGAGGAAGAGAAGGGCTATGCTGACGAGTGGCGCGACGATGAGGCGCAGGATGCAGGCCTTATAGAGACGCGTGTCCGTGATCATGAGCATGATGTTCGACTGCCCGAGGTAGGCGCCGAGGATGATCATACCAAGGCCCGTATTGAGGTTCTTCATGCCGTTGAGTGACTGCTCGATGATGTATGGTAGCTTGATGGGCGCAAAGAAGAGGATGAGGCCAATGCCCACGGCGATGAAGTTGGGGTTCGTAAGGATCTTTTTGACCGAGACCTCATTCTTGTCGCCGCTCATGAGGTAGACGCCATAGGTCCAGAATACGATCGTGCCGATAACCATCGTCATGGTGACGAAGAACGTGTATTCCTCACCGAGGATGCCTTGGATGAGGGGTATGCCCACGAAGCCTGAGTTGGAAAACGCAACGGCAAACTGACCGACGCGATCAGGCTTACCGCAGCCAATGCGGCCGATAAGGATGGAAATGATAATGAGGCCAGTGTAGAAGAGCATGACGATGCCACCGACAGTGAGCTGTTCCTTGTCGAACTGGATGGCGAGTGAAGAGATGACTACTGCTGGAGTCGCCACATACAGGGCTACGTTCGAGAGTTGGGCGACGCCGTGTTCGTCGAGCATCTTGAGTTTGGTGAGGGCGACCCCGACGGACATCATGACCAGCATCACGAGGATTTGTTTGATGAGAATGCCAACCATAGGACCCCCTTCGAACGTGCGAGCTTCATATCAACATTATGGGTTAACAGGTAGGTTGTGTCGACCGATAATGCGCCGACAGAGAGAAATGCTCCCCTGTGACGGACTCGTCGCAGGGGAGCATGCTGTGCGTGTGGTTAGAGCGTGGTTACTCTTGCGGCCCGACGTATTTGCAGTCGCCGAAACCAAGGATGAGGATGAAGATGGTGTTCAGCAGCACGAGGCCAACACCAAAGCCGGTGGACTTGCTGTAAGCATAGGCGGTCTTGAGCTGCAGGCGGACGTACCACACCAGCATGGCGATGGCTGCGGCGAACGACAGAATCGAGAGGAAGATGTTGGGGCTTCCCGAGGTGACGTAGTTCCCATAGGCGTCAACCGTGACCTGGGGTCCCAGAGCGTTATTCAATCCCGAGAGGATTGCATAGACGATGACGATGCCAAGGTAGATGAAGAAGTTCTGGGTGTTCCATACGATCTTGAAGAGCATGTAATCGCTATAGATGGGGATGATTGACTTCCATCCCTCAACGCCTGCCCTCGTGAACATCTTCCAGTGGGCAATGATTGTGAGGACCCACACAACGAGGGCAAGCACCATGAGTATGGCTCCGAAACCCGCCAATGCACCCAAAGCAACGGCTGCGGCATCTTGATCTGACATCAATTACCTCCTTTGGTAGAAACAAGATGGAGAAAGTGTAGCATACTCGTTAGTTAATGCAATGCAATGCTGTCGGTGAGGGGGAGATGTGAGACAGAAGCTGCGTTTGCCTGTCGTGTTTGCCATGGTGGTCACGATGCTGTTCTCGTGTTTGTCGGGTTGTGGTGGGAGATCGCAACAGGTCAATGAGAGCCGATCTCGTGAGGTGCAAACCGACGCATCTTCGAGGCGGACACGCGAAGGGGCGGACGTAGAAGAGTCGGATGAAGAAACGAACTCGGAAGCGACGGAAGATTTGGATGCGGAGACGCAAGGTCTAAAGTCCACATTCATCGGCGAGCAGTTCTACAAGGGAAAGGTTAATGATGCGGTAGATGCGCTCGACGCTCTACGTACTGTGTTCAGCCGCATTGGCGCGGATGATACGACCAACTTTGAGTTTGTGGTGACCTCTCCTGATCGGTTTGGGATGACGTACTACACGTTCCAGCAGCGTGTGGGCGACATGCCCGTGTTTGCCGCCAAGGCAAAGGTCCTTGTTGACGATGATGGGGATGTCGCCGGTGTCGTGAGCTCGTTGCTCCCACAAGCTCCTCTCGCGGGTCCGGATGAGTGGGCGTGCTCGCAAGAGCAGGCGGAGGCTGCCGTGCGCGAGGAGTGCGCGCGCCAAAGCAAGGGCGAGGTGCGTGTGGTCGAGGATGCGGCCGAACAGGTTGTGATTCCCTTCTCCATGGGCGAGGATCGCTATAGCTTTGCATGGGTGGTTTACGTACAGGACGTGAGCGAGGATGTGGACATGGCGTACGTGGCGCACTTCGTGAGCGAAGACGGTGCGTATCTATGCGGCATCCGCGTCGCTGAGCCTTGTGACGCCGATGTGAATGAGATGGGGGCGGCACTCTTTGACTTTGATCGTTACGAAAGCAACACCTGGACAGGTGAGTTAGCATTCCGTGACGGGCATACGGAGGAGGTTACGGTGCCGGTGCTGCTCGAGCGTGCGAGCGGAGAAATCATTCTCGGTGACGCAGAGCGCAGGATTCTGTGTGCGGACTTTGCTGATTGGATGTATGGGGACGCGCTGACCTGGCGTGTGGCAGAAGGCGAAGATGGGGACTTCGACAACGACGAGCTCATCGCGTACTGCAACTTCATTCGCATTTGGGACTTCTACGACGAGCTCGGGTGGACGGGCCCGGATGGGGTGGGGACGCCCTCCCTGTTGCTCATGGGACTGGAGGATGCCAGTGGTGCGTCGTTTGGTGACGCATACTACCTAGGACGTGAAGGGGGCTGCCAGACGTTCGCCTTTAACGTACATAGCAGCGTGGGCGAGTGCATCGACCTGCTCGGCCACGCATTCGCGCACTGCCTCACGTCGACGAGCATGGATGGGAACCTTTTCCTCAATGAATATGGCGCTGTGGACGAGGGCATTTGCGATGTGTTGGGCAACCTCAACGAGATGCTCTTAGAAGACGCTGCGGGCGGTGCATGGGCTATGGGCGAGAACAGCAGCGATGGGGCTTCGCGATTCCTGCTGGATCCAGATTTGACTGGTCGTCCTTCCTCCGTCGGTGATGGGTACTACGCCCCAACGGTTCAGATCGGAACTGCCGCCAACGATTATGGCGGCGCGCGCATCAACGCCTCGCTGCTTGGCGTCATATCGAACAAGCTCTATCAGGCGGACATGGACGAGTCAGGACAGGTGAAGATGTGGTTGGATGCGGCCTTGGCGATGACTCCCCGTACTGATTTTGCCCAGATGAAAGGAATTCTGCAATGGAGCATTTGGCAAGCCGGATACTCCCGCTATGAAGACGCGTTGTCCGAAGCGCTTGAAGAGACGCGCCTGGGTGAGTCCACGACACAGCACGAAGCATCTGAGGGTTTCGGAATCATCGGATTCACTTACCCAGATGCGGCGATTGCCGATGTTGGTGAGGTGCGCATTTCGTTTGCTAACGTTGCGGGTGGCGAGCCCGTACAGACGTGGCCGGATGCGGAGTCACATAGGGTGAGCGCGTCGCTTCCCAGAGGGGACTACCGGGTGGCCATCGAGTGCTTTGAGGAAGATGTTGTGACAAAGGGATTCGTATACACGAATTTGGGCTGGCGACAGGTGGATGATGGTACCGCGCCTCTGTCGGCTCCCGATGCCGCCATCTGCCATGTGGAAGAGGGGGCGACACTTCCTTTGTCCACGAACGGGCTTGAGGCTGCTGCGGACGAAGGGGACGAAGCATCATGAGAGGTACAAGCCTCTTGACGCTTTCGCGGGGATTGGCAACGGTTCCCAGAGAGCTGCTGTCCTCGTTCGAGGCCCAGATCAGTGAGCGAGAAGAGCCCCTCGACGAAGTGAAGCCGCATGAGGCGGCGTGCATCTGCGCTGTGGTGGAAGAGTTGCGTGCGGTGGGCTTGCTTGATGCCCATCACTACGCTGGCTTCGCGTATTCCTTTCGCATCCCTCAGATCAGCAGCGAGTTTGACCTGCTCAAGGTGAGCGACGATGCGGTGCTTAACATCGAGCTCAAGGCGGAGGACGTCGGAGAGGAACGCGTCGCCCGCCAATTGCGAAGGAATCGCCATTATCTGGGCCCGCTCGCACGACAGATTTATGCTTTCACGTATGTGATGGCGGCCCGGTCATGGTTCGAGATGGGAGAGGACTGCGCACTCACAAACGTTGATGCACGGCGTGTGGCAGATGTCCTGCGCTCGATGGGCCGACCTTATGACGGCCCCATGGAAAAACTCTTCCGCGCGAGCGATTATCTCGTCTCGCCCCTCAACGACACGGAGAAGTTCCTTGCAAGCGAATACTTCCTGACCAATCACCAAGAGCAGATCAAGGGCAGCTTCCTGCGGGCATGTGAGCGGGCTCGTAGTGCTGCCGAGCAACCAGCCTACATCGTATATGGCAGTGCAGGGACGGGTAAGAGCTTGCTTCTCTACGACATTGCGAAGTCGATGTCCATGTGCAGGCGCGTCTGCGTTGTACACTGCGGCGTCCTCGTGGAGGGGCACCGTCGGCTCAACGATTCACAAGACTCGTTTGAGGTGGTTTCCGCAAAGGGTTCGGAACGGATGGACTTCTCTGGGTTCGGTGCCGTGCTGGTGGACGAGGCGCAGCGCATGTGGCCCTCTCAGCTGCGGGGCATCGTGGGAACCGCATGCAGGATCGGTTTGCCGCTCTTCGTCTCGCTTGACCGTAGGCAGGTGCTCGATGCGGAGCGCGAGCGTGGGAACGTGGAAGACGTGATCGGTGCGTTGATTCCACAGGTGAGGATCTGGCACCTCTCTCGCAAAGTGCGGACCAATCGACAGCTTACGGGATTCGTGAGGACACTCTTCGGTTTGAGAGGGCATCGGCCGGTCGCGCGAACGCGCCACGTGAAGGTTGCCTATGCGGAAGGGCCGGCGCAGGCATCCGAGTTGGTTGGTGCGTTCCGCGACGAGGGATTTGAATACGTGCGATTGGGACTAGAGGTTCCCGAAGAGCTTGCGATTGATGGATGCCTCACGACGAATGCGTCGGTTGGTCAGGAGTTTGATCGCGTGGTGATGGCCGTGGGACCTGAGTTTGTCTTGGGGGATGAGGAGTCGCGTGACAAAGCGATTTATCGCAACCATGTGTTCCAAGGCGTCACCAGAGCGCGGAGCGACCTAGCGCTTGTCGTGTACGATACTCCCGAGCTGCTTGCGCGACTGCTCCAGATTGTGACGTAAGGCCGTATGATAGGGCGGCTATGCGTCGCCCGATGACATCGGAGGGGGAATTGAGTGGCGCCTCGACGAGGAGCTCGACATTGCGGGATGGGATATCGGTAAGTTCTTGAAGCTCCTGCGGTCATCGAACCCCACTGCGTTCGAGTGGCTAGGTTCGCCGATAGTGTACTGTGAGGAAGAGCGCTTCCGTGAGGTCAGGGAACTTGCTCCGAGATGCTTCAACCCCGTTGCGCATGCACATCACTACCTTGTCATGGCGTCTCGTCACTCTGTGCGCCACATCAAGAGCGGGAGAATTACGCTCAAGCGTTATCTCTATGCCATTCGAGCACTGCTGGCTGCCCAGTGGGCAATCGAGAGGCAAAGTCCCGTCCCGATGGCCTTTAGTGAGCTGTGCGATGCCCAGCTTGACAAGAATCTGCGACCCCCCATCGAGCGGTTGGTCGAAGTGAAGACCCAAGGCTTGGAGGGCGATCGACAAGAGGCGATTCCCTTGCTTGATGAGTGGATCTGCTGCATGGAGACCGGCCTGAAGGAGCGAATCTGTGGCCTGACGGTACCCAATAAAGTTGCGTGGATGACCTGAATGGCGTCTTTCTCAACCAAATTGCGTATCATGAGGAGTAATCGTGCGCCACTTCCGCTGTGGGCAAAGGCACGTGTACAGTAACCCTATACTTGAGGTTGAAGCAAGTCTAGGGTTGTCGGACCTGTCAGTGGGGCATTTTGCAGCTCCAATACGAGACTCTCAACACAGTGGGCTCACTCGTGCACCTCGCCACCATAATTTTTAGGCGACGCTTGATTGCTGCCGCAACTCTGCTACCATTACTCAATGTGCTTATTGACGCGGGTGTAGTTCAATGGCAGAACTTCAGCCTTCCAAGCTGACCACGCGGGTTCGATTCCCGTCACCCGCTCCATGCAATTCCTTCGGCCCCTCCACGGGGCCTTTTTCATCTTGGTATCTTTGCGGATGCTGACGCTAGCGACCGGAGGATAGCAAGTCATGGGGATTGCGATTGAGAGAGCTTAAACCTTGCTTTTCTCATACTATATGTGTTCGTCAGAGATAGGGAGAACAGCATGATTTGCAAAGCGTGTGGGTCAGAGCTGCCGGATGGGACAAGCATTTGCCCCGTGTGCGGCGAGAATCTCGTTGAGGCGTATGATGTCGCGGACGACTACGTGCCCATAGACTTCGGCATCAAGCGGATGTTGGACGATGAGGATCAGGGTCTTGTGCCAGACTTCTCGGCACCGGTGTTTGACGACGGACCTGCAGCCGACCTCGTCGTTAACTCCGATGCCCGCGTACCCGACTTTTCCGCACCCGTCTTTGAGGACGAGTCGGAGAACGTCGCCCCTGCGGTGGATCTGTCACAAGCGACTCCGGACTTTAAGGCGCCTGAGTATGAAGCCGAGGGTGAGGGAGAGCTGATTGCAGCCCCTGGCGATGGCGTGGGGGTTGGCGGCAAACCACCTGTAAAGAAGAGTCGGATCGCTGCAGTGGCCATCGCTGCCTTGCTCGCATTGGGCGGGGTGGGCTTTGCGCTCTCGCCTCGGCCAGCGAATCCTGAGAAGGTCGCGCAGGCCGAGCCTGCCAAGCAGATAGCGCCGCTAGAGAATAAAGTTGAATCGTTCAAGCCGCAAGAGCAGGTTGCCATTGAGACGGCTCATCCCATTGAGGTAACCATACCCGTCAATGTGGAGGGTCTCAACGAGGCAGGGAGCAGGATACCCGTTCAGTTTGAGGGCACGACGAGCGAGGGCATTCTCATCGATGGGCAGCATTACTACTTGTCGTCCGATGGAACTGGAGTCATGATGATTCCAGGCACCTACGCCCTCACCGTGGTCGCTTCTCCGATTTCCGCAGATGGCCTTCTGTACCAATTGCCTGACGCCCCCTTGCAGGTTACGGCGCATGAGGATGGCTCATGCGAGACGAGCTCGCCGGAGGGACTTACCTTGGTGCCCATGGAGGCAGCGGACATTACAGACGCGCACCTTCGCGCAGCCATGCAGTGGATAAGCAAGGACCCCAAGCGAAGTGACCTCACCGATGCTCTGGCGGATGTCGCCCGTGCCCGACGCGACAAGGCCGTTGAAGAGCGTGAGAAGCAACGCGTGGCGGAAGAGAAGCGTATCGCGGCGGAGCAGAAGAAGCAACAGCAGCAAGCGCCCAAGCAGGTTGTTCAGACGGTCGTCGTCCCGAACAACGAGCAGCATACCGAACCTGCCGAATCCGGCGATCCCAACATCCAGTACGGCGAGATTGTCGTGGAGGTGAGCGGCGATATCAGCAACTCTGAGGAGGAAGGGCAGCAGGAGGAGCAGCAGGAAGAGCAACAGGAAGAGCAGCAGCCTGCTGAGGAGAACCAGAATTCTGAGCCTGAGCAGGAGAGTAGCGAACAGTCGGATCAAGAGGAAGAGCAGTCGGTGGATGTCATCGACGAGAATGCTTCGACAGAGGAAGAGTCGCCAGCAGAGGGTGACACCTCAGAAGAGAACAAGTGACGGAGGCTGAACATCGGCTGCTCATCGACCTTCGTAGGCGCGGGTTGGTGAGCGGCAACGTCTCGCGTTGGGGATATCCGGCGCTGCGGTGTGTGGAGGCGGGGCATGAACCGCAACGCTCCACAGATGCAACGCCCCTGCAGAAGCGCTTCGTCGCCTGCGCCCACGCGACGAATGCGACGGGAACCGACCTGTGCGCGAGCTGGGTGGAGCAGAGCTTCTCGCGCCTCGGGCTGGGGGTCGTCTTGGGTAATGCGCGCGAGCTCTGTGATCGCTATTGCCCGCATACGGATACCGTGAGTCTGAAGGTGGGGATGATCGTTGCCACGCCTGCGCATCCTTACACGGCGCAGGGACTAGTGCACGGGCATGTGGGCATCTACATCGGAGATGATCGGGTAATGGATTGCACCGAGGATGGCGTGCGGAAGGTACCGCTTGGCCTGTGGCTCAGCGCCTATGGGCTCATGGCCGATCCCCGTTGGGGCTGGCTGGGAAGTCTTGGGCTGGGATAGGGTTTGTCTTGACCTTGTGGTCCGTGTGCGTTCAGGTGGCCTCCACACGAGGACGCTATCATGAGCTCCTCTCGTCTACGGAAGGAGAATCATGAAGCGTCTAACAACCATGTTCGTCGTTGCGCTCTTTCTGTGTGCCTCCATCGCACATCCGGCCTTCGCGGATGCGAGTCGTGTGGTCACCATGGGCGCGGACCTCACTGCCGAGCAGCGCGCCAACGTGTTGAGCTTCTTTGGTCTCACGGAGGCTGATCTCAACAATCTGACGGTTGTCTCGGTCACCAATGCGGATGAGCGTGCGCACTTGTCTGGGAGCATCGACCTTGGTGTGATCGGCAACAAGACCTATTCCTGTTCCTACATTCAGCCCACCATGTCGGGGGGCATCTACGTGCAAACGGCCAACCTCAACTACGTCACCAACTACATGCTCTATAACGCCCTGCAGACGGCCGGCGTCAAGAACTGCAACCTCGTGGTGACGGCACCGTTCCCCGTCTCGGGCACGGGTGCGCTCACGGGTGTCTTCATGGCCTACGAGGCAGATGGTCAGAAGCTCGACGATTCGAAGGAACGTGTGGCGACCGAGGAATTGGTTGCCACTGCCGAGCTCGCTCAGGTGTATGGTGAGCAGGTCCCGGAGGTTATCTCGGAGGTCAAGGACGAGGTGGTCTCGTCTCCGGTGGACCTCGGAGACGACCAGATCATGGAAATCGTCAAGCGTGTGGCTGCTTCCAGGGGCATCAACCTCTCTGACGAGGACTTGCAGAGGATCATGCAACTCGCCAAGGAGCTGCAGCAGCTCGGCTACGACGAGGATACCTTCTCTACGACGCTCTCCGACTTCGAGACGAAGCTGCAGGAGGTTACCCAGAAGGCCCAGGAGCAGGGCGGTGGGGTCATCGATGCCATTGCGGGCTTCTTCCAGAACATCATCGATTGGTTCACCAATCTCGTGAGCGGTGGGGCACCGTCGAACGAGGAGATTACGCAAAGCGCCGAGGAATTCTTCCAGAACTTCAACACCGACGTGTTTCAGTGGGACAATGCAGAGCCAAGCGGACATTAGTGCCTAATGGTTGGGATGCGGAAGGGGAGAAAGATGCCGACACCACATAACGCGGCTGAGCACGGCGACATTGCAAAGGTTGTGCTGATGCCCGGAGACCCGCTACGCGCTCAGTTCATTGCGGAGACCTACCTCGAAGGAGCCGTACAGTTCAATCAAGTGCGAAATGTGTTCGGCTACACGGGTACCTACGAGGGTCGACGCGTCTCGGTGATGGCAAGCGGAATGGGCGTCCCTTCCATGGCCATCTACAGTTACGAACTGTTCCACTTCTACGATGTGGACACCATCATTCGCATTGGAACGGCGGGGGGTCTTGCGCCACAGGTTAAGGTGCGTGACATGGTCATTGCCCAGGCGACCTGCACCAACTCCAACTTCGCGGCACAATTCGACCTTGCAGGCACCATCGCGCCCATCGCCGACTTCGATCTGCTGCGCGAGGCAGTGGATGCTGCTGAAGAGCGAGGATTCCGCTACCACGTGGGCAACATCTTCACTACCGACGTCTTCTATAGTGACTTAGAGCGGTATCGTCCGTGGGTCTCCATGGGAGTCCTCGCGACCGAGATGGAGGCTGTCGGACTCTACCTCAACGCCATGGCTGCGGGCAAGCGCGCGCTTGCCATCGCGACGATTTCGGACCTGCCGCTTAGTGGCGAGAGCCTCTCGGCCAAGGATCGGCAAACCAGCTTCACCCAGATGATGGAAGTCGCGCTATCGGTGGCAGTTAGGGAGTATGATAAGTCTTGCGAGTAGTCGTCTGTGCACGAGGCATGGGCGCGGTATGTGAAGGAGAGTGGTGTGGCTATGGGTTCGATTACGCGTCGTTCTATGCTGGGCATGATGGGCATGGGTGCCCTGACGCTCGCCGCGTGCGGTGGCGGCTCCTCTGAGGGTGGCGCTGAGTCTGCTGGCTCCGATGCCGCCAGCAGCGACGTCAAGCTCGAGATGATCACCGACACGGGTGGAGTCAACGACCAGTCCTTCAACCAGCTCGCATGGGCTGGCATGAAGCAGATGGAAGCTGAGAATGGCTGGGAGGTCAGCTACCTCGAGTCCAAACAAGACTCTGACTACATGACCAACCTCGACAAGGCCGTCGACGATGGCGCAACCATCGTCTGGGGCATCGGCTTTGCCATGAGCGACGCCATCAATACCGTGGCTGAGCAGAATCCCGATGTGACCTTCGCATCCATCGAGGGCAGCAACGAGGACGGCAAGGAGAACCTCACGGCCGTTGCCTTCAAGTCCGAAGAGCCTTCCTTCGCGGTGGGCTACATTGCCGCACGCATGAGCGAGTCGGGCAAGGTCGGCTTCATCGGTGGCATGGAGTCCGAGACCATCCAAGCATTCGAGTATGGCTACTATGCGGGCGTTGAGTACGCAAACAAGGAGAACGGCACCTCCGTCACGTACCAGGGGCAGTACGCCGAGTCCTTCACCGATGCCGCCAAGGGCAAGTCCATCGCCCAGAAGATGATCAAGGATGGCTGCGACGTCATGTTCCACGCAGCCGGTGGTGCGGGCGTTGGCATGCTCGAGGCCTGCAACGATGCCAAGGTCATGAGCATCGGCGTCGATCAGGACCAGGCGGCCCTATTCCCCGAGTACGAGACCATCATCACCTCCGCACTCAAGCGGGTCGACAATGCGGTCGTCACCGTCTCGACCGGTCTTGTCGACGGTAGCATCGAGGGTGGCCAGAGCCTCTTGCTCGGCGCTGCTGATGATGCCGTGGGCCTGGCCGAGTCTCACGACAAGCTGCCCGACGACGTCTATGAGGCCGCAGTCGCTCTCTTCGACGCCATCAAGGCTGGCGACATCGTCGTGCCCGCTTCCAAGGACGCGCTCGACGCATACGTGAAGTCGCTGTAGTCTCCATTTCCCCACAGAGGAACGAAGGGGCGGTCTCCAGTGTCCATTGGGGGCCGCCCCATTGCGTGTGATTCTTTACCCAACGGATAAAAAGTGCATTTCTATACCCGCACCTGCCGTTCTTTCATATAATGTACACACGTGGTGATTCACGCTGCGAGCGAGAAAGGGAGGTGCGCATGGAGGTTAGCTCCGATTACGCGGTGCAGATGCATGGCATCGTTAAGCGATTCGGTGCCTATACCGCCTTGGATCACGTGGACTTGGATGTGCGCAAACAGACGGTTCATGCCATTCTTGGCGAGAACGGAGCAGGGAAGACGACGCTCATGAACATCCTCTACGGTCTGTATCAGGCCGACGAGGGTGATATTTTTATGGGCGGGGAGAAGGCGACCATCACGAACCCGACCGAGGCCATCAAGCACGGCATCGGCATGGTCCATCAACACTTCATGCTGGTGGAGAACTTCACGGTTACCGAAAACATCATCCTAGGTGACGAGGTGTGCGGTGCGGTAGGCGTGCTCGACATGCGCAAAGCCCGCGAGGAGGTCATGGCCCTCGTCGACGAGTACGGCTTCGACGTTGATCCCGACGCAAAGATCGAAGACATCACGGTTGGCATGCAGCAGCGTGTGGAGATCCTAAAGGCGCTGTACCGCGGTGCCGAGGTTCTCATCCTCGACGAGCCGACGGCAGTCCTCACCCCGCAGGAGATCGAGAAGCTCATCGAGATCATGCACGACCTTATCGCCAAGGGCAAGACGATCATCATCATTACCCACAAGCTCAAGGAGATCATGCAGTCGGCCGACGAATGCTCCATCATTCGTCGCGGTGTGTACATGGGTGTGGTGGACGTTAAGAACTCGAGCGAGACTGAGCTCGCATCAAAGATGGTTGGGCGCAACGTTAACCTCACGGTGGAAAAGACGCCCGCCCATCCCGGTGACGTGATGCTCGAGATACGGGGCCTCACGGTAAAGGACGAGCGTGGCATCGAGCAGGTGCGCGAGCTCAATCTCGACGTGCGTGCGGGCGAGATCGTGGGCATTGCCGGCATTGATGGCAACGGTCAACAAGAGCTGGTAGACGCCATAACCAATCTCGCACACAGCGAGTCCGGAACCATCAAGATGAAGGGCATCGAGCTCACCAACAAGACCCCGCGTAATACCTTCGAGGCAGGAGTTGCCACCATTCCCTCCGACAGGCATCGGTGGGGCTTGGTTTTGCCCTTTGCCGTCAGCGAGAATACCGTGCTTGAACGCCACGTGGATACGGAATTCGGTTCGGGAATCACGCTTGACTACGCAAAGCTGCGTGAGTACACGCGTGAGCTCATCAAGCGGTTCGACATCCGACCAGATGGCTGCGAGGATGAGCGGATGAGCGGGCTTTCGGGTGGCAATCAGCAGAAGGCGATTATCGCCCGCATGGTCTCGTCCGAGCCGGACTTGCTCATCGCCTTCCAGCCCACGCGTGGATTGGATGTTGGCGCGATCGAGTTTGTGCACAAGACACTCATTGCTGAGCGCGACCGCGGCACGGCCATCCTGCTTATCTCCTTCGAGCTCGACGAAGTCATGGACGTGTCGGACACCATTGCCGTCATTTATCACGGCAAGATCGTGGGTACCTTTCCCCAAGGCACCGTGGACGAGAACCAACTTGGTCTACTCATGGCGGGAGGTGAGCTCAAGTGAGAGGGCTCGAGAAGTTTCTACGCGGGCGCTTTGCGGCGGCCGCAATTGCCGTGCTCATCGGCCTGCTTGTCGCAGCCATCGTGCTTATCGCTGCGGGCTACGATCCAATCGCTTCGTTTGCGGCGCTCATCACTGGCGCCTTCGGTAGGCCCAAGTACATCACGAACGTCTTTATCAAGGCGACGCCCATCCTGCTCACGGGTGTCTCGGTTGCGTTCGCCTTCAAGACCGGCCTCTTCAACATCGGTGCAGAGGGCCAGTACATACTAGGGACCGTGCTTGCGACCATAGTGGGCGTGAAGCTCAACCTGCCCATGCCGCTTCAAGTTCCGGTGGTGCTGCTTTCGGGCATTGCAGGTGGTGCGGCGCTCGGCGCCTTCGTGGGATGGCTCAAGGCACGCTTCGGCATCCATGAGGTCATCACCTCCATCATGTGCAACTGGATTGCGTTCTATCTCTGCAACTTCGTGGTAATGAGCAATACTTTCCACAAGCCAAACTCCCAGAGCGCACTGCCCGTCAATCCTTCGAGCTATACCATGATTCTGGGCTCCTGGAAGAAGTCGGAAGCTGGCAAGGAGTTCCTTGCGGGCATGCCTTGGCTGCGTGAGGTCCTGCTCAAGACGGACCTCAACGCTGGATTCATCATTGCCGTCCTCGTGGCCGTACTCATCAGCTGGGTCCTCACGAGGACCAAGCTGGGATACGAGCTTCGTGCCGTTGGCTTCAACCGTGATGCAGCGCGCTTCAGTGGCATCTCCGTCGAGTCCAACATCGTGCTTTCCATGCTCATCGCAGGTGGCATAAGCGGCTTTGCTGGCGCCCTGGCTATTACGGGCACCTCGCCACACACCATCACGTTGCTCGCCGCCATGGAAGGCTACGGATTCAATGGCATGTCGGTGGCCTTCATCGCCGGTTGTGCGCCTATCGGTTGCATCCCCGCGAGCATCATGTTTGCCGCGCTGATCTATGGCGGCATGTCAGTGCAGCAGGCACTCGGCGTACCCTCAGACATTATCAACATCACGATTGGCACCATCGTCTTCTTTACGGCGCTGCCAGGCATCGCGCCGTACTTTGCAGACAAGATCAAGCAACGTCGCGAGGCCAAAGAGCTCGCAAACGGCACGAAGGCAGGGGAGGCATAGGATGGATAGCTTCATATTGCTTCTGAGCATTACGCTCATGTACTCGACGCCGCTTGTATTTGGTGCGCTTGGTGGCGTGATCTCCGAACGCTCTGGCGTGACGAACATCGGCATCGAAGGCATGATGGTCATCGGTGCCATCGCAGCTGCTGCCGGTAGCTACTTCACTGGCAATCCTTGGATTGGCTTCCTGATGGCGGGCATCTGTGGCGCAATCGTGGCGCTGCTGCATGCGGTGGCGTCGGTGAGCTTTGCTGCCGACCAAACCATCTCGGGTGTTGCTATCAATTTGCTGGCCCCTGGTATCGCGCTCTTTGCATGCCGACAGCTCTTTGAGGGCGCTGCCATGAGTCCCATCGCACCAAAGCTGCCCGGCGTTGTGCACGGGCACATGAGCCTCAACGTGACCACGCTCATTGCGCTCATCTTCGCGGCCATCATGTGGTTCGTCTTATACAAGACCAAGTGGGGCTTGCGCATCCGTGCCGTGGGCGAGCATCCGCAGGCGGCCGACACCTTGGGTATCGACGTGTACAAGGTGCGCTATGCGTGCGTGCTCATCAGCGGAATGTTCGCTGGGTTCGGTGGCGCGTCGATGACCATCGCCATCATCAGCCAGTTTACCCAGACGGCTATCTCTGGCCACGGCTTCATTGCCATGGCTGCGGTCATCTTCGGAAAGTGGCATCCGTTCGGTGCGTATGGCGCATGCCTGCTCTTCGGCTTTACACAGGCACTCGTCATCTTGCTTGGCGGCGGCGACTTTGTGGTGCCGAGCCAGATTCTCTCTATGCTGCCGTACGCGATGACCATCATCGTGCTCGTGCTCTTTGTGGGTCGCTCGGTCGCACCGAAGGCGGACGGCGTTCCCTACGTCAAGGGCAGTCGATAGCGCGACGTACAATCCCAACCATTCAGAGGACGGCCCCTAAGGTGTTCAAGCGCCTTGGGGGCCGTCCCCGTGCTGCCCTCCGTGGCGCGATTACGCCCGTTCGCTTCTGCAGGCACCGCTTTCCATCTGCAAAGCCGTATACTACGAAACTGTGTGATAAAACATCAGAGAAAGGGGCTCTGTATGCCATTTAGCAAGGACTTCTTCTGGGGCGGCGCAACCGCATCGAATCAGTACGAAGGCGGCGTCTTCGAAGGCGGCGCGGGCCTTTCCACTGCTGACTGCATGACCAATGGCGCGCACAAGGTGCCTCGTCAGGTGACGTTCCGCATGCCGGATGGGTCGGTGGACAAGTTACCGCTGTGCTTCCACAGCCCCGTGCGTAACCTCCCCGAAGGTGCACAGGTTTGCTTGGTAGACGATCCAGACATCTATTATCCCAGCCACATTGCCTCCGACTTCTATCATCACTACAAGGAGGACATCCGCCTGTGTGCCGAGGAGGGCTTCAACTGCCTGCGCTTCTCGCTCAAGTGGAGCCGCATCTTCCCGAACGGAGACGATCCCGAGCCCAACCAGGAAGGCATCGACTTCTACCGCGGCGTGTTCGAGGAGTGCCGCAAGTATGGCATCGAGCCGCTCGTGACGCTTGACCACTACGAGAACCCCCTGAGCCTTGCCAATCGCTTCAACGGCTTCGACAGTCGCTACCTGGTGGACTGCTTCGTCAAGTACGCCACTACCTGCTTCGAGGCTTTCGACGGTCTGGTCACCTACTATCTCACCTTCAACGAGATCAACTGCATCGAGGAAGCTCCGTTCGTGACGGCTGGCCTCATCCATGGCGACAAACCGCAGCAGGTTGCCAACGCCACGTATCACCAGTTCCTCGCCTCGGCAAAGACGGTCATCGCTGCCCACAAGTACTGGCCCAACCTGCGCATCGGCATGATGCTCGCGGCAGGTCCCGTGTATGCCTACACCTGCGATCCCGATGACCAAGTGGCCGCAATGAAGGCGAACGACGTCAAGCTGTTCTACTCCGACGTCCAGATGCTTGGCTTCTATCCGCAGTACAAGCTCGCTGAGTACGAGCGCGAGGGTGTCAAGCTCCCGATCCTGCCGGGCGATCTGGAGATTCTCAAGGAGGGCACGTGCGACTTCCTGAGCTTCTCGCTGTATGGCTCGAGCGTCATCACTACCCATACGGATGACGACCTTGAGGCCGGAGAGGGCAATGGCGGTGCGGCCGGCATGGTCGCCAATCCGTATTTGGAGACCAACGCATGGGGCTGGGCGACCGACCCGCAAACGCAGCGCATCACGCTCAACATGCTGTACAACCGCTATCACTGCGACCTGTGGTGCGTCGAGAGCGGCATCGGCTGGAACGACGAGTTCGTTGACGACACCGTGCACGACGACTATCGCATCGCCTACATGCGCGCCAATATCAAGAGCATGAAGGATGCGGTCGAGCTCGACGGCATTCCTCTGATGGGCTACCTGTACTGGGGCTGCGTGGATATGGTGTCTAACGGCGAGGGCGAGATGGCCAAGCGCTATGGCCAGATTTACGTTGACGCCGACAACTATGGCCAGGGCACGATGAAGCGCTATCTCAAGGATTCGTACTTCTGGTACAAGAAGGTTATCGAGTCCAACGGCGAGGATCTGGACTAGGCAGTTGAGGATTTGGCCTGCCGATTGAACGCTGGCTCGGATACGAGTCGACATGTCATCGGCAGGCTGAGGTAAGAGTTCATGATTGAACGGGAGGCGGGCTTGTTGCTCGTCTCCCGTTTGCTTTCGATGTGGCTTGACATGCTGGCGAATACCCTCTGTTGAGGGATGAAGAAATCGCTAAACTGAAATAGGTATGCGTCAAACTGTATGGCTGGAAGGAACGGGGATGGTCAGAGAAGTGCTGCCGAAGGGGAGGGCTGGTTCCAAGACCGTGGCCTGCACCGTTACCGTCAAGTAGCATACGCGCCGCGCAGGTGACCACAAAGGGGACTGTCCTCCGTGTGTCAAAACGACAGGCGGAGGACAGTCCCCTTTGTGGTAGTCCCTTTTGTGGCGCGTGATGCTTACAGCACCTGTAGGGTGAGTGCGATGAGGAGTTGGGCAAGGTAGTAGAGCGAGATGTTTGCGATGCGCATCTCGAGGCGCTCGCGTGGTCCGAAGGTGTTCAGAACGAGCACGACGTCACTCACCAAGAACAACAGTGCTCCAAGCACGAACATGGCCGAGAAGGTCGTGGGCTGGGCGAGCATTGTGCCGATGGCAACGGTGTTGAGTATGGTAACGATGCCCATGTACACGATGCCGAACAGCTTGAAGATCTGCTCCGCGGTGATGCGGCCAAAGATCCAGTACATGAGCAGTGCGGTGGCACCGATGCCCACAAGCACGCTGGCGAGAAGAACGGGACAGCGGGGCACTATCGGGGCTAGATACATGATGTGCCCAAGCAGGAAGACGAGGATTCCTGCAAGGAATACCGGCTGTTTCTGCTTGGGGAAGACATAGCGGAGCGCAAGCAGAACGTCGGCCACCGCGCCAAGTACGAGACCGATTACAGTAAAGCGCGCTGGCATTGGCTCACTCGCCAATCCTGCCGAGAGAAACCCCAGCACGACGAAGCATGCGGATGCGGCACCTTTGAGCGCCGCCGCAAAGACGTATTGCTTGCGCACCTCCACGTAGAGGAATGCTGCGACCAATACAAGGCACAGAAGGCAGATGGGCAGATACGACATGGCGACCTCCTTAACTCATTTGATTCCGTGACGTGTCCCATACAACGTCCTTTCGAGTCGGTCTGACGCTAAATATCGTAATTCTTTGCTGTGATTCTTGCTAGAGGATAACGCTTTGAGTCAAGCGTAAGAGCTTCAGTCGAAAAGGCCCCATTAGAGTTGGGCGCTTCTTGAATGTCGGTACCCTACATACGCATTGCGGCTGGTTGAAGCGTCCTTATTGGTGGCTATAAAGCCCATTCTTGTGCTCGGTCGAAGTCGTACAAGGATGCCATTTGTGCAGCTGCGGATAATACGATTTTGTCCGTTTCGGCGGACGGTCTTGTGTATATGGGCCGTGGGTTAATCCCAGCGGTGATGGTCACGATCGACAAAACGCCACTGGTGCGAGGGTCGACTTCGACGTGTCCTACAAGAACAACGTCAATGCGGGGACTGCCACCGTCATTGCTACGGACAGGTGACGAGGTCAGGCTTCAAAGGCATGGTGACCTACGACTACTAGTCAAACAGGGACTGCACCGCGCCTGTCGCGAACGTGAAGAATGAGGCGCTCAAGGCCGTCGAGCGCACGCTCAAGGCGATGCTACATGGCGATGAACTCTCGCGAGGGTATTACGGCATGGTAACGTGACAACACCTTCTGCCCCCTCGTCACCTCCCTCGACCAATCCGCCAAAGACGCCTCAAAAAAGCACGCAATGACGGATAATGGAAGCCAGGAGCGTACGTTGGAGGGGAGTCACGCATGCAACGTACAAGGCGCACACCGCCCATTTATCTCTTGCTTGCCACAGCGCTCGTGTCCATCATCTGCCTCATGCTCAGTGCCTGCGCGCAGACGTCCGCACGCAACGGCTCGTCATCGTCGGGCGCTCCCGTCGAAGACTTCGTGGCTTCCGTCTTCTACTACGACTACGACGACGTGTACATAGGTTCGGTGCGCAACGCCCTGACAGCCGACCTCGCCTCAAAGCGCATTACCTACCATGAGTATGACGCGAACCATGACCAGATTGCGCAGAACACCCAGATAGACAAGGCCATCGCCGATGGCGCGTCCATCCTGATCGTCAACATCGTCAACAGTGGCAGTGCCGAGCGCACCGACGTGATTTGTCAGAAGGCCGCATCCGCGCACATCCCCCTAGTGTTCTTCAATCGCCCCATCGAGGAGGAAGGCTATGAGGGCGTCATCCTCGACTACTACGACAATGTGGCCTTTGTGGGTACTGACTCTGCCGAGGCAGGACACCTCCAGGGCAAGATGATCGGCGAGTACCTCACGGAGCACTATGACGAGGTCGACCTCAACGGCGACGGTCGCATCTCCTACGCGATGTTCAAGGGCGAGGCCGCCAACGCCGAAGCCATCTACCGAACCGTCTACTCCGTCGAGGATGCCAACGCCATCCTGGAGCGTGCGGGCTACCCCGTCCTGACCTACTTCGACCCCACGAGCGTCGACAAGTTCCAGCTCGACCTCACCGGCTCGTGGACGAGGGAGTCCGCCGAGAGCTACATGACGACAAACCTCGTGCACTACAACGAGGAGAGCGGCAACATGATCGAGCTCGTAATCGCCAACAGCGATTCGATGGCCGAGGGCGCCATCGATGCCCTGCAGACCTTCGGCTACAACCTTGGCACCCACGGCAGCACGACCATACCCGTCTTTGGCGTCGACGCGTCCGCCGCCGGTCGCGAGCTCATTGCGGAGGGAATCATGACGGGAACCATCGCGCAGGATGCCCAGGCGATGGCCGACTGCATCGCTCAGATGACCGAGAACGCCAAGAACGGTAAGGACCTGTTTGAAGGTATGGACTCCTATCCGCGCGACACCGAGTTCGGACGTGAGCGCATGATTGTGCTGCCTTACTCCATCTACTCGCCGCAGGAGGACTCAGCCCAAAACGACTAAACACCTGGAGAACAACTCGTTCGTGGCTAGGCACCCTCGTTCGGGCCGATCGCTTTGCGAGCGCGCCTCTTTGCCGGTCCCCAACGCTGCGACAGATGTGCTCCGAACTCCTGCAGGACCTCGTTGATGACGGCTCCCATCATGAGGAAGTAACAGCTGAAGTATAACCAGAACATCGCGAGCGTGAGCGTGGTCAGGCTGCCGTAGGCGGAAAAGCCATTGTAGCGACCCACGTAGATGGAGAGCGCATTCGACAGCAGCATGATGGCAAAAACCGTAAAGAGGGCACCGGGGAACTGCGCGACGAAGCGGAGCTTTCGTCGGGGCAAGATTTTGTAGAGGAATGAGAGGGACAGCACCCCGATCACCATGGTGTAGATTACGTCGATGGCATCTGAGAACCCAGAAAGGGACATTCCTTGGGGTCGGTGACGGATGAGGAAGATCTTGAGGGGCCGCCATCCGATGAAGCTTGCGGCAACTACCACCGCGATCGCAAACACCAGACCGGTGCAAAGGATTGACCAGAAGCGCACCACCATCCAGTTCCGTGCATCCTCGGTGGTGCATATGGTGTCGAGTCCCTGCGTCATGGCGTGCATGACTTTGGAGATGGTCCATAGCATCGTGATGATGGTGATGGGCACGAGCCCGGTGGAGGCGGAGTAGACCTCCTGAAGCAGCTCATGCAGCGTGGTCAGCAGGTAGTCAGGAAAGACGTTGTCGATGGCATAGAGGATGGACTCTTGGCTCATGGGGGCAACCTTGATGAGCTGGAGGAAGAGGATGACCATCGGGAACACCGTCATCAAGATGTAGAAGGCAATCTGGGCGGAGTATGCGCCGACGCGGTTTGCAGACGACTTCTTGAGGACGCGCGTGACGAACCTTACGGGCACAAGGTCCATGACCTTGGACGCGATGCCTCGGACTCTCTCAATCGCCCCCTGCAACATCGGACACTCCCTATTCGCAGCCACCAACGTGATAATCCTCCGTAGGAGACACTTTACACGGAATGAGGAACTCGCACTTCCAGGTATCGGTGAGCTTTTCTCGATTTGCTTGTGCCAAGGCAACCAATGGATTAGGCTCGTTATGCTCAATTGTTAAAGCATAGGAGGAACGTTATGCGCATTGCGATTCCCTGCGAGACCGACGAACTGCTCGCAGCGCCCCGCTCAGGTCACTTTGGGCATGCACCCTGGCTCACGGTGGTGGAGCTGGACGAGTCGGGCGAGGTGACGAACGTCGAGGCAGTCAAGAACGTAGAGCATGGCGCAGGAGGTTGTGGCAATGTGATCATGCACGTCCTTGGGCTCGGGGTTGATGCCATCATCACCGCCGGTATGGGTATGCCGCCCCTCATGCGGTTCACTCAGGGCGGCATCATCGTATATGCGGACCGTTCCGTTCTGACTGCAGGAGAGGTACTGGCCCTCTTCCAGGAGGGCAAGTTGGCTCGCATGTCGCCTGAGGATGCCTGCAGACACTAACAAACAATCACGCTCGTTGGGTGGCCCTCCGGGAATCGTTTCCGGGGGGCCTTTTGTTCAAAGGGATGGTGTTCGCAGCCGGATACCTCTTCTAGAAGGCTGCGCCAGTTTTTCTCAAAGGGTGCTAGGTTGCCTGAAACGTGCTTGCACGGTGACGGCGTTGTCTGTCGCATGGCGCTGAGTCGTGATGCGCGGCAGCTCGGCGAAACAACGTTGAATTCAAGCGTTTAGTCTAGCAGAGTGTAGACGTTGCCAATTCGAGAGGAGAACAGCATGCTTCACAAAACTCTTAAGCCATTCCCGAAGAGCTTCCTCTGGGGAGCCTCGACCAGTGCCTACCAAGTGGAGGGCGCCGCGCTCACCAACGGTAAGGGCCCGTCTGTCCAAGACGTCAAGGAGCCTCCCGCAGGTACCAGCGGCTTTGAGGTGGCAGCCGACCAGTACCATCACTACAAGGAAGACGTGGCCCTGATGGCTGAGATGGGCTTCAAGACCTATCGCTTCTCCATCAGCTGGGCACGCCTCTTGCCCGAGGGTACTGGCCGCGTGAACGAGGAAGGCGTCCAATACTATAGCGATCTCATCGACGAGTGCCTCAAGTATGACATTCAGCCGCTGGTGACGATGTATCACTTTGACCTTCCTGCCGCGCTAGACGAGAAGGGCGGCTGGGCCAACCGCGCCACCGTCGACGCCTTCGTAGAGTTCTCCGAGCTCATGTTCCGGAGCTACGGCGACCGCGTGAAGTACTGGCTCACCATCAACGAGCAGAACATGATGACGCTGGCCGCCGGTGCCGTGCTTGGCGTTGACACTTCCGCGCCCGGCGCACAGAAGCGCATCTACGAGATGAACCACCACATGCTTCTCGCCCAGGCCAAGTCGATGAACCTCTGTCACGAGATGCTGCCGGATGCGAAGATCGGCCCTGCGCCCAACATCGCACTGGTCTATCCTGCCACTTGCAAGCCCGAGGACGTGCTGGCCGCTCAGAACATGAACGCGCTGCGCAACTGGCTCTACCTCGACATGGCCGTCTTCGGTATCTACAACAACCTGGCGTGGAGCTACCTCGCCGAGATAGACGCCCTGCCCGAGAACATCCTGCCCGGCGACATGGAGCTCATGGCCTCCGCCAAACCGGACTTCATCGCCTTCAACTACTACAGCACCGCGACCGTCAAGATGCCCGACCCCGACGCCGAAAGCACCAAGGGCGACCAGCAGCGTGGCGCCACCATCGCTGGCTTCTCGCAGGGGATCTCGAACCCCAACTTCCAGAAGACGCAGTTTGGCTGGGAGATCGACCCGGTCGGCTTCCGCAACACCCTGCGCGAGGTCTACAGCCGCTACCACCTGCCAATCATCATCACCGAGAACGGCTTGGGCGCCTACGACAAGCTGGAGCAGGACGAGAGCGGCAACGACGTCGTGCACGACCCCTACCGCATCGAGTACCTGCGCGCCCACATCGAGCAGATGCGCCTGGCCATCACCGACGGTGTTGAGATGATGGGCTACTGCCCGTGGAGCGCCGTTGACCTCATCTCGACGCACGAGGGCTTCGTCAAGCGCTATGGCTTCATCTTCGTCAATCGCGAAGAGTTCGACCTGCTCGACCTGCGCCGTGTGCGGAAGGATTCGTTCTTCTGGTACAAGAAGTGCATCGCCAGTGATGGATGTGACTTAGATTAGGCCTTCTGATCTGAATACTTGCTAGGATTGGCTGCGGCGCAGGCCGAGCGGTTCGAGAGTGGTTCGAATCGTCCGGTCTGCGCCATTGTCTTGTCTCTTGTCCAAGAGGGATAGCTGCGGGTTTGCGTGTGCCTCACATGTACAAAGAGTTACAGAGGTCGAAATTGGAAGTTACATGAGTAGCGTCTCGCTCGCAAGAGGTGCCTTCGAGCCGTATCCTGTCATTCGTCCGAAAGGCATACCGAGAGGAGTTACCATGACCTATTCGCAGAGGGTATTGGCGGAGCTCAAGGAGCGCTACGCCGACCAGCCTGAGTTCGTACAAGCGGCGACCGAGGTCCTCGAGACCATCCAGCCCGCCCTTGACGCTCATCCCGAGTATGAGGAAGCCGGCCTGCTCGAGCGGCTCGTCGAGCCCGAGCGCACCATCATGTTCCGCGTTCCTTGGACTGACGACAACAACAAGGTGCACGTCAACCGCGGCTATCGCGTTGAGTACAACAGCGCCATTGGCCCCTACAAGGGCGGCATCCGCTTCAACCCGACCGTCACGCTGGGCATGCTCAAGTTCCTGGGCTTCGAGCAAACCTTCAAGAACAGCCTGACCACCCTGCCTATGGGCGGCGGCAAGGGCGGTGCGGACTTCGACCCTAAGGGCAAGTCCAACATGGAGATCATGCGCTTCTGCCAGTCCTTCATGACCGAGCTCTCTCGTCACATCGGCCCCGACACCGACGTTCCCGCCGGTGACCTCGGCGTCGGTGGCCGTGAGGTTGCCTACATGTTTGGTCAGTACAAGCGTCTGCGCAACGAGTTCACCGGCACTCTGACCGGTAAGGGCCTCACCTTCGGCGGCTCGCTGGCTCGTACCGAGGCTACCGGCTACGGTCTGGTCTATATGGTCGACGAGTACCTCAAGTGCCATGACGACTCCTTCGAGGGCAAGACCGTCGTGGTCCATGGTTCCGGCAACGTTGCCACCTATGCCGTCCAGAAGGCAGAGCAGCTCGGCGCCACGGTCGTCGCCGTCTCCGACACCAAGGGCTGGATCTATGACGCCGAGGGCATCTCCGTCGAGGCGCTCGAGGGCATCTATGCGGCCAAGCGCTCCGGCAACGACCGCGGCGTGAGCCTCGCCAAGTATCTGGAGTACCGTCCCAACGCCGAGTGGCACGAGGAAGACGGCCGTGGCGTTTGGGGCGTCAAGTGCGACATCGCGCTTCCCTGCGCTCGTGAGAACACCCTGCACCTCGAGGATGCCAAGAAGCTCGTGGCCAATGGTTGCAAGATCGTCGGCGAGGGTGCCAACATGCCCACCACGCTCGAGGCAACCAAGTACCTGCAGGAGAACGGCGTCGCCTTCTTCCCGGGTAAGGCAGCCAACGCCGGTGGCGTGGCCACCTCCGGTCTCGAGATGAGCCAGAATGCCGGTCACATCTCTTGGACCTTCGAAGAGGTCGACAGCCGTCTCGAGTCCATCATGCGTGGCATCTATCACGCCTGCGATGACGCAGCGCGCGAGTACGCCACCGAGGGCGATTACGTTGCAGGCGCTAACATCGCCGGCTTCCTCAAGGTCGCCGAGGCCATGATGGCCCAGGGCATCGTGTAAGCAACTGACCAGGCACGCAAGGCACCCCGGAGCGAATCTCGCTCCGGGGTGCCTTGCTGTCAAAAGATGTTCTCTCAGAAGATGTCCAAGGGGGACTACCAGCGACGATCAAGCCAAAGGAACGACATCATACGAGGCACCTGACGTTCCCAATCGGCCTCGCGATTGCGCCCGCCCCGCGCAAAGTGCTCCATGACTGCGGCTCCGCGCTCTATGAATGCCTCTGCAAGGTCGTCAGTTGCACGCGACTCTGCGGAGGTGCCATCCTCATAAACCCTGCCAGCTTCGAATTCGCCCCAAGACATAAAGACGCGCGTGTCGGGAGAGATTTCGCATCCCCTGAGGTCACGCAGGAGATTGCGACTGTTGAAGCGCACGCCCGAAGAGAGGGCCCCCGCCTTTCCGAACGTACGATTGTGGCAGATGGCACCATACAAGCTCATGAGGCCGCCCATGTTCGAGCCGATGATACCAGTGGCCTCGCGATGTGCCCATGTACGAAACTGCGCATCAATACTCGGCTTCACGTCCTTCTCGAGCCAAAGAAAGGTCTGCTCGCCGAGACCTTGCACGGCATGACCGGAAACCCGCGCCATATAGGGGTTGTACTCGATCAGGCGGTTCTCTCCCTCGTGACTGCACTCGATGCCTACCACAATCATGGGCTTCTCCCAATGGTCGAGGAACCTCTGGAGCCGCCAGCTTCTGCCATAGGTCGCGTGCTCGTCGTAGAACAGGTTGTGCCCGTCAAAGAAGTACGTGACGGGAAGTCGCTCGTCGGAGTCGTAGTACCAGTTGGGAAGGTAGATATGCAGCGTGCGGTTGCCGCCGTGCGGCCAGTACCAGGAATCCTGCCAAACGATCATGCCTATGCGCACCCGCTCTCTTTACGCCGAAGCTCTCCGCGGACCACCTCCTGCAGCTCCTTCTCTGCTTGGGCGATGCTCTCTGGGTCACCTTGCTCACGTGCCTGACGGAATTTCCTCATCGCCGCCAGGAAAGCAAGCTCGTCTCCCAAGTTCTGGTCAGAAGGGCTGGCTGCATTGTGGTTGTCGTCTGCCATGAGAATCTCCTTTGTGCATGGTTTAGAAACGGGGGACTAATGAGACGCGCCCCTTCGCCGTGAGTGGCAGAAGGGGCGCGAGAGACGATGCGCGTTTGCTAGATCTTGCGCTTGATCTCGTCTATGTCGTCCTTGAGTCCATCGAGGCGCTGCTCGTTCTCCTCAATCCAGCGCTTGATTTGAGCGACCTTCTCGGGGTTGAGAGTGGACTCGAGCCTCGTGGTGAGCGTCTCGTTCTGGTCCTTGAGATGCTCAATCTGGCCGGACTTGCGTTCGACAGCCTCGGTGAGCCGCTCGGTACGCTCGCGGCGCTGCTGGTCGCGATGGGCGGAATTACCATCCCAGTATGAGTTCTGTGCAGCGCGGAACTCCTGCCAGAGGGTGTCGTTGGCGGGCTTACCCGCATAACCGGCGGCCTTGTACTCGTCGTTGAGCTGACGCATACGGTCGCTGTTCTCGCGAGTGTACTCTTGTGCGTCGGCGATGGCCTTCGCCTCGTCAACGATGGCACGCTTCGCCTCGGCGCAGGCGCGCTCCCGTGCACGACGCTCGGCCAAGTCAGCCTTGCGGCGGTTGCGGAAGTCGCGACGGATGCCGTTGAACTCCTCCCACAGGGCATGCTCATTGTCGCGACCAGCGTTGCCAGCAGCCTTCCAGCGGTCCATGAGGGCATTGAGCGCGTCGGACGTACGCACCCAATTCTGAACATCGGCCGTGAGCTGCTTGGCCTCTTCAATAATCTGCTTCTTGGCCTCGACGACCTTTGCCTGCTCTGCGCGCAGCTCGGTGTAATGCTCGTCGCGGCGTGTGAAGAACGTGTCGCGGGCAGCGCGGAACTCATCCCACAACTTGTCGTTGAGCTCCTTGCCGGCATAGCCTGCTGCGCGCCATTGCTCCATGAGCGTACGCTGCTCGTCAGTCGTTTTGCGCCAGTCGGTGGAGTCTGCAAGCTCCTTGGCCCGCTCGATGAGAGCCTCCTTGGCGATGCGAGCGATCTCAATCTTCGATTGGGCGGGGGCGACGTCCTCGGTCGCCACGACGGACTCCTCGGCGGGTGCCGCCGCCTCATCGGCAGTTGGCTCGGCAGCCTGCTCCGAGACGACCTCATCGGCGGTCGCTTCAGCAATTTCCTCTGCAGGAGCCTCGACCTCTTCGGTCGTGGGCTCGGGTGCCGACTCGACTTCCTCAGAGACGACCTCCTCGGAGGTGGTGGGCAGCTCCTCGGACGCCAAAGTCTCCTCTGCTTCAACCTGCGGAGCGACCTCGTCGACGATGGAATCCTGCGGGATATTCGTATCGAGCTCCATTGCACTTCCTTTCGTATACGTGGGATGGCCACGCTCAATGTCAATCAATGGGCATACATTCTACATCTTACGAGCAAAAAAGGAACGCAAAGACGGTAGACGGTGTGCGAGTCGGCACGTGTCTCTGAGGAGACGCGCGCCTAAAGGAGTTGGATGCCAGCCGCCTTGCACGCGTCCACCGTCTGCTGGTCCCAGACGGAGGCCTGCACCTCGCCGACGTGTGCCTTGCCGAGGAGCAACATGCAAAGGCGGCTCTGACCGATGCCACCGCCTATGGTGGAGGGCAGCTCACCGGCGAGTAGCATCTTGTGGAAGGGGAGTGTGCGCCGATCGTCGCAACCCGCGATGGTGAGCTGGCGGTCGAGAGACTCGGGACTCACGCGGATTCCCATGCTGCTCGCCTCGAGGGCACAGCCCAGCGTGTCGTCCCAGAAGAGCAGGTCGCCGTTGAGGTCCCAGTCGTCATAGTCGGGCGAGCGACCGTCGTGGGGCTTGCCCGATGCGAGGGCCCCACCGATTCCTTGGATAAAGGTCGTACGGTGTACAGAGACGAAGCGGTCCTCACGTTCCTTGGGCGAGAGGGTGGGATAGAGGTCCTCGAGTTCCTGGGCGGTGATGAAGGTCACCTCACGGTCGAGCGCGACCTCGAGCTGGGGATAGTACCACTTGAGCTCGTCCAAGGTTCCGCAGATGGCGGTGACGATGCGGTTGACCACCTCACGCAGGTACTCAGGGGTGCGCTGGTCGGGCTCGATGACCTTCTCCCAATCCCATTGGTCAACGTAGAGAGAATGCAGGTTGTCGAGCTCTTCGTCACGACGGATGGCGTTCATGTCGCATACGATGCCTTTACCCACGTTGAAGTCGTAACGCTTGAGCGCATAGCGCTTCCACTTGGCGAGTGACTGCACGACTTCGGCATCGGCGCCGACGGCGGGAACGTCGAAGCTTACGGGTCGCTCAACGCCGTTGAGGTTGTCGTTGATGCCTGTCATCGGGTCAACGACGAGCGGGGCGGTCACGCGCACGAGGTGCAGTGCCGCGCAGAGTTTGGTGAGGAACACGTGCTTGATGCGCTCGATGGCACGCTGGGTGTCGTAGAGCGAAAGCTGCGGTTCGTATGCCTTGGGTATCACAGCCATGACGCCTCCTTTGTTCCTTGGCATTGCGGGAACACTCTAGCGCCTGTGCATCGCATCGGGGCCCTCAACCTCACCTAATTCTCATGTTGGAAAAGAAGCGTCCGGTGACACGTTGGCAATACGGCGAAATGGTACCTGGTACAGTGTGCCATGGCAAAAGGTACCCGGTACAGTGTGCCACCCCGATGGGTTGCCAGTGTGCCATGCGTATGAGGGTGCAGGTTCGCTGCGGAATTCACCACAAAGGCCGACCATGATAGGCAAAAGAGCATTTCGTCTGGTAGTATTCTTTCTGACTGTCGGTCGCGAGAGAGGGGATTGATAACGATTTGACAATACTGCATTATGGGGGTTCAGTTTCAATGCGGTTGTTGAACAAGGGAGTTTCGCACAATGAAGAAGAAGATTAGCAACCTTCCGTTTAAGGGGACGGCGGAGCAGGAGGCACAGCTCAAGGCCGTCATCGCCGAGAACTGCCACGACAAGAGCAACGTCATGGTCGTCATGCAGAAGGCTCAGGACATCTACGGCTACCTGCCCATCGAGGTCCAGGAGATGATCGCCGAGGGCATGGGCGTGCCTCTGGAGAAGGTCTATGGCGTGGCGACTTTCTATGCGCAGTTCGCGCTTTCGCCCAAGGGCCAGTACAACATCTCCGTGTGCCTAGGCACGGCTTGCTACGTCAAGGGTTCGGGCAAGGTTCTGGAGAAACTCAAGGAGAAGCTCGGAATCGATGTGGGCGAGTGCACGCCGGACGAGAAGTTCTCGCTCGAGGCCTGCCGTTGCATCGGCGCATGCGGCCTCGCTCCGGTCCTCACCGTGAACGAGGAAGTCTACGGGCGTCTCGTTCCCGACGATGTGGATGACATCCTGGCGAAGTATGCCAGCTAGTCGTCGAGCGTAAATCGGGTGCCAAGCATAGAGAGACAGAGAATATGAAGATCTCCATGATTAGGGATTTGCTGGATGCCGAGGTGCTGTGCTGCGAGGAGAGCCTCGAGAGCGACGTTTACTCTGCATGCGGAAGCGACATGATGAGCGACGTCCTTGCCTACGTCAAGGACCAGGCGGTGCTGCTTACGGGTCTCGTGAATCCTCAGGTAATCAGAACGGCCGAGATGATGGACATGAAGTGCATCGTGTTCGTCCGCTCCAAGAAGCCGAGCGCCGCCATGGTCTCCATGGCCGAGGATGACGGCATCGTCATGATGGCTACGGACAAGCGAATGTATGACGCATGCGGCACGCTCTACATAAACGGGCTCATTGGAACGAAGGCCGTCCATGTCTGACGCACTCGTCTTTCACTTTGACGTAGACGGCGACAACTTCACGTCGGCCGGTCAGGCGTCCACGCAGGTGAAGAAGAACCTTCGCCAGCTTGGGCTGTCTCCCGCCATCATCCGTCGGGTCTCCATCGCCATGTACGAGGGCGAGATCAACATGGTGATTCACGCGAATGGTGGAACCGCAGACGTTTACGTTACCGAGGACTACATCGACATCGTCCTTGCGGACCAAGGGCCTGGTATCGAGAACGTAGAGCAGGCGATGCAGGAGGGCTTCTCCACCGCCACGGACAGCATTCGGTCTTTGGGATTCGGTGCGGGCATGGGTTTGCCCAACATGAAGCGTTATACCGACTCCCTGGAGATAGATACCGTCGTCGGGGAAGGCACGACCATCACCATGCGCGTGAACCTTGCGTAATGAGTTACGACCCTTAGCTATGGGTGGGGGGTGTGATGATGAGCGACGAGTACGAGCATTCGGTACGACTTGACGTGAGCAAGTGCACGGGCTGCACGAATTGCCTGAGAAGGTGCCCCACGGAGGCAATCCGGATACATGATGGACATGCGGTTATCAATGACGCGCGCTGCATAGATTGTGGCGAGTGCATTCGCGCATGCGACAACAAGGCAAAAAAGGCGGTCGTCGGCAAGCTCAATCGGATGGAGCTTTATCGCTACAAGATTGCCCTGCCCGCACCATCGCTGTATGGGCAGTTCGACAATCTTGATGACGTCGACTACGTGCTTGACGGCTTGCTAAGGATAGGGTTTGACGACATCTTTGAGGTGTCGAAGGCGGCAGAGCTCGTATCTGCCTACACACGACTGTACCTCAAGACCGAGGGGGTCAAGACGCCCATCATAAGCTCGGCTTGCCCCGTGATCGTGCGCCTGATAGCCCTGCGATTCCCCTCTCTCAACGACAACGTGATGCACATGCTCCCGCCCATGGAGGTGGCCGCGAAGCTGGCCAGGAAGCGGGCGAAGGAGAAGCATCCAACGCTTACAGACGAAGACATCGGCGTGTTCTTCATATCGCCGTGCCCCGCGAAGTCCAGCTACGTGAAGAACGGATTCGCGGACTACAAGAGCCAGGTTGACGAAGTCATCTCGATGAGCGACGTGTACTTTGCGCTCATCAGCAAGATGACCCGAGACGAGGATATCGTCTCGATGACGGAGTCTGGGATGGTTGGGATCGGCTGGGCAAGCTCTGGTGGCGAGGCCACGGCACTCTTCAATGACGAGTACCTTGCGGCCGACGGCATCGAGAACGTCATCAACGTGCTGGAGCAGATCGAGAACGGAAACATCCCCCCGGTTAAGTTCATAGAGCTGAATGCGTGCACGGGCGGTTGCGTTGGTGGCGTGCTCACCGTGCAGAACCCCTTCATCGCAAAGGCTCGCCTGCAGTCGCTGAGGCGCTATCTGCCGGTCTCGAAGAACTTCCTGGCTCCTGACGAGCAGGAATACATCCCCGACCTGTACCTATTCAACGAACTCCCTGAGTACAAACCCATCACGAGGCTTTCCGACAGCATGGTGGAGTCCATGCGGATGATGGCCGACATTCAGAAGTTGCGTGCCAAGTTGCCGGGCATAGACTGCGGCGCCTGTGGCGCACCGAGCTGCAGGGCACTTGCGGAGGATGTCGTGAAGGGGCTCGCACAATTTGAAGACTGCAAGATTCGTAGGGTACCCAACGAGTGAGGTGATCAGGTGAAGGTAAAGGACCTGCTTGCGCATGGGTTCGTGGCCAAGGCGTTACCCGATGGCGATCGTGACATCGACGGCGTCTACATAGGCGACCTGCTGAGCTGGGTCATGGGCCGAGCGCAGATGGACAACGCATGGATCACCATTATGACGAATATGAACGTGGTGGCGGTCGCAAGTCTTGCGGATACCTCCTGCGTGATACTCGCGGAGGGAGTGGACGTGCCCGATGACGTGATTGCAACCGCCGAGGCCAAGGACGTGAACGTCATCGTCAGTGACGAGCCGATTTACGAGACGGCGGTGAAGCTCGCCGGGCTCCTGTCTAACATCGCATAATGACTCGCTACTACTACGACTTACACGTGCACTCATGTCTGTCGCCCTGTGGCGATGCAGACAACACGCCGAACAACATCGCGGGCATGGCGTATCTCAATGGCGTGGGCATCATGGCGTTGACCGATCACAACACGTCGAGGAACTGCCCGGCGTTCTTTGCGGCGGCAGAGCGCTATGGCATGGTGCCCGTTGCGGGAATGGAGCTGACCACGTCGGAAGACATCCACGCGGTCTGCCTGTTCGAGACGCTTGAGGAGGCGCTTGCGTTCAACGATGAGGTCGATACGAGGCGTGTGCGCGTGAAGAATCGCGAGGACATATTTGGTGAGCAGCTCATACTCGACGGGGAGGACAACGTCATCGGACGGGAGGAGGACCTTCTCATAAACGCGACCACGATCTCGTTGGATGAGGCCCCCCAGATCGTCGCCAAGTACCGTGGGGTGTGCTACCCGGCACACATCGATCGGCCGGCCAACGGTGCGATCGAGATTCTGGGCGACTTTCCGCATTATGCGGGGTTTCACCTGGCCGAGCTCCACGACAAGGAGAACAGGGACGCCTACGTCAGTAAGTATGGGCTCGAGAATGTCCGGTTGCTGTTCAGCTCGGATGCCCATTACCTTGATCAGCTGAGAGACGGGGACGCGAATGACTGGTTGGAGCTGGCGACGGGTGACGGACCGTGTGACGGCGCGCTGGTGCGCATGAAGCTGTTCGAAGACTTGAGGTCTTCCTAGACGCGAGGGCAGAAGATGAAGGAACTATCGCTTAACATTCTGGATGTGGCAGAGAACTCCGTGAAGGCGGGCGCGTCTCTGACGCAGATTCTGGTCACCGAGCGGAACCGCGTGCTGACGATCGAGATCATCGACGACGGTTGTGGCATGAGCGAAGACGTGGTGAGGAGTGTGACGGACCCCTTCTACACCACCAGGACCACGAGGAGCGTGGGGATGGGCGTGCCGCTGCTCAAGCTTGCGTGCGAGCAGACGGAAGGCACGCTCACGATTGAGTCCGTCACAGAGGAGGTGGATCCGGAGAGGCATGGAACGCACTTGACGGCCACCTTCAACATGGACCACATCGACTTCACGCCGCTTGGCGACGTGAGCTCGACGGTGCTCACTCTGATTCAGGGGCATCCAGACACGGATTTCCTGTTCCAACACAAGACCGACCGCGGTGTTGTGAAGCTCGACACGAGGGAACTGCGAGAGGTGCTAGAAGATGTACCGCTGAACAGCTATGATGTAATGGAGTGGGTGGGGGCGTACCTGCGCGAGCAGTACGAGGAACTATCGTAGGTTTTCGCCAATTACGGAGAGGATTGTGTATGAAATCATTGGCTGAACTGCAAGCAATCAAGAACAGGATGAAGGATAAGGTCGTCCTGCGTGACGGGATGGAGGCCACCCGCGTGGTCGTCGGTATGGCGACGTGCGGCATCGCGGCCGGTGCTCGTCCCGTGCTGAACAGCTTTGTCGAGGGTGTCAGCAAGGCTGGCATCGAAGACAAGGTCAGCGTGACCCAGACCGGCTGCATCGGCCTGTGCCAGTACGAGCCGATCGTCGAGGTATTCGAGGCAGGCAAAGAAAAGGTCACGTATGTGAAGATGACCCCCGAGAAGGCTGATGAGGTTGTTCAGAAGCACCTTAAGAATGGGCAGGTCGTCGCTGAATATACAATCGGCGCCATCACGGCATAAGTTTGGAGGTATAGAGTGATTCGTTCACAAGTCCTTATCTGTGGCGGTACCGGTTGTACTTCCTCGGGCAGCCAGAAAATTCAGGACGCTTTCGAGGCGAAGCTCGCGAAGTATCAGCTTGAGAGCGAGATCAAGCTCGTGCGCACGGGCTGCTTCGGCCTGTGCGAGCTTGGCCCGGTTGTCATCGTGTACCCCGACGGCACGTTCTATAGCCGCGTCACCGTTGATGACGTTGAGGAGATCGTATCCGAGCACCTGCTTAAGGGCCGTCGTGTGGAGCGTCTCGTCTACGACGATCACGGCAAGGCTGAGGCCGACGAGTTCGGCAACATCGCCCTGACCGACACCACCTTCTACAAGACGCAGAACCGTGTGGTCCTGCGCAACTGCGGTGTCATCAACCCCGAGGACATCGACGAGTACATCGCCATGGATGGCTATGCGGCACTGGGCAAGGTCCTCACCGAGATGACTCCGGACGAGGTCATCAAGGTCGTGAGCGACTCCGGCCTGCGTGGTCGTGGCGGTGGCGGCTTCCCCACGGGTCGCAAGTGGGCCCTCTGCGCTCCCAACAAGGCTCCGCAGAAGTACGTCGTGTGCAACGCGGACGAGGGCGACCCCGGCGCGTTCATGGACCGTTCCGTCCTCGAGGGCGATCCCCACAGCGTCATCGAGGCCATGGCCATCTGCGGCTATGCCTGCGGATGCACCAAGGGCTTCGTTTACGTCCGTGCGGAGTATCCCATCGCGGTCAAGAGGCTTGGCATCGCCATCGAGCAGGCGCGTGAGTATGGCCTGCTGGGCGAGAACATCTTCGACTCTGGCTTCGACTTCGACATCGAGATCAGGCTTGGTGCCGGCGCCTTCGTGTGCGGCGAGGAGACGGCCCTCATGACCTCCATCGAGGGCAATCGCGGCGAGCCCCGTCCGCGTCCGCCGTTCCCGGCCGTCAAGGGCCTCTTTGGCATGCCGACCGTCGAGAACAACGTCGAGACCTTCGCAAACATCCCGCAGATCATCCTGCGTGGTGCCGAGTGGTTCGCCTCCATGGGTACCGAGAGGTCCAAGGGCACCAAGGTCTTCGCCCTCGGCGGCAAGATCAACCACACCGGCCTCGTCGAGATCCCCATGGGTACGACGCTTGAGCACATCATCTACGAGATCGGTGGCGGCATCCCCAACGGCAAGAAGTTCAAGGCCGCTCAGACCGGCGGTCCGTCCGGCGGCTGCATCCCCGCGAGCCTCATCGACACCGAAGTCGACTACGACAACCTCACGGCCATTGGCTGCATGATGGGTTCCGGTGGTCTCATCGTCATGGACGAGGACACCTGCATGGTCGACATGGCCAAGTTCTTCCTGGAGTTCACCGTGGACGAGTCCTGCGGCAAGTGCACTCCCTGCCGCGTGGGCACCAAGAGGATTCTCGAGCTCCTGGAGAAGATTACCTCCGGCAAGGGAACCATGGAGGACATCGACCGCATCGAGGATCTTTGCAACTACGTCAAGACCAACTCGTTGTGCGGCCTTGGACAGACGGCCCCCAACCCCGTCTTGGCAACGCTGAAGTTCTTCCGCGACGAGTATATCGCCCACGTCGAGGAGAAGAAGTGCCCCGCTGGTGTGTGCAAGGACCTCCTGACGTTCACGATCGATCGCGACAAGTGCATCGGCTGCGGTCTCTGCGCTCGTAACTGCCCGGTGAGCTGCATCGAGCAGACTGATTACGTGGCGCCTCGTCACAAGCGTCCCTCTTACCGCATCAACGCGGACAAGTGCATCAAGTGCGGTGCCTGCATGAGCAACTGTAAGTTCAAAGCTATCAGCAAGCAGTAAAAGGAGCCTTGTAGGTATGAATATGGTGAATGTTAAAGTTAACGGTATCGCTGTGAGCGTACCGGAGGGCTCCACGATTCTCGAGGCAGCCCGCAAGGCAGGTGTCGAGATACCGACTCTCTGCTTCATGAAGGAAAAGAACGAGATCGGTGCCTGCCGCATCTGTATCGTCGAGGCGACTGGCACGAGGGGCCTCGTGACCGCATGCGTGTATCCCGTCGCCGAGGGCATGGAGATCCAGACCAACTCCGAGAAGGTGCGCAAGTATCGCAAGACTACCTTGGAGCTCATGCTTTCCACGCACGAGAAGAAGTGCCTCTCCTGCCCGCGCTCCACGGACTGCGAGCTGCAGAAGCTCTGCCTGGAGTACGGCGTTGACGAGGATGCGTTCGACGGCTTCAAGCCCACGTACGACATCGACTACTCGGTGCCCCATCTGGTCCGCGACAACAACAAGTGCATCCTCTGCCGACGCTGCGTGGCGGCATGCAACGAGCAGTTCGTGGGTGTCATTGGCGCCAACGACCGTGGCATCGATACCAACATCGGCTCGCCGTTTGACCGTCTGCTGAGGGACGTGCCCTGCATCTCCTGCGGCCAGTGCACGGTCGTGTGCCCCACGGGCGCCCTTACCGTCAAGGACGACACAGACAAGGTTATGGCTGCCATCGCCGACCCCTCCAAGTACGTGGTCGTGCAGACCGCTCCTTCCGTGCGCGCCCAGCTCGGCGAGAGCTTCGGCATGCCCATCGGCACCAACGTCGAGGGCAAGATGGTTGCCGCACTCCGTCGCCTTGGCTTCGACAAGGTCTTCGACACCGACTTCGGCGCCGACCTCACAATCGTCGAGGAGGCCAACGAGCTCGTCCAGCGCATCCAGAACGATGGCGTGCTGCCCATGGTCACGTCCTGCAGCCCCGGCTGGGTGAAGTTCTGCGAGTACTACTATCCCGGTCTGCTCCCGCACCTCTCCACCTGCAAGTCGCCGCAGCAGATGCAGGGCGCGGTCACCAAGACCTACTTCGCAGAGAAGATGGGCATTGATCCCAAGGACATCGTGTCCGTCTCTGTTATGCCTTGCACGGCAAAGAAGTTCGAGATTGGGCGCGACGACCAGTCCGCCGCTGGCCCGGGCATGCCGGACCTCGACATCTCGATCACAACACGCGAGCTCGGCTACCTCATCAAGAAGTCCGGCCTCAAGTTCGAGATGCTGCCTGACGAGGAGTTCGACGATCCTCTGGGCGACGACACCGGCGCTGGCGTGATCTTCGGCGCCACGGGTGGCGTCATGGAGGCTGCCGTCCGTACCGCCAACGCTTGGCTGAACGGCGCCACCGAGCCGCTCGAGCTTACCGCAGTCCGCGGCACCGAGAGCATCAAGGAGGCCACGGTCAACGTGGCGGGCACCGACCTCAAGGTCTGCGTCGCCTCCGGTGCAAGTGCTGCTGCCGAGGTCATGGAGAAGGTCAAGGCCGGCAACCCCGAGGGCTGGGGCTTCATCGAGATCATGGGCTGCCCGGGCGGCTGCGTCAACGGTGGCGGTCAGGTCATCCAGCCGCAGTATGTGCGCGACACCGTGGACGTCAAGGCCTTGCGCGCCAAGGCGCTCTACGACGCGGACGCCGCCATGGAACTGCGCATGTCGCACGAGAACCCGTCCATCATCAAGCTCTATGACGAGTGGTACACCGAGGGCTATGGCAAGGGCAAGGCGCATCACGCACTGCACACGAGCTACGTTGCCCGCGAGAAGTATCCGAAGAACTTGCGTTAAGCTCTACGGGGGACCGCCCAACAACGGTCCATACGGGGCAACCCCTCGTGGCGACGTCAATTGTCGCCACGAGGGGTTGCCCTTTACGGGCATACTCATGGGGACATAGCCCCCCAGTACGCAAGATTTGGCCCGGGCCGGGTTTGACATCGGTGTTGTTCACGAAAAATACTTGTTGCCCATTTGAATTGCCTGTAGCAAAATGGGGTATAGTTCCCAAAGTGTCGCGCCATCTGCTAAGATGGAGCGCTGTGCGTGCAAGCGGGCGTGGCGAAACTGGCAGACGCGCTGGATTTAGGTTCCAGTGGGGGAGACCCCGTGAAGGTTCGAGTCCTTTCGCCCGCACCAACGCGCTCTTATGGGCTTCGGCCCGGTAACAACAGCACGAGTACACTGGAGGAACGTTGAACATCACCGTCACCACCGAGAAGCCCGAGAGCGGGCAGCTGGTCGCAACCATCACCATCGGCAACAAGGACGTCGACGCGGCCATCGCCAAGACTTACCGCGAGATCGCACGCAGGTATGCGTTCCAGGGCTTCCGTCGCGGACGCGCGCCTCGCCCCGTGATTGACGGCATCGTCGGGCGTGAGGCGGTACTCGCCGACGCCACGAACAGCCTTCTCACTGAGGCCGAGCCTCTCATGATCGAGCAGCTCGACATCGTACCCCTTGGCCAGATCGACTATGGCGAGGATCCGGAGCTTGCCACGGAGAAGCAGGACTACACCATCGAGGCAAAGATTGCGGTGCGCCCTGACGTGGAGCTTGACTCCTACGATGCCCCCTCCATCGAGATGCCGCCGGAAGAGGTCACCGAGGCAGAGATTGACCGTCAGATCGAGGTGCTTCTCTCGTATCGCACGACCTTCGAGGACGTCGAGGAGGATCGTGGTGCAGAGGAGACCGACATCATCCTCGCGGACGTCGAGAACATCAACAACCTGCGCGAGTACGAGGGCGAGAACCGCATGTTTGCCCTCAACGACCAGCGCCTTCAGCAGGAGTGGCGCGACGCCCTTATCGGCATGAAGAAGGACGAGGAGAAGGAGGTCCGCTGGACTCGCGAGCACGAGCGCGAGGATGACGAGCCCCTCAAGGTCGAGTTTGCCGCAAAGGTCAAGGTGAATGCGATTCGCAAGGCCGTTACCCCCGAGCTCACCGAAGAGAACGTCAAGGAGGACTTCGGCTTCGATACCATCGAGGAGCTGCGCGAGGCCGTGAAGGAAGAGGTCGAGGTGGACAAGAAGTCCACGCTTCCTCAGCTCAAGGAGGACCGTGTCGTTGAGGCTGTCGGCGCGCACCTTACGTTGGAAGAGGTTCCCGCTGCTTACTCCGAGCAGGTCTTCCAAGAGATTGCCAACCAGTTCCTCTCGCAACTGCAGGGTCAGGGCATGTCGCTGGACAACTACTTGCAGGCGCGCGGCATCGCGGCAGACGACTTTGTTGCCGATATGCGTGCTCAGGCCGACGAGCGCGCACGCCAGTCGCTGGCGCTTGACGCCTTGGCTGCCCACCTTGGCATCGAGGTGAGCGAGGAGGACCTGAGCGCCGAGTTCGAGCGCGCCGGTGTGCCCAACGTGAAGGACGCCATGGCCGAGTTCCGTACGGAGGGCCGTATGCCCGCCGTCCGCGAGTCCATCCGTCGCACCAAGGCAGTGGAATGGCTGGTAGAGAACGCCGACGTCACAATCGTGGACGAGGTTGCCCGTAGCCGTGAGGCTGCCGACGAGTAGTCGCATTCCTCAATGGGTAAGCGGGTCAAGCCCGCTTCCATAGCACGGTAAAGAGTGGGCGCGGAAGAGGTTCGAGTTCCTTTTCCGCGCCTTAGTCACAAGTAATAGGAGGGACCAATGAACAATCCCACAAACATCCCCCTCATCCCGTACGTGGTGGAGCAGACGCCGCGTGGCGAGCGAAGCTACGACATCTACTCGCGCCTTCTCAACGACCGCATCGTGTTTCTGGGTGAGCCCATCACGCGTGAGAGCGCGAATCTGGTCATTGCGCAGCTCCTCCACTTGGAGAGCCAGGACCCAGACAAAGACATCTCGCTTTACATCGACTCTCCTGGTGGCGAGGTCTATGCAGGCCTTGGCATCCTCGACACCATGAACTTCATCAAGCCTGAGGTTTCCACCATCTGTGTGGGAATGGCGGCATCCATGGCTGCCGTGCTCCTTGCCTGCGGTGCGAAGGGAAAGCGCCTCGCCCTGCCGAACTCGATGGTCCTCATCCATCAGCCGAGCTCGGGCGTGCAAGGTCAGCAGACGGACATCCAGATCGTTGCCGACGAGACCAAGTACATCCGTGAGCACCTCAACGAGATCCTCTCGGATGCGACCGGTCAGCCCATCGAGAAGATTCAGGCCGACACCGAGCGCGACAACTACCTGCGTGCGGACGCCGCTCTGGAGTACGGACTGGTCGACCGCGTGATTCGCTCGCGCGCTGAGCAAGCCACGGAGGAGTAGGTCCATGCCCACACGCGACGACATGAGATGCTCGTTCTGCGGGAAGCCTCGCAACCAGGTGAGACGGCTCGTTCAGGGCAGCGGGGGAATCTACATCTGCGACGAGTGCGTAAACGCATGCGCGGAGATCATTGCCGAGGCCGAAGCTGGTGAGGCGAACGTACAGGACTTCGACTCGTACGAGTCGGGTGTTGATAGTGTGCCAACTCCTCACGAGATATACGAAGAGCTCTCTCGCTACGTCGTGGGACAGGAGCGCGCGAAGCGAGCCATGAGCGTTGCCGTGTATAACCACTATCGGCGCATCGAATCGGGCGACGACACCGTCTCGGAAGACGAGGAGCGCGTTGAGTTGGCAAAGAGCAACATCCTGCTCCTCGGTCCGACCGGTACGGGCAAGACGCTCTTGGCACAGACGCTCGCACGCTTCCTCGAGGTGCCCTTCGCCATCGCCGACGCGACGACTCTCACGGAGGCGGGTTACGTTGGCGAGGACGCCGAGAACATCCTGCTCAAGCTGATCAATGCGGCCGATGGCGACGTGGCGCGTGCCGAGCAAGGCATCGTATACGTGGACGAGATTGATAAGATTGCCCGCAAGGCAGAGAATCTCTCGATTACGCGAGACGTGAGCGGCGAGGGCGTGCAGCAAGCGCTCCTGAAGATTCTTGAGGGCACCGATGCGAGCGTTCCTCCGCAGGGCGGACGAAAGCATCCCCAGCAGGAGCTCATTCACATCAACACGAAGAACATCCTCTTCATTTGCGCCGGAGCATTCGTTGGGCTGGACAAGATCGTGGCTGATCGCATTGGCAAGCGCGGTGTGGGCTTCTCGGGTGAGCTGAAGCGCAAGGTCGACGAGATGACGGATGAGCTCAATGCCTCTGTCATGCCGCATGACCTGCAGAAGTTTGGCATGATTCCCGAGTTCGTAGGGCGCATTCCGGTGATCACCTCAACCTGCGAGCTGACGGAGAGCGACCTGGTGCGCATACTCACGGAGCCGCGCAACGCCATCATCAAGCAGTACAAGCGCATGTTCCAGATCGAGGGCGTCAAGCTTGAGTTTGAGGAGGACGCGCTGGAAGAGATCGCGCACCGTGCCATCAAGCGAGAGACGGGCGCACGCGGCCTTCGCTCCATCTGTGAGGATGTCCTCCAGGACGTCATGTTCGACTTGCCGAGCGATATGGGAATCACCCGCGTGGTCGTTACCAGCGCTTCCGTGCGAGGCGAGGAGTTGCCCCACGTGTACCGGGAATCGACTGCGCGCATACGACAGAGCCTCTAGGTTCGAGCAGTACAGATTTCGAGCAGTACAGATGGCCATCAGATGCCAAGGTGTCGCGTGGCACGTTGGCACCTGGTGGCCATTCGCCACGTTTCAGCCTGACAAAAAACGAAGGTTGTTTGTCACATTGCAAACGCCACATGCTATTCTTGTGTAACTGTGAGCAACTACTGCCTAGCAGCTTTTGCTGTGTATTGATCGGCTTGTTTGGGGGTTATATGAGCATGACCTTGGAAGAGGCGCGCCGCAAAGAGGAAGAGGCGCGCACGATCGTGACGGAGAAAGCTGCTGCCCGTGCAGCTGCGCAGGCGGCGCTCATCGAGGCGCGTGATTCCTTGGAGGCTGCGGACGTCCAGCGCAAGGAGGCTCGGCACGATCTGGAGGGGTTGCAGACGAAGCTCCGCTACACGCGAGAAGAGATTATGCCTAGCGAAGCCGCAGACAAGCGTGCACAACTCGAGCTCAGGAACGCGCAGGAGGCACTGAGCCAGGCGCGCCAAGCGCGCGAGGCTGCCGAAGCTGCCATCAGTGCTGCCGAGCAGGCGCGCGACGAGGCAGAGCGTATGCTCGACAACGCTCAGAATCGTGCGGAGAGCGCTGGCGTGGAGGAGAGCACCTCGCGTGTGGAGCTCGACGAGAAGGTGCAGCGCGCCACTGATGCTCAACGTGCCTTGGATAGCGCCCGGACGGCATACGAGGAAGCGCAGAAGGAGCTCGAGGAGGGGAAGAAGGAGCTCGAACAGGCGATGAAGGACGCCGACGCCCTGCCCGACGACGAGAATCCCCTTGCTCAGGTCATCGTCGCATGCGAGGAGCGTTTGAAGCAGGCGGTAAGCAAGGCGGAGCAGTGCGCGCAGGTGCTTGCCGACGGTCGGGAGAGGCTCGGGACCGCAGAGAAGGAAGCGGTTGCCGCAAAGCAGGCCTACGACAAGGCGCAGGAGAACCTTCGTACTGCCATCGCTGCGGCAGACCGTGCGGAGTCGAGGGCGGACGAGCTGCGTGAGATGAGTCTTGGTACGGACGAGGACGAAGAGGCGGAGCGTCGCGCCGTCTTTGAGTACACGTCTGCAACCGAGGTCCGCAAGGCGGCCATGGAAGTTAACGCGCAGGCACTGACGACGCTTGCGGATGCGGACGTGGAGGCGATTCGGATTCGCATTCAGTGCGATGCCGCCGCCGTGGATCTTGACGAAGCGAACGCCGAGCGTGCACGGGCGGAGCGCGAGTTGAGTGAGGCTCAAGCAGCAGAGAAGCGCTCGAAGGAGCGCCATATGAAGTCGAACGAGAAAGTGCAGAGCAGGCAGAAGCGCTACGACGAGCTGCAGAGAAACCTCGAAGAGTACGAGCGCATCCTGAATGAGTCGATAGAGGAGAACGAGGCGGCACAGGGCGAGCTGAAAAACGTTCAGGACGCCACGATCCGCAGCGGGCGCGATAGCATCGATGCGGCGAGTTCGGTGGATGAGTGCCGACATGCGTTGTCCAGTGCGGTCACGGCTGTGGAGGATGCGCGTAAGGCTCTCGAGGAGGCGCGTAGGCGCGAGGACGAGTGCGCCATCAACGTAGAGCTGGCATTTACCTCCGCAGACGAGACGTCGCGCATGCTCAACGAGGCACGAAGCTTCATTGAGGAGGCGGAGGATCGTATAAATCAGTCTCGCGAAGAGCTCCAGGCTGCTGAGCAGCGCGCGGTAGACCTTGCCGCGGCGTTCCGCAGGGCAGATGAGGCGGTCGTCCACGCTCAACGCGAGTTTAACGTGGCGAATGCCGACCTCACCGAGGCTGAGGTCTCGGTCTTCATGGCCGAGATAGAGGAGCGTCTGCGTTAGTCGTGCGCTGGTATTGCGCGAGCCGCGTTTGGGACAGTCCCCTTTGTGTCATCTCGCGGAGGTGACACAAAGGGGACTGTCCCAAACGCGGCATGACCAGCGTGTGCTATCCTATACGACATTGTTGTCTAGAGAAGGTGGCGATCGTGGAAGAGATGCCAAAGACGTATGACCCTCAATCGAGCGAGCCTGAGCTCGTTGAGCGGTGGATTGAGGCGGGCTGCTATCAGCGCAGCGAGGGCAATGAGGACTGCACCGTAGTCATTCCGCCGCCAAACGTAACGGGCGTCCTGCACATGGGCCACGCCATGGACGACACCATCCAAGATACCTACGTTCGCTTCTCGCGCATGCGTGGCAAGTCGACGCGTTGGATTCTGGGCACCGACCACGCGGGCATCGCCACCCAGACGAAGGTGGACAAGAAGCTCAAGGAGGAGGGCATCTCTCGTCTGGAGATCGGACGCGAGAAGTTCCTCGAGGCGTGCCAGGATTGGCGCCGCGAGTATGGCGGCATCATCGTGCAGCAGATTAAGCGCATGGGATGTTCCATCGACTTTGCGGACGAGAAGTTCACGATGAGCGATGAATACGCCAAGGCCGTGCGCAAGGTGTTCGTGGACTGGTACCACGACGGCCTCATCTATCGTGGCAAGCGCATCGTCAACTGGTGTCCGAGCTGCTGTACCGCCATCAGCGACGATGAGGCAGAGTATCAGGACGAGAAGGGCCACCTCTGGCACCTGCGCTACCCGCTCACCGAGCCGGTCGATGGTGTGGAGTACATCGAGGTGGCGACCACCCGTCCCGAGACCATGCTGGGCGACACTGGCATCGCCGTGAGCCCGGAGGATCCGGAGAAGGCCAAGTTCGTAGGCAAGACGGTCATGCTGCCCATCGTAGATCGGGAGATTCCCATCTTCAGCGACTGGCACGTCGATGCGGGCTTTGGTACGGGTTTCGTCAAGGTGACGCCTGCGCACGACCCCAACGACTACGCCATGGGCCAGGCGCACGACCTCGAGCAGATCAACATCTTTGACGAGCATGCGGTCGTGGTCGATGGCTACGGTGAGTTCAGCGGAATGAATCGCGACGAGTGTCGCGTCGCCGTTGTGAAGTGGTTCGAGGAGCATGGTCTTCTCGGCGACGTCGACGAGCACCAGCACTCGGTAATGCACTGCTACCGTTGCGACTCCACGCTCGAGCCTTGGCTCTCCGAGCAGTGGTTCGTGGCCGTGGATAAGCTCAAGGAGCGTGCGACTGAGGTCGTGAACACCGGCGAGGTGAAGTTCCATCCCGCGCGATGGACGCAAACCTACCTCACGTGGATGGAGAACCTCAAGGACTGGTGCATCAGCCGTCAGCTGTGGTGGGGTCACCGCATTCCCGTCTTCACGTGTGACGAGTGCGGGTGGGAAGACGCGCTCATGGAGGATGTGGACGTGTGTCCGCACTGCGGAGCCAAGGTGCACCAGGACGAGGACGTGCTGGATACCTGGTTCTCCTCGCAGCTGTGGACCTTCGCGACACAGGGTTGGCCCGATCATCCCGAGCAGATGGTGGGGCACCATCCCACCAAAGTGCTGGTGACTGCGCGCGACATCATCGCGTTGTGGGTGGCGCGCATGATCATGAGCTCGCTGTACTTCTGCGATGAGGTCCCGTTCCATGACGTGTACATCTATGCGACGATTCTTGCCAAGGATGGCAGCCGCATGAGCAAGTCGAAGGGCAATGGCGTCGACCCGATGGACCTGATGGCCAAGTATGGCGCCGACGCGATGCGCTTTGGCCTTCTCACTCTCGTGACGGGCAACCAGGACGTTAAGTTCGACGCAAACATCGACAAGAAGACCCACGAGCTCATCGATTCTCCGCGCACCGAGCAGGCGCGTTCATTCGTAACGAAGATTTGGAACGCAAGCCGCTTCGTGCAGATGAACCTCGAAGGCTACGAGCCCGGTGCTCCCGTTGCCGAGACGCCAGAGGACCAGTGGATGCTGAGCCGTCTCGCGCGCGTGTGCGCGGAGGCGACGGAACAACTCGAAGCATATGACTTCGGTGATTACGCTCGCTCGATTCAGGCGTTCTTCTGGAATGAGGTATGCGACTGGTACATCGAGCTATGCAAGGGCCGCCTGCTTGACGGGACGCCGGAAGAGCGTCTGCAGGTGCAGCGCAATCTTGTGTATGTGCTCGACGTTAGCATGCGTCTGCTTCATCCCGTCATGCCCTTCGTCACGGAAAGCGTGTGGGACGCGCTCCCCGCGAGCGGACTCGACGCACACGACGCGCAGTTCCTCATGCTTGCTTCATGGCCTGACCCTGAGGAGCTTCGTAGCTTCATCAACGAGGATGCCGAGCGCGTCTTCGACCTCGCGCGACGCGTCATCTCCGCGGTGCGTTCCACGAGGGCGCGCTATCGCCTCTCGCCGAAGACCGTGCTTGATGTAACGGTCAGGACCAGCGGCGATGATGCGGAGGCGCTCGCGAGCCAGCGTGATTTCGTACGGAGCGTCGGCCGTGTTGGCGATCTGCTGGTTGGTGCGGACGTGCAGAAGCCCAAGGCATCCATCTCCATCGTCGACGGCGACCTTCAGGTGTTCGTCTCGCTGGGTGGCCTTGTGGACCTCGAGACCGAGGCGAAGCGCCTGCTCAAGGAGGTCGCCAAGGCAGAGAAGCAGCTGGTCGGCATCGTGCGCACACTTGCGAACCCCGGCTTCGTGGCAAAGGCATCTGCCGAGGTCATCGCAAAGAAGCGCGAACAGCGGGCGGAACTGGAACGCGCGATGGAACAGCTCAAGGAGCAGCTCGCGGACCTCTCGTAATAGCGAATCTCGCCTGTAAAGCGTAATGATTTGGGGCGCCGTCCGAAGTGGGCGGCGCCCCCATTGCCTTGTCACTAGCAGGTGGCGCGCAGAAGCGGTACCATAGCTTGCGTCGTAAGGAGAGGACATGCATACAGAGTTCTTAATGGGCAATGAGGCAATCGCGCTGGGGGCACTTGCCGCCGGTGTGCAGGTGGTAGCGGGGTATCCCGGTACACCATCGACTGAGGTGCTCGAAGGAGTTGCTAAGCACAGGAAAGACGCACCCGGAGTTGTGTACGTCGAGTGGTCGATTAACGAGAAGTCTGCCATGGAGGTGGCGGCGGGAGCTGCCTATGCCGGTGCGCGCACGCTGGTGACCTGCAAGCAGGTGGGTCTCAACGTGGCGTCCGACCCGTTGATGAGCCTTGAGTACATAGGCGTCAAGGGCGGCATGGTGATCGTGGTTGCCGACGACCCTGGCCCCATATCGAGCCAGACGGAGCAAGACACGCGAACGTTCGCGGGATTCTCGAAGGTTCCCGTGTTTGACCCTTCAACACCGAGCGAAGCCTACGTCATGGTGCAGGATGCCTTCGAGATTTCCGAGCAATACGGCACACCTATTATATTGCGGCCAACAACGCGTGTGGACCATGGCTATGAGTCCATGGAGATCCTCGACCCCGAGGAATGGCGTATCCACACAGCCGGTGGATTTGTCAAGGACCCCTCGCGTTGGGTCATCTTCCCGCGTCTCTCCGTGGTTGCCCATGCGCGCATAGAGGAGCGCAATGCCGGACTGGCGGACGAGCTCTCGGATTCGCCCTACAACTTCGTGGTTGGTGAGACGGGGGAGTGTGCGACGTCCGCGCGCCGCGTTGGCATTGCCACGCAGGGCATCAGCTACACCTACGTGCGCGACTGCCTCGAAGCGTCGAACCGTCCACGTCTGCTGCGGGTTGGGACGCCGTATCCCTTCCCCGAGCGTCAGGCGGTCAAGTTCCTGCAGGGACTCGACGAGGTGCTCTGTGTCGAGGAACTTGATCCCGTCATCGAGCATGCGCTCATTGAGGTGTGCGGCAAGCATAACCTCAACGTGCGGATATGCGGAAAGCTTACGGGCGACATCGCTCCATCGGGCGAGAACACCCCTGATTCCGTCGAGGCAGCCCTATCGCAAAAGGGACTACTACAAAGAGGACTGTCCTCCACGGGACAAAGTGACACAAAGGGGACTGTCCTTGGCGAGACATCGCCACAGCTGCCGGTGAGACCGCCGGTGCTGTGCGCCGGGTGCCCGCACCGCGCGAGTTTCTACGCTGTCAAGCATGCCATGCGTGGAAAGAAGACCATCTACTGCGGTGACATCGGCTGCTACACCCTCGGAAATGCGGCTCCCTTGGATATGGTGGACACATGCCTGTGCATGGGTGCCGGGATTGGCATTGCGCAGGGTGTGTATCACGTGGAGCCCGACACCACGTGCTTCGCATTCGTGGGTGACTCGACGTTCTTTGCCAGCGGCATCACCGGTGTGATCAACGCTTTCTATAACCAAGCCAACCTCACACTGATTGTGCTCGACAACTCGACTACGGCCATGACGGGCCACCAACCGCATCCTGGCACGGGACGCACCATGATGGGTGAGCTGGTCCAGGCAGTGAGCATCGAGGGCGTCCTGCGCGGGATCGGACTCACTACGGTGGAGACGGTCGATCCTCTGGACCACGAGCTTGCGGTCCAGACGGTTAAACGTGTGGCTGCAGAGCCGGGCGTCAAGGCAATCATCTTCAAGAGTCCCTGCGTCGTTCTCGCGCGACCCAAGGCGCGAAGCGTCGTTGACCCAGCCACTTGTGTTGGTTGCTTGCGCTGCGTCCGCGAGCTCGGGTGCCCAGCGCTCGTGCCTATGGACGGGAAAGTGCGCATCGATCCATCGCTCTGTACAGGTTGCACGCTCTGCGAGCAGGTGTGTCCCTTTGGGGCAATTTCGGGAGGTGAGCGCCTGTGAGCGCGCGCAACGGTACGAACATCATTCTGTGTGGCGTCGGCGGGCAGGGCACCATCCTTGCCTCCAAGCTTATCGCTGACGCCGCCATGGAGCGTGGCATGGCTGTGAAGACGGCCGAGACCATTGGCATGGCCCAGCGCGGGGGGAGTGTCTTTTCTCACGTGCGCCTGGGGCAGCCTTCGGCAAGTCCGCTCATGGCGCGTGCGTCTGCCGACCTCATTATCGCCTTCGAACCAGCCGAGGCGGTACGGCAACTCCCGTTTCTCAAGCAGGGAGGCTGCGTGGTGGTAAGCACGCGCCCCGTTGTGCCGGTGAGTGCCATGACGGGTGGACCAGCATATGACCTCGATGCCATCTTGGGACACCTTCGTGCAACCGTAGATAACCTCGTTGAGGTGAATGCCGATCGTGCCGGTGAGGAACTCGGGTCTGCGAAGTGCCTGAATGTCGTGCTTCTGGGCGCGGCAGCACGTGCGGGCGAGCTAGGACTCTCGGTCGAGGACTTGCGTACGGCCATTCATCAATGCCTACCCGAGAAGCTCTGGGAACTCAACGAGCGCGCGCTCGCCTACGCACAATAGGGTGCGGGGCCAATGGAGGGATCGGTAAACAAGGGAATCTGGCGGCGGTTTTGGATTCTGTTGCCGGTGCTTGTGGTTCTCATCATTGCGTCGCGGGTCTACATACGCTCGGTCATCGACACGTATGAAGCGCGAGGCATCCTGCCGCATGTGGGACAAGCGCTCTCTTCTTCCGACGTCACGCTCAGTGAGCCAGGTGTGGTGGAGGTCGTCTCCGTCTCGCAGGATGAGGCGGGTCGCATGCGTGTGATCTTCCACGCCGTTGGCGACGGAGAGGTCGAGGCATCGGCCGGTACGCCAGACGCCCTCGATGTGTGGGTGTTGCACGTGCAGAACAACGCCATCTTTGAGGGCGGCGTGAACTTCAGTGGTTGGGAAGCAATCCATGTGAGTACCTGCATCTTCTTCGTTGTGCTCATCGTGCTCTTCGCGAGCGTACTTGTGCAGTTGTGGCGCAATGCTTGGTACGGGTACGAGATGGTCGCCAGTGGCGGTGCCTTGCTCTTCTGCCTGTTTCAGTTCGCCTTGTTGACGTTCTTTTTCGTGCGAGGAAGCCTCCTAACCTTCTCTCACCTCGCGCTAGAGCTGACGGACGCCGTGCAGTACTTCGCGATGCTTACGCTCATTCCTGTGGCGCTGGTCGCCTTTCTGGTTTCCCTGAGCAACATCTCGCTCATTCGTCATGAGGGTTTACGGCCAGTCAACCTTTTGGGCATTGCCGCCAGTGTCTTCCTCGCGGCGGTATGCCTGTTGTGGTACAACTTCACAAGCATTCTCGTGGGATTCTTTGAATCGTTCGATGTCATACGCATCCTCGATAGCCTGTTCGCCGTGGGGTTGGCATATGGCGAGTGCCTGTTTCTGTCCACCATCGCATGTGCGTGGCTCGCTTCGCGCCACGTTCCACAGCATGGGGTTGACTACCTCGTAATTCTGGGATGCGGACTGAGAGCCGACGGCACACCGTGTCCGCTTCTGGCCGGTCGCGTGGACAAGGCGCGCGAGTTCGACGAGAGCCGCATGGCTGTCGGGGATGCTCCCGCGACGTTTGTGCCAAGTGGAGGGCAGGGTCCCGATGAGGTAATGAGCGAGGCGCAGAGCATGCGCAACTACCTGGTCGAGAAGGGCGTTGCTCCCGAACGCATCGTCCTCGAGGATCGCTCGGAGACTACGAGGCAGAACATGGCATTCTCACGTGAGGTAATCGAGCGCCATGCGGAATGTGACGTGGGCGAAGTGCGTGTGGGATTCTCGACCACCAACTACCATGTGTTCCGTGGCTACGTGTGCGCTCATGATGCTGGCATGGTTGCAGAAGGCATGGGCAGCAAGACAAAGGCCTACTTCTGGCCAAACGCATTTCTGCGCGAGTTCATCGGGTTGCTCGCGGCGCAATGGCGCACCATCCTACAGACGTTTGTGGTTCTGGCCGCCAGCTACATACTGGCGGAATATGTGCTGCTGCTCGGCTAGCGCGGAACCCGCATAACGTACCGGTTACGTGACGGACTCTCGTGAGGGACTGTCGCCAGACTTGGCGTATGATGCTAGGACGCCGGAGTACCTCTCCGGCGTCCTAGTGCCTGAGGAAAGGGTTAATTCATGCAGATAAGCGATACTCAGCTTCAACAGGTGAGCACGCAGATTCAGCGCCTCATCGCGTCCGACAACTTCTACGGTAGAAGGCTCAGGGAAGCAGGCGTGACGGGCGTTGCGACCGTCGAGGACTTCCTTGCCTTGCCATTCTCGGAGAAGCAGGACCTGCGTGACGCATATCCCCTGGGACTCTCTGCGGTGCCGGAGAGCGAGATCGTACGCATCCATTCGTCGTCGGGTACCACCGGCACGCCCGTGATCATTCCCTACACGCAGAAGGACGTCGAGGACTGGGCAATCCAGTTCGCTCGTTGCTACGAGTATGCAGGCGTGACGCCCGAGGACCGGGTGCAGATCACGCCGGGCTATGGTCTGTGGACGGCTGGCATTGGCTTCCAAGCTGGTTGCGAGCGCCTTGGTGCGATGGCCATTCCCATGGGTCCCGGCAACACAGAGAAGCAGCTTCAGTTCATGATAGACATGAAGGCGACCGTCCTTACGGCCACCGCGAGCTATGCACTGCTGCTCGCCGAGGAGATCGAGCGCCGCGGCATCAAGGACCAAATTCACCTGAGGAAGCTGATTACCGGCTCCGAGCGCTCCGGCGAGAAGATTCGCCAGCGCATCATCGATTCCTTGGGCGTCGAGTACTACGACATCTACGGCCTCACGGAGGTGTACGGACCGGGCATTGGCATCAACTGCGCACATGGCCACGGCATGCACGTGTGGAGTGACTATGTCTATCTGGAGATTATCGATCCGGTGACCGGCGAGGTGCTGCCCGACGGAGAGCCTGGCGAGATCGTGCTCACGACGCTGGTCAAGGAAGGTGCACCACTCATCCGCTTCCGCACCCACGACCTTTCGCGCATCATCCCTAGCAGCTGTCCGTGCGGTCACAACGAGCATCCGCGCATCGACACCATAACCGGGCGCTCGGACGACATGATGAAGATCCATGGCGTCAACGTGTTCCCGGCGCAGATCGAGGAGATCTTGGGGACGTTCCCGGAGCTCTCGAGCGAGTATCAGATTCGTCTCTCGCACCTGGACGGCCGCGACACGATGCGTATCTATGTGGAGACCAACGGCTCGGTTGACTGGGAAGACCTGCGCGGTCGGGTCGCGCGCCGAGTCAAGCACCGCATCGGCTTCACGCCACTCGTAAAGATCGTGGAGCTGGGCGTGCTGCCACGCAGCGAGAAGAAGACCAAGCGCGTCTATGACGAGCGCTACGACTAGGAGTGGGTGTGCGGCCGCGCATGCAAGGCGCGGCCGCACGGCTTTGGGCCCGGAGAGGAGCCAGCACATGGATGCGATGGAGATGGATCCCGCACGGAACGACCAACTCGTCCTCGTGGATGCCTATGGTCGGCAGGTCGGCGTCGCTTCCAAGGAGCGGGCGCATCGTGAGGGCTTACTGCACAGGGCGTTCTCCTTGCAGTTCGTGAGGTCAGGTCCGGCGGGGCAGGAGTTCCTGCTGGCGCGCAGAGCATCGGGAAAGTACCACTGTGCAGGTCTGTGGGGCAACTCGTGTTGCTCGCATCCACGTGCCGGGGAAGCTCCGTCGGACGCGTTCGCGCGACGTGCATGGGAGGAGCTTGGTGCACGGGTGATTTCTTTGGAAGAGGTGGCAAGGTTCGTCTACCGCGCGGAGCTTGACGGGGGACTCGTCGAGTTCGAATACGATCAAGTGATGGTTGGCACCTGTGAAGAGGAGCTGCACCCCTCCTTGGACGAGGTTGACTGCCTCTGGTGGGTCCCAGCGGAGAAGCTTGCCTGTCTCATTGCCACGCATTCGGGACTATTTGCCCCATGGGCGCTTACGGTTTTGCCCCTGGTGCTAGCGCACGTAGGCGGGGGAGACATGACCTCGTAGAAGCCGGTGTATGCGTTACATCAAGCCGTGAACGGTACGAGTTCTCCGCGTCACTCCACTTCTGCTACATTTTGTGTATTCGAAGTTGGGGAGGTGGTTTGATGGCAAGTGACCAGTACGACGTTGTCATCGTTGGTGCGGGTGTCTCGGGGTGTGCCGTCGCACGCGAGCTGTCTCGCTATGAGGCGCGCGTTTGCGTGGTGGAGCGCGCAGACGATGTCTGCTGTGGTACCTCAAAGGCGAACTCCGCCATCGTGCACGCGGGGTTTGATGCGCAGGCAGGCTCGATGATGGCGCGGCTCAATGTTGAGGGCAACAAGCTCATGCGCGAGCTTGCCGAGGAGCTGAACTTCGCGCTCGTTCCCTGTGGGTCGCTCGTGGTGTGTACCGATGCACAGACGCGTCCGGCGTTGGAGGCGCTGCTTGAGCGTGGTGTGGCCAACGGGGTTGAGGGACTACGCATCGTCGAGCGTGACGAGCTCGTGAGCATGGAGCCCAACGTCAGCGATGAGGCGGTCTGTGCGCTCTGGGCACCAACGGGAGGAATAGTGGACCCGTTCGGGCTGTGCGTCGCCTTGGCCGAGAACGCCGCTACCAACGGGGTTGAGTTTCTCTTCAACGCCGGTGTCGAGGGCGTGGAGCGCGATGATGACGAATGGTTGGTACGCACGAAGGCGGGGACGCTGCGCACGCGCTGTGTGGTGAACGCGGCCGGTGTGTACGCCGATGAGCTGCACAATATGGTGGCGGACAAGAAGATGCGCATCGTGGCGCGCAAGGGCGAGTACTATCTGCTCGACACCACAGCGTTCGGGCATGTGCGGCACACGGTGTTTACGCTGCCCACAAAGATGGGCAAGGGCGTGCTCGTCTCGCCCACGGTTCATGGCAACGTGATCGTTGGCCCGACGGCCACCGATGTGGAGGACAAGGAAAGCGTGGACACCACTGCGGCGGGCCTTGCTGAGGTGGTGGCCAAGTGTGGCATTGCCGTGCGCGATGTCCCGTTGCGCGAGGTGATAACTACCTTCGCGGGGCTGCGTGCGCACGAGGAGCACCACGACTTCATTATCGGCGAGGTCGAAGGCGCACCCGGATTCGTGGACTGTGCCGCCATCGAGAGTCCGGGACTCACGTCATGTCCGGCGATCGGACGCATGGTGGCGGACATCGTGCGCGGAATCTGCGACCTGCAGGAACGTCCAGCCGACGAGATTGTGCGCACGAGACCAGGTGTGGTGAACCTCCTCGCTACGAGCCGTGAGGACTGGAACGACCTTGTGGCGAAGGACCCAACCTATGGCAACCTGGTGTGTCGGTGCTGTCGCGTGAGCGAAGCGCAGATCGTCGACGCGCTGCATCGACCGATTCCGGCGACCAGTATCGATGCCATCAAACGGCGCACAGGCTGCACCATGGGACGTTGCCAAGGTGGTTTCTGCACGCCAAAGATCATGGCCATCATGGAGCGCGAGCTCGGAATGGCGCCCACGCAGATCACGAAGTGTGGCCCCGGATCGGAGCTCCTCGTTCAAGAGGGAGGCGAGTGACATGCTGAGCTATGATGTCGTGATTATTGGTGGCGGACCCGCAGGGTTGGCGGCAGCCATTGCCGCGCGCGAGAGCGGCTGCGAGCGCGTGCTCGTGATTGAGCGAGACGACCGGCTCGGGGGCATCCTCAACCAATGCATCCACAACGGCTTCGGGCTGCACACGTTCAAGGAGGAGCTCACGGGTCCCGAGTATGCGGCGCGCTATGAGGACCGTGCACATGAAGTGGGCGTTGAGTTCAGCTTGGGGTCCATGGTAATCGACGTCTCTTCGGACCTTGTGGTCCATGCCGTGAGTCAGGAGCGAGGGGTCTATGGCGTGCAGGCCGGGGCAGTCGTACTTGCGATGGGTTGTCGCGAGCGTCCTCGCGGCGCGCTCGCCATTCCGGGCTATCGACCCGCAGGCATCTACACGGCCGGTACTGCCCAGCGGCTCGTAAACATGGAAGGTCAGATGCCGGGACGTGAGGTCGTGATTCTCGGATCTGGCGACATCGGACTGATCATGGCACGTCGTATGACGCTCGAAGGCGCGCACGTCGCGTGCGTCGCAGAGCTCATGCCGTACTCGGGCGGCTTGAAGCGCAACATCGTGCAGTGCCTAGACGATTACGGCATACCGCTGCTTCTCTCGCATACCGTGACGCGCATCGAGGGTCGCAAGCGTGTCGAAGCCGTGTGGATCGCGAAGGTCGATGAGCAGAGGCGCCCCATTCCTGGTACTGAGGTGCGCTATGCGTGCGACACGTTGATGCTCTCGGTGGGCCTTCTTCCCGAGAACGAGCTCTCGCGTGAGGCAGGCGTTGCCTTGAGTCCTGTGACGCGGGGGCCACTGGTCGACGAGAGCCTCCAGACGAGTGTGCCGGGCGTCTTTGCGTGTGGCAACGTGCTTCACGTCCATGACCTCGTGGACTACGTGAGCCAAGAGGCCGATGCGGCAGGTCGTTGCGCGGCGCACTATGCGTTGGGGAAGCGGTCCCCAGACGTGCAGGAAGACGGACCGGCAGAGGCCGAGCGTGTGCTACTCCTCGAGGTGGAAAGTGGTGTGCGCTACACCGTTCCATCGACGATTGACCCTGCGCGTATGGACGAGCGTCTCACCGTTCGCTTCCGTGTGGACAACGTGTACCGCGACCGATTCGTAAGCGTGTACGTGGGGGACGAGCGCATCATGCACCGCAAGAAGCGAGTGTTGGCTCCGGGCGAGATGGAGGAGGTCGTGCTGAAGCGAGCAGACCTTCTCGAGCGCGCTCACGCCGAGCGCATCGTCGTAAAGCTGGAGGAGGACTAACATGGCACGCGAAGAGCGCGAGCTTATCTGCATTAACTGTCCGCTGGGGTGTCCGCTCGTCGTCACACTGGAGGACGGTGTGGTGCAATCAGTCGCGGGCAACACCTGCAAGCGCGGGGACGCATACGGTCGCAAGGAAGTGACGAGCCCCACCCGCATCGTCACGAGTTCCGTCCCTGTGGATGGTAGCGCACGGGATACAATGGTCTCGGTCAAGACCGCAACCGATATCCCAAAGGACAAGATTTTTGACGTGATGCGTGCGCTCGAGGGCGTGCGGTTGAGCGCCCCGGTGGCTATCGGCGATGTCGTCGTGGCTGACGTGGCGGGTACGGGAGTCGACGTGGTCGCCACGCGGCGCGCATGAACGAGGTAAAGGGGGATCACATGGACATTAACGTGCAGACGAGTGCCGTCCTTGTCATAGACGTGCTCGTGACGGCCAATACCGATACGCTATACCAGCCAAGTCCCGAGGAGGCGCGCATGGTCCGTAACGCCAAGCGCGTCGTCGATGCTGCGCGTGAGGCGGGCATGCCCATCATCTTTTGCGATGACGCGCACATCCCTGGGCTGGACAAGGAACTCGAGCTCTGGGGCGAGCACGGTGTCAAGGGCGTTGCCGTGCCCAATCCGGTTCTTCGTGCTGGGATAGGCAAGCGCGACTTCATCATCACAAAGCGTCGCTATTCCGGCTTCTTTGGCACCGATCTCGACCTTCTTCTGCGCGAGCTGGGCGTGAAGACGCTCATTGCGGTAGGCGAAGACACCAATATCTGCGTCCTACATACCTTGGCGGACGCATACTATCTGGGTTATGAGTCGGTGGTAGTGGAGGACGCAACGAGGACGTTCCTCTGTGGCACGCAAGAGGCGGGCATCGAGCACTTCCAGAAGTGCTATGGTTCGACGATTACCACTGCGCAGGAGTTTGTCGACGCCCTGTGCTAGATGGCATCATGGCAAAAAGGTACCAGGTACCGCGTGCTGGCACGCAGTACCTGGTGCTTTTTTGCCATGTATAGGAGTTATCGCGTGACAAGGTAGTTGACGGTGACCTCACTCATGGGATACCACGTCTGGCTGGAAGCCTTGAGGTCGTGGCTGATCACGAGCTCGTCGGACTCCTCGTAGAAGCGCGTGCCAAAGACATACATGCCGTCATTCACGAAGATCTCGAGCACGGAGGTGTCCACGAGAATGCGCACGTTGCGCACCTCGTCGATGGGTGCCTGGCGCAGCTTGCGGTCGCCGCTCTTGGACATGTCGGTGAACTCGAGCTTGGCGACGCCGTCCTCGAAGCGCAGCTCGAGGAACTCGCCGAACTTGATGGTGCCCTTGCCCTCGATGCCCTCGATCACGACGTCGGAAGGCTTGGGGAGCGTCACGGAGCCGTCGAACGCTTGCGCCTCGCCACGCAGGGCATCAATCTCTGCGGGAGGAGCCTGAAGGATGCGGCCGCACTTCTCGCAGTACGTGAGGACGCGGGGGATGGTGAGGCAGCCGCGCCAGGTCTGCGTGGGGTTGTCGTAGGCGCGGACATCGGCCTCATCGTGAGGCAGGCTCATCCAACCCACGAGCAGCGTACGGCCCTTGTCGTCTACGAGGCTCTGGCAGGCGTAGAAGTCAAAGCCGTAATCCCAGTCGACGTAGGTGGACTCATCGATGGCAGCGTGAGGTGCCTCGGCGTTCATGAGCTCGGTGTCCTGAGCCATGAGGTCCACGATGGTGCCGTCGATGGGGAAGTAGCCTGCCCCGTGCACGTTCTGTGCGGTCGTGCGCGTGGAACCCTGCGACTCGATGGCCGTGGCCATGCCCTGCGGGCAGGTTGAGATGAACTCGCGCCCGTCGAGGACGATGCGGTCCGGGCACTCCCACATGTAGCCGAAGGGCTTCTCACCGAAGCTCGTGACGGAGCCCGACATGGTCCAGTCGATGCCGTCGGGGGAGTCGTACATCATGATGGCACCGCGGGAGTCGGCACGCGTGCGGGCGCCGAGCAGCATGTGCAGCACGCCGTCCTGCTTCCACACCTTGGGGTCGCGCACGTGGTTCGAGCAATACGCGGGATAGCCGGAGTTGTCGAGCACGACCTGCTTCTGGCCCATGTTGATGCCGTTGTAGGACTTCATGAGCGTCTGGTTGGCGTCGCGGCCCGAGTAGGTGCCGTCGCCCTCGCCGTCGCGTACGTTGCCGGTGTAGTAGAACCACGCCTCGTCGGCATCCTCGTTGATGTAGGCACCGCCCGAGTAGGCGCCGTCACGGTCGCCGGGGAAGTCGGGCATAATGTGGCAGCCGAGGAACGTCCAGTTGACGAGGTCGCGGCTGGCAAAGTGGCCCCAGCCGTGCGGGGAGTCCACGTCGGGTGGATACGTGGGCGCGTTCTGGCAGAAGAAGTGGTACGTGCCCTTGAACTGACACAGGCCGTTGGGGTCCGAAATGGACCCGTCGTGGGGTGCGACGTGCAGTTTGGGACGCCAAGACTCGTTGCTCATACAAATCCTTTCTCATGGTCCACAAGTAATGCAATAATACGTGAGAACGATTACAGCCATGGCGTCAAATGCGCGAACGGCACAGGACGCTTGGCCCACGAGAGGGGGTGCTCCCTTGTGACGTCATCTTGGGACAGGATAAGGGGGCAGATCACTCGTCATGCACCCATCCGCGTCACCCGACTGTGGTGGCGAGCTCAATCTCGTCGTCGTAGACAGCGCCCGTTGCGGTGAACCCCTTCTTCTCGTAGAGGGACAGTGCAACCCGGTTCTCCCTGTGGCAGGTGAGGGTGACGCGGTCAGAGTCGCCGAATGGCTTTGTCCGTATGAAGTCGAGCACCAGATCGAGGGCATCGGCGCCGTATCCGCGCCCCTGCTCGGTCTCGTCAATCACCATGTGCCAGATGTCGTACTCGGGTATGTCGTAGTCGTAGACGACCATAACATAGCCCACCATCCTGTCGTCGGCGTAGGTGCCGAATGGCTGGCACTGGTCGCGGTAGACGTATGCCTGCGCGAGGCTCCTTACGGGATGGGAGACCCATTCCTCCTGTCCGGACGCGAGGCTGAGATTGAACGCGTCGACCAAGTTGTCCTCCGCGATGGGCTAGAGCTCGACGCGAGCGTAGACGACCTCGAACTCCTCACACACGAGTTCGGAGTCTTCATCAAACGGAAGCCCAACGGCGGCCAGTTCCTCGGTGAAGTATTCCATGTGAATCCTTCTCCAGTAACTAAGGGACCTGTTTCCCTCGCCCTCCTTGTAGGCATGCTTCTGCGTCACTGCCTCGAACGTCTCCACGTAGACCTTCGTTGTCCGGATGACGCAGATTGCATCGCCCGCCGAATCGAGGATCACACTGTGGTCGCCTGGCTTGGGCATGGGCTCGCCCTCCAGACGCATGAGTTCCAGAGACGAACACGTTGCCGTCTTGATTCCACACGCGACCAGGTTTGCCAGCTTGTCCGGTGCGCCGCCAAATGCCCACGCTTCGTAGCTGCCGGTCAGTCCCGACTCGTCCCATAGCTCCTCGGCCGTCATGTTTGGTAACCTCCTTTAGGATGGATGTGACAAGGAGTCCCTCTCACAAAGTGTGTACGTATCATACTCCGTTACCGGGAGCGCCTCGTGTGAGGGTCCTCCACCTGTGCGAGCGCCATCATGTGGTGCCGTCGGTCCAGGAGATACCTGACGCGCATGCCTCATACGCCTCTTTTGGCGATATCAGGACCGCATTCTACGATTCTCTGGTAGACCACTGCCCACATCGTTCGGTGCGTAAGTGATGTCTGGCAAGCTTGCACCAAACTACCGCATTCTTTACCATAAAGAGACATTCGTGATGGGGCTCTATAATGGGTCCCTCCGTGCTTGAAGGCGATGCGGAGCGTCTCTGTGCCGTGAATGTCTAAGGGCATGTTCTGTGATGCAAGCGCATGACGACTTAATGCGATTGGGGGCACAATGATGAAACCTGCGTGCTGCAACCGAGCCGAACTCCCCGCCATCACGAGAAGGAAGGCAGTGTCACTGGCTTTGGGGAGCTTGGCGGCATCGAGTGCGCTTCCGCTTGTTGCGTGCGGCTCATCAGGCACCTCAAGTTCAAGTGCCGGTTCAGGAGGGGAGAGTTCCCCCCAGTTCGGGGGAGCCGCAATGCGTATAGGAATCATCGGCGCCATGGATATCGAGGTCACGCAGCTTTGCGAGCAATTGACGGACGAGGAGGTGTCGAGCAAGGCTGGCTTGGAGTTTCACGCGGGCAAGCTCGCCGGTGCCGAGGTGGTCGTCGTGCGGTCGGGAATTGGCAAGGTCAATGCCGCTCTCTGCACCCAGGCCCTCATAGACCTCTACGCCCCCGCTTTCATAGTGAATACTGGCATTGGCGGCTCGCTGGACTCGGGCATTTCCATAGGCGACATCGTGGTATCGGCCAATCTCGTGCAGCACGATGTGGACGTGACGGAACTCGGGTATCAACTGGGCGAGATTCCGGGGTGCGATGACTTGGGATTCCCAGCGGATGAGCGTTGTGTGTCGGCCGCACTTGAGGCCGCACGCGACCTCGGGTTCACGGCGACGAGTGGTCGCATCGTTAGCGGAGACCAGTTTATCTCGAGCGAGGATACGAAGCAGCGGCTCGCCTCAAGCTTCTCCGGGCTTTGCTGCGAGATGGAAGGTGCGGCGATTGCGCAGGTTGCCACGGCTAATGACATCCCCTTCGTTGTGATTCGCACGATATCCGACAACGGCGACCCCACACAGTACGCTGATTTCGGAGAATACGCTGCCACGAGGAGCGCTCAACTCACGGAGCGGATGGTAGCGATTCTTTCGGAGTGACTTGGCGTGGTTGGGGATGATTGCCTTGACTGCATCGCGTTCTTGGTCCTCACGGTAGTACCTACGAGTAGTTGCGGATTATAGATGGGCGCATTCAACGATTCGGTCTATGAATTGGTTCGCCAGATCCCGGCGGGGCGTGTCGCAAGCTACGGGCAGGTCGCGAGGCTCGTCGGTCGGCCGCGAAACGCGCGTTTCGTGGGATTTGCCCTTCATGCCAACCCCGAGCCCGGCGTGATTCCCTGCCATCGCGTGGTGTTTAAGGACGGATCGCTTGCGCCGGGGTTCGCCTTCGGCGGCGAGGGCGAGCAGCGTCGGCTGCTGCTGGCCGAGGGTATAGGGTTTCTTCCGGATGGCCGTGTCGACATGAGGCGCTATCGCTGGGAGGTTTGAGGGGTGTCCCTCCGGGAATCGGCGTCAGGGTCCATGTCGTGGGGCCGTGGATTCCTGCCCCGAGCAAACTGCCAAATCCGGTACCAAAAAGTGGCAAGTTTTCGTACTTTTGTACGGTTTTCGAGGCTCGTACAATACGGGGTTTCATTTACGGGGTGGTTTACCTGCGGAAACACGGGTCTCGTATCGACGCGGTGGATGAACCTGCCTCAAAAAACCGTACAGAAATTCGATTTCTTGCCACTTTTGCACCTTCGGTTTGGCAATTTTCCATTCGCGGGAGATGGCGTCGGGAAACCGCTGGTGCAGTGGCTTGGAGAGACCGTCGTCGCGGTGGCGTCGAGCGATGACGCAGTGATGTCGCGAGAGCGGCGTCGAGAGATGCGGGAGGAACGCCTGCGCGGCACGCATGCGAAGGTTTGGGCGCGTATCGCTCCTTAGTCGTGTTGCTAACCCTACAGAGGGAAGGGCATTTGCTCTGTGTCGCCGAAGAGCGGAGACGGATGGGTCGTCGCCTCGTGCGCGTAATGCGACAGGGCATCCACCACCAAGTGGTTGCAAGCGGGAATGACGCGCGCGTAGTAGGATTTGACGCGCCCCTCCATGGGATCGCCATCGATCTCGATTTCCATTGCCCCGCTAGACTCGACGCGAATCTCCCGACCTTCGTAGCTCGTGATGTGGGGTCGTTTGGAAGCTTTGCCTTCGTGGTCCATGAAGCCAACCACAAGCGGACTCAGGAGCTGCGCCGTGGCCTCGGCCTCAACGACAAAGACGTCCAGGACGCCGTCGGTCATGGTGGCGTCCGGCACGAGCATGATGTCCCCTTGGATCATGGCATTGTTTGCCACGAGGCACGAGATGCCGGTGTGTACATGCACCTCTCCGTCGACTGTGATTCTGAAGGTCTGCACCTCGGGGCGGGGATTTGCAAGGGCGGCAGCAAAGTAGGCCGCTTGGCCCATGGAGCGCTTGGCAGGTATGGCCGTCTTCATGATCTGGGCGTCGAACCCAAGGCCGACCATGATGGAGAAGCCCTCGCGGTGTCGCTTGCCGAACTCATCGCGCCAGAAGACCTCGCCAAGGTCGGTCTCGACAGAGTGTCCGATGCGACAAGCCCGTGCAAGGGCGCTCGGCTCTGCGGAGTTGCCGATGTTGGCGAAGAGGAGGTTCGCGGTGCCGGAGGGGAAGATGCAGGTGAGGACATCGCGGCCACGCAGGAGGTACAGCAAGGTGGCGACGGTCCCGTCCCCGCCGGAGATGACGACGAGGTCAAACGTCTCGGCGTCCTCGAGCAGCGATTGGCCACGATCGGGCGCGTCCTTCAGCAGAAGACGCATGACGCACTCGTCGCCTTCGCGCACAATCGCGCGTTGAAACTCGAAGATTGCATCCGAACCAAAGCCCGAGGCGAGATTGTGGATGATGAGTATGCGCACGCGTACCTCCCCTGTATGCTCATAGCACCCAACAACAAGACCACAGTAATTCAGAATAGCACCAATTTGCCCGTGAGCACCATTCCAGTCAAAAACAAGGTACTATGATAGCCGTTTTGGAGTGAGCCGAACGAATCGAGAGCACATGTACATCTGCGAGCCAGAGAGCTTGGCTGCGTTTTGCGAACGTGCGCGTACGCACAAGGTCGTCGCCGTCGATACGGAGTTTCTGCGGGAACGGACGTATCATCCCAAGTTATGCCTCGTTCAGGTGGCAACGTCCGAGGAGGTTGCCGTCATAGACCCGCTGCTCATCGACGACCTCGCGCCACTAGCCTCGATCTTTGAGGACGATGGAATCACTAAGGTCTTCCATGCCTGCGACCAAGACCTCGAAGTCATCGCCGATGGCATGGGGTGCATGCCGCGGCCGGTCTTCGACACGCAGCTTGCCGCGGCGTTTCTTGGACATCGGATGCAGATGGGACTGGGGGCGTTGGTGCAGGTGTACACGGGCGTGCATCTCGACAAGGCGGACAGTCTGACGGATTGGTCGAGGCGGCCGCTTGACGAAGGGCAGTTGCGGTACGCGGAAGAGGACGTGCTATACCTTCCAGGCATCTACCAGACGATGATGGATGACTTGGTTCGGCTAAACCGGTTGGGGTGGCTTGCGCCTGAGCTGGCAGCCACATGCGATCCCAAGCGCTTCACGCGTGACCCGCGGGAAGCGTACGTGCACCTCAAGCGCTCGTCCTCGCTGACGAGGCGCCAGCTCGCCGTCGCACGCGAGGTGTGTGCGTGGCGGGAGAGAAGTGCTGAGCGTCGCGACCTTCCGCGCAAGTGGGTGCTCGCGGACGAGGTGGTGGTGGAGATCTGTCGGCGTACGCCGCGCTCGGCGGAACGGCTGCTGCGCATTCGCGGCACCGACCAGCTATCGGGCAGAGACGCCGAGGAAGTGGTACGCGCAGTGCGCAAGGGCATGGCGTGCGATCCGGCACGCTATCCCTACATCAAGCACCGCCCTCGTCCCACAGCCGAGCAAGACAGCGTGATCGACCTCATGTATGCGATGCTACGCCTGAGCTCAGACACCTGCGGAGTGGCACTTCCGCTCATCGCGACGCGCGATGACTTGTACGGCTTCGTCGCGGGCGAGAAGGAGTCGCCTTTGCGGAATGGGTGGCGTCATGAGGTGGCAGGCGAGCGGCTCGATGCGCTGCTGGCTGGAGAGGTGGGACTTACGGTGAAGGATGGCCGCGTGGAGATGCTGTAGGGGCGGTTGTTGGATTCCCTGGCAATCGTGTCCCACGCGTGTCGTATGCTTCTTGGCATCAGATGAACAGGTGCGTTTTTGGGTATATAGAGAAGCGTGTGTGTCGCATGATGCGAGTCATGGGTGGCGTGGGAAGTGGAGGTCGTGCGAATGTATTTCAATAGTGGCTATCTGCTCGTTGTTTTGATTTCCATGGTGCTTGGTGGGATAACCCAGGCGTATATCAAAAGCACGTACAACAAATGGTCCAGGGTGCGAAGCGGGCTTGGTTCGACTGGCGCAGACGTTGCGCGCAGGATGCTCAACGAGGGAGGGGCTGCCAATGTTGGCATCACGCGTGTCGCCGGCACCCTCACGGATCACTTCGACCCGCGCGACATGAGCCTACACCTCTCGAACGACAACTATCAGGGCGGGTCGGTCGCCTCGGTTGCAGTTGCCTGCCATGAGGCGGGGCATGCGATACAGACGGCTCAGGACTATGCACCAGGCCAGTTTCGTACGGCGCTCGTCCCGATCGTGAGTATCTCTCAGCAGGCGTGGCCGCTGGTCTTCTTCGCGGGCGCCTTCATGGGGCTCGTCGGCATGATGCGACTTGCGGTCATCCTCTTTGCTGCAACCGTGCTCTTTCAGCTCGTGACGCTTCCCGTCGAGATTGACGCATCCCGCAGGGCGATTTCGTATCTCTCGGGCACCATGACAGGCGAGGAGCTCGCAGGCGCGAAGCAAGTGCTCATCGCGGCAGCGCTCACGTACGTGGCGGCGGCATTGGTCTCGATTATCAACCTGCTGTACCTAATGTCCCGGGTGAGGAGGCGCTAGCGATGGCAATGGGCAAGAACCCCCTCGGTGGATCTGCACGTGCTCGAGGCGGCACGTCATCGAGCGCGCCCATCTCGGTGAGTGAGGCGGTAAACGCCGCGAAGTCGCAGGTGACGGCCATGCCCACCCTTGTGGTGGCTGGAGAGGTGACCGGGTTCCGTGGGCCAAACGCACGGTCGGGGCACTGCTACTTCCAAGTGAAGGACGATTCGTCCGCGATGGATGTCATCATCTGGCGCAACACATACGCCTACTTGGGGACGCAGTTGCGTGACGGCATGCAGGTGGTGCTTACGGGAAAGTTCGACGTGTATGTGGGCACTGGCAGATTGTCGTTTATCGCGCGTTCGGTGGAGCTTGCGGGAGAGGGCTTGCTGCGCCAGCAGGTGGCCGCGCTTGCGCGCAAGCTCGAGGCGGAGGGACTCATGGCGCCCGAGCGGAAGCGTCCCATTCCTCGCTTCTGCATGCGCGTGGCGGTGGTCACATCGCTTTCGGGCAGCGTCATCGACGACGTAAAGCGCACCCTACGCCGGCGCAACCCGCTGGTGGAGCTCGATGTCGTGGGGTGTGCGGTTCAAGGCCCGGGAGCACCCGCGACGATCATGCGCGCGCTTCAAGTTGCCGCGGCGGCCCGTCCGGAGGCCATACTCCTCGTACGCGGAGGAGGCTCGTTCGAGGACCTCATGACGTTCAACGACGAGGCATTGGCACGTGCCGTGGCTGCATGCGCGGTTCCGGTCGTCACGGGCATTGGGCACGAGCCGGATACCTGCATCTGCGACATGGTGAGCGACCGACGGTGCTCTACGCCCACTGCTGCGGCGGAGTCCGTGGCACCAGCCATCGACGAGGTGGTGGCTGCCATCGAGGGTCGTCGGCAGCGCATGGGAGCCGCACTCTCGACGTTGTTGTACAGCGAGCAACAGCGCTGTGAGTCGCTGGACGTGCGTGCACGCCAAACCATGCTCTCTCGCCTTGCGCGCGAGCGCTCGGTGCTCGAGGCGATGGCGTCACGGCACTGCCTTGAGGACCCGATGGCGTTCGTGGAGGATCGCGCGGTGCAGCTCATGCAGAGCGAACAGCGCCTGCACGATGCGATGCCACGCCTGCTGGAGCGAGGCGAACGCGAGACCTCGATGGTTGCCGCTCGGCTCTCATCGTGTGGAGAGGCGCTCACGCGTCCGCATGAGGCATTCGTGGCGAGGATGGCAGCCTCCTTGGACGCGCTCTCGCCGTTGGCGGTTCTCGCGCGCGGGTATGCCATCGCACGGGACGAGGCCGGTCATGTGGTGCAGGACGCGTCGCAACTCTCGGTGGGGCAAGACGTGAGCGTATTGCTCGGCAAGGGCACGTTCGAGGCGTCGGTCACACAGGTAGTACAGAACGACTAACTTGTTCACAAGAAGCAAGAAGGGGATGGGGAAAGCATGGCAAGCAAGCAGGAGTATCGCAACATCGACGAGATGACGTTCCGTGACGCATCCACCGAGCTCGAGCAGATCGTGCGTGCGCTTGAGGCAGGCGACTTGGAACTCGAGGAGGCGCTTGACCGCTACGCGCGTGGCGTCGAGCTTCTCAGCAGCTTGAGGGCGCGACTCACGGACGCCGAGCAGCGGGTGCGTGTGCTGCTCGACGCTTCGCAGGAAGTCGTTGCGCCAGATACCACGGCCGCTCCCTCGACCACATACCTTGACGAATAGGGCAATTGGAGGAGGAGAAGTACCATGAAGGACGACTGCATCTTTTGCAAGATAGCCAACCACGTGATTGAGTCTGACTACGTCTATGAGGATGACCTCGTCGCCGCATTTCGCGACATGAACCCGCTGGCGCCCACGCATGTGCTGGTGATGCCAAAGGAACACTACGAGACCATCGTGGACGGCGTGCCGGCACAGACGCTTGCGGCGATGGTGCATGCCGTTGAGGAAGTGGCAAAGTCCGAGGGCGTTGCCGAGACGGGCTTCCGGGTAACTACCAACACCGGTGCCGACGCCGGCCAGGTCGTGCAGCACCTGCATCTCCATGTACTGGGTGGCAAACGCCTAACTGACGACTTGGCATAGCGCCTTCGGATACCTTTTGCGCGTGTTCTCGATGCGGTTTGAGAAATCGCCTAGCGTTAGTACCGTGCACTCGAACGAGATGGCCGTCTTCTCGACGTAGTAGGCATAGATGCCGAGAAGACGGACCGCATCGGATGTGCTCGCGTTCCTCATGTCCACCTTCAATGCTTTCAAGCGCAAAGCAAACTGAATCTGTTGTAGAATCAGTTTCAAGTATGAATCTGCTACGGATGGGTGGCTGCCATGAACGGAACCGTCTTCCGCAAGACCCTCAAGATTGCTGTTTCCATCATCCTGATCATTGAGGCGTGCTGCCTCGGGGGCGGGGTCGCGCTCGCTGACTCCGAATCGGGAACGACGACGGGGTACCGCTATCCAGAGGCGGTCTTCAACAATTCCTTGAGTCGCTTTCCCTCGCTCGCCACGCTGTCTTCCGGAGGGACTATTCCCATCCCGGGACTTGAGGTAACCAAAGGTCTGCACAAGGACGACAACGGCGACTTGGCATCCTTCTACGCGAGCAACAGCGGAATGATTCCCCAAGGTATCACGATTGCCAACGGCTACATAGTGATTTCCGCATACGATGCCGAGTACCCCGATCCGTCCGTCCCGTCCGTGCTGTACGTCAAGGCGCTCAGCGCTAGCGACGACTCATGGACCACGGTTTCGCTGTACGAAATGGACAAGGGAGTCTTCTTCTCGCCATCGTCGGGTTCGTATCCCGGAAACAAAGAGTCCATCAACCACGTGGGCGGTTTGGCCAGCGACGACCAAGGCAACCTCTACGTCGCAAAGAGCGGCAACAGAACGGTCGCTCGAATCACGTTCGAACGACTGCAGCAGGCGGCGAGTGCAGGAGGTTCCGTCGCCATGTCCTACGACGCTGAGTTGCCAGTAAACACAACCGCGTCATTTCTCACGTGGTATAGCAACAAGCTCTGGGTTGGTGTCTGCACATCCGGCGGAAAGGGAATTCTGACGGGCTACTCCATCGGCGAGGAGGCCGACGGCATCCTCGCCATTGAGGAAAAGATGAGCTGTGCCATCGACGGCAAGGCGAACGGCGCGGCCTTTGCGTCAGTGAACGGGCACGAGTGCCTGGCTCTCAACGTGTCGCACGGGCGCAACTCCTCCAAAGCGGGGTACGTCTCGGAGATGCGACTGTATGAGGCAAATCTTACCGAAGACTCGATTGACATAAGCCAGAAGAACAAGTTGACACTCCCTCCCATGGCAGAGGAAATCGCCGTCGCGCCGGATGGCAGGATGTACGCCCTATTCGAGTCTGCGGCAAAGAAGTACAGTGCCAAGGAGGATGACAAGTGTGACTACATCGTCGATCGCGTGTGCGTCACCACGACTGGCGAGGTGTTCAAGTGGACCGACCCGAAGTACGGCTTCACCGAGCTGACGCAGACGCACTCCGGTGGAGGAGCGCAGTTCGTCAGCTGCACGATATCTACATCCCTTCACGGCCCGAACGACCCCGATGCCGTGCGGGAGGTCGATGTCACCTATCGTGATGGCGACGGGACCGACAGGAACACGGGATTCCTCTATTCGGACGAGATGATGTTTCGGTCGTCGATCCACAGCGATGGCAAACCGGACACGGATTTCGCAAAGATGTCCGTGGCGCTCGCAGCCTCTGCGTACTCATCCGATTACATTGAGAGGGCGATGTTGGACATGGGATGCAACCAGGTATCCCTCTACAACTACGGGCGAGAGGCCACGTATGAGGACAACGACTTCGTCGGCTTCTGCGTGGGTTCGAAGCGGGTGTTCACGGAAACGGACGCATACACTCTGTACTTCGTCGCGGTGCGCGGGACCCCCAAGTCGGGGGAGTGGCTCAGCGACTTCAACCTAGGCACGACGGGCAACCATGCGGGCTTCTATGCCGCTGAGTCAGAGGTAATCGACGTATTGCGAGAGGACTTCTTCGCGCTTGACGGCTCCGACGCGGCACATCGCAAGGTGTTGACGACGGGACACAGCCGAGGCGCGGCGGTGAGCAACATCCTTGCGGCTCATCTCTCGCAGGGAAGCTATGTGGACGCGGGGAACGTGTTTGGCTATACGTTCGCGTGCCCGTCGGTCAGCAAGACGGCAAACGCGTCGATGGACAACATCTACAACTACAACTATGCAGGTGACCTGGTTCCCGTGCTCCCCCTAGAGGCATGGGGCTACGGCAGGAACGGCCACACGTACCCCCTCGTCATGGACGACAATGCGTGCTTCCAGTTCAGAAGGGTCTTTGAAGAGAACTTCGCAGGTGCAGGCGAGACCGATGATGCGATCAGGGCAATCAAGGACCTGATAAAGACGGAGCAGGACTATCTCACTGTACGTCCGGCACTAGACCTTGCGGCGTGTATGCTGGGTGGCATGGACATGGGCACGAAACTGAAGGTGCTTCGAAATGCGCCCATAGAAATGTCTGCGCAGCTGATGAACCGATTGGTAGAGAGTGCCGGAGATGAGGAGCTCCCGGTCGTGGCAGACGGGTACAAGGGGGAGTGCACGACGCTGCTCGAGCAGGTGAATGCGGGCATCGATGACATAGACGAAAGGTTGGATAACGCCGAGGGCGACGCGAGCGAAGCGCATAGGATTTGGAACGATTGGTGCACCGACAACCAGCGCATGTTGGAGGACATCGTCGACCTTACGGGGATTAGCGTGTCTCAGCGGTCCGATTTTGATGACGTGACGAGCTTCTTGGAAAGGCAATCTCAAATTGAGCGTTACACGATACTTGCCACGTGGCAGGATATAATTGCCTGCTTTTGCCGGACGCAATGCAACCCGGTCGCTGCCATTGCGCACGGCCATAAGCAGGGTACGTACGTGGTTGGCATCAACACGATGTATTACGGCTGGGAAGGGTGGTACGGGAGCGAAGTCCTTGCCGCATTTCCCGACAGTGATGAGTACGGAACCATAAAGAGCGTGGGAGCACGTTGCTTCTACGGCTGTTCGAAGCTCAAGGCACTCACCATGCCGGAGGGCGGGCTGGACTCGGTGGGGTATAGTGCTTTTGCCGGCTTAAGCACATTATCCGTCATCGATGGAGGTATGCGGATCAACAAGTACGTCGGCGCGTACGCCTTCGAGGGCTGCGCGGGGATCTCGTCGCTCTCGGTGGGCGACGGCGTCGCCTCGCTGCCCGCGGGCGCCTTCCGGGGCTGCTCGGGGATCCGTGAGCTGGCGCTGCCCGTGAGCCTCGCGTACGACCGC
>JAFWIE010000069.1 GCA_017533825.1 Atopobiaceae bacterium | reverse complement strand
GATGGTCTGCACCTCACCATCGACGTAGCCGATAACGCTCGTCTCGCCCTCGGGAAGCGTGCCCACCTTGGTATCTACGGCCGTGATAGCGCTCTGCAGCGTCGAAACGTCAGCCTTGACGGTATTGCCCTCACCATAGCCGGTAAGGATGGCTCCAAGATCTGCAACGTCACCGGCAACCGTGCCGACCTGTGTAAGCGCGTTGCTTGCGTCCGTCTGGGCCTGCGTGATGCGGCCGTCAAAGGCTCGCACTTCCTGACGGTACAGCTCTACCTGTGCGTTGTAGTTGCCCGTGAGTGCCCAGTAGCGCCCATCAGTGATGGGAATATTTGCGGGTACGGGCCTGCGCGACGTGTAGCTGTTACCCTGATACGTCACGATGGTAAGGCTCTCGTAGCTGCGCGTGCCGTCCCACTCCACCGGATCAGCGATGAGGGGAACGTAGCGCATACCAATGTACTCGTTTACGCCGTTCACTCTGTTACCTCCTTAGTGGTGTCAATCTCCGCAATCTCTGCGGTGTCCTTCTGTACCTCTTCAATGCTAGCAGCACCTGCGCGCGAAAGCTGCGCGGTTCCGCGCGATTGAAGCTGCTCGATAGCCGCCCAGATGCGCGCAAGCTCCGTGCTCATGTTCACGGGCTCGGCTACCGTCAGCACGGGCGCTGCGCTCACCTCGCCATCAGGCACGATGATGCTTTCCATGCCGCCCTGCTGCACCTTGTAGCTCATGGGCAGCGCGGGGCTGATGGGCTGCGTGGTGGGGGTTGCAAGCTCGTAGAAAATCGTCTTGCCAGCAAGCCACGCCATGAGCGTGTTCTTGTCCGCTGCCAGCGTCTTAGGCACGCGCACGAACAGCGAGTATGCGCTTGCCTGTGGCTTCGGCGCGAGACAGAGACCAGTTTTTGTGCCGCTGTACATATCGCCATATTCAATGGTTTCCAGCTCCGCCATGCGAACGTTACTAATAACTCCTGTGCTTGTCGGCCACTTCGCGTCAATCATCGCAAGCGAAAAGCCGATTGCGTATGTATCCTCAGTTGGTTGCCAATTGTCGATTTGCAGCGTCTCGGTGCCTGTGAACGTGTACACGCCCACGCGCACATCTACATGGTCGCTGTAGAGCACATCTGCCACGCTGCCAGCCGCGCGTATGGTCTGCGCCGTCCACTCCACGCTGTCCAGCTCGCCGCCCTGCGCGTCGGTGCTGCGGATGCCGCTGATTTGTACAGCCTTCAAGGTCGGTGCGCTGTACGGGTAGTAGGCTTCGGGGAACATGTGCTCAAACTCGGCAACGGTGGACGGCTCGTTTCCGCTGCCGAACATCTGCGTGAGGTCTACCAGAATCGCGTCCTTGAATTGCACCGTGTCGGCGGTGGTTAGCGTCGAAGTTATAAGGGCATATAATCGTCCTTCGGTTTCGACAGATGTTGTCCAAAAGCCCGTGCATCGCTTCCACTGGTTCGCTGGTAGGTTCGCAAATGCTGTGCCACTGACGCCGCTGCAACTTAGCTGCAAGTTAGCTACCGCGCTAGACTTGCACGTCACGCCGATGTAATACTTGTGTCCCACAATCATCGTCTCAGTCTGCAGAGTTGCTGTCTGAATTAGTCCTTTATAGGTTCCCTCTGAGTTTGGGGTTACCGTTGCCACGCCGTCAACGACGGCGATTGTCGATTCCCTGCCAGTCCAATAGCTTGCGCTCTCAAAGTTGCCGTTGACAACCTTCTGGTTCCAGCCAACCGCCGCGCCCTGCACGCTGCGTAGGGTGGCCGCGCCGCTGCCAGTGGTAACGCGCTGCGCCCATTGCGCGGTTTCGTCGGCACCAATGACAGCACCCACGGTCATGTCAGGATAGAGCCCGTCAGGCCGTGCATAGGGAAGCTCTTGCATCTCTGCCTCTAGGGCCTCTGTAAGCTGCCTGATGTTAACTACCGTCTCGTCAAGTCCAGTAGGATCGAGATACTTGCTAAGGCTTGTCGGCATGTCTATTCACCTCCAAAGGCTGCGTCTACCTCTGCCGTCGTGATGGGCACAAGTCCCAGATCGGGGAAGCTCTTATCACCGGAAAGCTCCACGCCGTTAATCTTGGGCTTGTACATGAGCTGGTCATAGCTCAGACGGTTGCTAGATGGGCCCTGCGGGTTGGCGTTCTGTCCGTCACCATCCCAGCAGATAACCAGACAACCGTAGTTTGGATCGTCGTACGTGGCGATTGTGTCAAACCAGATATCGCTCCAACTCTCGGGCACGTAGGCCACGAAATAGCCCTCGTCGTTAAGCCCGAAGAGAACCAGCTTCGCGTACTGGCTAAAGATGGTAGCGACGTTTGCGTTAACCCACGCCTCGATCTGTTGCTCGTAGTAGTCCTCAAAGCCCGACGCTTTGAACTTCTCAAACTCGGCATGCAGCTTTTGAAGCTCCTGCATCTGCTCGGCCGTGAGCGTGCCTAGCTGCTGCGCATAGTCGAAAAGGGTATGCAGCCGCTTGCAGAGCTCGTGCAGCTCCTGCTCTGGGGTGATTGCCTCCCAATAGAGCTTGGGCAACACGGGCGTTGTCGGCATGAAGCCAGGGAACGGAAATAGGGGCCTTGGCATGTTCTTACCTCCTTACAAGTACGGTAGGGTCACTGACTTTAGACAGACGAAAAGGGGCTCTAGCTCATCGAGCACCATCACGTCAACGTCATTGTATCGCCCAATGCGCTCGGCCACGTCTAGAAGCCCATAGTCGCGCACCGTCTCGTATTCCAGATCCGTACCGCTCGACGCATAGTCTTGGTTCTCGCTCGCAAACATCGTCTGGGGGAACTCGCTATGCACGTCCCTGCGCTTGTGGTACTCGCTGCCGGCATTGAGCGTCGTGGCACCGTCCGCGATGGCCTGATACAAAGGCTTGTACTTGGGCATGACCTCGTTAAGCTTTGCGATAAGTCGCTCAGTCCATCGGCGCACGGGTAGAAGCCCGATCTCTCGATAGTCAAAGCGCCCACGGAACTTATTAAACAGTCTGGTGCGCTGCTCTGCGTCGTAAGCGTCGAAAGTCTCCCACATAAGCGTGAAGTAGGCCGTATAGTCTGGGTCGCTCAGAAGCTGCATAAGGCTTATCGTGTACGTGCCGTGATATTCCTGCGCGTCTGTGCTCTCGAACTCTTCCCAGATCGGCAACGTAGGAAACTCACTCACTCTGCATCACCTCCGCTAATCCCTTGGTGTTGCCGGTAAGGATCTTCGCGCTCTTCTCGATGGACTCAAGAAGATTGAAGTTCTCGCTCTGGTAGTCCGTGCGCCACACGACAGAGACGTTCATGCCAAAGCGCGTATTGAGGTACTCGGCCGCGCGCCTGCGCTCGGTCAGCGCCGCAAGCGCCATGAGCGTCGAGGGCTCTCCCATGTCGTGCACCTCGTCCTCGATCATACGCTCGCTCTTGAAGGTAAGGTTGGCTATACCCAGTATGGTGTACACCTTGTTAAGAACGTTCTGCTCCGATGCGTTGAGCTCGCGCCCTAGAAACGGAACGTCAAAACCCAAACGATAGGGCTCCATGTCCTTAACGTATCGGTTAGCGATGATAGCGGGCTCCCCGCCCATGACCTGAGAAAGCAGGTTGTTAGCGCTCACGTCCATATCGTCGGGCGCAACGAGGATAAACGGCAACTTCTGCCAGAAGCGGTTAACCTGTTCTGTCTTCTGCACGTCCACCAGCTCACGCGCAAAGATATCCAGCGCCGCGCACAGCGGAAACCTCATGACGTTGTCATAGATCCAAACGCCATTCTTGCCGGTCGCGTTGAATCGCAGTTGGTCGCGGTTGTATGCCTGCCAGCTCTTTGGGTAGTCGTACACGCCCAAAGGCCCTGTCTGCACAGCCTTTGCGCTGTACCAAAAGCCCTTCTTGCTGCCCTTCTTGGGCTGCGCTATGGTCGCATGACCGCCTAGCAAAAGCTGACGCTCTAGAAAGAGCGGGTCAACGGTCTTAGGTAGACCG
>JAFWIE010000068.1 GCA_017533825.1 Atopobiaceae bacterium | reverse complement strand
TGCAGCGCAGGGCTAAGGGCGACGAGGCCGGAATCCGCAGGCTCAACGGGATGTACCTGCTGCTCTATCTCGGCATAGATGCCATCGCCATCACGCTTGGCCTCTTAGCGGCGACCCGAGTGGAGGCCGTGTTCTCAGGCAGCTTCACACCGGCGGAGGTCGGGTTGGCCTCCACGCTTATGACGATTATGACATTCAACATCGCAGCGATGCTGCTGTCCACTGTCTTCGATGCTTATATCGTGTCACACGAGCAGTTTACGTATCAGCAGACGCGCCAGACCCTCACGACGCTCGCAACGCCAGGACTTGCCCTCGCACTGCTGGGCGCCGGCATGGGTGCGCGTGGGGTGGCAGTCGCTCAGCTCTGCGTGAGCCTCTTGCTACTGGCACTCAACGCGCACTTTGCAGTCGTGCGACTAGGCATGCGCTTCGATTTGCGACATCACGAGTCTAGCTTGCTCCGTGGTGTGGCTACTTTCAGTGCGTGGATATTCGCGAACCAGGTGTGCGAGCTTGTAAACCAGAATGTCCCAAATGTGGTACTGGGAGCAGTGTGTGGCGCCTCGGTCGTCGCGACCTTCGCCGTTTCCGTGCAGATTCGCAGCGTGTTCTACTCCCTATCGACTACCATATCGAGTGTGTTCGTGCCCCTCGTTAACCGTATGGTGGCCGAAACTAATGATAATGCGGCGCTAACTAGGTTGATGGCTCGCGTTGGACGCTACCAAGCACTGCTCTTCTTCTGGGTGTATGGAGGATTTGCCGTGCTCGGCGAGTGGTTCATATGTACATGGGCGAATACATCCTTCTCCGATTCCTACTTGCTCGTCCTAGCGATGGCCGGCCCGCTGTTCATGCCACTTACGCAGAACGTTGGGATAGAGATTCAGAAAGCAAAGAATATGCACCGTGCGAGGAGTGAGGCCTATCTGTGCTTTGCCCTTGTGAACCTTGCGTTCACGTGGGCGCTTGCCCCGAGTATAGGCTATTGGGCACCCGTTATAGGATATGACGTGTATGTCGTGCTGGGATGTGGTTTGTTCATGAACTGGTACTACCAGAGCCGTGTCGGGCTAGACATGGTCTATTTCTGGCGGAAGGTTATGCCCGTCATTGCCGCCTGTGCCGTAGCCACGAGTGTCTGCATGTTTGGTACGAGATTCGTGCCCGTAACTGGAATAGTGTGGTTCCTCCTTTGGGGTGCGGCATATACGCTGCTTTACGGTACGTTAGTGTGGTCTATTGCGCTAGCACCGGATGAGCGGTTGGTCCTAGTGTCCAAACTCGGGAAGCATGGAATTGGACGGAAAGGGAACGGTTAACATGGAGCACTACTACACGAGTGAGAGGAACGTCCAGGCTCTCATTGCCCTCCTGAAGCATCATGGCGTCAAACGTATCATCGCAAGCCCGGGCACCACTAATGTTACATTCGTGGCGTCGGTACAGCAAGATTCCTTTTTCGAGGTATGGTCTTCCGTCGATGAGCGTTCGGCGGCATATATGGCGTGCGGAATGGCGGCCGAGACAGGTGAGCCAGTGGCGCTGAGCTGTACTGGAGCAACCGCCTCTAGGAATTATCTCCCTGGGCTCACGGAGGCGTATTATCGGAAGCTGCCGGTCGTGGCAATCACCTCCACTCAGCACCTAGGTAGAGTGGGGCAGATGGTGCCTCAGGTGATTGACCGTTCGTTGCAGCCAGGCGACGTGTGCCTTGTGAGTGTGCAGGTCCCCAGCGTTCACAATGATGAGGATCTCCGGGGGTGTGAGGCCGCAATTAACCGCGCACTTCTCGCCCTCACTAGGGATGGTGGAGGACCTGCGCACATCAATCTCGTTACGACATACAGTGAGGATTTCTCTGTACGTGAGCTTCCGTGCGCGAGCGTGGTTGACCGAGTGGGCGTCTTTGATTCGCTCCCGCCAATCGGGGACGGTAGGGTAGCGGTTTACGTTGGCGCTCACCGTCCATTCGGAGCGAGACTCACGGCTGCGGTTGATGCGTTCTGCAATGCATATGACGCCGTGGTGGTATGCGACCATACCTCAAACTATCACGGAGGGTACAACGTGCTTGCGCCACTTCTCCTCTCTCAGGATCGATATGCGCCAAAGTGCGGAAACGTCGACGTGATGGTACACATAGGGGAGGTCTCAGGCGCCTACACCCAGCCGAGGGCGAGGGAGGTATGGCGGGTTAGTCCTGACGGCGAGGCGCGAGACCCATTCGGTCGTCTGAGATACGTGTTCGATATGGAGGAGTGGGCTTTCTTCGAGCTTTACGCCCGCGATTCTGCTGGTCGTGATTCGAATGGAGTTTTCCTTAGCGAGTGGGTCGCAGAGGACGAGGCAATTCGCTCAAAGATTCCCGAGCTTCCGTTCTCAAACGCATGGTGTGCCCAACAGGCAGGCACACGTTTGCCTGAGGCTGCGACCTTGCACTTGGGCATTCTGAACACGTTGCGTTGCTGGAACATGTTTCCTGTGACCGAGGGCGTGGACTGTTTTTGTAACACCGGAGGGTTTGGAATCGACGGGGGTGTATCCGCGCTCATCGGCGCTTCACTGGCAACGCCGGACCGTCTCTTTCTCGGGGTCGTGGGCGATCTCGCGTGTTTCTATGACCTTAACGCTCTTGGCAATCGCCATATCGGCCCGAACCTGCGCCTCATGGTGGTGAACAACGGTGTGGGTGCTGAATTCAAGAACTATAACCATCCCGCTGCGAGGTTTGGCGAAGACGCAGATGCGTACATGGCTGCTCGCGGTCACTTCGGGGCCCAGTCGCCGGATCTGTTGAGGCACTACGCGACCGATCTGGGGTTTGAGTATCTGGCCGCATCGAACAAGAGAGAATTCCTGGATGCCCTCGATGTTTTCGTCGACCCAGGAGCTCGTTCTCGCCCAGTGTTACTGGAGGTCTTTACTCGCGTCAATGACGAAAGTGATGCCCTGAGGTTATTGCGGGGGTTGATGGTCGATGTCACCGCCATTTCAAAGAGTGTGGTGAGGGAAGTGCTGGGCACCAAGGGCGTTCGTGTGGTAAAGAAGGTCTTGGGGAGGTAGCCGATGAGGGTTCTCGTTACAGGCGGAACAGGCGCCATGGGCACCCACCTGTGCCGTCAGCTCGCGGAAGCTGGCAACGAGGTTTTTGTGACGACGCGACGTGATATCGGAAACGTGGGGGGTATCCGGTTCGTTCGGGGTGACGCGAAGGAAGCCTCTTTCCTCAATCGATTGCTGCGCGAGGGCTGGGACGCCGTGATTGACTTCATGATATGGGGTTCGGAGGAGTTTCCCAGTAGGGCAGAGACTTTCCTACAGAATACCGGTCAGTATGTCTTTCTCTCTTCGTACCGTGTGTATGCGGAGTGCCCGGTGATAACGGAAGAGTCGCTGAGATTGCTAGATGTGGTAAAGGACCCCGTATACCTCGGGACCGACGAGTATGCGCTGCGAAAGGCCAGATGCGAGGACGTTCTTCGTGGGAGCAGAAAGACCAACTGGACTATTGTGCGTCCGGCAATTACCTATGATGGACTGACGGGCAGGCTTCAGCTCTGCACGATGGAGTCGTACGAGTGGCTGTGGAGGGCGCTCAACGGCGTGCCCATACCTCTTCCAGAAGAAATGCTTGGGAAGCAGGCGACCATGACCTATGCGGCGGATGTTGCCCGAATGATTTGCGGACTAATAGGTAATGAGGCGGCTTTCGGCGAGACTTACACGACATCATCCTCCGACCACATCACCTGGGCGGAAGTGGTGCGCAAATACCAGTCCGTCTTGCCGTTCGAAATCACTTGCTGTGGCCTAGAGGAGTTCATTCGAGTGCGTGGCGGCGGATACCAGGTGCTATATGATCGGATGTTTGATCGGGTGATTGATAACACGAAGGCGTTAAACGCTACTGGGCTCGAGCAGTCCGACCTCACACCTATGGAAGAGGGCCTTCAGCGTGAGCTGGAAAAGTATCTGGCAGGTGAAGTGCACATCGATGCGTCTATAGGGGCGAACGCCTTTATGGACGTCCTTACAGGTGGGGTGCCGTCGATTCGCCCACTTCTTAAGGATTCCGTGCGAAGGGCTCCAGCAAGCGCGGCTAAGTATGCCATCCGTCGCATACAAGGTAATTGCAGGATGAGAGGCGGCGTAGGGATGAGCAAACACTGAGGCCAATAGCGTAAGCCAGCCGAATCTACGACCTGCGCGACGATATGAGTAGTGGAAAGGAACCTGCCAACGAAATAACTTCCCCAACTGCTGTGGAGGCGTCCGAGACGTCGATCTTGTGCCTTTCCTGAAGAGTGGATGGAGGGCTTTCCATGAACCTGTCGTTCGAAGAAGATGCCCGGTGAAACGTCGGCGTTTCTACGGTCAAGGACGGTGTGACGAGAGGGATCCGCTATGCCAGATGCGGAATCTGAACTTGGATGGGCGGCGAATGGTTTAGATGCTGTTGTGCCCACAGTAATTGCATGCTCACTTTCTGGCCGGTATTGCAGCGGACGTGCATCATTCGTCGTGGTGGAACGCGCCAGGAGGACGAACAAGGCGATGATGCGCTGAGGAACAAGGAATGCCGAGCACTGTTGGCCCCTCGTACTGTTTCTCTATGTTGGACCTTGATTGACACGAACACCCGTCCGCCCGGGATTGCCGTCCCGGGCCTCCCTTACGATGGCTGCGACCAAGCAAGCACGTACGAGGGAGGACCCGGTGGGGGACATGTTACCAGAACCAGTCGAGGAGATGGTCGCCTCGACGAGCACGGAGGAGAAGAGGTCGCTCGCGCAGGCGCTCATGCGCATGGTCGCCGCCGAACTCGCGGGCGGAGGGGGCGACCCCGAGGGGTGCCCGCTGTGCCACCACGGGCACCTCGTCAGGAAGGGCCACGGCCGCGACGGGTCGCAGAGGTGGAGGTGCAAGGGGTGCGGGCGCACCTTCGGGGGGAAGACGATGCGGGTGATCGCGCAGCCGAAGCTGGGCGAGGGCACCTGGATGGCCTGCGCCGAGGGCATGGTCGGAGGCCTGACGCCGAGGCTGCTCGCCGAGAGGTGCGGCGTGTGCCTCAAGACGTCCTGGCTCGTGAGGATGCGCATGCGCGAGGCGATGGCCGCCCGCCTCGACGAGTTCCGGGGCGGCCCGGGCGTGGCCGTCGAGGTCGACGGCACGATGCTGCGCGAGTCGCCGTCGGGAAACAACCCGAGGGGCTCGTTCGAGATGCCCCGCGGGCGGCACAAGTCGGGCAGGTCCCTGCACGTCCGCGGCGTGTCCGGCCAGCTCGCCTGCGTCGCGTGCGCCGCCAACGACCGCGGCGGCGTGATCTGCGAGCTCGTCGGGCGGGCCCACTCCACGGCAGACGCCATCCACGCGGCGCTCGAGGGCAGGATAGCCCCCGGCACGCCGGTCGCCACC
>JAFWIE010000125.1 GCA_017533825.1 Atopobiaceae bacterium | reverse complement strand
GGGTCACGTACAGAAGCGATGCGAGCGAAGAGATGCCTGCCGACGTTATGAGCGACAGGAGCAGGGTGCAGAGGCTGTTCACGGACAAGAACCTGCTCTTGAGCTCGCCCGGACTGTACTCCTTGAAGAAGTCCGCAGGCAGTGAGAGGAGCCGCATCATGATGGAGGCCTCCACCTCGAGGCTTGCCTTGGCTTCGAGTCTCGACGAGAGAAGCGTCGCCGTGCCACTGATGAGCTGCTGAGAAACGGCGGTGCATACGATGCATATGGCAATGCCGATGAGCGCCCGCACCTCACCACTTGCAAGCACGGGTCCGGTGAGGATGCTGACGAGCCTTGGCACCAGGGTGCCCACGAGCGCTACGCCCAAGGCGGCCATGCCCTTGACTTCCACATCGCCGAGGGTGATGCACTGCCACATGTAGACGAGCAGGTCTGTGATGTCCAGCTTTTTCTGCGGTAGCGGCCGATAGAAGCACAGTGCGTCCGCAGAGAATTGTGCGGCAGTGAGCGCGTTCACGCTCACAGGCAGCCCTGTCTCGGCATCGGTGTACCAGTATCCTGCGATCTTTCCGGGGATGAGCGCGACCGGCCTCTTGCCTTCGCGGGTGTGCGTGAGGATTGGCCCGATGGAGTCCTTGTACCAGCCTTTGTCCAGTTTGACCTCTCGATACATCACCCCATGGGGCCGCAGGCAGTAGTCGAGCTGTTCATAGATGTCGGTAAGGGATTCGGGTACGTCGACCATCTTGTAGCGATAGTACCGCATGATGCGCTCTATTGCGTTGCTCGCGGCAACGTGGTCGTCGATGGCCTTCTCTGCGGATTCTTGTCCGATGACGACGCTTGCGACCTTGAGGAGTGAGTCGCTCATGCGCTGCTCGTCGGCGAGTTGGCGCTCCTTGATCTGGCTCTCGACCAATCCCATGCCGCTCACCTCCTCATTCGAACGCGACGAGCGTTGCGTACAGGCCATCTGTGGCCATGAGTTCGTCGTGCGTGCCACGCTCTACCACATGGCCTGCGTCAAGCACGATAATCTCGTCGCAGTCGCGTATGGTGGAAAGCCGGTGCGCCACCACGATGCAGGTGATGCCACGGTTGCGGATATGCTGCATCACATGGGCCTCGGTCTGGGCATCAAGTGCGCTTGTGGCCTCGTCGAGGACTATGACCGTGGGGTCTGCAGCCAACACGCGCGCGATTTCGATGCGCTGTCGCTGGCCGCCCGAGAGACCTTTGCCCCCGCTTTGCAACTTGCGCTGGTAGCCGCCGGGCATCTTCAGGATGTCCTCGTGGATGCCCGCGTCGCGCGCGGCAAGGATCATCTCGTAGTCCTCGATTGTGGAATCGAACATCTTTATGTTGTTCTCAATCGTGTCGTCAAACAACGTGATTTCCTGGTCCACGACCGACACCGAACTCGTTATAACCCCGTGTGGGTAGGCGGCTCGTGGCTTCCCGTCGAAGAGGACCTCTCCGCTCCATGGCTGGTACAGTCCAGATACGAGCGCGGCGAGCGTGGACTTGCCGCAGCCCGAAGACCCGACGAGCGCAACGCTGCCACCATGCCTGACCTTGAGCGAGAAGTCCTCGATAAGCGGAGCCGCAAGGCGCGAGTAGCCAAAGGTGACGTTTCTGAGCTCTACGTCGCCGCGCAGCTTGACGAGGTCCGCGTCCTCCTGCGTGGGCGTTTCCTCGAGTCCTACATCGTCGGGATATGCCATCACGTCGTCGAGGTACTCCATCTGCGTGCGCATCTCTTGGATGGTCTGCGAAGCACCGATCATGGTCATCGCCGGCGACATGAATGACTGCAAGAAGCCCTGGAACATCATCACCGCGCCGAGTGTGAAGGACCCTCCCATGGCCAAGTGCACGCCGAGGATGAGCACGATGGTGTTTGCAAGGGACGCGAGGAAGGCCGGCAGTGCCCCGAGGTACTGGTTGAGTTTTGCGGTTCGTACGTTCTGCGCGTTCACCGATGCCTGATAACCTGCCCACTTGCGGAAGAATCCGAGCTCTGCGCCGCTCGCCTTGATGGTCTCGATTTTTTCGATACCCGCCACGGTGAGGGAGTCGAACTTGCCCTCGTCCCGGATTTGAGCGCGCGCGATGTTCACGCGCCTGTTTGACACAAGCCTCGACACCGCCGCATTGATGATGACGGTCGCAATCCCCACGGTGGTGAGCAGCAGGCTCTGGTTGAGCATCAGCGCAAGATAGAAGACCACCATGGCTGTGTTGATCGCCGCGGGAGCGAAGGTCTGGATCAGCGTTTGTGCCACAGCGGCGTTCATGGATGCCCTCGCCTGGATGTCACCGGCAAACCTTTGCGAGAAGAACTCCATGGGCAGGCGCATGACCTTCCACATGTAGGTGGTGCTGCCCACTACCCCCATCTTGCCGTTGATCCTCAGTGAGTAGATGGCCTGGACCCATGCGGCGACGAGTTGGAGGGCGGCGAGCGCGATCAAGGTCACCGTAAAGGGCCCGAGCCAGTCGGGGTTGACGCCCGTAAGGAGACGGTCGAGGAAGATTCGCGCCGTGACGGAGTTGACGATGCCAAAGAGGTAGGCGATGACCGTGGCTATGATGACGAAGGCGGTGGCCGCCCCCGCGCCCGATAGGTTTCTCTTTGCGAACTCGAGCAGGCTCTGGCGCTTTCCGCTGGGCACGAAGTCCTCCGATGGGGTCGGGACAAGCACGACGCCGGTGAACGACTCGTCGAACTCCTCCCAGGGTATCTTGACTGCACCCCTGGCCGGGTCGTTGAGATAGACGTTTGTGCCGCGGAAGCCGTCGAGCACCACAAAGTGCTCCATGTTCCAGTGGATGATGCAGGGGTACGTCCCGTCGTCCCTCAGGTCTTCCGGTGATGTCCTGTAGGCTTCCACGTCGAAGCCATAGTGCTCGGCGGCCGTCCAGATGTTGCTGGCCTTGGATCCGTCGCGTGACACGCCGCAGTCGACCCTCACTTGCTCGAGGGGAACCCACTTGCCGTAATAGGCCATCACCATCGCGAGCGACGCGGCACCGCACTCGAGCGCTTCGAGCTGCATCACCACGGGTACCTTCGCCACGCCCTTTTTGCGTGGCTCCTTGACCTTTGCGGCATGTCTTTGGAACCCGTTCATTGCCCGTCGCCCGCGGTCTAGCTGCTCTGAAGTAGGAAGTCTATGGCGCGGGTCTCATCCACGACTACCGTGCCGTCGTACGTGCCGTCGGGAAGCTCGATGTCCGCGCGACCAATCGTCTTGCCATACTCGTCGGTGACGACCGACTCGATAGGATAGTCCTGCGACGATACCGTCACGCTCATGCCCTCGTCGATGGCGTACGGGTCGTCGACGCGCACCATTGCGGTGCCGTTGCGTACGACAACCGAAGCATCCGCTCTCGTCGGTAGCGTTCCGACGAGGGTCCAAGCGAAGAGGCCCACGAGCAGTACGACGACGGAGACAAGGACGACCCATACGCTCGGGTTGGTTACCTTGAGGTAATCCGTGAGCTCGTCCGGCGAGGACAGCCTGTCGATC
>JAFWIE010000067.1 GCA_017533825.1 Atopobiaceae bacterium | reverse complement strand
GTAGGCGACGTAGGAGCCCGCGGCCGTGGCCTTGAAGGTGCCGGAGGGCGTGTAGCCCGTGCCCGCCGCCACGCCGACCTGGGATCTGCCGTTGTAGGTGGGCGTCGCGGCCTCCGGCACCGCAACCTGCTTGCGGAGAATGGAGAACTCGGCAGTGGCTCTACCGCAGTAATTGCCCTTGCCCGTCGCCGTGATGGTCGCCGTCCCCGCGTTCGTGTTGTCCGCGAACTGCAGCTCGTAGTCAACGCCCTCCTCGAGGACCGCGCCCCGATGCCTCACCGTAACCTGCGGCGCTATGGGCTTGCCAGTATACGTGTATGTGTGTGCGCCCACCACATCCACCACGGCCTCGTCGAGCACGTCCTCAGCGATGCGGTAGGTCGCGGTCGCCGTACCCTCGTAGTTGCCGATGCCTGTGACCACGGCAGTGGCAGTGCCCACGCGCTCGTTGTCGAGGTACGCCACAGTGAAGTCGGTCCCCTCGACGAGCTGCCTGCCGTCGTGGATGACGGTCACCTCCGGTGTGACAGCGCCTCCCTCCCAGCGATAGCCATCAGCGTCGAGGTACACGTCGCCATCAACCAGCGTCGCGGGCACGATCTGGAAGGTCTCGGTGCGCTCGCCCTTATAGTTGCCGACGCCCTTGACGGTGACGCTCGCCGTCCCCACGTCGACGTTGCCCACGTAGGCGAGCGTGTAGTCGGTACCATCGACCAGGGTGTAGAGCTCCTCGCCGTTCACCTTGACTAGTCGCTTCTGCGTAAGCGTCACGCTCGGCTCGTGGGCCTCGCCGTCGTACGTGAACGACGCCTGATCGACATCCGCCGTGACACCATCGCTCACATCCCGCGGCACTATGGTGAACTCGCGGGTCACCGTCACCTGGCCTGTGTAGTTGCCAAGGCCAGTGACGACATAGTGCACAATCGCAGGCCCCACGTTCTCGTTGCATTCGTCTTTAGCTGTGCAACGATAGTCGATGCCGCTAGTGAGTGTGAGCACACGGGGCTGACCATCGGCATCGACAAGCCCGCTATCTTTGACGACAACCGCCGGGCGAATGGGACTCGCGCCATAGGTCCAAACGGTATATTGGGGGCTCACCATGTCGCCCGTCAGCGCGCGACCGGCGATGGTGAAGTGCACGTTCCGCGCGAACGCGCCCTCGTACGTGCCGACACCGGTGACGGTCACCGTCGCGACGCCCGCGTCCGTGTTGTTCGCGTACGTTACCGTGAAGTCGACGTCGCGCACTAGCTGCGTCCGCGAACCCTCAGCATCGACGAACGTCACCTCGACGTCGGGTTCCTTGGCCGCGCCATCGTATTCGTAGCCCCCCTCGGGCACGACGGGCCGCATCACAACCTCGCCACCACCGGCGAGCTGCGTCGTTACGCCACCCGACTTGGCCATACGCACCGCCGCGGCGGCATCGACCTCACCATGGCCGTACTCTGCATCCCAACCTACGTCGCCAATGTCGTGCGCGCTGGCATACAACACGTCCACCGCCTCATCGGCACTGAGGTCAGGATTGGCAGCGAACTCGAGCGCCACGACCCCTGCGACGTTGGGGGAAGCAAAGGAGGTGCCCCACACGCGCCAACACGTGTCATCATAACCGATAGTAATTACATCCGCGCCAGGCGCAGAGATGTTCTTGCCTTCGCGCACGTCGGGACCACCTTGATTGACAACGTTGTAGTTCGAGCCCTCTGTCTCCGACGAGCTTGTGCGACTGACGCCAAATGTACCCGAGGCGTCATTGCCCGAAGCCGCATCGTTCTTCTGCAGGCCGATGGCGCCGACAACATAGCGCGAGTCGCTCGGATAATTGTAGTAGGGCAGCTCCCGGGCGCTTCCATCGCTCTTCTTTCTGCCGTTGCCCGCCGCTGCCACCGTCACTATGCCATGCTCGAACGCCTCTCGCGTGCAGCATGACAACTCGCTGTCCTCGATGAGGCTCTTCCCATCACAAGCAGCTCCGATGCTAAAGTTGGCAACCCTGATTCCCCACTCATCCGCATGCTCAATCACGTAATCATAGGCACGCCGGACGGCAAGGGTAGTTATAGTGCCCCCTCCGTCCATAACCCGAATCGGCACGATACGGGCATTGTAGGAGACGCCCGCGATATCGACGCCGTTGTTCGCGACCGCGCCAACCACCCCCGCCACTTGCATTCCATGCCCATTGGGCTTATTCTCACTGTCAACAGGCGGCGTGACGTCACTCGTGTTCCCCTCGCCTATGCTGGCGGCAGAGGCGTTATAGGCACTGCCGGGAACGACGTTAGCCGCCAAATCCCTGTGGGCAACATTGAATCCCGAGTCGATCACTGCTACAGAGACAGCTCCCTCACATTTCGCATATGCCCAGGCCTCGTAGGCGCGCATGCTGGTCAGGGCCCACTGTTTGCTTGCTTGATAATCGTTGACCGAAACCGCAAGCCGCTCCTGCAACGAAGCGCTCTGCTCCGCAACGTCTTCCGAGCCCGCCGTGGCGCTCTCCTCGACGGTCGCGGCCTCGGCGTCTTGCACGTCTGCCTCCACATCGGGCACGTCCACACCGACCACAGGCTCTGCCGCACTGGCTTCGTCGTCTCCTTTGGCCTCGACGCCATCCTCAAGCACGTCCTTCTCAGGTGCGTCCACCGCGACTTCGTCGTTCACGACAAGCTCGGGGTCATCCTCACCCGACGCACCGGATGTCTCGTCCACGGACGCCCCGGAGTTAGAGTCATCCGCATCGTCTACAGGCGCATCGTCTTCATTCTCGTCACTCGCGGTCGCCTCGACTTCAGGCGTCTGCCCGCCTTCGATTCCCAGCGCTTCCTCACTTGCAGCACTCAGCCGTGCACGGAAGTCCGCCTCGCTCAGATCCTCCTCAGTGTGATACACGAAGTTGGGTTGGGATCCCCCAACCACCTCTGAGCCCATGCCCAATATCGCATTGACGCCATCTTCCACCGACGTGCCCGGCTCCAGCGCGACGGCCAGCAGTCCCGTCAAAAGGTCCTCTGCGTCAACCGCCTGTGGCGCTATGCCTGGCGTGCTCGCCAGCAAGGCCTCCACCTCTTCCACGCTCGCAGAAGGATTCACGCGGAGCAGGATCTCCTCTGGCACGTACTCAGCTTCCTCCGGCATCACGAACGCTCGGACACCCGCCTCTTCGCCAAGCTCGATCACCTCGGCGGGCTCTTCTGACACTCCATCGTCGGCAGAAACCCCCTCGTCAAGAGGCTCATCGTCAGGACGACCAACCTCCTCCGACTGGCTCGTCTTCTTTGCGTCGATATCAGCGGACGGGCTCGCGTCTTCGGAGGTCGACGCGTGCGTGCCCGTGTCCCGATCGCCTTTGTCCGCCTCCTCGGAACCGGTCGCTCCCGCCACCGTTCCCGCCGCCTCAGGCGCACGGTTGACATCCCCGGCCGGCGCTTCTTCGCCGTCGAGGTCCGAGCCATCCTCCTCGATGCGTTCCGCGGTGGTTGGCTCCTTGTCTACAGCACGATTACCGGCGGAGTCGTGCTCCCGTTGCGTCACACCACGTTCTTTAGACTTCGGAGAAGGTTCCACCTCGGAAGGATCCGCCTCAGAAGGCTCCTCCCCGGGGGTCGACTTCGCTGCGGAAGCCACATCGCTGGACGGCCCGGATGGTGCCGTGCTCTGGACGGCAGGCACGCGCATCGATACCACCAACGTCATCACAAGACAGGCTATGACAACGGCCACAGCCACAAAGGGTCTGTTAGATTGTTTCTTCATGTCTGCTTCCCTCCAGCACGTGCAAAGTTGCACGGAAAAGGTCATTCCCGTCGGAAGCCGACTTCATTATCTCACAGACGCTATCCCTATTTCCCGTGGGAGGGTAACCCTTCTGGGAAATCACCTCTTCCTGAAGGAATCAGCAGTGGGACCGGGAGCGGCATGGTCCTTGGGCACAAGCACAATCTGAATCGCCTCGAGTCGTCGCGACTGTCCCGTCGTGCCGACGGGATCGCCGTTCTTTGCCCAGCCCATCCAGCCTATGAGCTGCACGTGAGCGCGATACCACACGTCGTACTTCTTTGCCATGTCGCCCGTAAGGCGAATCCGGATCGCTTCCATGCGACGCGACTGACCCGTTGTGCCCGAGACCGCGCCGTTCGAGGTCCACGAGCTTGCCCATCCAAACTCCTGCAGGTGAGAGAGGTACTCGATGCCACCGGAAACGGGGAATCCCCCGCCGAGCTTAATGCAGATCGCCTCAAGCCTCCTCGACTCGCCCGTCGTACCGCTCACCTTGCCGTCGGAAACCCACGACTTCTCCCATCCGAACGTTTGGCAATGCGCGAGGTAGCGCACCGTGGGCGCGACGATGCGGAAGGTCACCTTCTTCGTGCCCGCGTAGTTCCCCTTGCCCGTGACCTTGACGGTGGCGGTCCCCGGCCTCACGTTGTAGGCGTAGGAGAGCTCGTAGTCGGTCCCGGCCTTGAGCGTCCTGCCCCCGAGCGTCACCTTGGGCTTGGGCTTGATCGCCTTGCCGGTGTAGGCCTTGGCGCCGATGGCGGCGACCTTGGCGGAGGAGACGCTCGCCGCCGTGATCTTGAAGGTCACCTTCTTCGTGCCCGCGTAGTTCCCCCTGCCCGTGACCTTGACGGTGGCGGTCCCCGTATGAATGTTGTTGGCGTATTCAATCTCGCCCGAGAAGTCCACACCCGCGGTGAGCTGCGCGTTCCCATCAAGCACGCTGATGACTTCAGGTTTGAGTGGACCACCCGTATAGGCAAGCTCCTCGGCGGCAAGCGTTATCTGTGCGCCCGAGATGGAACGCGCGGCGATGGTGAAGTACAGGTCCTTGACGAACTTCCCCGCGAAGTCTCCGGCACCCGTTACCGTCGCCGTTGCCAAGCCCGCGTCCACGTTGTCGGCATACGTCACCGAGAAGTCCACACCGCGTGCAAGCGTCTTTGTCGAGCCCTCCGCCTTCAGAACGACCTCGACTTCCGGTTCCTTCTGCGTCCGATCGAACTCATAGCCACCTTTTGGCCGCACAAGGCGCATGCTGATGGTGCCGCCATCGACCGCAAATTCCGTCTCGCTCCGTGCGAACTCCACGGCTGTAAGAGCGTCTACCTCACCATATCCGTATTGCTCGTCCCAACCGTCGTCGCCCAAGTCATGCGCACTCGCGTACAAGATGTCCACAGCCTCGCCCGCCGTGAGCTCAGGGTTGGCTGCGAACTCCAGCGCGATGACCCCCGCCACATAAGGCGAAGCCATAGAGGTGCCGCTGGAGCCTCCGTAGTCGTGACCATATGTCGTGCTGAGTATACTGGTGCCCGGTGCGGAGATGTTCTTTCCGTAGTTCGTATTCACTCCACCCTGACCGGCAACGTTGTAGTTCGAGGAGTCGCTCCGTACTACATTGAACTTGCCCGATGCGTCGTTTCCCGATGCGTCATTGTCAGCACGCCTGAGGTCGATAACGTTCACGATAGAGGCTGAGTCGCCAGGAAAGAAGCAGAAGGGAAAGCTGGACTCACCTGAATCGCGATTGCCGGCGGCGGCAACAGTTACAATCCCCTTCTCGGAAGCCGTCTCGACCATCTTGATGAGCGCGCTGTCCTCGAAGTCCCCCCCGTATGGCTTTCCGATGCTCATATTGACCACACGGATATGGTACTTCTCCGCGACCGACAAAATGTAGTCGTAGGCCCTGATCAAATCCTTTGTCGTGGCCTGCGGATTGGCGTCGTTGTCGTCAAACGCCTTGATGGGCACGACACCGGCATTGTACGAGACACCTGCCACGCCGAGGCCGTTGTTCGCGACCGCGCCGACGATGCCCGCCACGTGGGTACCGTGATCCCTCCCCTGCTTCCGATGGGCCGACACATCATGAACCTCGTTATCGAGACCCATGAGAGCGGCGTGGGCGTTGTACGGGCTTCCTGCGACGATGTTGGGAGCAAGATCTGGATGGGTCACGTCAAAGCAATCGTCAATGACGGCAACGGACACCTTCCCTTCGCAGCGAACCAGGTCCCACGCCTCGAGGGCACGCATGCTTTCGAGGCCCCAGAGCTCGTCAATGTACGGATCGTTGACGGCTGCGCCAACCCCCTCTCCTCCTTGAGCGGAGACGGTAAGCGCCTCCGCGTCGGAAAGCGCGTTGGACTGCAGCTCGATGGAGTGGGCCTCCTCGACTGCTGGAGTCCGAGACTCTTCCTTGACGGGCGCGTCTGCATCCTCGAGCGATGAGGTGTCGTTCTTTGAAATCGCATCGTCATCGGCAATGCTCTCCACAGGGGTCTCCTCGACCGTCAGGGGTTCTTCCTCTGCCAGCGGCTCTTCCTCAAGTGGCTGCGTCTCATCCTCCGTCGGCGGCTCCTCTGCCGCAGGCGTTTCTTCGAGCGATGGCACCTCCTCGTCCGCAGGAATCTCGTCGAGAGGAGCAACCTGCTCCTCGGATGCGCTCGCAAGGTGGTACACGTAATTGGGCTGGACGGCAACCACCTCAGGTGGTGCCTCGCCGAGAAGCTCGTTTACTGCATCCTCGACGTCAGTCCCCGACTCCAGTTCCACCTTGAGCACATCTGACGTAATCTCCTCCACAGCGGCACCCTGCTCCGCAACGACGGGCGAGTCAACGAGCGTATCCCCGACCTCGGCCACGTCTGCTTCCGGACGGACGAGAACGATGACCTCCCCAGGCTCGCATTCCGCATCCTCTGGCATCTCGAACGGCTTCTCGATGTCTTCTTCGGCACGAGCCATTTCCAGCGACGCGTCACACAACGTCACGGGCGTCACGAAGAGCGCACAGAGCAGAGCCACAATTGCCAGATTTCTGCACGTATGCTTGCGCATAGGGAACCTTCTCGTCTGGGGGGGGAGCCAATGTGTACAGTTAGGAAAAGTATGACACAAATGTTTCCGCATAGCCCACAAGGAGTTGCCCTCTCCGGGCGCTCACGGAAGCAAAATGCGGCCCAAAATGCGACACCCGCGTGCGCTCCGTGCTAGCATGGAACCAACGCGACGAGAGGAGCAAACATGGCGTGGAACACAAATGTGCTGATAGGTCAGTCGGGAGGCCCAACGGCAGCGATCAACGCGAGCTTGGCAGGAGCGTTCGACACAGCTCGGGACCTCGGAGCCCATGTGCTCGGCATGCGCTATGGCATCGAGGGCTTTCTCGCAGGTCGCGTCGTCCACCTCGACCGCGTGTTGGGCGACCCCATGGACGTGGAGCTTCTCCGGCGCACGCCTGCAAGCTTCCTCGGAAGTTGTCGCTTCAAGCTGCCTGAGCCCGAGGAGGACCCGGCATTCTTTGAGGACGCCTTCGCCAAGTTCGAGGCTGCAAACGTCGGCGCCGTGCTCTACATCGGCGGCAACGACTCCATGGACACCATCGACAAGCTCAGCCGCTGGGGAGAAGAGCACGGCAGCGCGGTTCGGCTCATCGGCATACCCAAGACCATCGACAACGACCTCGTGGGCACCGACCACACCCCTGGCTACGGCAGCGCCGCAAAGTTCATCGCGACCACAATGCGAGAAATAGCCCGAGACTCGAGCGTGTATGACCTCAAGAGCGTCACCTTCGTCGAGATCATGGGTCGCGACGCAGGATGGCTCGCCGGATCCGCTTGCCTCGCGGGGGCCGTGGGCAATCCTTGTCCCGACCTCGTGCTTCTGCCCGAGGTTCCTCTCAACCAAGAAGCCCTGCTCGATCGCCTCTCCTTGCTCTTGGATCGCAAGAACAGCGTGGTGGTCGCCGTAAGCGAGGGCGTACGCCACCGCGACGGCACGCTGCTCTGCGACGCGGCGGCAGAGGCAGCGGATGGTACGCGCCTTGACGCATTCGGCCATGTGGCGTCGCTCTCTGGCACTGGTCGCTACCTCGCAAGCCTGACGCGCACGTCGCTGGGGTGCAAGACACGCGCCATCGAGCTCTCCACGCTCCAGCGCTGCGCCAGCCATGTGGCCAGCGCCACCGACCTCGCTGAGGCATACTCACTTGGCGGCGCGGGCGTGCTGGCCGCAAGCGAAGGCCAGACTGCCATGATGAGCGCAATCAAGCGCATCTTCGACAAGCCCTACCTCTACGAAACCACGCTGACGCCCATACGTGATGTCGCGAACAAGGCACGCAAGGTACCGCGCGAGTTCATCGCCTACGACGGCATGGGCGTCACCGCCTCCTTCGACCGCTATGCGCGCCCGCTCATAGAAGGCGAGATTTCCTCGACGTACCAAGGCGGCGTGCCGCACCACATCACCGCCCTCGATGCCGACCGCGCGTAGACGACCAAGCTCATCACTGGAGTCCAACGGGGGGCTACCCGACGGCACTGTGCCATCGGGTAGCCCCCCGTTGGATCGTGCGCATATGCCCTTACGGGCGAATCGTGCAGCCGAGGTAGCAGCTGCGCTGAGCGCTTTCACAGATGACCTCGACGAAGTCGTCAAACCATGCGGTTTCCTCCTCGGCACGTACCAGCACGATGCGCGTCGGCTCGTCGATGTCACCCAAGCAGTCCTCAAGTGCATCAAGGTTGGCGCCGTAGTAATCAGGGAAGTCAAGCTTAAGCGCAAGCCTCGCATGTGCCTCTTCTGGCGTTGCCAGCTCCGACTCACGGAGCGTCACCTTACGTGGACGTGGCATCGTATCCCTCCTAATACAACCGTTCGAATGACTTGTAGTGATCTTTGGTGTAATAGATGAGCCCATCGCTCGAGTACACGATGCGCTTCGCGCCACGCGAACCACCCGTGTAGTCTATATCGCACTCATACCACGTGCGGCCCTTCTTCGTAGGAAGTCGTTTCTCCCGATTGCCAAAGCGGTCCCCGCCGATGGACATGCCCGGACACGCCTCGTCGAGGCTCAGGCCCTCGGTTTTCCATCCGGCATCCTCTGCCTCGTCCTTGGTCACGAAGTTGCTGGGCAAATGCCCGTATTCGTGCAGGTAGAGGGCCACATCCTCCTTTGAGGTGTAGGTACCGTCCTCGTCGATTGTCGCCTCGGCATCTTCGGCCACGTCGTCAGCGCTCGTCTCGACGGCAACAGGCCTCTTCGACCGCGTCGACTCAGCTCCACCTCCGGACCCGCACGCGGTAAGGCCAAGCAAACCAACCAGCGCACACAATGCCACCAGCATCGCCCACCAACGCCTGCGATTACCCATGTTCTCCCCCTTCTTCTCGACCTCAGGCACCCCCATGATACCGCCTCGGCCGCACACCCCGACCACCACATCGACCGGAGCGCAGAAGCGCATGCTGCCGAGCCATCGCCGCAAACGACCGGCCCGGCCAATCCCATCGGAGGGAATGGCCGGGCCACATAACTACGCGCCTATGTCGTTGAGAACACCTAACTGACGTAGCGTGCCTTCGTCTTGCGCTTGGCATTCTTGTAATTGGCCGGGGGAGCCTTCTTTCCCTTCTTGACGAGCACGATCTGGATGGCCTCGATACGCCGGTTGCGTTCCCAGCTGCCCGCGCTTCGTCCGTTCTTTGCCCAGCCCATCCAGCCGTAGCCCTGCGCGTGGACGCGATAGTAGATGTCGTAGTACTTCTTCATCTGGCCGTACAGACTGATTTGGACGGCTTCGATCTTCTGCTTGTCGTTACCACCCTCGCTGCCGTTCGCTACCCATCCTTGGTGCCAGTTCGCGTCCCAGTACGCGCCCGGAACGTGCGTCGTGTTCACCTGGTACTCTATTCCTCCGGACGGCCTGACGCCCGTGAGCTTGCACTTGAGGTAGCGAACGTAACGCTTCTGGCCCGTGGTTCCCGCAATCTTCCCGTTGGCCTTCCAACCTTGCTTGTAGCCTTTGCCCTGAATCCATGTCGCATACTTGACTGAAGGCCGGATGATCTTGAAGGACTTCTTCTTGTTCCCGCGGAAGCCGTTCATGCCCGTCGCAATGATGGTGGCCTTGCCCGCCTTCTTGTTGTTCTTGTACTTTAACTTGTAGTCCCTGCCAAGCACGAGGGTCCGTCCGTTGAGCTTGAGCTTTGGCTTGACCTTGATTGCCTTGCCCGTGTAGTACTTGCAAGCCGGAGCGGAGATGCTCGTCTCCGAGAGGTCGTGCATCACGCCGTTGTAGAGGCGGAAGTAGTACACGCCCGTGTCGGGCCTGAGGTTGGCGGTATGGAAGTACAGGTAGTACGTATGATTGGCATAGGGCACCGTAGCGTTGGCCGCTTCACGGAACTGCATCGTCTCGTCAAACTCGCCATATTCATCGCAAATGCTCACCAGCGTATCGCCGAGATACTTCGAGACGTTTCCAGACGTCAACGATACGTTGCGGTTCGACCCGACGTAGAACTTGTAGTAGTCATAGTCATCGGTCGCCGAGAGTTGACCATAATACACCTTGTTGAACTTCACCTGATTCGCCGACCGGGTACTGTTGTCTCTCCCTCCATAGGTGGTGGTCTCGGGGAAGCTCTCCTTGGCCGCCGTGTAGGTGAGCTTCACTGTGTAGTTGCCCGTTGCCGAATAATTGAATAGTTCGAGGTAGTACGTCCCCACCGAGAGGTCCGCATAGTACCTCGTATCGCTGAGACTGAAGAAACCCCTTTGTATTTTCCCCGAGGTGGTGTAAAGGTTCTTGTAGAGGTTATTGCCAATACCACCAAACGTAAAGACAACCCTACCAGGTTTGCTCACGACAAATCTGTAGTAGTCCTTATCATCATTCTTTGCAAGTTGGCCGCGGTACGTTGTGTTGTACGCAAGCGGCCCCGACGCACTGCTGGTCGTGTTGTTGCTGCCGCCCTGGCTCTCCACAAACGATTCCTGAGCGCTGGTGAACGTTGGGGTAAGATTGCATTGACTCGTCTTCTCCGGCGCCCCATAAGGGCTAATCGACAGCCGCAAGTAATAGGTTCCCTTCGTGAGGAACACCGATGCCGATTTGCTGATGGCATTTATAGAGTTGGTTCCATAGTACTCGCTCCAAACGTAGGAATTCGTGTTGTAGTAGTTGAACACTTCCAGCGTGACTCCCGTGCCTAGACCGCCGGAAGCCGGCTGCAGAGACTGGAGCTTGAACGTAGCCTTCCCTGCGTTCGCCAGCGTGAACTTGTACACGCTGGCGCGATAGTCCTTGTTGAAGTAATCAGTGAACGGGCGTCCAAAAAAGTCATACTCATATGCTTCATACGCCGTAGCGAAGGTGCCGTTACCGCCAGCCTGTGCCGTGAGACCCATCGATTCTCCTGTGGGCTTCTCGCCCTCGAGCGCCTCTACTGCCGCCTCTTTCTCCGCAAGGGTCGCCGCAAGGGATTCGTCAGTGACCTCGGTGATCACCTCTTCGTCGTCCTTGACGTCCTCCGCGACCACGTCGGCGTTCTCTTCCTCAAGCTCGCTCTCGTTTTCGGGATCAACCTCGTCCGTTGGGCCTTCCCCATCTGAGATGTTATCCTCGTCCTCGGGATCGACTTCATCCACGAGATCTTCCTCATCGACCTCGTCCATCATGGACGCAGAACCGTCCTCGTCATCCATTGACACATCGAAGTCGATGTCCATCCCATCAGAATCAACCGAGTTCTCGTTCAACCCACCGGAGCCATCGACAGTCAGTGAAGGTTCATCGAGCGACTCCAGTACGGGAATCGTCGCCCCCTCAGAGGTTCCTTCCATCGCCTGAACAGGCAATCCTTGGAAGACGAGGAAGGCCGACAGCACAAAGCTGAGGACTCTTCTACTTCTTGAAACCTTTCTCGTGATCATCTCTTCTCTCCCCTCGACTTGCTCCTTGACAAGATATATAGCCGCCACATGGAACAAAGAGCTTGGTCGCTCTGACCGAGTGCCTTCCTACCTTCTTGGGGCAGGAGATGCACTTTTATAATCTTAGCATTCAGACTTCACTTTAGAGTCATCAGTCTGAAGGAAATGTCAAAGTGCTGGTAGCCTGCAATGCCTACGGGCCCTTCGTCGGAACCTTCGCCCGCCCCGCCGCAGCTGCGCGTGCTCCCGCCCGTGTGGGACGTGGTAGAATCGTATGCTCAGACGCACGAGAATCGCACCCAAGGAGGATCCTCCATGAGGAGGCTCACACGAATCGTAACCCTCGCGCTCGTCGGCCTCGCCCTGGCACTGGCATTCGTGCCTCTGAACGCATGGGCGGAGGAGGAACAATACGACGAGACGGCAGCACCCGTCGAGGAAGCCACAGACGCGGCCGCCGAAGAAGACGCCGACGCGCAAGATACCAAGGAGAAGAAGAAGGAGCCTCCACCACCCAAGGAATACGTGGTGCACTACGACGCCAATGGCGGCGAGGGCTCCATGGACGACAGCATCTTCATCGAGGGCAACGAGGCGAAGCTCGCGCGTTGCACCTTCACGCGCGCCGGATACACCTTTGAGGGATGGAACACCAATGCCGATGGCTCGGGCACACGACTGGCCGACGCAGCAGACGTGCGCGAGTTGCTCTCGGACAACGGGCTCACGGTCTACGCACAGTGGGGCTCTCAGATCTACGTCATCCGCTACACGTCAGGCGTGCCCGACAAGAACGACTCGTCGGTGACGGGCACCATGCATTCGCAGCTCGCAGTACACGACGCCGAACTCCAGCTCAAGGAGTGCGAGTTCAAGCGAGTTGGCTACACGCCGTTGCGCTGGGTCGACCAGAACGGCACCACGCACGAGTTTGGCGAGATGGGCACCAACTTCGAGAGCGGCACCGACACTCAGTCGTGGGAGCTTGCGACCATCAGCGCCGACCCACCGGACGAGGGCAAGAGCGGGCACTGGTCGTGCCAAGGATCGGTGGTCTTCGAGGGGGAGGATGGGTCGCTGTGCGCGGCGATGGCCTTCTACTTCAGCAATTCGGCGTATTCGAAGGGCTCTCTCGAGGACTACGACTCCATCATCAAGGTCGTGAACCTCAACACCGGCGAAGTACTCAAGAGCGCCCGCGGCATCATGCTCGAGCACGCCAACGACATCGCCTATCGACCAGACAACGGTCACTTCTATGTGGTTCAGGGCGGCATCAACGAGGGCTTTCCGGACGGCGTGGTGGAGCTGGACGAGAACCTCAACGAAGTGCGCAGCCTCACGCCCGAAGGCACGAGCCATTTGTGGAACATCTCGTACTCCGACGGACGCTTCTATTGCATCGGCAACGTTGACGGCGACAGCTTTGCGCGCGGCAACCCCAACGGCGAGACGAGCGACCTGATCGTGCTCGACCAAGACCTCAACCACCTGGAGACGCACACCGTCGACTACTCCTTGCAGGGCTTCTCGGGTCAGGGCATGGTATGCGATGGGAGCTTTCTCTACTCCATCTTGGTGAACTTCGGCGAACACGAGTCTGGTTCAAAGCAGCGTCTGGCCATCTTCACGCTGGATGGCGAGCCGCGCGGGACGCAACGCATCGACATCACCTCCGAAGTCGAGTCCGCCTCGACGCTTGACGGCCGCATGTACTTCTCGACCAATGGGGGAAGCGAAGGAACGATCTACGGCACCAACCTTGCCGGAGCGACAATGTCGGTGGTGTGGGAGGCCAATCCCTACCAAATCGCGTTCGACGAGAACGAGTATCCCGCTTCCGGCATGCCCGCGGCCATAGACACCACTTATGACGAGGAAGTACACCTTCCCGAAGAGCCTCCCACCTGCCCAAGCATGGAATTCGTGGAGTGGAACACGAGCGAGGACGGATCTGGCCAGAGCTTCCAGCCCGGCGAGGTCGTCCACAACCTCGCCGAATCGGGCACTGTGACGCTGTACGCACAGTGGCGCCGCACCACGGTGGCGTTCGTCTGCGACAACGGCTCGATGACCGACAAGATCGAGGTCGCGACCAAGCCCGAGCCAAAGCCCCAATCGAAGCCACGTCACCTAAAGACGAATGCCGTGGCACTCGTAGTCGTCACCCTCTACTGCCTAGAAAGGGGCATTCGGAGACGCTCCCCAAATGCCCCTTTCGATCGTTGCGCGACGGCCTTACCTGCGTAGGCAACCCTACCAGCGTAGGCAACCCTACCAGCGTAGGCGTGATGGCTTCATCAGGCGCATGCCGTTGAGTACGACGAGCAGCGCGACGCCCGTATCGGCAAATACCGCGGCGCCCATGCCGGCGAGGCCAAGCGACACGAGCACAAACACCACTGCCTTGACGCCGAGGGCGAAGGCGATGTTCTCCCGCACGACGTTCATCGTACGATGCGAGAGCGCGAAGAACTGCGGCAGTTCTCCGAGGTTGTTTGAGAGAAGCGCGACGTCCGCGACCTCAAGTGCCGTGTCGGAAGCAGCGGCACCCATGGTAACGCCGATGTCCGCCTTGACCAAAGCAGGGGCATCGTTGATGCCGTCACCAACCATGGCAACGCGCAGCCCAGACTGCTGAAGTTCGCCGATGCGTTGTAGCTTCTCTTGGGGCAATAGCTCCGCAGAGACCTGGTCGATCCCGAGTTCGCGCGCAACGCTTGCAGCAACCTGCGCGTTGTCGCCCGTAAGCATCTCGAGTGAAATCTTCTCCTTCGAGAGCGCCTCCATCGCGGAGCGCGCCTCCTCACGAGAAGCATCGGCCACAGCCACGACGCCGAACGGCTTGCCTGCGCGCGTCACCACCAGCGCCGTCGAACCGCTTTGGCCCATACGCTCGACCACGGCACATACCTCAGGCGTGATGTCCGCGTTCTCTTGTGCGAAGGCGAGCTTGCCGACGGTGCAGACTTCACCAGCTACCACACCCAACATGCCATGGGCCGGAATCTCCTTGATGCCGTCTGCCTCGAGGGGTGGCGCACTTGTCTGGGTTGCCTCCTCGACGACCGCCCGTGCCAGCGGATGCGTGGAGCTCGATTCCAGCGCGGCAGCAACAGAGAGCACGTCTGGCTTGAAGGCGGGTCCAAACGCGACAACCTCGCGCACGCTGGGATTGCCCGTCGTAAGGGTTCCGGTCTTGTCGAAGGTGATGTGCTGAATGCGCGTCGCGATGTCGAAGTAGGCACCTCCTTTCACGAGCACGCCCATGCGGGCAGCACGCGTAAGTGCCGAGACGAACGACACGGGTGTCGAGATCACGAGCGCGCAAGGGCATGCGACCACCAGGAGCGAGCAGGCGCGATATCCCCACTCATGCCAAAGCTCGAGGGCCATACCACCCTGACGAATGCCCAAGACGACGGGGACCACGATGCCCAAGATCAGGGCGCCCACGATCACGACGGGCGTATACGCTGCGGCGAAGCGGTTGACAAAGCTCTCGTATGGCGCTTTCTCGGCTTGGGCGCCCTGCACCTCGCTCACGATGCGTGCCAAGGTGGTGCAGTCCTCGTCCGCCGTGACGAGCACGTCGACCACGCCCGATGTGTTGAGCGTGCCCGCATACACCTCGGCACCTTCGCCCTTGTCTTGCGGAACCGACTCACCCGTGACGGGTGCCTCATTGAACGAGCTGCTTCCGTGGGTAATGGTGCCGTCGAGTGGCACACGCTCGCCGGGCAGCACGCGGATGGTGTAGCCCTCCTCCACGCCCGAGGTCTGCACGTCCACCGTGCCTCCATCCGGAGAGACAACGTGCGCGACCGATGGAGCGAGCTCCATGAGCTCGCGCACCGACCCGGCCGTCTTGCGCATCGACCAGCCTTCCAGCCACTCCCCCACCTGATCAAGGAAGATGACGATGGCAGCGTCACCGAAGACCGACGGATCCCCTGTGAAGCCAATGATGAGAGCGCCTATCACGGCGATGCCCATGAGGACGTTCATATCTGCAGTGCGGCGACGCAATGCCGCGAAGGCCATGGGAGCGATGAAGACGAGCCCCGCCACGGCAGCGGCAACGTAGAAGGGAGTCGCCTGCTGTTCTTTGCCCAACACGTGCTCGGAGACAAGCCCGGCGACCAGCATGAATGCCGAGATGCTCATGAGAATCTTCTCGCGGTTCTCATCGAACCACGAGCGTTCCGCCTGCAGCTCCTCAAGCTCTTCTGTGCTCATCTGGAGGTCTTCGCCACACGAACGAACGCAAGAGAGAACGGCGCGCTTGCAGTCCTTCACATCGATGCCGTCTGCCGCAACGACGTCGAGCGTCGCCGTTGCGTACACCAGTCGTGCGTCCTCGACCTCTCGAAGCATGCGAATGGCGTTCTGGACCTCGAGCGCGCAATTCGGGCAGTCCACTCCGATGACGGTATACGAGAAGGTGGGTTCTGCGGAAAGCTCGCGCGCGGGCATCTCCTCGTGATGATGGTGGTGATCATGGTCGCAGCCGCAACCGCAATGGTCGTGGTCGTGTTCGTGATGGTGCTCGTGCTCGCAGCCGCAGTGGTCGTGGTCGTGGTGGTGCTCGTGCTCGCAGCCGCAGTGGTCGTGGTCGTGCTCGTGATGGTGCTCGTGCTCGTGATGGTGCTCGTGCTCGTGATCGTGCGGCATGGCTACTCCCCCTCCTCAGGCTCGGCGGCATGCTCCAGTCCGATGCCAATCAGCAGCCCAACGTGGTCGTCCGAAAGCGAATAGATGACACGCTGCCCCGATCGGCGCGCCGAGACCAAACTTCTATCGCGCAGGAGCCTCAGCTGATGCGATATTGCCGACTGAGAGACGTGGCAAATCTCTTGCAGCTCCGAGACGCTCTTGCTTCCCTCGAGCAGGGCGGAGAGAATCTGGAACCTGGTGAAGTCCGAGAGCGCGTCAAAGATCTGAGTTGCCCCATAGACCACAGCATCATTGGACAAGAGTTCGGCAAGGTGTTCGTCGTTCATGTTGCCCCCTATATATGCGCAGTTGTTCATGTGTTCATCTTCACTATACATGCTCGTCCAACTGAACGCAATGGTGTATTTTGGTATACCGACCAAATTGGGACTGACCAAACCTGGGTACCGCATTCGACCAACTCTTGTGAGGAGAAGACCATGCCCGAACCGACTGCCGTACTCGCGCCAAAGCGCTATCGGCATCTAAGCGGAAGCGCCCTCAAGGTCATAGCTGTCATCAGCATGTTGATCGATCACATTGCGGCGCACGTCCTCATCTATAATCCGCGCGTCACTACGCTGCTCTTTACCGTCGGCAAGATAGAGGTAACTTGGTACTTCGTACTGAGGACCATCGGGCGTCTCGCCTTTCCCATCTTCTGTTTTCTTCTCGTGGAGGGTTTTATGTACACGCGAAATCGCAAGCGCTATGGCATAAGCCTTGCGCTCTTTGCGCTCGCATCTGAGGTGCCCTTCGACCTCGTACGCTCTCTGACGCCCTACGATCCCACCTACCAGAACGTCTTCTTTACGCTGCTTCTCGGATATCTCTCCCTGTGCGCATTTGAATACTTCGCAGATCGCCCGGCATTGCAGGCAACCTGCGTCATCGGCCTCGCGCTCGGCTCGATGGGACTGTTGTGCGATTACGGACCGCGTGGCTATGCACTCATCTTGATTCTGTACTTTCTTCGCCAGAACGCGGTTGCAAAGACCGCACTGGGTTGCTGTGTCACGACGGCAACGTGGCGTGCGGGACTCGCCTTCATCCCCATCAACTTCTACAACGGCACCCGCGGGTTCATCAAGGGACCTGTGCTCAAGTTCGCCTTCTATGCGTTCTACCCCGTGCACCTGTTCATTCTGTGGCGGGTACGCCTCCAGCTCGGCGTGTAAGAACTTGCCCTTGGCGGGCGTCCGAGGAGCCAAGTGCCCATCGAACAATGGGAGGAATCCCAAACCTGTGGGCACCTCCCAGGCGCCGCCCCGGCGCCGCCCGAATAACCTCCCAAAATAAACCAAATCGGCCCCTCCAAAGAGGTTGTTCGGATTGGGCGGTAGGCAAAACCGAATAACCTCGGGAAACGGCCCGAATCAGATAACTTTGGGAGGTTATTCGGGCGTGGGACTCGCACGCAATAGCTCATCTGTCATGGCCGACCCGAATAACCTCCCAAAATAAACCAAATCGGCCCTTCCCGAGAGGTTATTCGGAATGGGCACAGGCCGAATCCGAACAAGCTTTCGGAATCGGCCAAATCAGGTTTTTTTGGGAGGTTGTTCGGGTCGGTGTTCGGATCGGCCCTAAACGCTTCAAGTCCTGTGCCCACGGATTATCTAACTGGGCCCAAAATACTGGACCAAAAAAGCCGCGGACCGACGGATTTCCCGCCGACCCACGGCCACATGCATCGTTACGCCATCAGGCGGTCTAGTCGATGGACTCCTCCTGGCGCTTGAAGCTGCCGAGCAGGTCGTCGAGAGAGCTGAGGTCCTCGTTGATCACGTTGTCGGACGCGGTTACTCCGCCACCACCGATGAACTCGGTCTCGTCGTAGTGGTGCGTAGAGGGCGCCGCGGTGCCCAGCATCACGTCATCGGAATCAGGCGAGAAGACCATGTTGAGCAGCTGCGAGAGGTCCTCGTTGTCTGCCTCGTCCTCATCTGCCTCCAAGATGTACAGCAGGCCGCGCTTCTCCAGACCTTCACGCAGCTCTTCGATGGCCTTGGCACCGATGCCGTCGATGCGGAAGAGGTCGTCCTCGGTCTTCCCGATGAGGTCGCCCACGGTCTCGATGCCTACCTCGCTGAACTTGTTGGTCCAACGCTGCGAGACGCCGAGGTCGTCGAAGAGGTACAGCTTGGCATCCTCGCTCGAGAGCGTGCGACCGTTGCGCGAGAAGCCTGCGCCGAAGTCGTCGCCCACCCAGTCGAGCTGCTTGGGAAGCTGCTCTTCGATGCTCTTGAGCGTGTCGGGGGCCCACTCAGGCAGTGTCTTGGCAAGCGGGCTGGTCGGCCCGTCGATGCGCTGGCCATGGTAGGTAAGCACGACATCCTCGTAGGCCTTGAGACCCGTGCCTGCCGGAATCTTCTTGCCCACGATGACGTTGGACTTGAGGTCGAGCAGGTGGTCGGTGTCGCCTTCGATGGCAGCCTCGGTGAGCACGCCCGCCGTACGGATGAACGATGCGCTCGAGAGCCACGAGTCAATGGAGCTCGCCACCTTGAGGGTACCCAGAATGACGGGCTCGGCCTCGGGAGGCGTGCCGCCGGCAAGCGTGATGTTGCGCACGGTATCGGCAAAGATGTAGCGATCGACGTATTGGCCGAGCAGGTAGGTCGAGTCACCGGGGTTCGTCACCTGAACGCGACGCAGCATCTGGCGCGCGATAACCTCAACGTGCTTGTCGTTGAGGCTTACGCCCTGGGAGGTGTAGACGTCCTTGACCGACTTGACGAAGGTGTGCATCGTCGACTCGATGTCGGTGAGGGTGCGCAGCTTGCGGAAGTCCACGAAGCCGTAGGTGAGCTGATCGCCTGCACGCACGGGCACGGGGTGCTCAAGCGCCTGCTCGATGTCCGGCATGAAGCGCACGGAGACGGGCACGCGCTTCTCGGTGATGACGCGCGAGAGGTCGTCCTCGTCGAGAATCTGCAGGACGTACTCGTTCTGCTCACTGTAGATGTTGAGCATGCCCGTGACGGAGGCGAGGTCCGCCTCGCGACCGAGAATCTTCTCGTTGACGTTGCTGACGACGTCGAACATGCGGGCAACCGTCGGCAGACCCTGCGTGATGTCCTCGGCGCCTGCAACGCCGCCGGAGTGAATCGTACGCATCGTGAGCTGGGTGCCCGGCTCGCCGATGGACTGGGCGGCGATGATGCCGACCGCCGTGCCGATGTTGACGGGACGACGCGTGGAGAGGTCCCAACCGTAGCAACGCTGGCATACGCCATACTTGCTCTTGCAGGTAATGAGCGCGCGCAGGGGCACCTTCTTCAGCCCGGCGTCAACGAGGCGCTCGAGGTCCGCACGGGACTCGATGTAGCCACCCGCCGGAATGAGGACCTCGCCCTCAGGCGAGCATACGTCGTTGAGCGCGCAGCGACCGATGAGGTCGGTGTCCACGCTGGACTCACCCGGCTTGATGAGGTCGTAGGTAATGCACTCGTCCGTGCCACAGTCCTCCTCGCGGACGATAACGTCCTGCGCCACGTCGACGAGTCGACGCGTGAGGTAACCGGAGTCCGACGTGTGCGATGCTGTGTCGACCAGGCCCTTGCGCGCACCGTACGTGGAGATGAAGTACTCGAGCGGCTCGAGTCCCTCGCGGAAGTTTGCCTTAATGGGCAGGTCGATGGTGTCGCCCGACATGTCGGCCATGAGGCCACGCATGCCCGCGAGCTGGCGCAGCTGCGTCTTTGATCCACGGGCGCCGGAGTCGGCCATCATGTAGATGGGGTTGTCCTCGGCAAAGCCGTTCAGCATCTTCGAGCCAAGCTCGTCGGTGCAGTTGGTCCATGCCTTGATGACCTCGGCGTGACGCTCGCGCTCGCTGAGGAAGCCATCCTCATAGTACTCGTTGATGGTGTCGACCTTCTCCTGCGTCTCTTCGAGCATGTCCTGCTTGTCGGACGGGATGACGGCGTCCCACACGGAGACCGTCAGGCCGGCGCGCGTCGCGTAGTGGAAACCAGTGTGCTTGATGTTGTCCAGAATGGGCTCCACGTCGGAGGTGGAGTAGCGGTCACAGCAATCGTTGACCAGCGTGCTCACGTCGCCCTTGCTCATCTTGAAGTTGATGAAGGGATAGTCTGCGGGGAGGCACTGGTGGTTGAAGATGATGCGGCCGACGGTGGTCTCGATGCGTACCGGATGATCGGTGACGTCGTACTTGACGACTTCGCCGTTCGCCTCGTGCACGCAGAAGAGCTTCCTGCCATTGGAGAACTCGTTGGCGTCCGTCGCGCCGACGCGCACCGTGACCTTCGCCTGGATGTCCAGGTGGTCGCGATTGTCGTAGGCGCACACCACGTCATCGAAGTCCTTGAAGATGCGGCCTTCACCCTCCGCACCAGGCTGCTCGGTGGTGAGGAAGTAGGTGCCAAAGACCATGTCCTGCGACGGCACCGTGAGCACCTTGCCCGACGCCGGCGAACGCAGGTTGTTTGACGAGAGCATCAGGACGCGGGCCTCGGTCTGGGCCTGAGTCGAGAGCGGTACGTGCACAGACATCTGGTCGCCGTCGAAGTCGGCGTTGAAGGGGGCGCACACCAGCGGATGCAGGTGGATGGCCTTGCCCTCCGTGAGCACCGGCTCGAAGGCCTGGATGGACAGACGGTGCAGCGTCGGGGCACGGTTGAGCAGAACGAGGCGGTTCTTGATGACCTCGTCGAGCACGTCCCACACGATGGGGGCGCTGCGGTCGATGGCGCGCTTCGCGCCCTTGATGTTCTCGACCTTGCCCAGCTCAACCAGACGATGCATCACGAACGGCTTGAAGAGCTCGAGCGCCATGGCGGACGGCAGACCGCACTGGTGCAGCTTGAGCTGTGGGTCGACGACGATGACCGAACGGCCAGAGTAGTCGACGCGCTTGCCCAGCAGGTTCTGACGGAAGCGACCCTGCTTGCCCTTGAGCGCCTCGGCAAGCGACTTGAGCGGGCGTCCGCCACGACCGGTGACGGGACGGCCACGACGACCGTTGTCGAAGAGGGCGTCCACGGACTCCTGCAGCATGCGCTTCTCATTGTTGACGATGATGGCGGGTGCATCGAGGTCGAGCAGGCGCTTCAGGCGGTTGTTGCGGTTGATGACGCGACGGTACAGATCGTTGAGGTCCGACGCCGCAAAGCGGCCACCGTCGAGCTGCACCATGGGGCGCAGATCAGGCGGGATGACGGGGATGACCTCGAGGATCATGTTTGCGGGATCGTTGCCACCCTTGAGGAAGGCGTCGACCACCTCGAGGCGCTTGACCGCCGTATCGCGCTTCTGCTTCTGGGACTCCTCGTTGGCAATGATGGCGCGCAGGCGCTCCGCCTCGGCCTCGAGGTCCACCGCACGCAGCAGCTCACGGATGGCCTCAGCACCCATGCCGCCCTTGAAGTACGGGGAGTAGTAGCGACGCATCTCCGAGAAGAGCAGCTCGTCCGAGACAAGCTCGCGCTCCTCGAGCGACATGAACTTCTCGTAAGCCTCGCTGCGCAGCTGCTTCTCCTCAGCGTACTCCTCCTCGAGGTCGGCGATGGAGGCACGCAGCTCGTCGGCGCTCATCGGCTCGATGTCCGAGAACTCCTCGCCGGACTCCGCAGGGGCCTGAGACTCCTCGAACTCCTCACGCAAGCGCTCGATCTCCTCGGCGAGCTCGGCGTCCTTCTCCTCGAGGTCGGCAATCAGCTCGTCCTTGAGCTCGGGCTCGTCCGCCTTACGGGCATCGTCATCAATGCTCGTGATGATGTAGCTCGCGAAGTACAGCACCTTCTCGAGGTCCTTGCTCTTGATGTCGAGCAGGCGCGCAAGCGGGAAGCTCGTGGGGCTCTTGAAGTACCAGATGTGACTCACGGGCGCCGCAAGCTCGATGTGGCCCATGCGGTCACGACGCACCTTGGCGCTCGTCACCTCCACGCCGCAGCGCTCGCAGGTAATGCCCTTGTAGCGGATGCCCTTGTACTTGCCGCAGGAGCACTCCCAGTCCTTGACGGGTCCAAAGATCTTCTCGCAGAAGAGGCCGTCCTTCTCGGGCTTGAGGGTTCGATAGTTGATCGTCTCCGGCTTCTTTACCTCGCCATGGCTCCAACCGCGAATCTTGTCCGCGGCCGCAAGCGAGATCCGAATGGCATCAAAGTCTGTGGTCTCGAAGTCTGCCACGTTCGCTACTCCTTATCGTCCAAAGCTCCACCGATGAGAACCTCAGCGTCGTCCTCATCTTGGCTGCTGTCGTTGTCAAAGCCGCCTACGAGGTCGCTCATGCGCTCGGTGTCCGTGAAGGCGCTGATCACGTCGGGCTTCTCCGCGCTCTCCTGCACCTTGGGCGTGGCCTCGAACTTGCGGTAGGTGAGCGGCTCGATGTCGAGCGCCAGGGAGCGAATCTCCTTGACAAGAACCTTGAAGGACTCGGGGATGCCCGAAGTGGGCACGTTCTCGCCCTTCACGATTGCCTCGTACGTCTTGACACGCCCGTTGGTATCGTCGGACTTGACAGTGAGAATCTCCTGCAGCACGTTGGAGGCACCGTAGGCGTACAGTGCCCACACCTCCATCTCGCCGAAGCGCTGGCCGCCGAACTGCGCCTTGCCGCCGAGCGGCTGCTGCGTGACCAAGCTGTACGGGCCGGTGGAACGTGCGTGAATCTTGTCGTCCACCATGTGGCCGAGCTTGAGGATGTAGGAGGTACCCACCGTGATGGGGCTATGGTACGCCTCACCCGTGCGGCCGTCATAGAGGGTCGCCTTGCCGGTAGCCGTGAGCTGCGGGACGAACTCCTCCATCATGTGCTCGCCATACTCCTGCTTTGCCTTGTTCATGAGGTTGATGTTGGAGCGGCGCAGGACCTCGGCGACCTCAACGTCCGTCGCACCGTCGAAGACCGGCGTCGCGACATGCATGTTGCCGGGGACGTAGCGATCGGAGTCGGCGGACTCGGTGTCCCAACCGTTGCTTGCGGCCCAGCCAAGGTGGCATTCCATGAGCTGGCCCACGTTCATACGGGAGGGAACGCCCAGCGGATCCAGGATGACGTCGATGGGCGTGCCATCGGCCATGTACGGCATGTCCTCAGTGGGCAGGATGCGGCATACGACGCCCTTGTTGCCGTGACGGCCGGAAATCTTGTCGCCCTGCTGAATCTTGCGGCGCTGTGCGACGAAGACGCGCACCAGCTCGTTGACTCCAGGCGGCAGGTCGTCGCCCGCGTCGCGGCTGAAGCGCACCACGTCCACGACGCGGCCGTAGGCACCGTGTGGCATCTTGAGCGAGGTGTCGCGCACGTCATGCGCCTTGGCTCCAAAGATGGCGCGCAGGAGGCGCTCCTCGGCGGTGAGGGCCGTCTCGCCCTTGGGTGTGACCTTACCCACCAGGATGTCTCCCGGACCGACCTCGGCACCGATGCGGATGATGCCGTCATCGTCGAGATTGGCCAGCATGTCCTCGCCGAGGTTGGGAATCTCGCGCGTGATCTCCTCCGGGCCGAGCTTGGTGTCGCGGGCATCAATCTCGTGACGGCTAATGTTGACGCTGGTGAGCAGGTCCTGCTGGACCACGCGCTCACTCACGATGATGCCGTCCTCGTAGTTGTAGCCCTCCCACGGCATGTATGCCACGGTGAGGTTCTGGCCAAGCGCGAGCTCGGTGTGGTCAATCGAGGTGCCGTCCGCCAGAGGCTGGCCAGCAACGACCTTCTCGCCCACATGCACGATGGGGCGGTGGTTGATGCACGTGCTCTGGTTGGAGCGCTGGTACTTGGGCAGGTCGTAGGTCTTGAGGCCACGAGCGGTAGCCAGAACCACACGGCTCGCATCCACCTTGACCACCGTTCCCTCGGTCTCTGCGCACACAAGCTCGCCAGAGTCGAGAGCGGCACGACGCTCCATGCCCGTGCCTACGAGCGGTGCGTGCGTCTGGATCAGGGGCACGGCCTGACGCTGCATGTTTGCGCCCATGAGCGTACGCTTTGCGTCGTCGTGCTCAAGGAATGGAATGAGGTTCGCGGCTACGGAGAGCAGCTGGCGTGGCGAGACGTCCATGAAGTCGACGTCCTCCACGGGCACCTGCGCCGGTGCGCCGAAGGAGCCGTCGAAGTCGGTGGTACGCGCGATGATGCGGTCCGGATGCACGATGCGGCCCTCGTAGTCCACCTCGACGAACTCGCCGGTCTTGGGATCGTAGGGCACGTTGGCCGGCGCGATGTTGTGGCGCTCCTCCTCGTCAGCCGTCATCCACACGATCTCGTCCGTGACGCGACCGTCGACGACCCTACGATAGGGCGACTCGATGAAGCCATAGCCGTTGACGTGGCTGTAGAGCGCCAGCGAGCCGATGAGGCCGATGTTGGGGCCTTCGGGGGTCTCGATGGGGCACATGCGCGAATAATGCGAGTTGTGGACGTCGCGGACTGCCGTCGGCACGTTGGTGCGTCGGCTCGAACCCGACTTGTGGCCGGCGAGACCGCCCGGGCCGAGGGCCGAGAGGCGGCGCTTATGCGTAAGGCCGGAGAGCGGGTTGTTCTGGTCCATGAACTGCGAGAGCTGCGAGGAGCCAAAGAACTCCTTAATGGCCGCCACGATGGGACGGATGTTGATGAGGGACTGCGGCGTGATGTCGTCCGCGTCCTGCGAGGCCATGCGCTCGCGCACAACGCGCTCCATGCGGCTCATGCCGATGCGGAACTGGTTCTGGACGAGCTCGCCCACCGTACGCACGCGGCGGTTGCCGAAGTGGTCGATGTCGTCGAAGCTGTACGCGCTGTTCTTCTCGTTGCGCTCAGAGAGCTCGTGCAGACGCAGCAGGTAGCGAAGGGCCGTGATGATGTCGTCATGCGTGATGACGCGATCGGTGACGTCGTCGCCGAAGCCAAGCTTCTTGTTGATCTTGAACCGGCCGACGCGCGCGAGGTCGTAGCGCTGATTGTTGAAGTAGAGGCCTTCGAGCAGCGAGTGGGCGGACTCGACCGTGGGAGGCTCGCCGGGACGCTGCTTGCGGTAGATCTCGATAAGGGCGTCCTCACGCGTGGTTGCGATGTCGCGCTCGACGGTGGAGCGGACCACATCGGAGTCGCCAAGGAGGTCGTACACGTCGTCATCCGTCTCGACCATGCCCAAGGCGCGCAGGAAGAGCGTAGCGCTCTGGCGACGCTTGCGGTCGATGGACACGGAGAGGTGCCCCTTCTTGTCGACCTCGAACTCGAGCCAGGCACCGCGCGCAGGGATGAACTGCACGCGCTGGACCTCGACGCCATTGTCCACCTCTTGCGAGAAGTACACACCGGGCGAACGCACGAGCTGCGAGACCACAACGCGCTCGGTGCCGTTGATGACGAAGGTGCCGCGTGACGTCATGAGGGGGAAGTCACCCATGAAGACGAGCTGCTCCTTGATCTCGCCCGTCTCTTTGTTGACGAAACGAACATCGACGAACAGCGGAGCTTGGTACGAGATGTCCTTTGCTCGGCACTCGGCGATGCTGTGGGCAGGGTCGCCAAACTGGTGCTCACCGAACGTGACCTCCATTGTGCCCGCGTTGTTCTCTATGGGGGAGAACTCGGCAAACGACTCGGCGAGGCCATCGGTCATGAAGCGCTCGAAAGACTCCTTCTGCACTGAGATGAGGTTGGGAAGCTCCATTGCAGGCGCGATTTTCGAAAAGCTGACGCGCTTGCGCTCCCCTTGGTGTACATTGGTGGAATGCGTTGCGGTACTCACCAGGCAGTTCCTCCTTACAAACGGACGAGAGAGCGGCTTTTGTCGCAATCTAATAATTTATCGGAACCGCCGAATTAGGTCAACAATTGGCTCTTGACAAGTCGATAGATTTGGATTATGGAGCACCATTAGTGTTTCTACCTGCGAAAACTCTATTGGCATTTATGTAGAAAGTGTGCTAGCCTATGGTGCTTGTGGCTCAAAGGAGCCCACGAGGACCAGATCGCTCGTCCGAAGACGTCGTCCAGCGTCCATTGGGGCGTTCGCAACCACGGAGCAAAACAGGACCCACCAAGCAAAATCACTGGGCCCACCAAGCGAAACCGAACCCACAGAATAAAAGGCCGGACCCGAAGGTCCGGCCTCATTACATCGCGTCTAGAAGCAATGACTACTTCAGGGTGACGGCGGCGCCGGCCTCCTCGAGCTCCTTCTTGGCAGCCTCGGCGTCTTCCTTCTTGACACCCTCCATGATTACGTTCGGGGCCTTCTCGACGGCCTCCTTGGCCTCCTTGAGGCCAAGGCCGGTGAGCTTGCGGACGACCTTGATGACGGCGATCTTCTTGTCGCCGAAGGAGCTGAGCTCGACGTCGAAGCTGGTCTTCTCCTCGACTTCCTCAGCAGCAGCCGCAGGAGCAGCAGCCATGGCAACGGGAGCGGCAGCGGAGACGCCGAAGACGTCCTCCAGCTCATGGACGAGCTCGGAGAGCTCGAGTGCGGTCATGCCCTTGAGGGCCTCAATGATCTCGTCTTTGGTGACAGCCATTTTAATTTCTCCTTCAAACCTGGGTGACGCTCGTCACCCACTCATTCATTATGTACAGGGTGCCGCGGATGCGGCATGGCTGCTAGGCAGCCTCCTCGAGCTTCTCGGCAGCAGCCTTGAGCACGGTAGCCAGACCACGTGCGGGGCCGGCGCAGACCGATGCGATACCACGCAGCGGGCTTGCCATGACGTACACGAGCTGAGCCATGAGCTCCTCGCGGCTTGCGAGATCAGCGTAGGCCTTAGCCTCCTCGGCATTGAGACCCTTGCCATCGGCGATGCCTGCGACAAACTCAATCTTCTTGAGCGCGTCTGCCTTGGCCTTGATGGCCTTGGCGGCATCGACGGGGTCCTTCTCGAAGAAGACATAGGCACAGGTGCCCACTAGGTTCTCCCCGATATCGGGCAGCCCCTCCTCCTTGAGCGCAATCCTCACGATGTTGTTCTTGTAGACCTTCATCTCGGAGTTAGCCTCGCGCAGCGAGCGACGAAGCTCCTGAGACTCCTTGACGGTAAGGCCACGGTAGTCGATGACAAAGAAGCCCTGAGAATTCGCGAGCGAATTCTTGACGTTCTCCAACATCTCCACATTGCTCTTGTTTGGCATGAAACACACCTCCTTCGTTGCAGTCGGGCACGAGCCACTACAAAAATCCCGCATGGCGCAGCCAGACGGGACCTGAAGGGAGTCTATCCTCAAGACCACCTCGGCAGGCGGGCATCCCCATTAAGCCTTGCGGCACCGGCTGTCTTTGGCAGCGATTCGTGCTATGTACATCGGGGTATTGTGGCACTCGAAGCCACACATGTCAAGCAACTTCACAAACCGCGCGTCGTTCTTCCGCGTCGAGCACCGTCGAGCACCGTAACAACGAGCCCCCACGATGCTTTGCATCCTGGGGGCCGGCAGCCATTATGCTGAGAGGTCGCGCTTACTGCAGGAAGTCACGCGTAATCATGGGATCGATGCGGACGCCAGGTCCCATCGAGGAGGACACGACGACGGACTTGACGTAACGACCCTTGGCGCTCGACGGCTTGACGCGCAGAAGCTCGGTGAAGAGCGTGCCGTAGTTCTCAGCCAGCTTCTCGACCGGGAAGGAGACCTTGCCCAGAGGCACGTGGCAGATGCCGTAACGGTCGGCACGATACTCCACGCGGCCAGCCTTGAGCTCGGCGACCATCTTTGCGACGTCCATGGTGACGGTGCCCAGCTTGGGGTTGGGCATGAGGCCACGGGGGCCGAGGATGCGGCCGAGGCGACCAACCTTGCCCATCATGTTGGGCGTGGCGATGGCGGCGTCGAAATTGAGCTCGCCAGCCTGGACCTGAGCAACCAAATCGTCGGAGCCGATGACGTCGGCACCAGCAGCCTCGGCCTCACGGGCCTTCTCGCCCTCGGCAAAGACGGCCACGCGCACGCTCTTGCCCGTGCCGTGCGGCAGCGAGATGGAGCCACGGACGTTCTGGTCGGCCTTACGGGTGTCGACACCCAGGCGAATGGAGACCTCGACGGTCTCGTCAAACTTCGCGGCGGCGACGTCCTTCACGAGCTGCAGGCCCGCCTTGGGGGTGTGCAGCTTGGTGCGATCAATCTTGGCGAGTTGATCCTTGTACTTCTTTCCGTGCTTAGGCATGTTTCTACCTCCTGTGGTATGCGGGCTGCCAAGCCCTCCCACTTCGACCCTCCCGAAGGAGGCTCCTTACCAGTTACTCGGCGATCGTCACGCCCATGGAGCGTGCAGTGCCGGCAACAATCTTCTTTGCGGCCTCGATGTCGTTGGCATTGAGGTCCGGCATCTTGATCTCGGCGATCTTGGTGAGCTGCTCGTCGGTGAGCTGGCCGACCTTGTCGCGCTGAGGCACGCTAGAACCGCTCTTGAGGCCAAGCTCCTTCTTGATGAGCTGAGCCGCCGGCGGCGTCTTGGTGACGAAGTCGAACGTGCGGTCCTCGTAGACCGTGATCTCGACGGGGATGATGTCGCCGGCCTTGTCCTTCGTCGCGTTGTTGAAGGCCGTGCAGAACTGCATGATGTTGACTTGCGCAGCACCAAGGGCGGGGCCCACGGGAGGCGCAGGATTAGCCTGACCTGCCGGAATCTGGAGCTTGATGAAATGTGTGACCTGCTTGGCCATGATACTTCCCCTTTGTTAGGTGGCGTTTAGTTACTATCGCCTCGCCAGGTCCGAGAAGCTATCCTCACCGATACCGTACCTGGCAGATTTGCCGTTATCCGATGACCGATACCTGATCGATAGTGAGCTCTACCGGGGTATCGCGCCCAAAGATGCTCACCATGACCTTGACTTTGTTTGCCTCGGGGTTGACTTCCGAGATCTGGCCGTCGAAGTCCGCAAGCGGGCCGCTGATAACGCGCACCGACTGACCGACCTCGAGGTTGGTGGCGGTTCTCTTGGGAACACTCGGCGTGCTGCCACGAACCCCCGTATGCATAATCTTGTTGTACTCGCTCCTCCGTAGCGGGGAGGGCTTGCCATCGACGCCCACGAAACCAGTTACGCCTGCGGTGTTGCGCACGATGGTCCAAGTGTCGTCGTTCATCTCCATACGAACGAGCACGTACCCCGGGAAGACCTTGGCCTCCTTGGTGTCGCGCTTGCCGCCATCCTTGATCTCGATAACCTCTTCCGTGGGAATCTGTATGTCCACGATGAGGTTCTCGGCTCCGAAGGTCTCGATGCGGTGCTCGAGGTCCGTCTTGACCTTGTTCTCGTAGCCAGAATAAGTGTGAACCACGTACCAACGCTTTGCCATCGCTAGCCCCTCAAGCTGGTGTACTGCACGAGGCCGGCAACGATGCCGGTATCCACGAGCCAGATGACGATGCCAAACGCGATAAGCGTTGCGATGACGGCCAGCGAATAGCTGCGCAGCTCCGTGGCACTCGGCCACGTTACCTTACGCATCTCGGACCGCACGTCGGTAAAGTAGCCCGAGACCTTCTGCAGGCCCTTACGATCCGCCTTCGCTATCGCAGTTGCCTTGGGAGAAGACTTCGTGGACGCGTTGGACTTACCCTTGAACAGCGAACGTGACTCACTCTTTGCAGGTGCGGCAGCAGCCTGTGCGGCCTCCTTGCGAATCCGCTCCTCTTGGCGTGCCTTACGCGCGGCCCGCTTGTTGCGCTCCCTTTTGGCCATAGCCCGTCCTTCCAAAAACGGCTCGTATCATAGAAACCGGCTAACCCCGAAGGGAAAGCCGGTGGAATTGCTGGCACGCCAGGAAGGACTCGAACCCTCAACACGCGGTTTTGGAGACCGCTGCTCTACCAATTGAACTACTGGCGTGTGTCAAAGAACTATATTAGCGCGTTTCCCTGTGCGCAGTGTGCTTCTTGCACCACCGACAATATTTCTTCATTTCTAGGCGCTCAGGGTTGTTTGCCTTGTTCTTCTTTATCGTGTAATTGCGACGCTTGCACTCAGTGCATGCAAGGGTAACGAGAGTACGCATTCTTTCCTCCTCAAACGTGACGCAAGTGAAAACACTACCATCAGGTAGGCACGTGTGTCAAGTGCAATCGCGAAAAAAGCCATCCGAGCATTCTTGGAGCTTGCACTGCGGAGACGATCTCCCCCAGCGTTCGAAGATACCACTGCGTGACCTCGACGCCAGGGCACTCCAACATCCGGCACGAGCGCGGGCCAAGCATGTCTCCGCGATTACCATGCCCACAAAAAACCCGGCGCCTCAGGGGCGCCGGGTCTACACGAGCTGTGTGCGCGTCTACTCGATGATGGTGGAGACGCGGCCGTCGCCTACCGTGTGGCCACCCTCGCGGATAGCGAACTTGAGGCCCTGCTCCATGGCGATCGGGTGAATGAGCTCAGCGGTGATGGTGACGTGGTCGCCAGGCATTGCCATCTCGACCTTGCCGCCGTTGGCGTCGGTGAGCTGCTGGATGTCGCCCGTGACGTCGGTGGTGCGGAAGTAGAACTGCGGACGATAGCCAGAGAAGAACGGCGTGTGACGGCCACCCTCCTCCTTGGTGAGGACGTAAATCTCGCCGGTGAACTTGGAGTGCGGGGTAACGGAGCCGGGAGCGCAGATGACCTGGCCGCGCTCGATCTGCTCGCGCTTGATGCCACGGAGGAGGATACCGACGTTGTCGCCAGCCTCGCAGTAATCCATGGACTTACGGAACATCTCGATGCCGGTAGCAGTGGACTTCTGGGTCTCCTTGATGCCGACGATCTCGACGGGGGTGTTGAGGTTGAGCTGGCCGCGCTCGACACGACCGGTAGCAACGGTACCACGACCGGAGATGGTCATGACGTCCTCGATGGCCATCAGGAACGGCTTGTCGGCCTCACGGGTGGGCGTCGGGATGTAGTGGTCGACGGTGTGCATGAGCTCGACGATGGCGTCGTACCACTTCTGGTCGCCCTCGTGGGCCTTCAGAGCGGAGCCCTTGACGATAGGCAGGTCGTCGCCGGGGAAGTCATACTCGTCGAGGAGCTCGCGGGTCTCCATCTCGACGAGCTCGATGAGCTCCTCGTCGTCAACCATGTCGCACTTGTTCAGGAAGACGATGATGTAGGGTACGCCTACCTGACGGGCGAGCAGGATGTGCTCACGCGTCTGGGCCATGGGGCCGTCGGTAGCAGCGATAACCAGGATTGCGCCGGCCATCTGAGCAGCACCGGAAATCATGTTCTTGATGTAGTCAGCATGGCCCGGGCAGTCAACGTGCGCATAGTGGCGGTTCTGGGTCTCGTACTCAACGTGAGCAACGGAGATCGTAATACCACGCTGACGCTCCTCGGGAGCCTTGTCGATCT